>CAVEXN010000011.1:0-64901 GCA_963620035.1 Oscillospiraceae bacterium | reverse complement strand
CCGGCTTGTGCTTCAAATGAGATTTATAAGTGTGGTTTCAAGGCGTTTTTTACTCGTAAAAGGTTGATTGTCAATTATAAACAATTAGAGATTGCCTTAAGTCTTTGAGATGGTGGGTGGATTTTAGAACAGACGGCTGTTCCCCCTCCGCAGTTGTTCGTCGGTAGGCTCCATGTCGGATATGGTGTCAACATTTATTTCGAGCGGCAGCCCGTATGTTGTCCGGGCTCTTCTGGGGACAGGTTTGGTTTCGGCTTTTTCTGTTCGCCCTTTCGACAGGATGTTGCCTGAGATGGGTTCTGCAACGACATTGTTTTTTTCCGCTTCTGTTTCTTTATGGACAGTATTGGAAACAGCCGGATTTTTGTCTTCGGATGGGACAGACTCTTCTTGCAGAGGCATTTGCAGAACCAAGGTGTCCGTGTTTACGATAGAGGAGTCTGCGGCTGCTGTCTCTTGAGGAGTCTGCGGCTGCGTTCGTGTTTTGTTAGTATGGATGAGAATCCCGGAAACAACACTGGCGGTTATGACGGTAGCGGCAGCCACGGCCAAAGTCTTGTGCAGCCTCGTGAAGCGAGAGCCGGAAGCAAGCCCGGACTTCCGGGAAAAACGTTCCCAGGCAGCCTCCTTGAAGGGGTATAGAGCCTGTTCCGTCTTGTCTTTGATGGCCTGGTCAAATTCTTTTCCTGTCATAACGCTATAGGTTGTTCATTTTCAGTATCTCTTTTTTGAGACGTGTGCGTGCGGCGTTTACGTGCCATGCGGAGGTCCCCTCGCTCATTCCCAGCCGTGCCGCGATTTCGGCATGCGAATAGCCTTCAAACGCAAAGAGGTTGAAGACTGTCCTCGTGGCGGGCGGCAGCTGCTGTATCAGCATGGTCACCGCTTCGGCTGACAGCCGGTCGATTGCCGCGTTGACATCTGCTCCGATTTCTGAACTCTCTTCGATTTCCGTCAATTCGGACATCGTGACTTTGGGAATGTACTTCCTGCGGTAGTCGAGTGCAGCATTCACCATGACCCGTGCCATCCACGATTCGAAAGAGCCGGTGTTCTCGTATTTTCCGAGGTTGGAGAACACTTTCATGAAACCTTCGTTCAGCATGTCCTCCGCTTCCTCCCTGCTGCCGGCATACCGCATGCAGATGCCAAACATTTTACTGTAAAAATGCATGAACAACTGATATTGCGCCCACCGGTTGCCCTCACGGCATCCTTCAATCCAACGGAGAATTTCCGCATTTTCAAACGTTCTCATCTTTATAAACGGATTTCAAGGAAAGAACCTTGGGTTGCTGGTCGTTTTTTTTCTTTTCCGCAAAATGGTTTTGGAAATGATTGCGCAAACATGCTTCTGCCGGCAGTACGTAAGCCGGTCCGCTCCTTGGTGAGGGATGGCTTTGCCGGATGTCAAAAGGTTTGCGTGCGGTCATGGTCAGAACTGGTAGAAATAACTGAACAGTAATACGGAATTGTATTGTTTCTTTATTCTCCTGTTGATGACCCAGTTAGGAATCCTGACCGGGATGATGGAGTTGGCATAGCGGAAACTCAGCCCATGATGTTCGTTGAACATCCAAGACAGCCCGGCCACGGCGGAAAACTCAAAGGTGCGGAAGTCGGGCCTGCCGTTGATGATGCCGTAAACGTCACGCTCTTTCTTGAAGATGTTGATGCCGAACAAGGGACCTGCTTCAAATTCGAAGTCACTGTTCCCCATAATGGTAATCCGGGCGAATTTCCATTTCAGCAGTATGGGCAGTTCAAGGTATCCGAGCGTGAGTACATATTTTGCGCCGGGGTCTGCCGCTTGTCTGGGCGGTGTGTAGTTGCGGCTGCCTTTCATAGTGAAGTCAATCTCCGCCTGCAGTTTCAGGTTGTCGCGGTCGGTGAGGGGATATGCGGCAAAGACTCCTGCTGTGGCACCGACCTGATGAAATCCCATAAGGTCGTCGCCTGAGATCTGTGTGGCGGTCATACCTGCACGAACTCCGCCCCGGAAGTTGCTGGAGGTGGTGGAACGCTGCCCGTAAAGCGAAGCGGTCACAGAGAGCAGGAAAATGATTGCGAGGGTGTTTTTCATGCCTTTCCTCAATTAGCGTGGATATCTTTAGGAATTTTAAGCCAATGCCAATAGTCATCTCCCAATATGGTCACGGCTTTTGACCAGATTTTTTCGGGTTCGGTCTTGAAAACAAGTTCCGGTGTAGGATTCCCGACAACCCAGCGGTTGTCGCACAGTTCTTCCTCCAACTGCCCCGGACTCCATCCGGCATATCCTAACAGGAAACGGTATTGCATAGTGGGAATGGCGTTGTGTTCGATAAGAGCCAGCATGGTGTTGTCGTAACCGACGAAAAGACCGGGCGCGACTTTAAAAGCTGAACTGCAACTTTCAAAGTTGTGCAGCAGAAAGAGATGCTGCGGCCTGACGGGACCGCCGACGTACAACGGAGCGTCAGACCTGATTCCGTCCGCCAGTTGGTTGACGCGGCAGCGCAATTTACGGTTGAGAATAAGTCCGGCGGTGACTTCCGGACCATAATCTGTCAGGAGTACCACTGTGCGGTTGAAGAAAGCATCGTTGCTGTATGGGACAGAAATCAGTATCCTGCCGGCGGTAGGCTCAAATTCTGTCTGTTTAAATTTCAGCAAGTCAATGTCGTACGGCATAATTGAGACTTGAGCGTTGGTTACAGTTTTTCTATTTCCTTGTAAATCAGGTTTATGGCATCCGGTTGGGCGAACTTGCGCAGGTTGTGTCCCATCTTTTCGCATCGTTGAGGATTGTTTGCCAATTCCATAAGGGTAGGGATCAATTCCGCCCGGGCTTGCGAGTCGGGCACTAATACGGCGGCATCTTGCGACGAGAGCGCTTTTGCGTTGTAGGTCTGATGGTCTTCGGCCGCAAACGGGAACGGCACTAAAATGGAGGGCACGCCGACGATGGCGAGTTCAGAGATGGCCAGGGCTCCGGCGCGGGAGATGATGATGTCGGCCATACTGTATGCGTCGTTCATGTTGCGGATGAACGGGAGGATGCGTACATGGTCGTCTTGTTGAGCCAGCAGCGAGGAGTCCATGTTGAGGTAGAATTGCTCGCCGGTCTGCCATAACAGTTGGAGGTCGGCTTCCCGGAAATCGTCAAGGTGCGCAGCCATCGTCTCGTTGAGGGTGCGTGCGCCAAGACTGCCGCCAACGACAAGCACCGTTTTCTTTTCGGGCGAGAAATCAAAGATTTTGTAGGCATTGGGGTCTTTGCGTTTCAGATTGAGGATTTCAGCCCTTACGGGGTTGCCGGTACGTATGATTTTCTCTGCCGGGAAATACTTTTCCAGACCGTCGTATGCCACACAGATCCGCTTTGCTTTTGCCGCCAGCATTTTGTTGGTGATGCCGGGGTAGGAGTTCTGCTCTTGCAACAGGGTGGGAATGCCCATTTGGTCGGCTGCTTTCAGTGCCGGCCCTGATGCGAATCCGCCTACACCTATGGCAACGTCGGGTTTGAACTCTTTGATTATCATCCGTGCTTTCCTCATAGCAGACATAAGAACAAACGGCAGTTTGATGTTTTTGCCGAGCCCTTTCAAGGAAAAGTCCCGGCTGATGCCGTAAATCTCGAGGCCCTCAATGGGATATCCCGCTTCGGGCATACGCTTCATTTCCATCTTGTCACGTGCCCCGATAAACAGGATTTGAGCTTCCGGATTCTCTTTCTTTATTTTGTTGGCGATAGCCAGTGCCGGGAAGATGTGTCCTCCTGTGCCGCCGCCGCTGATAAGGAATCTGTTTTTCATATTGTTACGTGTGAAATATGTATTGGTTCTTTTGTGGTTGTTAACTGTTGATGTCTGCTCCGGCGGAAAAACCTTTCGTCACGAACTGCGTGGTGCTGCGGCTGGTCTGCTCCAACAGCACCTCTCGCCCTGCCAACACCCGGTCTATGGCCTCTTGGTTGTAGTGCCGTATGGTGACCAGGTCAACGTCTTCGTTGTATTTGACTTTATAGCGTTCTTTCAAGGCATCCATACACCGGCGGACACGGTTTTTGTCGGATTCGGTGCAGACGGAGAGGCTGAGTGCCGAGTTCTGCATCATATTGATGCGGATTCTGAATGTCGAGAATTGTGAGAAGATTTCTGACAGGTTGTCGACATCCATAAAGGAGAAGTCGCGTGGCGAGATGGTGATCAGGGTCTGCCGGTCTTTGACGATGAATGAGGGCGTTTCTGAAAAAACGGTGCATGCCGTGATGACGCTCCCTTCATCGTCTGGACGGAAAAAGGACTTGACATACAGCGGAATGCCCTTGTTTTGTAGCGGCTTTAAGGTCTTGGGGTGTATGACGGAGGCCCCGTAGAATGAGAGTTCGACGGCCTCTTCGTAGGGGATACGGGGCAGCCTTACGGCATCGGGGAAACGTTTCGGGTCGGCATTGAGTAAGCCGGGCACGTCTTTCCATATTGTTAAGCTTTCGGCATCAAGGGCGTAAGCCATAACGGCGGCCGAGAAGTCTGACCCTTCCCGGCCTAATGTGGTCGTCAGACATTCTGCCGTTCCGCCGATGAAGCCTTGTGTGATGACAATCCTGTTTTCTTGTCCTGACACGGCATCCCTTATTTGTGCTGTAGTCGCATCCCATAGGATATGCCCTTCGCGGTAGGTGCTGTCGGTGCGCATCAGGCGGCGTGCGTCCAGCCAGGTGTTGGAGACTCCCGATTGGTTGAGGTATTCCGATATGAGTGTGGTGGAAAGAAGTTCCCCGTAACTGACAATCTGGTCGTAGTCGAAGTCGTAGTTGTTGGAGTGTTGGGTCTTGAGCCGTGTGCGAAGTTTGTCGAACAGAGGGCGTATGGTCGCGTTCAGCGCCTCCGGTTCAGCAAGCAGTCCTTGGGCGATCCGTTCATGGTGCTGTTGCAGTTCGTCTGCCATCCGGAGTGCCTCTTGAGGACGATGGTAATATGCGTCTAAGGTCTTTTCAAGAAAGTTTGTGGTCTTGCCGATGGCCGATATGACGACGGCAAGAGGATCCTCGGGATATCGTTGAAGGATGTTCCGGAGATTTTCGATGGCGGCAGCGTCTCTCACCGAAGCTCCACCGAACTTGAAGACTTTGTATTGTTTCATTTTTCGTTTCTGATGACGTGAAGCACCGTGGTCCCCACTACGCCCAATGTCGTCTTGTCAATGTTTTGGACGTTGTCGTTGAGGGTATGCCATGTTGAGGGGAATCCCGTTCCTGAATGACGGTCATAATGGATGATGTCTATCATTTTGAACGGTGCGTATTTGTTGACATAGTAATGGTCGTCGGTGATGATGCCGCCGGGCTGGTTGATGAAATATTCGCCGTGTCCGAGTTCGTAGGCGGCAGACCATACCTTGGCCACGACGGGCTGGGCATCGCGAACGGAGAAACTCTCCTGATAGAAGCGTGCGCCGGCTGCTCCTACCATGTCCAGGAGTATGCCGTACCGTGCCATATAGCCGGGGCGGTGCAGATGCTGTGCCCAATATTGAGAACCTAAACCCCACCAGTCGCCGTCCGGGGCTGTCTCGCCTTCTTTGGGCCCGTAGTCTTCTAAGTCGAAGAATACGATGTCGATGCCTATTTTGGGGCGTTGCATCTGGAGTTGGCGCGCCGCTTCGAGCAGAACTCCTACGCCGGAGGCGCCGTCGTTGGCGCCGTCTATAGGCTTGTTGAGGTTGGACGGAGAGGCATCATGGTCGGCAAAGGGGCGGGAGTCCCAATGTGAGGCGAGCACTACGCGCTCGCTCTTTTCGGGCGAGAACGAGCCTATGATGTTCTTTCCGGTATGATGTTTGCCGTCGTATGTGACGGCCGGAAAAGTCTGGATATGTGCCGTGTCGCAATACTGCGAGAGTTTATGCAGCAGAAAAAGGGCGCATTGGGCGTGGCCGTCGCTGCCGGGAACGCGCGGGCCGAACGCGGTTTGCGCCGCTACGAAACTGTATGCGGAATCGCAGTCAAAGGCCGGTATTGCAACGGCGGGTTTCTCGGGTTCGGTACGGTTGTCTTTTGTACGGCTGTTGCATCCTGCAGTGAGCAGGCATATTGAAATCAGCGCAAGCAAGTAGTAGTGTTTCATCTTCCAAATACCAATAATACGTTTCACATAACGACAACCCCGCCCCTTTAGTATTTATTGTTGCAGCCTGAATTGTATTTTGTTGATGGATACAAGGGCCTGTGAAGAATGCTCTCGCTATTATGAAAGGTTTGCACGGGCGATTGTTTTTTATGTCGATGATTGCATCACTGCCGGTTGCAGATGACTTTGAAGTCGCAGTATTTGCAATGTTTTTCCTCTGTGGTCTGGAAAAAAGGATTCTCCTTGTCCAATAATTTTTTCAGAATGTTGTCCATCTCATTTTCAAAAACATCCAAGGTTTTGTTGTCGAAAGTCTGGTGTATGTCTTTCTTCTCTCTCTTTCTTGAAGAAATGACGGCATAGTGCAGGTATTCACTGTTCTGTTTGTTCGCTTCTTTGATGCTGATGATGCCGCTCTTGTACCGGCAGTTCTGTCGGTCGATGTCTTTGAAGATTTCATTGTCGGAATGACGGCACAGAATCATATAGAATAAGAGTTGCACGAATTGGTCGTGGTCTTTGCCGTCGAAAACCGATTCCGGCTCGTTCAGATAGGCTTTTAATTTGGCTTGGACGCTTCCTGTCTTGTAGTCGAGTACGGTCAGGATGCCGTTTTCGTCTTGTATCCGGTCTATTTCCCCTTCCAGCCGGATGTCAAAACCATCAATCTTCCTACTTGTTCCCAACGCTTGCTCATTGCCGAGTATGGTAATGCCGCCGGCCTCCAGTTCTTTTTTTGCTGCGGTAAGGTAGGAGCGTACGTCGTTGGAGATGATGCGTATGGCCAAATAGGGTCTCCCGGACGCAAGATCGCTTTCGTTGAGTTTCAGGTTTTTGTTATCCAACAATTTTTTACGGATGTTTCCGTAAAGGTTGTCCTCCCGGATAAAGTCGTCAATGATGTTGGCATAATCTGCCGGTGATTGCTTTATTTTGTTGAAAACGTCGCAGTAGCAGTTGTGTACGGCATCCCCGATGATGTTGCTGTCTGTGATGTCGCAGAATGTGTCAGGGGCGTTAATTTTTCTGATGCAGCTGAAATAAAACTGCAAGGGACAATTGAGGTATTTGTTGAATGAGGTGGGCGAGAATTTGAAATTGCGGATCTGTCCTATGATTTCGTCGTTTTTTTCGACGGTTATTGCGTGCCGCTTTTCCGGCTGGTAAGGAAGTCCGGTATCCACATACTTTATTTCGATGTTCTCAAGTCTTTTTTCTGTAACCATAAACTCCAATTGGGCGATAAGGCGGCTTTTCTCGTTCAAGGTTCCGTCGCTGACACTGCTGTTGTAGAGCAGCGTGATGTCTTTGGCACGCTGCAGCAACCGAAAGAAATGGTAGGCATATACCTGGTCTTTGTACAGATAGCCGGGGAGCGATTGGGCATCGTATTTTAACTCGAACGGCAGCAGTGTGTTCTGGCTGATGCCTTTGGGCAGTATTCCCTCGTTGACAGACAGCAGGATGACGTTATCGAAGTCGAGCGTTCTCGTTTCCAGCAGTCCCATAATCTGCAATCCTTGCAGTGAACCGCCGGTAACGGGCAAGGAGATGCTGCCAGCCTGAAGTCCGATGAGGTATTTCAGCGATGCGAAATCGATGTCCTGTACGTTCAGTTGCTGTAGGGTGTCTTGCGTTTTCCTCAGTGCGTCAGCCAAAAGGGAAAGCATGGCGGCATTTCGTTGAGATTCCCTTTCAACGGCTTGTTGCAGAAGGTGTTCCGTATAGTTGACGAGTGCCGGGAGGCAATGGCTTGGGGCGGTGGTGAATGCAGGTAAGGTTCCTTCCGGCAGTTCGCTTTGGGTATAGAGCACTTTGAACCCCCGGGCAATGTCGTTGACGGTGTTCCTGACTGTATTAAGGTCGTTAAAGGCATATCGTTTCACCAATGGGTTGTGCAACAAAGTGGAAAGGTCGCGCCGATGGTAGCGGAGTTTTTCGCTGCTGTGGAGGCGGAGGGCAGTGGCGGCGCCGTAAAGTTCCAACAGGGTGTTGAGCATCGTGTAGGCAGGGGTGGACGAAAAGGGATAGCCCATGGTGACATTCGCATCTTCATGGGCGTAAGCTGACAGGAACGGCACCAGCAACGATTCGTCAGCCAACACCACCGCCGTGCTGTCCAAGTTGCCCTGCCGCTTCCGAATCTCTTCTATTTTTTCTATGGCGAAGTATATCTGGTTGACGTTCTGTGAAGTGCCTACAACTTGTATGTGCTTGTCTGTCGATTCGAAGTGTCGTTCGCAGAATTGAAGACGCTCGGGTGCAAGTTCCAGTTCCCGACAGATTTTGCGGAGAAAGAATGCGGTGGTGAACCGGTCGTCCTGACTGAAGTCGCAGTAAAACGGGTCGATGTCAAAGTAGAATACGGTGTCGTAATGGTCCTTTATGTGTTTGACCACGGCAATCTCGGCGGGTGAGAATACATGAAATCCGGCAAAGATGAAATGCTTGGATGACCATTCAGGATGACTGGCGTATGCTTCGATGTTCTCGGCGCAGTCGCGGTAACGGAAGCCGGGGTATGATTTCCCCGCCTCTCGCATCTTATTGTGGAAGGTGGTGTAGAGCGTGCCGAAAAGGGAATAACGTTCCATTTTTCCCTGCATGGCTTTGCTGTCTTTTGAATGTCCGGACATGGCAAGGGAGAATTCTTTGTCAAAGGCCAGCGTCCGGAACACATATTCGCCGTCCTGTAGCTGCATGTCTATTTCCTCGATGTCAGACAGAAACGCCGGAGCCCAGGAAAGCATTTCGTTGAAGTCGTCTGCAATGGCGGGCGAAAGTGTTTGTTGGGCTTCAAACAGGAGTGCCAGCGTCTCGGTCTGCTCCATGTCTTTGAGCGGCGAAAGGTGGCTGATGAACTCGTCAATGGTGAGGATCTCAGGCGCGAAAACAGGCTTGTCGCTGCACGCCAGGTGCTGAAACAAGATTCTGCCCGCACGCTTGTTGGGCAATATGATGAACGTTTCTTCCAGTGCGATGCCGGATTTTTTGATGGCGGCAGACAGTTCTGCCAAGAATGTAGTCGTCATGGTTATGTTGTTGTAATCTTGGATGTCAATCAAGTTTGAGTACGGCAAGGAAAGCAGACTGCGGCACTTCTACGTTTCCGATCTGGCGCATTCTTTTTTTGCCTTTCTTCTGTTTTTCAAGTAGTTTTCGTTTCCGGGTGATGTCGCCGCCATAGCACTTTGCGGTTACGTCTTTGCGCACGGCCTTGACGGTCTCACGTGCGATGATTTTGGATCCGATGGCCGCCTGTATGGCTATGTCGAACTGCTGTCGCGGAATCAGTTCTTTGAGTTTTTCGCAGATGCGCCGGCCGAACGCATAGGCGTTGTCGGCATGAATGAGCGCCGAGAGGGCGTCCACGGAGTCGCCGTTCAGCAAGATGTCCAGTTTTACCAGATTGGCGGGCTTGAAGTCGGTGATGTGGTAGTCGAACGAGGCGTATCCTTTGGAGATGCTTTTCAGTTTGTCATAGAAGTCGAAGACGATCTCGCCCAGCGGCATGTCAAAGGTCAGTTCGATTCGGTTGGCGGCCACATACATCTGGTTGACCAGCGAGCCGCGCTTGTCGATGCAGAGTTTCATGATGGGGCCGATATAGTCGTCCTTGGTGATGATCTGGGCGCGGATGAACGGTTCTTCCACATGGTCGATTTCGGTCGGGGCGGGCATTCCGGAGGGGTTATATACCTCCAGCCACTGTTTCTTTGTGGTCATCACGCGGTACGAGACGTTGGGCACGGTGGCGATGACGTCCTGGTCGAACTCGCGGTCGAGCCGCTCTTCAATGATTTCCATGTGCAGAAGTCCGAGAAAGCCGCAGCGGAAACCGAACCCGAGGGCGGCGGACGATTCGGGCTCGAAGGTGAGCGAAGCATCGTTCAGGCGCAGCTTTTCAAGCGAGGAACGCAACTCTTCGTACTGGTCGGCCTCGGTAGGGTAGATGCCGGCAAACAGCATAGGCTTCACCTCCTGGAATCCCTCGATGGCTTCGGAGCAAGGCCGCGCCACATGGGTGATGGTATCGCCGACTTTCACCTCCGTGGAGGTTTTGATGCCCGTGATAAGGTAGCCGACATCGCCCGCCGACAAGGTGTCTTTGGGCACGCGGTCCATCTTCAGGATGCCGATTTCGTCCGCGTCGTATTCTTTTTTTGTGGATATGAACTTCACGAGGTCGTGCGTCCTGACGGTTCCGTTGAAGATGCGGAAATAGGCGATGATGCCTCTGAAGGAGTTGAAAATGGAGTCGAAGATGAGTGCCTGCAGCGGAGCGTCAGGGTCACCCTCAGGGGCGGGGATGCGTTCGATGATGGCCTCTAGGATCTGCTCCACGCCTTGCCCCGTTTTGCCTGAGGCTTCGATGATGTCGGACTCGTCGCAGCCGAGAAGGTCAACAATCTGGTCCTTGACCTCTGCGGGCATGGCAGCGGGCATGTCCATCTTGTTCAGCACGGGTATGATTTCCAAGTTGCTGTCGATGGCCTGATAGAGGTTCGAGATGGTCTGTGCCTGAACGCCTTGCGTGGCATCCACCAGCAGCAGCGCACCCTCGCAAGCCGCAATGGACCGCGACACCTCGTACGAGAAATCCACATGTCCCGGCGTGTCTATGAGGTTGAGGATGTAAGACTGCCCTTTGTATTGGTATTCCATTTGAATGGCATGGCTCTTGATGGTGATGCCGCGCTCGCGCTCGAGGTCCATGTCGTCAAGTACCTGGTTCTGGAACTCACGCTCGTTGACGGTTTTGGTGTATTGCAGCAGACGGTCGGCCAAGGTGCTTTTGCCATGGTCTATATGGGCAATGATGCAGAAATTTCGGATGTTTTTCATAAGTGTGCAAAAATAACATAAAACTTTGAATGCGGTGCTTTCGGATCAGAAGTCAGAGTCTATCTCCTCTCTGTCCTGCCTGGAGTTCCGGTAGTCAATGTAGGAGATGACTAACGGGGAGGTGGACCGGTAACTGCATTTGGAGAGCACGATCTGGTTACAGTTGCCGGTGAGGGTGTCTTTGTTGACGTTCCATACGGTATAGTCGGTCGTGTAGTTTACGAATATCTCCTCTTCTTTCAGGTTTTTCACCTCCGTGAAGTCGCTGCCGTATTTGACTTGCAGTTTCTTCCGCAGGATGTCGTACGAGTAACTCGTACTGTGGTTGAAGCGCACCGACACGCTGGCGATGAGTTTGGTTTTTGGGGCATTGCGCACCTCAAGGCGAACCCGTTCCCCGGCGAACATGCCTTTCATGTAGATGATGTTGTCATGGCTGTTGGGGTCTTGCGTGAAGCCTTTCCCTTTCATCTTCGATATGAATGTGGTCATAGTGCAGTTGAGGTTCACCCCCATAAATTTCATGGGCTGCGTCTGTGCTGTGCCGGCAAGCCCGGCGCAGATGAGCAAAAGGGAAAGAAGAAATCTATTCATATTGTTGTCAGTCTCTGTTGGTTGTTGTGAGGGACGGCACGCCATTGGTCAGACCATGTCAGAACTTCAGGCGCTACATGATGCCCAGCAGTGCGAGCGGTACATGCATCCAGTGTGCGGCGATGCCGGCAACAAGTCCGCCGATGGTGTGTGCGGCGATGGCTTTGCCGATGAGTTTACGGTAACCCAGCGAGTCAAGCATGGCCGTGTGGGTGCTGAGGTATCCGCTCCAGCACATGCCCATAGCGGTGAATACGGCAATGGCATTGCTGTCGATGATGCCTTGTGCGATGAACTTCGGGACCAGTCCCAATGCGGCGCCCACCGCCCCTAAAGCCGTGATCGGAAATGATATGAGTTGCGGGAACTGGAAACCGAAGAGCCAGTAGAATACAATGTTGATCTTGTCGGCAAGTTTGGTGATGATGGGGACGCCTTCGTAGGCTACGCCTAAATATGTGCCGTTTTCGCCGGAGGGACCGAAGGTCATCATCATCACGAGTGTGGAGATGACCAGCACGCCCGGTATGATGGCCAGACCGATGCTCACGCCCTCTTTGCCGCCGTCGAGGATGCCGTTGAGGAAACGCATGAACGGAGAACCCTCACTCTTGTAAGTAATCTGCTGCTCGTCGCCTTCCAGTTTCCGGGAGGCCTCCGCGGTGTCTTCCGATTCGTCTATTATGGGTGTGTCCAGTTCGGGAAAGGCTTTCAGCGTCAAGCGCTGCATAAGACGGGTGGAGACAATGCTGCCGATGACCGCCCCCACGATTCCGAGAACCGCACTTTTGCCGTACCCGATGCCGGTCATGAATGCCAACACCATAAGCCCCATGCCGAAAGCGGTGCCGAAGTTGGTGAGCGACACTAATTGGTATTTCTTGAAGTAACGGCTGAAGTTCTTGTCTTTCGACAGGGTGATGATGGCCGGGTTGTCGCTCAGGAATGTCAAGACCGCCCCTAATGCCGACACGCCCGGAAGGTTGTAGAGCGGCTTCATCAACGGACGCAGGATGTTTTCCATCAGGCGCACTACGCCGAACTCCGTCAGCAGCTTACCGATGGCGCCGGTGAGCACACAGATGGCCATGATGTAGAACACGGTCTCTATCAGCAGCGAATATGCCGTCTGCATCAGGGTGCTCAACATCTTCGGCAGTGTCATCACATGGGCAATGGCGGCGAAGAAGGCAATGAAGAGGATGAGGAATATGAGGGCTTCTATGGTCCGCTTCCCGGTGAACTTGATAGGCCGTTTTATTGTCTTCTCTATTCTCAAGAATAGTTTCTCTACTGTTTTGTGGTAGGAAAATGTCTTTTGCCGGTCTGTTTTCATTTTACCTTTTTGTTTATGTATTTGAGGAAATCGAAATTGCAAGAAATGCCGAGGCTGGCGGCTATCCTGTAGTGCCAGTCTCCCGGCGCCAAGTCTTGGATGCTTACGTCGAACACGTTTCGGGTGCAGAAGTCAGCCACGTATGCGTGCAGACGCAGGTCGGGGCAGGATTCCGGGCGGTATTCGCAACCGATACCACAGAAACTGTAGGTCTGCCCCGGCACGGAAAGACAGTCCCACATGGTCTTCGTCTCCAGATAGGAGGCGTATTCATCAAGGTCTTTGTTCTGTTCGTAGCCGCCCTTGACAAACAAGCTGACACCCTTGCCGAGCATCACGTCTGCCCGGGCAATCACCCCGAAGTTTTTCAGCAACTGCTGCATGCTGTTGGCACGGTGTATCAAGTCAACATAAAGACTCCACCGCGGATAGGTCACTTTGTTGCCGAGGGCAATGCAGTTCATGAAGTGCCCCTCACGGTCGCGCTGGAACATGTTGATGGAGTATAGCGTCTGGAAATGGTCGAATCTCCCTGACCAGAAGAGGTTGTAGCTTAACAGGGAGTTCTGGAATGTTGAACCGTAATGTACATACGGGGAGTTGCCGACTTGTGCCATAATCGTGTTTCTCCCGTCACTGGTGTGGTAGGAAACCGAAGCCGCCAACTGGAAGCAGTAAAAATAGTCCCAGTAATAGGCGTTGAGGAAAACATCGATGGGCGGTGCGTCGTACTCGAACCCGCCGACTGCCAAGGCGTCTTTCCCGGCACGCACGCTCCAGTTGCGGTGAAACCGGTAGTTGAGGTATAGGAAGTCGGTGTTGTCAAAGAATTTGCTGCTGCCCTCGTTTGCGATGATGCGCTGCCGGAAGTAGTAAGAAATCTGCCGGTTGAGGTTTCCGCCCAAATGGAGGTTGAAGTAACGTCCCGTGAAGCCGTAAGTGTTCCTTTCGGAGATGACGGTGCCGTTGTTGACAAGTATATCATGCGCAAAATCGGCGTCTGCCCGCATCTCGAGCCGCAAGGTGTTGAACAGCGGAACGGAGTCCGTCTGCGCCTCAGTCCTGAAAGAGAGCAAGCAAAAAACAGCGAGGCAAAGGGATAGTCTGGTCGCTTTCACATTCTTTGGTGTTTGGTACTGGAATGTGTTTTAGTCGAGATGAAGGTTATGTCCCATCTTTTCCTGTTTGGTTTTGAGATAACGCTTGTTGATGGCGTTAGGCTGCACGATGATGGGGACGGTTTCTTCAATTTGGATGCCGTGTGCTGAAAGTCCTACTCTTTTTGCAGGGTTGTTGGTGATGAGGCGTATGTTGGTGGCGTTCAGGTCGCGCAGGATTTGTGCACCGATGCCGTAGTCGCGTTCGTCAGCCTTGAATCCGAGTTCGAGGTTGGCCTCGACGGTGTCGCGGCCCAGTTCCTGAAGGTGGTAGGCGCGTAGTTTGTTCACCAGTCCTATGCCTCGTCCCTCTTGGCTCATATAGAGGACCAGCCCTTTGCCGGCATCTTCAATCATCTGCATGGAGCGGTGCAGCTGCTCGCCGCAGTCGCATTTCTCGGAACCGAAAATGTCGCCCGTGGCACAAGAGGAATGCACGCGGGTAAGGATGGGTTCGCCCTCCTTCCAGTCGCCCTTTTTGAGTGCCAGGTGGGTTGCCCCGTTGTTGAGCTGGGTGTAGGCGATGAGCTGGAATGTGCCCCAGCGGGTGGGGAGTGTGACTTCCTGCTCTTTGCGTATGAGTTTCTCGCGCTCCAGCCGGTAGGCGATGAGTTTTTCGACGCTGGTGATCTTGAGGTCGTGTTTCTTGGCGACTTCGATGAGTTGCGGCAGACGGGCCATGGTGCCGTCAGGGTTGATGATTTCTATGAGTGAACCTACAGGGGTGAGTCCCGCCAGGCGTGCCATGTCAACGGTGGCTTCGGTATGTCCGGCGCGGACCAGCACGCCGCCGTCGCGGGCCATCAGCGGGTTGATGTGACCGGGCCGTCCGAAATTGTCCGGCTTCATGCTCGGGTCGGCAAGCGCCTTGATGGTGGCGGCACGGTCATGCATCGAGACTCCGGTGGTGCATCCGTGTTCCAACAAGTCAACGGTGATGGTGAACGGCGTTCCGTGCAGCGAGGTGTTGCTGTTGACCTGCATGTCGAGGTCTAATTGCTGGCAACGTTCCCTGGTGAGCGGCGCACACAGGACTCCTCGCCCGTATTGGAGCATGAAATTGACTTTTTCTGGGGTTATCTTCTCGGCGGCAATGATGAAGTCCCCTTCGTTCTCGCGGTCTTCGTCATCAACCATTATGATAAATTTGCCGGCTTTGAAATCTTCTAAAGCTTCTTCAATGGAATTGAGCTGATACATTGTATGGGAATGTTTTGTTTGTTTTGTCTATTTCTGTGATTTCTTGTAGATGACCATGCTTCGGACACTCCATCGCGTGCCGTCAGCCTTGCCGCTCTTGCGGTAACGGAGCGCGACCCTGAAACTGCTGCTCCCGACAGACGAAAGGCTGAGTTCGTTGCTGTTGCCGAATGTGGACGGGAAAGAGTTGATGTTAGGACTGAAGGCATGCCAGTCAATCTCGTTGACGGCACCGCCGCTGTAAGTGGTGGAGTAGTAGGCCTGATAGTAAGTGGCCGGACTGCCCGCCACATTGTTGGCATGGTTGATGACTAAAACGGCATCCGACAGATCCTCGATGTCGATTTCGGGAGAGACGAGCCAATCGTCACAGACTTCGTCCGTCTCCAGATGCACCATGAATTGGTTCCCTTGGAATGACTGGTAACGCCATTCCCCTTCAGGCCACGAAAACCATCCGCCTGTGGTCAGCGACTGGTCGTTGAAAGTGAAAGTCTTGAGTATCACATCTTCTTCGTGCCGGGCGAACTGTATGTCGTCTCTTGTGCGGAGGGTCAGTTGGTACTCGGAATTGTAAACGGAAAGGATACCGTACAGACAGTATTCAGCATCGGCATCGATGAGGTCAGACCTGAAATTGGCATAATTGGAGGTGCGGACAATGAAACTCTGCCCGTTGACGGTGGCATCGCGGTCGGTGGTGAAGTCGTTGCTGGCAAAAGGCATCCCGTCACAGTCTTCGGCAAAGCGGACACCGTTGATTTTGACGAACCGGTTGACGTTTTCAAGCGAGAGTTGGGAGGCTCCGGTGATTTCTACCGGTTTGGAAAGATATGGGTGATTGGGGTCAGGAAGACCGTCTTTGTGCAGGTAGTTCTTGAGGGCTTCGGTATGGATTCGCCCTACAGCCCCGTTGTATTTCCATCCTATTTGATATTTTTTGTAATAATCGCCCACAATGAGCCCGCGGCAGTCGAGATAGACGGTCTGCCCCACCGGATATTCGTTGTAGAGCCCGCTTCGGTCAATGGCGATTTCAATGCCGCCGGTTTCGTCCTGAAGGGTCAGGTATTTGTAGCAGTTGCCGCCTTGGTCGGAACTGACTACAACGGCTTTGACGATGAAGGTCTCGTCGGAGGAGCAGATGGAGTCAAGGTTCCCGGAACTTAAGGTGTGCATGGCTTTGATGTCGGCGATGGTGCGGTTGGCTTGAGGACCGTCGTATGTCGGCACCTGAAATACAGGCTCTTCCCATTTGTTGCAGGAGGATAGCAAGAGAGTGGAAGCCGCAAGTAGCCAGAGGATCAAAACGTTTCTTTTCATTGTGGTCTGTAGTTTTATTGGTTTACGGTTGCCGAGATGTTAATGTTTCGGATTGCCCATATTGTGCCGTTGCCGGAGTATCTGAAAGCGAACCTGAAACTTGACGTGCAGGCGGATGCCGGCATTTTGAAACGCTCGTCCCGGAAAGTGCTGCTGTACCCGTCAACGGGAATTTCGGTCCACTCTGTCGTGTTTACATCGCCGGTATAATTGAGGGTATAGAAGCATTTCATTGCAGCGTTTTCGCTGTTGCCGGAGATGCGGTGGCTGTAGGTCAGCAATGGCTCTACGGTGCCGGACAGATTGATGGCGGGCGAGATGAGCCAACTGTCGGTCTCCGACTGCGGCTGTATCAGGAATCCCGTGAAGGAGGAGTTGGAGAGCACGGTCCATTCGCTGCCGGACGAGATGCGGAGCCAGCCGTCCTCAAATGCGTTTCCGTAGTTTACGGTGAAGATGTCTGCCGTGTGCGGGGCATTTCCGAAGCCTTGCAGGTCGTCCAAGTCGCGGATTACGATCTGTATAGTATTATTGTAGCGTGTGAGGATGCCCGTCACGGTGCCTGTTCCGGTGGGAAGCGTCTCTTGCCGGAAATCGGCATAGTTGCTGGTGCGCATCGTGATGGTGGTGCCGTCTGCCATGACGATGTCGCGGCTGGTGGCGGAGTTGTCCTCCGAGAAGTTGGCGGTTCCGCCCTCAATGAACGAGGCGTTCTCTAACACGGCGAGACGGTTGTAGTAGGTGTCTGGCATGTCAGCGGCACCCGGTATGGTGGCGAGCCTGATGGCGGGTGTGAACGGTTCCGGTGCCCCATCCAAAAACACATAGCGTGACACTTTGTTGGAGGGGATCTGCTGTATGGAGCCGTTTGCCCAAATGCCGAGACAGGGCAGTTTTCGGTAGTCGCCCAGGTCAAGACCGTTGCACTTGACAAAGATGCGCTGCCCGACACGGTATTTTTTGTAGAGATAACTGTTGTTGATGCGGATCTGGATGCCGCCGGTGCCGTCTTCGATGTTGAGATATTTGTAGCAGTTGCCGTGCTCGTCCGAAGAGGTCACAATGCCGCAGATGACGATGTCGGCCGAGTCTTCCGAGATGTGGTCGTAGGAGTCGGACGAACCGATTTGGTGGAGGTCGAGCAGCTCTGCAATGGTGGTGTTGGCTTCTCCCGAATATGAGGGTATGGGCGCAATGTCAGGCTCTGTGTTGCAGCCGGCGAAACATCCGGCCACGAGGATTGCCAGCAGACAGACAATGGATGAATGTGAACGTTTCATTAAGTCGGATTGCGGTTAGTTGAAAGTGAAATTCAGGCCGATGTAGAATGTCGTGCCAAAGGCATAATAGTATTTGTTGGCGTATTTGTTGGGGTTGTAACTGTAGTAGTCGAAACGGTATTGCTCGTATGCGGTGGTGATGAGGTTCTTGTTGTTCAGCAGGTTGGTGACGCTGGCATTGATGCCGACAAGGTAACGCCTGATTTTCCAAGACTTGCTGACGGAGAGGTCAAGGGTGAATTGCCCTTTCATTCGGGTCTGGTCTGCAATCTGATGGTAGAGTTCAGAGTTGGAATCAAGAGAACCGCGTGCGGCAGATGTCCTCCGTTCCGGGTTCAAGTCGCAATATATCTTGTCGAAGTAGTTGGCATTTACGGTAACCCACCAGTAGTCATGGTTGAACTTGAGCCCTATGGTGGAAGCGGCTTGCGGCGTGCCGGCCACATGGAAGTTCTTCCAGTAAACGGTCCGCAGGATATCATCTTCGAAGTCGGTGCCGTTTTCGGCAATCATGACCACGGAGGCTTTGTCAGAGTAGCGATAGTCACCGTACGTGCCGGCAAGTATGAGCGAGAACATGCTGCCAAGTTTTATTTCGCTGCCCAGTTCGATGCCGTAATGCCGTTGGTCAATGCCGGAAACGGAATAGTTTACCATGCTGGAAAAGTCGTCATGGTAAAAGCTTATCAATTTGTTGATGTCCTGCATTTGCGTAAAGAATGCCGAGACTCTGAGTTTGATGACGGGATGGTTGAGCACGTAGGAGAGGTCAGCAGAGTAGATTTTCTCATTGGAAAGATTCTCCACGTAACCGTTCTGAATGTGCGGCGACACGAATGCGTTCATGACGGATGGGGCAGACGAAGCGAACTGGCCGTTCAACACAAGGTAGTTGCGGCCAGTGATTTTGTAGGTCAAACCAGCCTTGGCTGCACCCTCAAGGAATGCTTTCTTTTCTGAATTGCCGAGAGAGTTGTTCTGGAAACGTCCGTTCTGCATTTTTCCGGTGCGCCAGAATTCTGTCCCGCCGATTTGTCCGCCAATATGAAAGTCGATATGGGGGAAAGAGAACATGGCGGTCGCCCAAAGGCGCTGGGTGTAAATGTGATAGTCGTAGTTGTATCCGAAGATGTCACCTTCGTGCAGGGTGTCGTCCTTGTGCAGAATGTCGTTGTACTGCACCTGTTGGTCTTCGGGAAAATCTCCTTCGGAGAACTTGTCCACATCAAGCCAGTAGGAGCCGCCCAGCAGGTCGTTGATGGTTTTGTAGTTTTTCTGTTTCATGCCGCGCACGTCAAGTCCGGCGTAGAGTCTGGCGTGTTTAGTGAATGAATAGGAGAGGTGAGAGGCTCCGCCTAACAAGATGTGGTCACGCACGCGGTTCTCGATCATGTATTGAGCCCGTTTGCCCTGTGCGGCTGCCAATTGGTTTACTTCATAAAGGCGGTCCCAGTTGATTTGGGTATAGGATTGGTCATTCTCGCTCCAGAGGCGACGGATATCGCTGTAGTATTCGGCGGTGTCGCCGTCGCTGATCTGGTATGAGGGCAGGTAACGGTAGTAGTCGGGACGTGGGTCGGGAGCGTCGTACCAATTGAGCGAGGTAGTGCTGTTCCGTCCAAATGTGGCCGCAAGCGTGCCTGTGATTCTCAGCCGGTTGTCTTTTGGCGTATAGCTGTGGGTGAGCAGGATGACGGGCTCGCATACGGTGCGTACGCGCGCATTGCGCTGTTTGCCTTGATACCAGCCCCAGTTGGCGTTGTAGTAGTTGTCGTTCAGCAGGTCGTAGGCCTCTTGCACCGAACTCGACTGCATGCCCCGCGAGGTGTAGCTGGCGAAAGCCGAAAGGTTGAGACGGTGTTCTGAATTGAAGATTTTCTCAACGGCAATGAAGCCGGCAAAACTGTTGTATGAGGTCCCCTCCACATAGGAGATGCCGTCGCCGAAGCGGGCAGACAGAGACCCTGCCACCGACCATCCGTTTTTCATCACGCCGGTGGCGCCGGTGAGCATGATGCGGTTGTTGTACGTGCGGTTGGTGAGAGAATAAGAGGCCCTGACCTGACGGCGGAAGTTGCTGGCGCAGAGATTGTAGTTGCCGGCACCGCCGATGTTCCCGAAAGCGAACCCTGCCGCATCCATATTGGTGATGTATTCGGGATAACGGAATATCTGGTTCAGACCGCCCCATTGCGAGTAGGTGGCCCGCCCGGTGACACTGCTGTTCATGGAAAACCCGTTCATGAACACGTCGGAATACTTCCCGTCATAGCCGCGCGCGCGAAAATACGCAATGCTGAAAGTGTAGGAAGTGTTTCTCGTGAATACATCCTGCGATGAATGCAGCAACCCGGGCATAGGACTCGACGAATACCCGCTCTCGTCCTCTTGCATATCATTGATTTCCGAAAAACCGATCACATCCTCAAGTTCGTCGTTGTCGATGACAAATGTGGCGCCTTTGGCTGCGGCTGCGCTGTCTGCCGGCATTTGCGTCTTGGCAACCCGCCGGTCTTTCTTTGCTGGCTTCTGGGCGAATGCGATGCTTCCGGCCAGCATAATCGTCATGAATATCAGAATGAAATGTAGATTTTTCATCAAAGCCTTACGATTTTGTAATCTGAAAAAAGTGCGCAAAAATACAAAAATTGCTATTATTCCGAATGCTGCGCTTTGCCCTCAACACAGCCATGTCGCTTGGCTATTTTTCCTCAATCAAAGCACGTATCACGGCCGAGGCGGCGAAACATCCGAAAACAGCCGGCATATAGGATATTGTACCTACGGTTGACAGTTTGTTGATCTCTTCGTCTTTGTCGATGACAACCGCCTCATCAGGCACCTTTTCAGGCGAATAGACGACTTGCACACCTTTGCGGACACCAAGCCGGTATAGCCTTTTGCGTACGGTCTTGGCTAACCGGCAGTAAGATGACCGGGATATGTCGTCAATCCTGACTTGTGCAGGGTCCGTCTTGCCACCTGCCCCCATTACGGATACTATTTTCAATCCTTTCTGCAACGCCTGATAGATGAGGAAGACTTTCGGAGAGAGGGTGTCGATAGCATCAACCACGTAGTCGTAAGGGGCTGCCGTCAGCAGTTGTTCAGTGCGTTCGTCACGGATGAACGCTTCTACGCAATGCACTTTAAGGCTCGGGTTTATGTCGAGCAGTCGCTGTTCCATGACCTTCACCTTGCTTTGCCCTAAGGTGGAGTGCAAGGCTGGCAACTGCCGGTTGAGGTTTGTGAGCGACACCTTGTCAGCATCTACAAGGGTGAGCTCGCCGACACCGGCACGGCACAGCATCTCCGCCGAGTAGGCTCCTACGCCGCCCAAACCGACCTGCAGCACATGTGCTTTTGATAGTTTTTCAAGCCGCTGCTCTCCTGTCAGCAGCACTGTTCTCGATAGCCAATGTTCGCTCATATCGTCAGTCGCTTCAAGTTTTCAATTTAGGGTGCCATTGCCGCCGTTGATCTGTTCAAGATAGATTTGACGGTAGTATGTGTGATATTGGCGGCTACAGAAATGATTGTGCCACAATATGATGAAGTCTCCCTCTACGGCTTCGCACCGTTGCCGGAGGAGCGTGGTAAGCCCGTTGCCTTCGGCGGGATCCAGATGCAGGTAGTCCACGAGGCTGCCGTCCATGACAATGAGCGGGTGCTCTGTTATTCCCGTGGGACAGTCCGCTTTGCAGTCATACAGCCGGTAGGGGTGGCAGGTGCCGCAACGGAATCCGGGCTGCTCCGCATAGCCGAGCGTATAGTCGTCCGTCAGCCTTGCCGCCCGCCATGCATCTATTGTGCTGGCATCCCCTCCCTTTGCGTTTAGTCTGAATCGGAGATAATGCTGTCGCACTTTCGTGATCTGTTGCCCGGCGACTTTTTCAAGCTTCTCTTTTTCGAGGCATAAAAGGTCGGGTTGCGTATAACTGTCGTAACTGCCGTGCAGCCCTATGTCCATGCCTGCCTCCCTTATGGCATCGATGCAGTGACGCACCATCGGGTCTCGGACATCATAGGCGGCGCCGGGGTCGGCAAGAGAGTTGCTCCTGAAAAAGAAAACGTCGTGCAGCCCATGTGCTTTCGACAGGCGTGTGAACTCTATTAGGGCGGCGATGTATGGGTCGAGTTTTCTGTCGGTGCGCCAATTACGGTACTCTTTCCAGGAGGCTGACGTACAAGAGAGGCTGCGGCCAAGCAGCAGGTCTCGGCCAAGTATCGACTTTGCCGCCTGCAACGGATTGCGGAACCGGTATAGCAGGTCGATATCGTGTGTGGGAATGAAACGGTGCTTCCTATGGGTCAGTTTTATAGACGGATGAAAGGCTTCCAAAACCCATTTCCGAAGCAACATGGCATATTCGTCCGCAAGGGGGAGGTGGATGAAGCTGTACATGTCTGGCAGACTGTGCAGGAACGGGAATCTGTCGTGCCGGTCTCTTTTGGCATCAGCCATTTCGTCTCTCTTTGAAAGCAGCAGAAAGGAGACGGTGACAATGTCGAAAGGGATGTGCAGCTCGTTCCGCTCCAGGTCGTGCCGGATGTTCTCGCCGGCAGCCCTTGATGGCTGGAACAACGGAACATAAACTTTCCCGTCTGCAGACAAAGATTGCAAGGGAGCAAGTGCTCCCTTGCAAAGTTCTTGTATGTCAGAGTCTGACAGCAGTTTCAGTGCGATATGCCATTGTTCTGAAATGGCTATTTGGAGTGACTCTCCGTTGACTGTGAATGCAACCTCTTGCGGTCCAATGTCAGGAAAGGATATTTGCGTCAGGTGTTGAAGCGTATAGGCTATAGCGTTGCGAGACAGCATTCACGAGAGGAATCAAGGGGCGGACGAATCCCGGTTTAACGTTTCTTCTTTCCTGAATTAATAAAGGTTTCTTTTTCTGTCTGGCTGTTTTTCTGGCATTTCACCTTGTTCACAAGATCACGTCTGTATTGTTCGTCAATCCTGTAGAAATCCTGAATGTGTCTTGGAGAAAGAATGGTTTTCAGTTTTTTGTAAAAGGAAGACTCAAGGTTCAGCATGTTCTTGCGGAGCTCGAATTTTTGGTCTTGCATATAGGTCATCTGCTTGTCGGTCATGTTGGCGTATGACTCCTTGTTCAGGCAGACGCACTGCTTGATGCCGTTTTTCTCCATGTTTGTCCTGAAAGTCTCGTGGTATTTGATTTCGCTTCGCAGGAACTGTTCGTAGGCGGTGTAGAAGCTTTTGCTTTCGGAAGACGAAAGGGAGAGGTTCTGGTGCATGTTGTCCATGCGCTCTTTCAACATCTTTTCGGTGTCGGGTTTCTCTTGGGCCTGAACTGAGGCCACAAATGCTGTTAAAAGGCAGATTAAGGTTATGATTCGTTTCATTGTTTTGTTTACGTATAGTTAGATTAGAAATTGTAATATTCCATACGTGCAAAGTCGCTGCTGTAATAGTCAACCATCTGCTGCTCCAGCGGAGTCGTTGTTTCTTCAGATTGTTTCACTTCAGTCTGCTTTTCGTTTACGATGGGCTGCTGTTCAACGCCGGAGGAGACAGATCTGAACACGAAAGTGCCGCAGATGACAATGGCAAGAGCAGCGGCAACGCCGGAGAGCAGGAAGATCCGCCTTTTTTTCTTTTCTTTCCTGATTCTGTTCATCACCTGGCCGGGCAGATTGTTGAAATAATCTTCAGGAATCTGGTAGTTTTCCTCTTTGGGCAGGTTTTTTAAGTCTATATCCATAATATCTATAAATTATGCAAACTTGACGTTTGACTATGGATGGTTTAAAAAGTTAAACGTTCGGATAATTTTTTCTTGATTTTTTCTGCGGCGAAGTGGTAGGAGGCTTTCAGTGCGCTTTCGGATGTGTCGAAAATCTTGGACATTTCTGCGTAAGGAGTCTCGTCGTAGTAGCGCATGGTGAATACGGCGCGTTGTTTGGGTGGAAGCCTGAGTATTTCTTCCTGAAGCATTTGCTGTATTTCGTCAGGTGAGATGAAATTCGTTTCAGGCTGGCTCACGACAAGAAAGTCTGCGTAACTGTCGTCGGCGAGGTTCAAGGTCTTTTTCTTTTTCTCTATGAAAGTCAACGCTTCGTTTACGGAAATCTTCGTTATCCAAGTCTTGAGGCTTGATTCTTTACGGAAATTCTGCAGGTTCTGCCAGATTTTGATGAAGACGTTTTGGGTGACATCGTTTGCGTCTTCGTGGAGGGAGACGATACGCCGTGTGTTGAAATAGATGACTTTCTGGTATTTTTTCACCAGCAGTTCAAAAGCCTGTTCTTTGGTCTTGCTGTTTTCGAAAAGGGCAAGGATGAAATCGTCAGACGCTTCTGGCATAAGGGGTTATTTCTTGCGGGCGATTACCTTTTTGCAGGCTTCAGCGATGTGTTCGGTGTCAAGTCCGTAGAGTTTCATCAGTTCGTCAGATGTTCCGCTTTCTCCGAAGACATCGTTCATGGCCACCATCTCAACGGGAACGGGAAGTCTGCGGCACGACAGTTGGCAGATGGCGTCGCCCATGCCGCCGTTCATAAGGTGTTCTTCTGCTGTGACGGCACATCCGGTCTTGGCAAGGCTGGCGAGCACGGCCTCCTCGTCAAGCGGCTTGATGGTCGTGATGTCAATGACCTCTGCCGAGATGCCCTGTTCGTTCAGCGCGTATGCGGCCTGAAGTGCGGGATAAACCAGATGCCCCGTGGCAAAAACAGTCACATCTGCGCCCTCGTTCATCGTGATGGCCTTGCCGATGACAAAAGATGCCTCTGCCGTAAAATCAGGCACGGCCGGACGCCCGAAGCGCAGATAAACCGGACCGTCGTACTCGGCAGCGGCTATGGTGGCCATCTTCGTCTGTGTGTAGTCGCACGGATTGAGCACAACCATGTTGGGAAGCATCTTCATAAGTCCCAGATCTTCAATCATCTGATGGGTTGCCCCGTCTTCGCCGACGGTAAGGCCGGCATGGGAGGCGCAAATCTTAACGTTCAGGTTGGAATAGGCTGCCGTCATGCGGATCTGGTCGTAAACGCGCCCGCTGACAAAACCGGCAAACGCGGCGGCGAACGGAACCTTGCCGCTTAGGGCAAGACCTGCCGAAATACCGATCATATTCGCTTCGGCAATGCCGACCTGAATGAAACGGTCCGGGAAAGCCGCCTTGAAGTCCCCCATCTTTACACTGCCTGTGACATCTGCGGTCAAGGCGAAGACATTAGGATTGGCCTTTCCGGCCTCCAATAAGCCGGCCCCGAAGCCGGAACGCGTGTCTTTCATACCATTGCTTGTGATCTTTTCCATACCTTGAAAATTTTGGGCGCAAAAATACGAAAATTGATAATTGTGAGTTATTGGGTAATAGATTTTCTTTTCTGATGGACTTTAGGCACATCGGTATTTTTATTGTTGTCTGCTGTCTGCAACTCTGCTGTCTGCATGCACAGTCTCCTTGCCGTTTCGGTTGCGTGACTCCCGATTCGATGCGCATGCGCTTCGATACGCTCTCCGTGGTGCCGCAGTCGTTCCAGTTGGAGGGCACGTCCGCTGCCGCCCTAGACATAGATTTCATCGCCGCAACGCTTTATCTGAAAGATTCCGCCTTGCTGGGAAAACCGCTCTGCTTCCGGTATCTGGTTTATAGTTCCGACTTCTCTGCCCCGCGCCGCCACCGCCCCCTCTCCCTCATTGAACCCCCTCTCCCTGACCTCAGAGCCGTGGAGAGCGACATTCTGCCTGTGTCCGATGCCGTGCAAGACAATCTGCTCAATACCGCCGGCTCTGTGTCGCGCGGCATCTCTGTGGGAAACAGGCAAGACATAGTGCTCAATTCGGCCCTCAATCTCCAATTGTCAGGAAAACTCTCCGAAGACCTTGAAATCATCGCTTCCCTTTCAGACCAGAACATGCCGCTGCAACCGGAAGGCAACACGGAGTACATCACCGACTTGAGTAGCGTGTTCATTACCCTACGCCATAAAAATATTGTAAGGATTGATGCCGGCGATATCTCACTGTCTTCACCGAATGACGATTTCTTGAAAGTGAACCGCAGTCTGCTCGGAATGAAAGCCGCTGTCAACTGCCTGAAAGGCAGCACGTCGGCAAAATTTGAAAACAGTGCAGGCGGCGGTGTCTCAAAAGGCAAATTCGTCCAACAGAACATCGAACCCCAAAACGGCGTGCAAGGTCCTTATAGACTTTACGGCCCTAACAACGAGACGAGCATAGCGGTGGTGGCAGGCTCCGAACGCGTCTATGTTGACGGAGAACTCAAAACCAGAGGCCAAGATCGCGACTATGTGATGGACTACAATACCGCCGAGCTTACCTTTACCCCGTCTATGCTGGTGACGGAAGAGAAAAGAATTGTGGTGTGGTTTGAATGTACAGACCGTAATTATGTGAGGTACAGTCTGTTTTCGTATAATGAGATGACTTTCGGCAAGAAAAGTCCGCTGACATTGACCGTTAACTATTATCAGGAACAGGATCTTAGGAACCGGTCGGTCCAGCCCGAACTCGATGACAGCCAAAAACTTTTTCTCTCCCGGCTCGCCCCGGGCGAGGAGACAGCATATTACAGTCGGGCTGACTCGATGGCGTTCACCTCTGACCGAGTGCTCTATGCCAGGCGCGACACTGTGGCGGCAGGGAAGAACTATGAGGTGTATTGCTATTCTGTGGACAAGACAGAACAATTGTACAGTTTGAGTTTCTCCTACGTGGGCAAGAACAAGGGCAACTATGTATTGTTGAGCAGCACCGCTAACGGACGTGTGTTTGGCTGGACCGCCCCCGAAGAGGGCATCCCGCAAGGCGAATACGAACCCATGATGTTGCTGACCGCCCCGAAACTGCAACAGATGGCTACGATCGGGGCGACCTGCCGCTTCGCCCCGAAGTCGATGTTGCGCGGCGAACTTGCATTGTCGAACTATAACAGCAACACGTTCCTGAAAAAGAACGGCAACGCCGGTTTTGCCGGTAACATAGCGTTGAAACACGAACAGGGTCTTGAAAAAAAGGATGTCGATACAGCCGGATGGCACCTGTCAACTGAACTGCTGTGGCAATATCGCCACAAGGATTTCTGTGAGGTGGAGCCCAGCCGCGAGGTTGAGTTTGCCCGCAAATACAACCTCTCCGGTAACGACAGTGTACGCTCCGCAGAACAGATGCTGCAGGCTTCGGCGGGCATTGCCAATCCACAATACGGTTCGTCGAAATATACGCTTAACTGGTATTCCCGTCCCGGAAGTCTGTCGGCACTGCGGCAGGAGATTGTCTCCGGCAACAGACTGAAAAACACTCAGTTCACGACTGCTACATCCTGGCTCCTGCAGAGAGACACTCTCCGCAAAAGTTCATTCGTCGCTTCAGACAACAACCTCTCGATGAGCATCGGGAAGGTCATTGTCGGTGTCCGGGACTTGCTGGAGCACAATATGTACCGGGACTGTCTTCTGGACACCTTGTGCGCCGACAGTTATGCCTTCAATGAAGCCGTGCTCTATGTCAAGAGCGGCGACAGTGCCCGGCTCGGGAAGTATGCCATCTATTACAAGAACCGTATTGAATTTCAGCCCTCGGCCGACACTCTGTCGCGGCACACCGTTCTGGACGAACTTTCCGTTGCCGGGTCTATGGACCGGGTCAGGAATCAGCATTTGGGCGTAAAGGCCACCTACCGCAACCAGCGCGACAATGCCGGGGCGAACATCCGTCCTGAACATTATTATGTAGGGAACCTCGAGTATTCGGGGCGGTTTTGGCACAATTTCCTATCGTTGAACACCTATTATGAACTAGGAAGCGGAATGGAACTGCGCCGCAGCTACACTTTCATCAAGGTGGCGAAAGGCCAGGGTACTCATGTCTGGAACGACTACAACGGCAATGGGGTGGAGGAACTTGAAGAATTCGAGATTTCGGCTTTCCGGGATGCCGCAGAGTATGTCAAAGTGTGGCTTTCGGGCACAGACTACATTAACACCTATAACAGCAAGTTTACGCAAAGTGTCCGTTTGTCTCCCGCGGTCGTCTGGCGGAATGCTGAAGGGTTGAAAAAGTTCATCTCCCGCTTTTCGGATGCCGCCACCTTGCGCACCGGCGTGAAACGGACCGTCCCTAACGTCAATCCTTTCTATGCAGACTTGTCGGACACGGGGCTTGTCAGCCGCAGTTTTTCGTTCAGCAACACATTCTCGTTCAACAGCAGCGCCTCGAAGTTCGCGTTTGACTTGACGGTTCAGGAGAATCAGAACAAGAACCTTCTTTATTATGGCTTTGAGCGAAACAGCGTGTCCATGCAGCAGGTTGTGCTGAAAGGGCGAGCCGGGAAAAATCTCACTTTCCAGACCACCTACGAGCATCAAGAGACGGGCAACCGGTCGGAACAGATGTCCATGCGGTGTTATACGATAGTGCGGCACATGGTAGGCGAAGAGGTGCGGTACCAGTTCCGCAATATTGTAACGTTTTCAGTGGAGTACAGTTACGACAGCAAATGCAACCTCTTGGGTCTTGAGCGGCTTTGGTCGCACAGTGCGTCGCTGGAGGCAATTGGACGATTCGCCGGACGGGGCATGGTGACTTCCTCATTGCAGTATGTATATGCCGGCGGCTGCATCCCGGAGAGCAACACCGCTTCTTATTTGATGATGAACGGCCTTGCGCTGGGGCAGAATGTCTTGTGGAAGTGCGACTTCCGCATTTCCGTCACCGAGTATATGCAGCTGTCACTCCAATATGAAGGCCGCAAGACGCAGGGCAACAAAACTGTGCATACGGGTGCAATGACGGTCAAGGCCATGTTCTGAAAGAAAAACCTTGAAGACCTGTTTTGAACTATAGCCAATGGCTCAAAAATGAGAAGAAGACATTGTAAACGATTCAGACAACTGCCAATTTCTCCTTTTCAAAGTAAACAACAATAAACGGGAACACACAGGCAATTACAATGGCTTTTGATGAAATGACTTCAAAAACGCCGTCAAAGGAGGTTCACAATGATAGCACGTGACAGGATGTTGGTCAATCCGGTGCAGACTATGGCAATGAATAAGTTCTAAAGGTGTTTTTTTTCAAAGAAAATAAATGTTTTGTTCAACTGAAATCTCAGAAAACACACTTTTTCTCATCTTTTTCATCGTCATCCGTACACTCTAAAATGGCATCTACGGCAGAACTTACCGCCGCTGCTCCTAATGCTGCCAATGGGTTCCCTGCAAACCATGCTCCTATGAATGCCGCCTTAGTGCCGGTATATACCCATTCTGGCGGATCTTTCTTGAGAAAACCACAATCTCTGTCAGACAGAGCTTTGATCCAGGGCGAGTTCGAATCGGTTTTGGCTGTTACCCAATAAGCTGCACTGTGCCGTGCTATTGAATTTAGCATCCAAAGGGTATCTTTTTCGAATGAAGACAAATAATTGGCGAGAATGTCAATGTCAATTATTTGTAGTGATAGCAAAGTTGCATCTACATTGTCTATCGATAATTGTTCAATTCTGTATAAGATTTTACTCAGAAGAATATGAAAACTGCTGCTGTATGCAGCGACCTGCAAGAAATCTTTATGTGTATCATGATTGTTTACAACAGCAGCGGTACACGCAGCGTAGGCTTTGTAGTAGTCCAGACGGTCTGATGTCAGTTGCAGCAAAGATATGGCGTCAGGCAGAATCAGACCGATGACGTCGCTGACAATAGTACATTGGCTGCAAGGCTTTTTTGAAACATTGTCGATGTTTTTGATGAAATGTTCCAACAGGGTGTTGTGCAGTTCTCCCACATGATCCATCGGGTTAACCTCATGCTGGGGATTTAATTGTCTCCATTCCATATTTGTTGATTGTTTAAAATGAATAAAATGTCTTGTCAAGGTTAAAACGCCTTTTTATAAAAATTAGTATATGATTCAGTCGAAAAATCACAAAATGAAGTTTTTTTTGATTAAACGAGTGTGTGGGGAAAACACAACGGATTGTACCGAAGTGGAGAAAGCGGAGGATTTGAGCAAGCGGTGGCCAGTCGCCAATGGAAAATAAAAAAACACAAGCGGTATTGCAAATAAAAAATAATCGTATTTTTGGCGCTTTAAAAAAGGAAATGTAATTACAGCATGTAACTTAATTGTTGTAGTATGGTAAAAGATGTATTGAGTTAAAGTCATAAAATCGGGAGAATGAAGAATAACATGTTGTACGACAAATGTTTAAGGTAATTAAAACAGAACTATGTTTATAAAGTCTCGTATAATCCGATGTACAATTCTGCTTGTGTTTGTCCTTTCAGCCGAGAAAGCCTGCTATGCGCAGGACGATGCGCAATTTACGCTTTTCCCGTGGGCTTCTTCTTATTACAATGCCGGAGCCATTGGCGAACAGAGCAATACGCTATGCTTTACCGCTCTTTACAATAATAAATACATGGGATGGAGTGATGTTTACACGAACGGGGATTCGTTGAAGAAAGACAAGACTGCGCCGCACGATATCCTCATAAACATAGAGTCATATTTGAAGAAACTGAAAGGTTCTATCGGTTTTTCGCTGGTCAACGACGTGATAGGATACTACAACAACATAGGTGTCAAACTCGGTTATTCGTACAAGTTGAGGATTGCGGGCGGACATTTGGGCATCGGTCTGCAGGCCTCGCTCTACAACCAGACGATTTCAAAGGACGGTTTCCGTCCCATCCAGACCGGCGACCCGGTGATAGACAACCTCGGCGAATCGACGATGGACCTTGACTTCAGTTTCGGGGTCCAGTACAAATGCGACCAATGGCATGCCGGCCTCAGTTTCACGCAGATTGCCAGCGCTTTCGACAAGAACCATGCATTGAGAGTCTCGGGCGAGAAGAACTCCGTGAACCGCACTCCGCAAATGTATGTGCATGGCGGCTATACGTGGATAGTGCCGGCAAACCCGAGTTGGGAAGTGATGCCCTATGCGATGGTGAAGACGGATTTCAAGACTTACCAGATAGACATTATGGGACTGGTAAGGTACAACGGAGTATTTTGGGGCGGCGCAGGCTACCGCATCAACGACAACATCAACCTTATTTTCGGCGCACGCCCGTTCTACAATTCTTCCAACGTCTATCTCAAGGGTTTGGAGGCTGCATTCAGTTACGGCATTACGGCCAACAAATTGGGTTACAGGCCAAACCGCAGTTTCGGCGACATTGAAGTCATGGTTCGCTATTGCTTCGACATATACAAGCCGGAAATATTCTCGGGCTATGGGTCAACGCGTTACATCTATAAAAATCAGTATTGAAAAATAAACCGGCATATTCAACGTTAGAAAAAACATAAATTTGATAAAGATGAAAAGGTTAATTATTATGCTCGCAGTGGCGATGGTCGTGCTGTCGTCTTGCAACAGCGGCGGAGACGGCCAGCTGGTCGGAGTCAAGGATCGTCCTGACTTCGTTGACCTCGAACCGTACGGAATGGTGTATGTACCGACTGGCCATTACGTTATGGGTGGCGGCGACCAGGATGTCCCGTTCGCATTGACACAGCAGTCCAAGAACGTCACGGTCGGTGCGTTCTGGATGGACGAAACTGAAATCACGAACAACGAGTACCGCCAGTTTGTCCATTGGGTACGCGACTCGATTGCACATGTCCTGCTGGGAGATGCCGAAATCGAGGATGCCGAGAAATACGGGCACTACAAGAAATATGAGAAGGGCGAGAATGAGGGCGAGGTGATAGAACCTAAGATAATCAACTGGAAAGAAGAGATTCCGTGGGATTCCGACAATGAGGAGGTCCAGGCCGCACTAAGCCCGCTTTTCAATAAGGTGAACACACGGTTTTACCATTACCGCCCGAATACGACTAACGTGTCTATGTATAATTTCGAGTATTGGTGGTACGACTTCCGTAATTACCGCGACCCCAAGAACCCGGAAGAGTTCGGAGCATCTGCCAAGGAGTTTGACAAAGAGGCATCCGACTACGGCGGTCTTTACTGCAACCGTCCGAGCAGCGCTGGGACGGGTTACCAGCGCTTCATAAAGCACGAAGTGGTCAACATCTATCCTGACACGCTCTGCTGGGCCCATGATTTTGTCTATTCGTACAACGAGCCTATGGTTCTGAACTATTTCTCGAACCCGCAGTACGACAACTATCCCGTTGTCGGTGTCAGCTGGAAGCAGGCAAAGGCTTTCTCTTATTGGAGGACACAACTCCGCATGTCATGGCTTTCCACGAAAGAATATGCCAACGAGCATGAGTTCAGACTGCCATCAGAGGCCGAATGGGAATGGGGAGCCCGTGGCGGAAACTCCCTCGCCTCTTATCCTTGGGGCGGTCCATACACCACAAACAGCAACGGATGCTTCCTGAGCAACTTCAAGCCCCAGCGCGGCAACTACATCGCCGACGACAACCTCTATCCGGGAATTGTGGCCCACTATTACCCGAACGACTGGGGACTGTTTGACATGAGCGGCAACGTGGCTGAATGGTGCGAAGATGCCTATGACAAGTCTGCAACAAACTTCACGCATGACATGAACCCGCAATACACTTATTACGCCCGCAAGGACGACTCCCCGGCCAAGAAGAGAAAGGTCATTCGCGGCGGTTCATGGAAGGATGTCAGCTACTACACGACTGTTTATGCCAGGTCATACGAATATCAGGACACCTGTAAATCATACGTCGGGTTCCGCAACGTTCAGGCTTTCATGGGGCGTCAGAGAGGTGACAACTCTTCACAGAGCGCTTCGCATGTTTATTAGGAAAATAAAAATCACTATTATTAATCATCAATCTAAATTAATTTAAAAAATGAACGCAATTAACAGATTAGTTAGAACTAACGGGTACAAGAACTTTATGGCGAAACTGTATGGTTGGGGTGCCGCAGTGGTTATTGTAGGTGCATTGTTCAAAATTCTTCACTGGCCTGGCGCAAATGCCATGCTTATGGTCGGTATGTTCACGGAGAGTGTGATTTTCTTCCTGTCCGCATTTGAACCGCCTCACGTTGAGTTCAACTGGTCTTTGGTATATCCTGAACTTGCCACCGGCGAAGAGACACAGGCAGAACCTACGAAGAGAGAGAAGAAAAAACAGATGCAAGGTGCAAGCGCCACCCAACAACTCGACAAGATGCTCGAAGAAGCCAAAATCGGGCCCGAACTGATTGAAAGTCTTGCCACCGGTATGAGAAACCTCAGCGACAATGCCAAGAAACTTGCTGGCGTTTCTGATGCCGCAGTTGCGACGGACAACTTCGTGGGCAACATGACCAAGGCAGCCGAGTCTGTACGCAACCTCACTCTCAAATACGACAAAGTAGCCGCTTCTCTCGAAACCGACAGCAACGCTTCGTCTGCTTACCTCGAAAGCCTCAAGAAAGCCACCAATGCCGTGAACCAGTTGACGGCCGCATACGAGCAGACCACCAACTACAAGGCCGAAATGGACAAACTGACCAAGAACATCTCTTCTCTCAGCACCATTTACGGAAATATGCTGGCTGCCATGGGCGTTCACCCCGGCAAATAGTTTTGAATCATCTTAATCATTTTTCTCAATTTAATCCTAACCTTACATTAATAATATAGAAAATGGGAGCAACAAATTGTCCGGAGACCCCGAGACAGAAAATGATCCAGATGATGTATCTGGTCTATACCGCAATGTTGGCTTTGAACGTATCCGCAGATATCCTCAATGCTTTCATCGTGGTGGACGACACGCTGCAGACAAGTATGCGAAACACTACTATACAAAACGGCAACGACTACAACTGGTTTGAACAACAGAAACTGATTTTGGGCGAAGCCAAAATCCATGACGCATACGTCAAAGCCAAAACCCTCAGGAAAGAGACCACTGACATCGTCAATTATATTGAGAAGTTGAGAAGTGACCTTATCCTCTATGTTGATGGTGACACTCTTGCTGAAGTGAAAACAGATGACGGCAAGAAAGTGAAACAGGCAAAGACCATCGCCACGATGGAATCCAAGGAGAACTTCGACAAACCTACGGATTTCATGATCAACAAAGGCAACGCCGTTGCTATGAAAAAAAAGATCAAAGAATACAAATCCAATATCTTGAAGATGGTAAGACCCGCAGACCAGGAAAGAATCAGCGCATTGGTCGGGCTGGATGTCGACACGAAATACAAAAAAGACGGGTTTGAACAGAGCTGGGAAGAGCATAACTTCGACCATATCATCGCAGCGGCCGCTGTTACACTCTTGAACAAGGAAATCGGCGAAATACGCAACGCCGAGTCCGTCATGCTTGCTTACCTCAAGTCTTCCATCAGTGCCGATGACTTCAAGTTCGACAAGGTGTCAGGTCGTGCCATCCCTAATTCCCGAATGGTGTTCTCCGGCGACAGTTATGAGGCAGACATCATCGTGGCCGCTTACGATACCAAGCAGACCCCTGAGGTTTACTACAAGATGGGAGTCGACACGCTGACGGAAGACGGTATCTCCTCCGCTACCAAGTTGGAAGGCGAGAATGGCATCGTGAAACTGAAGATTTCGGCGGGCAATCCGGGAGACCAGAAATATGCAGGCCTCATCAAAATCATGGACCCGAACGGCCAGCCTAAATATTATGGCTTCAAGGACAAATATTCAGTCCTGAAACCTTCGGCAACCATTGCTGCGGAGAAGATGAATGTGCTTTATGCAGGCATCGCAAACCCTGTTTCTGTTTCAGCCCCTGTCGATCCCGGCAAGTTGAGCGTCTCTTTCCCGGGCTGTAATGTCACCAATGCCGGCGGCGGCAAGTTCAACGTGTCTGTACCGGCCAACATGATCGGCAAGACGGTAAATGCTACTGTTTCAGCCAAATTAGGTGATGCTGCAAGCAAGAACCTTGGTGCTACGACATTCCGTGTCAAGAGAGTCCCGGATCCCCGTGCCGTGCTCGGTGCCGGTATTCGTGGAGGCAAACGCGCCAAGGCTGAACTTACGGCCAATCCGGTTATCCGCGCAACAATGGGTGAGGATTTCGCCTATGACCTGAAATGGAAAGTCAACTCTTTCAGAGTTATTTTTGTCAGCAAAGGCATGGAAGACCCTGCAATCGCTTGTCAAGGCGGCGCACTTTCCGAAACTGTCCAAAACAAAATCAAGAAGGCCTCGGCCAATACCGTGATCTATTTCACAGACATCAAGGTTTCTTCAGAAGCAGGTACTCGTACACTCGACGAGTTCTCTGTACGTATCAGATAATTTTTTAAAACTACCCTTTATTATGAAAAAGTTCAGTTTGTTGTTTTTAGCCCTTGCGGCTTCATTTTCGATCTTCGCACAGGAAGAAGAAGAGACTACAGGCAGCACCATGAACCAGCCGGTGCGCAAGCCTGTCGAGTTCTCCTGGGAACAGGTTGACGTGGGCGAGTTTTCAGACCCTGTGGCATATCCATCTGTCCGTCAGGCCGACGTTATGTATTACTATACCGTTTGGAGAACCATCGACTTGCGTGAGAAAATCAACCACCCGCTCTATTTCCCCACCGAAACCAAAGGAACATGGAGAAGTCTTTCGCAGGTGATTTTTGACGCCATGGATGTCCAGAACCCTGAAAAGACAGAAGGCGTTCTTCCGATTTATTCCGATGAGATGTGTACACTCCCATTTTCAAGGGATGAATTGAGGGGAAACCTCTCCGAAGTGTCCCAAATCCCTGAAATCGACCTCGAAACTGGTGAGGAAATCGGCATGAAAGAGATGATTGTCGAATACGAACCGAAACAGGTCATTTCATACAATGTGAAAGAGATATGGTATTTCGACAAACAGGCTTCCCGTTTCTTCGTCCAGATTCTTGAAATCGAGCCCATCATTGAACATGAACGCCAGAGCGCCTCTTCTTATGACGATGAGGGCAGCGGCGACGAGGATGTCAGAGGGGTCATGATGAAGAAAAGGGTAGGGTACATCTATTACAACGAACTTCGCCCTTTCCTCGCCAAACAGGAAGTCTATAATGTCAAGAATAATGCGCAACGCATTTCATTCGACGACTTGCTTACCTGGAAACGCGATTTCACCAGTTTCATTTACAAGGAGGCCAATGTCTATGACCGTGACATCGCCGACTATATAGCAAACTCAAGGGATCAGCGCCTCGAATCGGAAAGGATTACGGACAAACTCCGTACGTTCGAGAGTGACCTTTGGGAATTTTAGGATACTGAACTTTTTCATGATAATTGCAAAAAGGGGTGTCGCTGGGCATCCCTTTTTTTTTAATTTTGCAGCAAATTTCTGCAGATGATTATAGTTACAGGAGCAGCCGGTTTTATCGGCAGTTGTATGTGTGCGAAACTTAATGAGATGGGGCATTCCGACCTCATCCTTGTCGACGACTTCACTAAAGAGGAAAAACGCCGGAACTGGGAATACAAACAGTATGTCGACAAGATCCAACGCAACGATTTCTTTGACTGGGCCGAAAAAAACGCCGGCCATATTGACTACATCATCCATCTCGGAGCACGTACCGATACCACCGAAACGGATTACGCAGTTTTAGAAGAATTGAATGTTGAATTTACCCGGAGAATCTGGCATCTTGCATCCCGTATTAGCGTTCCTTTGTTGTATGCCTCGTCAGCCGCCACATACGGGGCCGGGGAATTGGGTTATAGCGATGACGAAAGATTGTCCCCAAAACTTCAGCCGCTCAATGCTTACGGACGTTCAAAGAACGAGATCGACAAGTGGATACTGAAACAGACCATTATGCCACCGTATTGGTACGGTTTCAAATTTTTCAACGTCTATGGTCCCAATGAGTACCACAAAGGCCGTATGGCTTCGGTGATTTTCCACTCGTTCAACCAGATAAAAGAGACCGGTGAAGTTCGACTTTTCCGCTCCCATAATCCGGAATATGATGACGGCAAGCAGTGCCGCGATTTCATTTACGTCAAGGATGTAGTGCGGGTGCTTTATTGGTTTTTACAGCACCATCCGTCATGCGGTATCTATAACCTCGGCACGGGGAGCGCACGCTCGTTTTGGGCGCTCGCCACAGCGGTTTTCCGCGCCTTGCACGCCGAACAGCGGATTAAATTTATAGACATTCCTGCTGACATCCGCGACAAATACCAATATTTTACCGAGGCAGATATGACTAAAATGCGGAGTAACGGATACCGGCGGCCTTTTACTCCCTTGGAGCAAGGCGTGAAGTCGTATGTGACCAAATATCTGACAAAAAACGCAGTTTATTGAAAGCCTTTTTTTAATTTCATTATTTTGGGGCATAAGTATATACTTGCACGTTTTTTTTTTATTTTTGTTTCCGTTTTCCAAAATCAGGGAAATCACTCAACAAACGCTTAGAAATTGAGAACCAAAAATCTTTAATTGACGAATGAAAAACTTTACTGATAAGGAGATTCACCAGACCTTGAAAACAGTCTTCGGTTTTGATAAATTCAAGGGAGAACAGTTGAAAGTCATCAAGGCTTTGCTGAAGGGGAAAGACTGTTTTGTCATTATGCCTACAGGCGGAGGAAAGTCCATGTGCTACCAGCTCCCGGCCATGATGAAGGAAGGTACGGCTATCATCATATCACCGCTCATCGCCCTGATGAAGAACCAGGTGGACGCCATCCGCGGCTTCGGCGCCGAGAACGGCATCGCCCATTTTCTTAACTCATCGCTTACAAAACAGGAAATCAACGAGGTGCGGCAGGACCTGCTTGCCGGCAAAACGAAACTGCTTTACGTGGCCCCTGAATCTTTGACCAAGGAAGAGAACGTCCAGTTCTTCCAAGATATAGACATATCCTTCTATGCCATTGACGAGGCGCACTGCATTTCGGAATGGGGGCACGATTTCCGTCCCGAATACCGCCGCATCAGGGCCATTATCGACAAAATAGGACAGAAAGTGCCGGTGATTGCACTTACGGCCACAGCCACACCGAAAGTCCAGAACGATATACAGAAGAATTTAGGCATGCTCAAGGCCGAGGTGTTCATCTCCTCATTTAACCGTCCGAACCTCTACTATGAAATTCGCGAGAAGACGAAAGATGTTGACAAGGATGTGGTTAAGTTCATCAACAGCCACCCCGGAAAGTCTGGCATCATATACTGCCTGAGCAGGAAAAAAGTCGAGGAGCTTGCCACATTCCTGCAAGCCAACCAAATCAGGGCATTGCCCTATCATGCCGGACTTGATTCCAAGACACGCGTGCAGAACCAGGACGATTTCCTGATGGAGAAAGTGGACATCATTGTCGCCACCATTGCTTTCGGCATGGGTATCGACAAACCAGATGTGCGCTATGTGATACATTATGATATGCCCAAGAGTCTCGAGGGCTACTATCAAGAGACCGGCCGTGCCGGACGCGATGACGGCGAGGGGCTATGTATCGCTTTCTATGACTACAAGGATTTGCACAAACTCGAGAAATTCTCCAACAAGAAAGCGGTGGCCGAACAGGAAGTCGTGAAAGAACTGCTTGCAGAAACTGCCGCATACGCTGAAACCACCAGCTGCCGCCGCAAGCATTTGCTTCACTATTTCGGCGAAAGCTATAACGAGGAGAACTGCCACAACTGCGACAACTGCAATCACCCTAAGGCCAAGATGAATGCATCTGAACAGATTCTGTTGGCGTTGGACGTGATCCAGACGGTGAAGCAGCAGTTCAAGGAGGAGCAGATCGTGGATATCATCACGGGCAACAAGACCACTTCCATCGTGAAGTTCAAGCACAACAAACTCAAGCAGTTCGGTGAAGGGCAAGAGTATGATGCCAAATTCTGGTCCAACATAATTCGTCTCGCCATCTTCGACGACCTTATAGTCAAGGATGTTGAAAATTATGGACTGCTCAAAATCACCCCGAAAGGCGAGAGGTATATGGTCAACCCTTATTCCATCCAGACCATCAAGCCTGTGAACGAAGGGGATGAAAACGAGGACAAAGATTTGGACAACCCTGTAGTGGGCGGAGTTGAAGATGCTTTCGACAAGACTTTGTTCAGCCTTCTCAAAGACCTGCGCAAAGACATATCACGTTCCGAGAATATACCGCCGTTCGTGATATTCCAGGATCCATCGCTTGAGGATATGTGCATCCAGTACCCCACCACTATGGAAGAGATGACCCACATTTCCGGAGTCGGCATGGGCAAGGCGCAGAAGTATGGCAAGCGTTTCATTGAACTTATCAAGAAATATGTAGAAGACAACGAGATAGAGCGTCCCCAGGACTTTGTCGTCCGTTCCGTGGTCAAGAAGTCGGCCATCAAGGTTTTCATTATCCAGAGCATTGACCGCAAGTTGAGTTTCGAGGATATCGCCATCGCCAAAGGGCTCGACATGAACGAACTGCTGACAGAAATAGAGATGATTGTATCATCCGGGACGAAAATAGACATCGGCTACTATATTGACGAAGAGATAGAGCCGTATCATCAGGAAGAGATACTGGATTATTTTGCCAATGCGGAATCTGATTCAGTGGATCTGGCTTTGCGCGAACTGGGCGAAGACGAATATACGATGGAGGAGGTACGTATCATGCGTATCAAGTATCTGTCAGATGTAGGAAATTGATTTATTTACAATAACGAATTATATGGACAATTATCAAGAGAATCAAGCACAGGAGAAGGATCCTGTTATGGAGACAGAAGAGAAAACGTGCCGTACGGAAAGGTGCAAGTGCGGTTGCAAGGTCGGTATCATTTGCCATGTGATCACGCTTGCTGCTGTGGTCGTGCTGTTCATATTGCATTTCACCGGAGGCAAGAAGTCGAACAATGCTGTTGCCGTGAATGTCACGCCCGGAAATGGAGACATCGTTTACGTGAACATCGACTCCATCAATACGGGATATGAGATGGTTTCGTTGCTGACGGACAGCATAGAGGCGGAAAAACAGAAACAGTCTGTTCTTTTCCAGAACCGCCAGAAAACGTTGGAGACGAAATTTGCCAACTACCAGCGAAATGTGCAGACCGGACAGCTTACGGCTCAGCAGGCACAGTATGCAGAGGCTTCCCTTCAGCAGGAGAGTCAGTCCTTGCAGAGCGATTATGCTCAGGCCGTGGAGTCGATCGAGGCCCGCTATGCCGCAGCCATGAGCCAGATCGCCGATTCGCTCAAGGCGGCCGCACTTCGTGTGAACGCAAAATACAACGCCTCGTTTGTGTTCTCATACGGCAACGGCGGACAGATGATTTGCGCCGACCCCACAAAGGACATTACCGCCGAGGTGCTCGACGAACTGAACAAGCCTTTTAAGAAAAAGAAGAAATGACAACAGAACAGACAGGTCCGAAAAAGAGAAAACGGTCAGTCACCGCGATTGTCGTTGCGGCAGTCGTGGCACTTGCGCTTCTGATATGGCTGATTGTCGCACTTGTGTCGCGAAATGCTGCCGAGAACAAGACATCCGAGGAGAATTATTCCGGGGAATTGGCCGCTTTGCATGTCTTCCCACCCGTAGAGTTTGCCGACTCGCTGTATTACAAGAAAGACATCGTAACCTATGAGAACGAACAGCCTCGCGATGTGTTCTATTACGAAAAGGACAGCCTTGGACAGCCTACGAACGTGAAGGTACACGAGACACATTATTATCCTGAAGAGAAAGTCTATATCGACGGCAACATAAAGAACAACGAACGCGACGGGCTTTGGTATGCATACCATAAGAACGGCAAAGTACAGACGATGGCCCACTACCGGAACGGACTTCCCGACGGTCTTTATGCCGTGTATTACGAGAACGGCAACGTCTATTACACCGGCCAGTACAAGGAGGGCAGGCGCATCGGCGTATGGAAGTTTTATGATGAGAAAGAAAAGTTGGTGCGCACTGAGAATTTCGACCAGAAATAATCCACAAAAAACAATCAAAATAAAATCAAAAAATATGGAAATACCTTTTGCAGAAGCTTGGAAAATCAAGATGGTAGAACCCATCAAGAAGTCCACAAGAGAAGAGCGTGAGAAGTGGCTTGCTGAAGCCTACAACAACATTTTTATGCTGAAGTCAGACCAAGTCTATATCGACCTATGTACAGATTCCGGAACCGGCGCCATGAGCGACCGTCAATGGGCTGCCATGATGATGGGCGACGAGAGTTATGCCGGGGCACGCAGTTTTACCCATATGAAAGACACGATAACCGACATCACAGGATTCGATTATGTGATACCGACACATCAAGGTCGTGCCGCCGAGAATGTGCTGTTCTCTTATCTGGTGAAGCCGGGCAACATTGTGCCGGGCAACGCCCATTTTGACACCACGAAGGGTCACATCGAAAGCCGCAAGGCCTTCGCCATTGATGTCACCTGCGATGAAGCACACGACACTCAGCTTGAAATGCCGTTCAAGGGAAATGTAAGCCTTGAGAAACTCGAGAAGGTGTTGAAAGAGAACAAGGGCAATGTGCCGTTTATGGTTCTGACGGTCACGAACAACACTGTAGGCGGCCAGCCGGTCAGTATGGAGAACATCCGCGAGACATGCGAACTCTGCCACAAATACGGTGTGCCCGTCAATATCGACTCTGCCCGCTTTATTGAGAACTCCTATTTCATCAAGACTCGCGAAAAAGGATACGAGAACAAGACGCTGGCCGAGATCGCCAAGGAGATGTTCAGTTATGCCGACGGCATGACGATGTCAGCCAAGAAAGACGGTTTGGTGAATATGGGCGGTTTCATCGCAACAAGAAAGAAAGAATGGTACGAGGGTGCCAAGATGTTCTGCATACCGTTCGAGGGCTTTCTGACCTATGGCGGTATGAACGGACGCGATATGGATGCTCTGGCCGTGGGCTTGCGCGAGAACCTGGAGTTCACGATGGTGGAGACCCGCATAAAGCAAGTGGCGTACCTTGCCGGCAAACTTGACGAGTACGGCATCCCTTACCAACGCCCTGCCGGCGGACATGCCATCTTTGTGGATGCTGACAAGGTCTTGACCCACGTGCCAAAAGAGGAGTTCCCCGCACAGACACTTACCTGCGAACTTTACCTCGAGTCGGGTATCCGCGCATGCGAAATCGGCTATGTGTTGGCAGACAGAGACCCCGTGACGCGCGAGAACCGTTTCGGTGGACTTGACTTCGTACGTCTTTGCATTCCGAGACGCGTTTACACGAACAACCACATGGATGTGATCGCCGCATCTCTCAAGAACGTGTACGACCGCCGCGAAAGCATCAAGCGTGGTCTCGAAATCACTTGGGAAGCAGAACTGATGCGCCATTTCACCTGTCAGTTCAAACGCCTTAAATAAGAAGAATGCTCATTGTAGGGAATGTTCTCGTATCGGACGAAATTGTTGACAAGTGCTTCTGCTGTGACTTGTCGGAGTGCCTGGGAACGTGCTGTGTGGAGGGCGACGCCGGCGCACCGCTGACCCCGGAAGAACCCGCAGACCTGGACGAGAACTACCCGATATTCAGAAAATACATGACCCGCGAAGGTGTTGCCGTGATAGAGCAGAACGGCGACACTTTCGTTTTTGACAAAGGGGAATTTGCAACCCCGCTGATGCCGCACGACGCAGCCTGTGCGTTTTCGTTCTTTGAAGACGGCATCTGCAAATGCGCCATAGAAACGGCTTTCCTGAAAGGCGAAATCCCGTTCCGGAAACCGGTTTCGTGCTTTCTTTATCCTGCAAGGGAGAGCAAAGTAGGCAAATACATTGCGCTGAACTACCACCATTGGAATATCTGCGCCTCCGCCTGCCGAAAAGGAAAAGAACTGTCGCTGCCCATTTACCGTTTTCTCAAGGCCCCGCTCGAGCAAAGATTCGGCAAGGAGTGGTACCGGCAGCTTTGCGAAGCCGTGAACCTAAGAACTTGAAATAGAAAAGAATGAAAAGAAACAAGATACTGCTGTTGTTCATACTGCTACTGCCGAGTTTGATGACATTCTCCCAAAAGGAGTACGAACTGATAGCACATCGAAGAGTTGTCGAGAACGGCTACAATTTCTGGCTTTCAGTGCCGGACACATATGAGGAGACAAAAGAGAAGACCCCGGTAGTGCTTTTCCTGCACGGCAATAGTCTGTGCGGCAACGACCTGAACAGGGTTCGCAAATACGGTTGTCTGGACGCATTGTCGATGGGAAGAACCATCAATGCGCTGATTGTGGCTCCTCAGAACCCCGGCGGCCCCTGGAAACCGCTCAAGATCAACAATGTGCTCGATTGGGTTCAGGCCCATTATGATATGGACACCAACCGCATCTATGTGATCGGCATGAGTCTCGGCGGCTATGGCACGTTCGAGTATGTGGCAACCTATCCCGAGCGCTGTGCGGCGGCTATGGCGCTGTGCGGCGGCAGCAACCTAAAAAGCCATTGCGGTCTCAACCGCGTGCCGCTTTGGATCATACACGGAACCGCCGACCGCGCCGTGTCCGTGTCCTGCTCACAGCGCATCGTGAATGACATGAAAAACTGCGGGGATACCGACTTGCTCCGCTTCGACAAGTTGAAAGGCGTCAACCACGGCCAATTGGCCAAGATGTTCTATCTGCCGCAGACATACGAATGGCTCTTCAGCCACTCTAAGGCCGATATGCCGCGGATTGTCAACAAAGACATTCCCATATCGGTAGCCACGCTGAATACGGCGTATCAGAATATAGACCGTAAGGCCAATACCATTATTGTCATGGAACCCAATAAACTCATTGTCACCGATTCTTCCGACAAGAGCAGTCCTGATACACTTGATTCTGCCAAAACAGGCAAAACCGTCGCATCGCAAAGTGACGGCACGGGACTTTCCCCTGCACCGCAGTACCACAAGGTGAAGCAAGGTGACACGTTGTCGGCTATTGCACGCCGTTATCACACCACGGTGTCAGAGTTGTGCAAACTTAACAGAATAAAGGAGACGAGCATCCTCTCTGTCGGGCAGAAAATAAAGGTGAGATAGGGGAGCCTATCGCAGCAGGGTGACGCTGCCTCTGAGTTGCTTTATGCCACCTTGCGCATCCATATAGTCGATGATGTAAACATATACCCCTGCCGGAGCATGGGAGCCGTCCATATTGTTTCCGTCCCAGCCTGCTGTGGGGTCATTCGTACGGAATACCGTCTTACCGAACCTCGAAAGGATGGTGAAAACATAGTGTTCGCTGGATACGAAGGCGTTCATGGGCCTGAAAACTTCATTAAGGCCGTCATAGTTGGGAGTGAAGGCGTTGGCCATGATGATGGTGGATGCTTGCTGTAAGGTGACATGGTTGGAAACACTGCTCTCTTCAAAACCGAAGTTGTCGGGGGTTTCTCTTGCAACGATGCAGTAGGTGAACTTGGATCCGGTTTCTGACATCTCGGACACGTCGTCGGTGTATGCGTTGTGGGGCAGTGGAGGAAGGTCTCCCGTCAGTTGCAGGAAACTGTCCTCGTATTCGGTTCTCAGCAGCACTTCGTAATGGCTTACTTCACCGTCCCATCCCTCATAGCCTTGCCATTCGAGGTTGCATTGGTGTGCGGCGTCTGTTGTGCCTGAAAGCAGGATGTTGTGCGAGATGTTGGAGATGCCGGATTCTATGCCGCAGTCGCCGCTGATGATACAAGTGCGGTAGTAGTAGATTTTCGAGGCGAAGTCGGCAGTGGTGTCCTTGAACTCATATTCGGTCCCATTATTGTAGGGCAGTTCGGCGTGGGACGTGAAGTTGATGCCGTCAACGCTTCGTTGCAGCACCAGTTTCTCGAACGGATATTCATCACCTGAAGTATGCACCTTGACGGTGATGTAGGCATTGTCGGTGACGGATACGGAGCGTATGTAGGTCTCGTCGGGGGTGTCTTCATTTTCGATGCGGAAGTTTACGCGGTTGCTGCTTGCAGTGATGCTGCTGTCTTGGTTTACGGCGCGAACGAAAGCACGGTATTCGATGCCGGTTTCAAGGTTTTCGAGTGTGAAATCCGGCGTTGCAGCGTTGCCGGCGTGACGGTATGTGGCACCGCCGTCCGTGCTGAGGAAAATACGGTACTCCAGAAGACCGCCCGTCAGGTTGGCATATCGTCCCCAATGCAGCTGTGCACTCTTGCGGCAGGCATCCGTGGCAGGCGAGGCCAGCACCATGTTCGACTGCGGTTCTTCGGTCATATTGGAGCAGTTGTTGCAGGAGTCGAGGACGGCGATCTTGTATCCGCGCTGTTCTGCGGAGGGGTTGATCCCGTGGTCAATCCATTGCGTGGCGTTGAAGACCGTGTCCAGACATTCGCCGCCGCCGATGCCGTCGTCCTGATAGACGATATACGCCCACATATAAGGTTCGGCAGTGTGGAACCCTAACAATACCGTGTTCTCTTCTGTAACCGAAACACTGTCGAGTGTCGGCACATAAGGCTTTATGTTGTCGTAGAGTTTGATGTTTTTGATTTTCGATGTGAAGTAGCAGGCATTGCTGCCTGACGTGCTGATATGGTTGGTGATGCCAATCTGGTAGGAGATATTGCGGTTGCACACGTCTGAAGTGTCAAGATACGAGGGGGCGGTGTTGGAGAATGGGATGGAGGCCACGGGCGACCGGTAGTCGAAGTCCTCTTCAAATTCTCTCTTCTTATATACGCAGTAGCAAGAGTCCCACGATGCGCTCATAGTGCCGTCGGTGAGGGCGGGCCAGATAAGGAGTGCGCCGCTGCTGTCGCGGCCGTCAATGGTGCGCGGGGTGACGGTGAGACTCAATGTGGTCAGCGTGTTCGACATTACGCTGTCGGTGCCGCTGCTGTTTTTGGCGATGATGTGACACGAGTATGTCTCTGCCGTGGAGGTGAGCGCGATCCGCGTGTTGCCGACAATCACGGCTGCCGACTGGTTGAGCGTGGCGGCTTTTGTGCCGTTGATGTAGATGTCGTAGATGTCGGAACCGATGTTTCCCGGATTGTCCCAGGTCCACGAGATTTCAAGTTGCGTGTTGTTTGTCACGGGCTTTATGCACTGAAGAATGGGCGGTTCTACGGCAAAAACCCCCGTCATGGAAAGCAGAAGTCCTATAATGGCGAGTGTTCTCTTCATAGCGATTGCAGGTTGTCGGTTCTTCCAACGACGATCCTCGTGAATTTATTGCATCCGAAATACTTTTGTGCTAAAGTCTGCAACTGTTCTGGCGTGATGCTCCGAATCAGGCGGATGGTTTCGGTAAACTCGCGCTCGTCGGTGCCATGATGATGCCAGAATGTGTATTTTTTGGAGTAGGAAACGGAATTGTCAACACTACGGAGCATCTCGCCCAAAAGATAGTTGCGGGCAGCTTCCAGTTCTTCGCCGCCTATAGGCAACTGCCGCAGACGTTCTGTCTCTTCGAGACAAGCATCGAGGGCATCTCGGGTGTGCTCCGCATTGACATCGCTGTTGATGATGAACAGCGACTGGCTGCCGAAATAAACGGAACCGGCCGACACACCGTAGGTGTAGCCGTTACGTTCTCTGAGGTTCTGCATCAGCCGTGAGCCGAAATAGCCGCCCAACACGGTGGAGAGGATAGAGAACCCCTGCCGGTCGGGGTGCGTATAGCCAAAGCACGGCATACAGAGCGTGATGGACGACTGTACGCATCCCGGCATCTCTTCGGCAATGACAGGTGTGCGGTCGGCGGGCATCGGGATGTATGTCAACGGCGATGCCGCTTGCCCATGACAAACTTGGGCAAACAGGTCGCAGATGCACGCTTCGGTGCCGTCTAAATTCCCGGTGACGAGGAGGCTCAGGTTCTCGGCGCAAAAAGTGTTGCGGTGAAACGCTTCAATGTCTCGTAACGTGACGGCTTGAATATTCTCGCGCGTAGAGATCTGTCCGGCCGTATGCCTGCCGCCGAACATGGAATGGAGCATCAGTTGGGTGTTGCGCACGTCGCTTTTTTGTGAGTTGTATTCGAGGTCTTTGATTTTGAGTGATTTGTAACGTTCGAGGTTCTCCTCCCGGTAATGTGGTGAGGTCATGCAACGGAACACCGCCGGCAATACGGCCGACACATTGCGCTTGGGCACGGTGAGGAGCATCGTTGTTTTGTCGAGGGTCTCGGACACGGTGAGATAGGCCCCGTAGAAGTCCATGAACGCAGACATCTCCTCGGAAGTGCGGTCGGGTGAACTCTCTTTCAGGAGTGCAAATGCGAAAAGGGCGGTGTGCTTGGTCTGTTCATAGAGGATTCCGGTGCGTAGGGAGACTATAATGTGGATGAGTTCCAGTTGGTTGTTGTCGAAGAGGAATGTCGGGATGCCGTTCGCCAGTGTCCGTTGCCGCGGGGCGGTGAGCCGGAGGTCTGTGATGGGGTGGAGCGGGGGAGGTGTGGTTCGGTCTAAGTTTTGCATGCTGTTATCGGATGAGTAGTATTTGACCATGTTCGGTGCCCGACTTTCCCTCGGCGGTGCGGTATTTCACCGTATAGACGTACACGGCTTGCGGCAGAAGTTCGCCGTTGTCGAAGCGTTTGCCGTTCCAGCCTTGGTCGATGTTTTTGGCGTTGAAAACGTTTTCTCCGTTGCGGGTGTATATGTCGAGTTCAAAATAGGTGCAGTGTTCGTTGCATTGCAACAGGAAAAGGTCGTTTATGCCGTCGTTGTTGGGGGTGAAGGCGTTGGGGGCGAGAAACAGCCGACTTGGTTCGGTGGCGGGCTGTGGTGCCGGCACAGCCGTGTCGGTTCCGTTTTCTTGGATGCCGTTTTCGGCCGCATCAGGTTGCAGTTCGGCGAGGCGCAACGGCGGCAGCGGACTAAGCGGCGGTATGTAGTTGACGACAATAGGCGACAGCGGCTTGGTGGGGATGCGTTCTGTGCTGTTGCCTGATGCAGTGACAGTTTGGACGGTGCGGCTGTTCTCGACGGCGGATTGTGCCGGAGTTGTTGCAGTTGTAATAACCGGTGTGTCAACACTGTTTTTGTGTGCAGATGCGGTTGCTTCAAGGTTATGCAGGGCGGTTTTTTTCGCTTCCTCTGCTGCGTAGTCGCTGGTTGCGGATGTCGTGCGTGTGGCTTGTGCCGAGGGTTGAGTGCTGTGGCCAACGGCTGTTGCGTCAAGTTCGGGGCGTAGCAGTGCAATGCACAAGGCTACAGCAACGGCGGCTATGGTGGCGCAGACTGCGCCGAGGGGCAGGAACTTGAGCAGCTTGCGCATGCGTCGGTTGCGCCTCAGGGAGTGGTCTAAGTCAAGGCGTGCCCAACCGGCCTCATCTACTGGCGGGCGGTATGCATCAAACTGTTCTTTCAATGTTTTCTTGTTCATATATCGTATTCTTCGTGATTCAAATAGCGTCTTATTTTCTGTTGTAGGATGTTGCGGGCTCTGAACACCAGTGTCCGCGCGTTTGTGGGGGTTTCTCCCATCTTTGCCACAATGTCGTCATAGTCCATGCCGTCAATGACATACAGGTTGAAGGCTATACGGTACTTGTCGGGCAGTTCGTTTATGAACGAAACGAGTTTGTCCATGGAGAGGGTTTCTTCGCCGGTTTTGCTGTCCATAGCGGCGGGTTCGCAGGTCAGGTCTTCGAGTGGCATCTGCCTGGTGCGCCGGCATTTGCGGTAGTGGTCGATGGCTTTGTTTACCGCAATGCGGCGAAGCCAGGCTTGCAGAGAAGAGATGTTCTCGAAACGGCGGAAGTTGACCAAGATGAACAGGAACGTGTCGTGGAAGAGGTCCTCGGCCTCCTCCGTAGAGGCGGCATATCGCAGGCAGATGCCCCGTATGGCGGGACCGTACTCCAGATAGAGTTGTTTCTGGCTTGCTTTGTCGCCCTCCATACACCCTTTTATCAGTTGTCGTTCTTTCTCGGACATTGTGCGGTATGTTCTTTCAGTTGACGAATAGTGAAGCTTTGCGTTGCAGTTCTCCGTTTTTTTTGTTGTTTTGCAACCTTGTTTTTCATTTGAAATGAAGCGACTGCAAAAATCGTTTTTTTTAGGACACGACGTTTTGGAAATTGCCCGCAGTCTGCTGGGCAAATATCTCTTCACAATGAAAGAGGGGCAGATTGCGGGTGGCATCATCTCGGAAGTGGAAGCCTACAAAGGCACCGCCGACCGGGCTTCGCACGCCTACGGGGGGCGGCGCACCCGCCGCAACGAGATGATGTACCATGAGGGCGGCGTGATTTATATGTACCGCTGCTACGGCATACACAATATGCTCAACCTTGTAACCAACGAGGCGGAAGAACCCGATGCCATATTGGTAAGGGGCGTTATTCCGACCCACGGCGAGGAACTTATGTTGTTGCGCAGCGGCAAGCGGCAGGCTTCCCCGGGTATGGCCACCGGCCCCGGCAGGGTAACTCGCGCACTTGGGTTAACTTTGGAGGACAACGGTATCCCCCTCAACGGCGATGTCATCTGGCTCGAGGACCGGAGGCTTGAGGTGCCCTCCGATCACATTGCAGCCACCCCCCGCATCGGCATAGCCTACGCAGGTACTGACGCTCTGCTGCCGTACCGCTTTGTGCTGCGTGAATGGAGATAGATGCCGGAAAATAACTGTAACCAAGGTTTTGAGTCGGGGTTCTTTATAATGGTAGTTGAACTTATAAAGGATGTCATCTTCACCTTGACGGATTCGATACCCCAGTACGTATCTTTTATGACTATGCAACTTGAATCAATGGTTCTGCACGAAACCGGCACGGCCGTCGCTCTATTCGCTCCCGTCAGAAGTTCTGAGTTGTTTGTGAGGGGTTACCCCTAACGATTTGAGATTCTCCACCCGTCTTATGATGTTGCCGTTCCCTTGGCAGAACTGCACCTGTGCCGTTTCATACACTTTGGACAGGGTTTTGATTTTGTCGCCGATTTCCATGAAGGTTTTCTGAAAGACTGCCGTCTTGTCGTAGAGGTCTGCGGCTGCGTTCATGACGTTTTCTACGTTCTTGCTCTGCCGGTCGCTTTGCCAGAGGTTGTAGGCAATCTGCAGCGTCATAAGCAGACTGGTCGGCGAGACGATGATGATTTTCTTGTCGTATGCGTAGTTGTATAGCTCCGGGTCATTTTCTATGGCGGCGATGAGGCATGATTCGATGGGTACAAACATCAGCACATATCCGATGGCTCCGTCCACGGCTTTGTCGTAGTTTTTTCCGGCCAGTTCGTCCACATGCTTTTTCAGACTCTGCACGTGTTCCTTGAGATGCCGATTCCTGTCTTCTTCCTTTTCGGCAGACACGGCAGCGGAATATGCGGTTAGCGAAACCTTGGAGTCCACAATGATGTTGCGATTGCCGGGCAGTCTGACGATGACATCCGGACGCAGTAGGTTGCCCGTTTCGCCTTTAATGTTGCTCTGTACAAGAAACTCTTCCCCTTTGCGAAGGCCGCTGCGCTCCAGCAACCCTTCCAGCACCATCTCTCCCCAGCAGCCTTGCAGTTTGGTGTCGCCTTTCAGAGCTTTTGTCAGGTTTGCGGCATCCGTGCCTATCTTTGCGGTCTCTTCGCGCAGTGCGGCGACGGTGTGTTGTTGCTCTGCAATGACTCTCTGCACCTCCTGCCTCATGGCATCTAAACGCTCGTTCCATTGTTTGTCGCTTTCTTTACGCAACTGTTCGGCATGCCGCTGCTCGCTTTCCAATTGCTCTTTCAGCAAATCCCTCTCTTTTTCATGACTCTCTTGCAGCACTGACATTTCTGACTTGTGGCGCTGTATGGTCTGCTCTATCCGCTCTGTCAAGGTTTTGACGGTGCCGTTCGCCTTGATGGACAATAGTTTTCCGATGAGAAATCCTATGGAGAGTCCGATGCTGATGCCGATGGTCAGGGAGAGTGCTGTTTCCATATATGTTGTTTTGCAGGTTATAAGGATTTTGGGAAAGGTTTTGAGGCTAACGTCCGCGCCTTATGCGGTTTACATTGCGGTTCATCAGTCGGCGACCGATCAGCCGGTATGCAAGCCGTTTCAGACCGCTCATCTCCTGGTGGTGCTCTTTCAGCAGGGCATCAGGGTTGTCATAGACTCCGAAATCCTGATTGATGCCCTCTTTCTGGATGTAGGTGCTGCAGCCGTTGAAGTCCACGGGCGGGTCCATGAAGTTTCGGGTGGCCACGCCATAGCCTATGAACGAGCCGTCTGGGGCGGGGCGGAATTTGCACTGCAAGGCTTTCAGATAGGCGGTGTCAAGGATAAATCCCTCCAGATCAAACCATTGCCCGTCGAGTTCTATTTCTACCCAGCTGTGGAACACGTTGCGGGGTGCGCTCCGATAAACCATGCCGCTCATTGCACCTTGTTGCAGCCGCTTGTCGATGGTGAATCCATGCACACGGCATGGGATGCGGCATGCCCGCAGCAGCGCCATCAGCAGCGTGCCCTTGGTGTTGCACTGTCCGTACCCGTCTGCAAGCACGCGCGAGGCTGCAATGTTGTCGTCTGTGTTGTACCCGAACAGGATTTCATCGCGCACGAACAGGTAGATGGCTTGCGCACACCGGGTTCGGTCCAGCGATTTCCAATCCCGCCCTTGCACTAACTTTTGGATAGAATTGTGCCCGAAGTCAAGCATCGGGGTTGATTGCAAATATCGTTCATCTGCGGTGTCGTTGTTCATTGTCTTGCGTTAATGGGGGTTGAAAGTGACTTTATTTAAGATTTTTATACATAAAAGTATTCTTGAAATGCCCGGTTGTCAGTCGTCTCCGCCTTTTTTGATGTCATAGACGGGCACATCGATAACCTCCTGCAAAGAGCGGCAAAGCAATTCGGAATCAATTTTGAATCCCGTTGGCGAGGTGGGATTTGCACATACGGCAATCAGGTTCGGACTTCTCAGGACGGAAAGCTTCCCGCCTTTCTGAATGAAGCCCTGCAGTATATAAGGGGAAACGAAAATTTTGGTGAAATCCTTTGCTACAAGATGGATTTCTTTTATTTGCGGTTGCATCCGCAGATACTCGACCATGTTGTCAACGATGATGCCGCCTATAAACAGGGTGTTGCCGTGGCTGAAGAGGATGTCTTTGCTTTTGGAAAACAGCAGTGGCGAGGCGATGGGCAGCCGGACGGCTTTGCCATCCTCGAGTGCGTAGATGCCCGTATCGGCTTCTGACAACTGCTCTTGCAGGACAGTCTCATATTTCGGCAACTGTGTGAGACTGAATATGAAACGGGTCTTGTTGACGATAGTGTTCAAGTCGGGGGCAACGGCGGCGCCGGTGGTCAGTATCAAGCTTTCTGTTATGGTAGGGGATGCGGAACTTTTGCGCGAGAGCGCACCGTCCACAATGGTCAGGTCTATGCCGAGGCTTTGCAATTGTTTGATTGTCCTGCGGATCTGTTCCGAATAGGAGGGTCCTGAAATGATGACTTTGCCGTCTTGAATGGCCTTGGCTGTGACCAGTCGCCCCAACGAGGTGGTCTCGCCCGACACGTTGTAGATTTCTGAAAGCAGTTCGCGCTGCCGGTAGTGGTATTCGGACGTCACGAAGAATGTTCCGGCATGCAAGTTGACTTCCGGCTTTTCCGTCTGTGTCACCTGGTCGGTCTTTTCCCCATCCAACCCGATAGAGGTTACGGCAACGCTTTTGCCTGTACCTTGAAGGTGCTCTAAGATATAGTTCAAGCATACCGTCTTGCCGGTGTTCTTGGCCATACCCACGATGGAGAGGCTTCGGTATCGCAGGATTTTGTCTATCAGTGACATTGCTTGCCGGTGGGTCAGATGCGTTCAGACATGATTTTTTCTATCTCATCGGCTTCTATGGGGGTGCCGGCAAAGAGGTCAACAGGTGTTTCTCCGACAACCACGTCGGTTTCAATGCGAACGCCGATGCCCTCTTCGGCAATGTAGATGCCCGGCTCGCAACTCAACACGTTGCCCGGCTGGAATACCCAGTCGCGCTCTCCTACGTCATGGACATCAATGCCGATGAAGTGGCTGGTGTTGTGCATGTAGTATTTCTTGAAACAGGGAGCGTCGGGGCTTTGGTTCTTGACATCGTCCCAAGTATATAGCCCGAGTCCGATGAGTGCCTCGTCCATTTTTTTGAATACGAAATCGTTGATTTTGTTGATGGTCATGCCCGGCTTGAATTTAGGGATGGTCGCCTTGTAGATGGAGAGCACGGCCTCATACACTTCCCTTTGTCTTGGCGTGAATTTGCCGTTCACGGGAACGGTTCTGGAGCAGTCTCCGGCATAGTTGGCATACTCTGCCCCGAAATCCATCAGCAGCAGGTCGCCGTTTTTCATGATTTTGTCGTTCTTGATGTAGTGCAGGATGCAGGTGTCGGCACCGGCTGCCACGATGGGTGCGAATGAATGGGTGGTGCCCCCGTTGCGGAGCAGTTCGCATGTCATGGCGGCTTCAACTTCATATTCGTATTTTCCGGGACCGATGACGGCGAGGGCGCTTTCGAACATTTTGCTTGTGATGGAGCAGGCGTATTTCATAGCGGACAGTTCCTCTTGCGACTTCACGCAGCGCAGCGCATTCATGATGGGCGCAAGCCGGCGGTAGCGGTGCAGTGGATAGTCTGTCTGCAACTGCTTGGAGAATCGGATCTCGTGGGTGGGGAATCCTGGTCTCATCCGCGCATTCTCCGGCAAGTGAAGGTAAACGGAGGAGGCATGAACCATCAGGTCGTTGAGCACATCCGGAAACGATTCGGAAAACATGACGGTTTTGACACCGGAAAGTTCGGATGCCTGTTCTTTGCTGAGTCGGTGTCCGAACCAGATGATTTTTTCGGGCGACGGATTCTTGATGAAAAGAATTTCCCGGTAGGCAGGGTTCGGATGCCACGGGGCAAGGGTGAGGAATGTCTCTTCCTGGTCGATGCCGCAAAGGTAGAGGATCGCTGCATTTTGCCGGAACGGGTGCGTGGTGTCGCCGCTGCGCGGGTATTCGTCGTGCGAGACGAGAACGGCAAGCGAGTTCTTCTCCATTTCCCCGACTACATTTTTGCGGTTACGGATATAGAATGATGATGGTAGCGGTTTGTATCTCATTGTTCGGTTTTTTGGGGTTTCTCTTTGGACTGTCGCTGAAAAAAATGGAAAGGCTTCTCTTTCAACTATATATATATTTAGAGTTGTCGGTGCCTTATATTACGTGGTTCAGACGGCAGGGTCATTTCATACTTTCCGCCAGTTTGAAATATAAATCCGTGAAGATCAAGGCGGTGTTACCGTTGCGTCCGATGTGGTAGAGTGCTTTGTTGCACTCATCGGTCATCTTGGTGATGTGTTTGAGGTTCAGTACGGCGAGTTGGGCGAGCGCTTCACGCTCCTGGACGGTGAGTTTGGCGAGTGCCGCATTACCCGTGTTCTGCATCAGCAGATTCCGCAACATCCGGAGGGTGAGGGTCAGGAACTCTTTCTGCTTTTCACGTCCTTGTGCCACGATTTCCGCAAAGCGCTTCTGGACGTCAGCATAGCCGATTTCGCTGGGCGGGCGTTGCTGCGAAAATGCCATCACGCTTTGCATCAGAGTTTTGAAAGCGTTCAACATTTCAAGACTTTCACTGCTGTTCTCAAAAATCTGCAAGGCTTTGTTGTAATTGCCTTCGGCGATGAGGGCGATGTTTCTTGCTGTCTCTTCGTTTATCCCTTCGATGTTGCGCCGGAGTGCACCGGATAGTTCATCGTCGGTGAGTCTTGGGATTTTCACCAACTGCGTCCTGGAAAGGATGGTGCTGAGGATCTGTTCCGGCTTCTCTGTGATGAGGATGAACAAGGAACTGCTTTCAGGCTCTTCAAGCGTTTTAAGAAGTTTTGGGGCGGCTGTATGGTGAAGCCGGTCGGCGTTCCATAGTATGTATATTTTGTAGCCGCCCATGAATGAGCGGGTGCTGTTTTGTGCGATGATGTGCGAACAGTCGCGGATGTTGATAGAGGCTTGTTTGTTTTCCCCGTCCAGCTCCGCAAGCCAGTCTTGCAACTCGATGTGGTAGTTGTGCGTGAATACGAAGTTCTTGAAAGCCTGCGCCAATAATTGGGAGTCGGGGTCTTTTTTCACCTCTTTAGTGGTGCAGTTCGGGAAATAGAGGTGCAAGTCAGGGTGCGAAAGCTTGGAGAACTGGATGCACGACGGACAGACCCCGCACGAATCGGTTTCGGAAGGATGCTCGCAGCAAAGGTATTGTGACAGTGCGACGGCCAGGGCAAAAGCATGGCTGCCGGGCTGCGCCAGAAAAAGTTGGGCATGGCCCACATGGCGTTCATGCACCTGCGTCAGCAGCTGCGTCTTCAAGGTCGGGGCGACAAGAACATCTTTGAATTGCATTTTTATAGGGTATAGGGTTATTGCTTGATTTTGCTCAACCAATTGCGGTCGTTGGTGTTTTCGTAGCCGTCGAGCGCGTCAAAGATGCCCTCAACGGTGGAGGCGGAAAGCAGCAGCCCTTTGTGGAAAGGACGAAGGAAGCCTTCTTTGCAGAAATGCTCCAGCTGCGCCAGCAAGGGGTCAAAGAAATGGTTGAAATTATAGACCAGTACGGGCTTGTCATGGAGACCGAGCTGCGCGTCAGTCAACACCTCGAAGAGTTCATCCATCGTGCCGTAGCCGCCCGGGAAGATGACAAAGGCATCGGCCTTCTCTTCCATCATCTGCTTGCGTTCGCTCATCGTCCTCACGATGATAAGTTCCGAAATCCTGTCGGACAGCACGTTGCCCTTGGAGAAAAAATCGGGGGCGATGCCGATGACGGTGCCGCCATGAGCCATGGCAGCATCGGCGGCGCTGCCCATCAGCCCGATGCTGCCGCCTCCGTAGTAGAGGGTCAGCTTTTGTTGGGCGACCATAGCGCCGAAAAGGGCGGCCTGCTCTGCATAAAGCGGGTTTTCGCCCAAGGATGAACCGCAGAAAAGGGCAATTGAGTCGTATTTCATATTATCTGTAGTTTTACCAATGCGTGATAGAAAAACGAGATGAGGATATATACCATGATGATGAGCGGAAAAGCGCCCCAATGGAAGATTACGATGAGCACGATGCTGATGAGGAGGAGGATGTACCGGGCAATGTTCAACCCCTGCCATTTGAAGTCTTTGAACTTGAGTGACAACATCCAGATGCGTGACACCAGCAGCAAAGAGAAGACGATGCAGAACCCCCAAACGGCCCAGAAATTGTTGAGAAAGGAAATGTGCTCGGCCGTCAAGGGCAGAAATCCCAGAAAGAGGGCGTTTGCAGGCGTGGGAAGACCGAGGAACGACTCTTTCTGGTTCTCGTCGATGTTGAAGCGGGCCAGTCGCACCGCTGAAAGTGCCGGCACCAGGAGCACGATTAACGGAAGCAACTGCATCAGCGGGGAATTGAGTAGCGGCGACATTTCATAAAGACAGCGGTTCAGCCACGTGTAGGATATCATGGCGGGGGCCATGCCAAACGAGACGACATCGGCCAGCGAGTCGAGCTCTTTGCCGATCGGCGAGGTGACATGCAGCATACGCGCTGAAAGACCGTCGCAGAAATCGAAGAGGGACGAAACGATAATCAGGATGGCAGCAGTCTCCAAATGCCCGTCCAAGGCGGCTATTGCCGAAAGACAGCCACAAGCCAAGTTTAGGCAAGTCAGCGTGTTAGGAATGTGTTTTTTTAATGATAGATGCTTGATTGTTGTCATTTGAGTACCCAATAGTGCTGGTTGATGCTTTTGGCAAAGGCTTCCGCCTCTTCCTCGTTGTCGTATATGCCGATGCACACCCGGATGTTGCTCACGTTGTCTTGCAACAGCAAATAAGGCGAGTGTGCGTCAAGTCCCTTTTGCCGGATGTGCAGTTCCGCGTCTTTCTCGTTGGTCAGACTGCCGGCTATGACGTAGAAATGGCCGGTCTCGAAACGGATGTAGTTATAATTACCGTCGGCGGTGCTTTTCACTGTTTCGGGACTCCACGGATCGCTTGCAACTGCTGCCGTCTCATCGGTCATCTCCTCTTCTATGGAAAGATAGTCAGCCTCGCTCTCGTCCGTTGCGTTCTCGTTGGTGGCGGGTTCTGCGGGCACTGCTGTCTTGTGCTGTATGCGTCGAACAGTGTCCATTATCTGGTGCCGGAACAGAAATCCTAAGACGGACACGGCGATGATGATGGTCAGGATGAAGAGCCAATGCAGTGAACGGTGCTTGGACGGCACAGAGGTCTTGCCCTCCTCTTTGATGGCATCCTCTTGCATAGAAACCGGTTCCGGTTCTGGTTCCGGTTCTGGTTGAGGTTGAGGCTCCGGTTCCGGTTCCGGTTCCGGTTCCGGTTGAGGTTGAGTCTCTGGTTGAGGGTAAGGCGCAACGTTGGCGGCAACTTTCCCTTGTTTGTCTTTTTTGGTGAGGGAAACGATTTCCATACCTTCAAATTCGTGGTTGAGTTCTGCAATATGGTCGCATACAAATCTTATAGTACCTTTTTCGGTGATGGAAAAGGTGCCGAAATTGTCAAAGCTGATGCTTTTGTTGTGTTGCAGTGCGTTTTTCAAATTATCCACCCATTCAGAAATGTCTTTTGCGGCTTGCGTGAGCATACATTGCTTTTCTTCGCTCAGGAAGTTGATGAAGCCGGTTTCATCGGGTTCGTCTTGCTGCAGGGTCAAGGTTACTTTGCAGCAAGGTGGTATCAACATGTCGCCGTCTATCTTGGCGGGTTCATAATGGGTGGTGAAGGTCCCCAAATCGTTGATGAACACGGAACCGTCACTTTGCAGGGCTTTTATAATATAGGTAATCATAGAGTAAAGGGAGGGGGGTTAAGGTTTCGGCATATTCAGTCTTTCCAGGTCTTCCGGGGTGTCGATGCCTGTGCCTTGATAGTTGCAGAGCGCTGTGAATATGTCGAAATCGTTTTCGATCCAACGCAATTGTTCCAGTTTCTCGCTTTTCTCAAGCGGCGATGGTTGCAGCCGCACCAGTTTGCGCAGTGTGCCGCAGCGGTAGGCGTAGATGCCGAGATGTTGGCGGTATGCCGGTGACGGGTCTTGTGCGTCACGTACGAAAGGGATGGGGTAGCGGCTGAAATAGAGGGCTTTCTGCTGGAATGAGGTGACCACTTTCACTTTGTTTGTGTTATGGGCCTCTTGCCGGTCAAGAGGTTTCACAAGGGTGGCTATGTTAACTTCCGGCCGTTCAAACATCCGGGCGAGCAGTTCGATCTCGTTGCGGCTTATGAAAGGTTCGTCGCCCTGTATGTTGATGACGACATCCTCGTCAAGCAATTGCAGTATGTCGGCAGCCTCGCCGCAGCGGTCGGTGCCGGAGGGGTGGTCGGGGCGGGTCATCACGACAGTTCCCCCGATCTTTCGTATGCACCCGGCGATGCGCTCGTCGTCGGTGGCTACGGCAACGAGGTCGAGCCCGGCTTCCAGTGCATGTTCATAAACCACCTGTATCATAGGCTTCCCGCCGATGAGGGCCAGAGGCTTGCCCGGAAAGCGTGTTGAGGCATAGCGTGCCGGTATTATTCCTATGTGTTTCATTATTCTTTATTTGAAAAGGCCGAACAATTCGGCGTCTATCTTGTTGATGATTTCCCCGAAGTCTTCCGGTTTCTCGGCAAACTTGAGGGTGTTGACGTCAACGACAAGCAGTTTTCCGTCCTTGTAGTTCGAAATCCACTCGTCGTATTTGTGGTTCAGGTTCTCGAGATAAGAAGGGCGGATGGAGTCTTCGTAGGCTCTTCCTCGCTTGAGTATTTGGGTCACTAACGTCGAGACATCTGCCTTGAGGTAAATCAGCAGGTCGGGTGCTTGCATGAACTGCGACATCAGCTCGAACAGGGAGGAGTAATTCTCGAAGTCACGGGTGGCCATCAGGTTCATGTCGTGCAGGTTGGGGGCGAAGATGAAAGCGTCTTCATAGATGGTGCGGTCTTGGATGACGTCTTTTTTCCGTTTCCGGAGGTCGAGGATTTGGCGGAAGCGGCTGTTGAGGAAGAAAATCTGGATGTTGAACGACCAGCGCTGCATGTCTTGATAGAAACTGGCCAGATAGGGGTTGTTGTCCACGCTTTCGTAGAGAGGTTCCCATCCGTAATGTTTGGCAAGCATGCCTGTGAGTGTGGTTTTCCCGGAACCGATATTGCCGGCTACAGCGATATGCATGATGATTGTTTTTTTATGCGGTTATAGATTGGTTGTTTTTCTCTTTTCCGGCCGAGAGCGCATGCAGTACAAGATAGACGCACAGTCCGGCAAACATGACGACAGACAAGATGTTGAACAGAGGACTGCCGATGTATTCGCCCATGAATGTGGGTTCCACGCCGCAGTATTTGAGGATGGCGCTGAGCACGCCCATGATGGCGCCGCCGGCCAGCAGTCCGGAAGCGAGCAGGGTGCCTTTTTCGCTGCGCATGCGGTTCACGGTTTCGTCTTTGCTCCTTGATTTCACGAACCAGGCCAGCACTCCGCCTACCAGAAGCGGGAGATTGAGCTGCAAGGGAATGAACATTCCCAAGGAGAATGCCAGAGCGGGTACACCGATGACATCGAGGAGGATGGCCAGCACGGCGCCTATGATGTAAAGCACCCAAGGGGTGGATCCGTCAAACATAAGCGGCTGGATGATGGCTGCCATGGCATTGGCCTGCGGCGCAACTAAAGCGTCTTCGCCCGTATAACCGTAGGTTTTGGACAGCAACATGATGACGGCGCCGACGGTCAGGGCCGACACCAGTGTCCCCACGAATTTGAAACCCTCTTGCTTGTACGGCGAGGTGCCGATCCAGTATCCGATTTTCAGGTCGGTGATGAAGCCGCCGGCCATAGCCAATGCGGAACATACGATGCCGCCGATGACCAACGCCGCAAGGATGCCGGCACCGCCTTTCAGACCTACTGCGGCCAAGACGATCGACGAGAGTATCAGGGTCATCATAGTCATGCCCGACACGGGATTGGTGCCTACCGTCGCAATGGCGGTGGCCGCAACCGTGGTGAACAGGAAGGCGAACAGGAACACGATGAGCAATCCTACTATTATTTGCTTGAAGTTCATTTCCATGCCGCCGAAGATGAAGAACAGGAACATCATGACCAGTACGGCAAGAAAGCCGAAGAGGATGATCTTCATGGATATGTCGCGCTGGGTGCGAAGGGTGTCAGCGGCGCCGCCCTTCTGCTTTCCGGCCTTGAATGCCACGCCGAGCGATTTCTTGATGACGCCGGCCGACTTGCACACGCCGAGCAGTCCGGCCATCGCAATGCCGCCGATACCGATGTATCGCGCATAGTTGGCAAAGAGGAACTCCGGGTCGGCGGTGGATAAAGAGGTGATCGTCCCGTTGACGTCCATGGCCCCGTATTGTCCTAACAGCGGAACGATGACCCACCACGAGAGGGCGGAGCCCGCACAGATGACCGCCGCATACTTGAGCCCGATGAGGTAACCCGTGCCCAGCAGGATGGATTCCGCACTCATCTTGAAGACGAACTTGTGGTTCATGGCCAGCCGTTCGCCCCAGCCGCACATACGCGTGGAGATGGTGTCTGCCCAGAATTGGAACGTGGTCATCAGAAAGTCGTAAAGTCCGCCGATGAGCCCGCTTACTAAAAGCAGCCGCGCCTGATTGCCGCCTTTTGCCCCCGACACGATGATCTCAGTGGTGGCAGTGGCTTCAGGGAACGGATACTTTCCGTGCATGTCGGAGACGAAATACTTGCGGAACGGGATCAAAAACAGAATGCCTAAAAAGCCGCCCAACAGCGAGGAGAGGAATATCTGGAAAAAGTTGACCTGTATCTCTGCCCCCACAGCGGGGTTGGTCTCTTTGATGATGTAGATGGCGGGCAGCGTGAAGATGGCGCCGGCAACTATGACGCCGGAACTGGCGCCGATGGACTGTATGAGCACGTTCTCCGACAAGGGATTCTTGCGCTTTGCCAACGTGGATGCGCCTACGGCGATGATGGCGATGGGAATGGCGGCCTCGAACACCTGCCCGAACCGCAACCCCGAATAGGCCGTGGCGGCCGAGAACAGAATGGCCATGACGATGCCCCATGTGATGGTCCAGGCATTCAACTCCGGATACTTCCTGTCGCTCCGCAGTATGGGACGGTAAGTTTCGCCGGCCTTCAGTTCACGGTGCGCATTGTCGGGCAACCTGATGTCGCCGGCAACCTCATTGTTCTCTTTCTCTGTTTCTTTCATGTTGATTATAAATTGGTTGAGAATCGTTGAAAAAAGCCGTCAAAGATACAAAAAAACGTTTTTGCTTCGACTGTCAATGGCGCAATCGCAAAAAAAGGCGGTCTCTCGTCTTTTTCCTATCTCTGTGTTTTGCTCGATTCGCCGTTTTATGACAGCATGCATTGATTGTTTTTGTATTTTTGCAACCTTTTTGAATTGAACAGATAACAATTATGATTGCACAAGAAATGAAACGTCTTTTAGCCGCAATGCTCATTATCCCCGCCACATTCTGCGCTTCTGCACAAGTATCCGACCCGGTTCTGGTAAAGGTGGGCGATGAATCTGTCACGAAGTCCGAGTTCCTCAAGGCCTATCAGAAAAACAACCTGCTGAGCGAAGCCACGGAAAAGGACTTGCGCGAGTATCTTGACCTGTTCATCAACTACCGGTTGAAGGTGCAGGAGGCACAGTCGCTCAAGATGGACACGTCAGCCGCTTTTTCCCGCGAACTGGCTTCCTACCGCAACCAGTCGGCACAGCAGTACCTGGTGGACAGCGAGGTGAGCGACCGTCTGCTCAACGAGGCTTACGACCGTTTCCGGTACCAGGTCAGGGCTTCGCACATCCTCGTGCAGTGCAGCGCCACCGCCTCCCCGAAGGACACGCTGGAGGCCTGGAACAAGATCTTGCAGATCCGCAACCGCATACTGAAAGGCATGGAGTTCGGCGAGGCCGCGGCCGAGTTTTCGGAAGACCCCTCCGCCCGCGATTTCGTGAACCCCCAAACGGGCCGTATGCAGCGCGGAAACCACGGCGACCTCGGCTATTTTTCTGTGCTTGAAATGATTTACCCATTTGAAACGGTGGCATACAACACGCCCGCCGGCCAGATTTCGATGCCCGTACGTACCCGTTTCGGCTATCATATCATCAAGGTGGACGAAAAGGTGCCCGCAATGGCGCAAATCTTCGTGTCGCAGATTTTCGTGGCCGATACGCTCGCCCTCGCGCAAGGTTCGCCCGAAGCCCTCGCCAAGGTCCGTGAGATAGCCCGCCGCCTGCGCAACGGTCAAAACTCGTTCGAGAACCTTGCCGCTGAACTCTCTGAAGACCAGGCCACCAAAGACAAGGGCGGAAAGATGCTCCCGTTCGCCCCGGGACGCCGCCCGGGCAACTATACGGCCGCCGCAATCCACATGCAACCCGGCGATGTGTCCGACCCCGTGCCCTCCGTGCTCGGCTGGCACTTCCTCCGTCTCGATTCCATAAAGTATGTCTCCGTGAACGACGAGACGAAATACCTGCTGAAGTCCCGACTCGCCCGCGACGAAAGGGCCCGCAAAGGACAAGAATCCATGATCGCGAAACTCAAAAAAGAGTACCGTTTCAACGAATCAGGGAAAAAAGCGGCCATGAAGTTCTTCAACAAGAACATCCCCGACAACTACTTCTCCTCGGATAAGATAGAACTTACGGAACTGAAAGGCATCGAGAAACTGAAGCCGATGTGTTCCTTTGCCGATGTCTCAATCTCTGCCGTCGAATTCGCCAAATTCATCTCACACTATCAGGGCATAACGCTTAAAGGAACAATGGCCGAATTTTTGGAACAACTTTACACCAAATTTACCAACGAACGCATCTTACGGTACGAAAAAACCCAACTGCAAAACAAATACCCGGAGTATCGCGACCTTGTAAAAGAATTTCACGACGGTATGCTGCTCTATGAAATCAACAGCCAGAAGGTGTGGAACGCCGCCATCCAGGACAGCATAGGACTTGAACAATTATACCGGGACATGAAAGAAGAGTTCAAGACAACAGACTCTACCGGCAATGTGGTTTACAAGCCCCTCGACGATGTCAAGGCCGTAGTCATCAACCGTTATCAGGAAATCTTAGAGAAAAAATGGCTGGACGAACTCCGCGCCAAGTATCCCGTTGTAACGGACGACAAGGTGTTCCGTTCAATTTTCAACAAGCAGTGAAGGTGAAGAAGTTTTTTTTCTTTCTTTGCGCCGCATTGCTGCTGTCCGCTTCCGGATGCCAGAAAAAAGACCGGATCGTGGCGCAGGTCTATTATCACAAACTCTATCTCTCAGAGGTTTGTGACATTATACCGGAAGGCCTGTCGCCTGAAGACAGCATGTCGCTCTTCAATGCTTACGTGGACAATTGGATCAAGGAACAACTGGTGCTGCATGAGGCAGAGAAAAAACTCTCTTTACGCGAGAAAAATTTCGGAAGACAGCTCGAAGCGTGCCGAAAAAGTCTTTTGATAGATTCCTATTTTCAGAAGTTGGCCCAAGAAATGACGACAGATGATGTCTCCTCCGAAGAGATGAGGTCTTTCAACCGTATGTTTGACAACAGATACCGCGTTGACCGCGAAATTGTTAAGATCAACTATGTAAAACTCTCACGTAATTCAAAACTGATAGCCCCGGTAAGGGATATCCTTTTCAACGAGAGCCGACGCAAAACCGAGAAACAAGAACTTGCGGCAATGTTGGGCGATTCGGTGGAGTATATGATTGACGACAGCACCTGGCTTTATCTCGAAGAGGTTCAGGCAGAACTGCCGTTTGCAGTTGAGAAGAATGTGGCGAAACAACATCAGTATGTGGAAAAGGACGAAAATGGATTTCATTACCTGATGGTTGTGCTCGACCACAAAGAACAACGCTCTGTCAATGAAACCGAAGAGGAACAGGAAACCGCCCGAGTGATGATTTCCGCCCAAAAGAAACGCGAAAGGATTGACAACTATGTCGATTCTCTTTACCGCAAGGCAGTACGGGACCGCATCGCGATAAGGTAGCCAAGCATACGATACCCGAAAAGACACTATATATAATATTGTAAAAGAGCGGCTGATCTGCCGCTCTTTCGGTTTTCCATTTTTTTTGTTTTCATGCTTAAAAATGCGTAAATTTACGTATTGACAAATTGTTTTATTGTCTGTTTCTTTGCATATTCAAACGAAATGAACGGCAATTCAGAAAAATCACAGATATGAAGAGAATAGCAACCATAACAGTTATCGCACTCTCGGCGGCGTTTTCATACGGGCAGAGTGCTTTTGTGCCCACGGGCGGCACGGCTTCCGGAAACGGCGGCACAGTGACCTATACGATAGGGCAGCCAGCCGTACAGACGACGGCAGGCGAACAGCTTTCCTTTGCCGAAGGGGTGCAGCAGCCTTTTGAAATCATGGGTGTCGGCGTGCCCGACCATCCCGACATTGTGCTGCGGTGGACGCTCTATCCAAATCCTACTCGACACGCCGTGACGCTCGACGTGGGCGAATATCAACTGCCCCCTGACGGGCTGCGTGCCCTCCTCTTTAATGCGTACGGCCAGCATGTGCAACAAATTGCTGTCCATTCAAGCGCTACGGCGATAGACCTGTCGCCCTATGCTCCGGGCAACTATTACCTCAAGGTCTATGACGGGAAGAAGATGCTCAAGACATTCAAAATCGTGAAGACCACATTGATGTAATCATAGACAAACAATAATTCAAATAATATATCATTATGAAGAAACTACTATTTTTTTTGATGTTAATTTTTGCGCTGGCCGGACTTTCCGCCCAAAATGCACCGCCTCAGAAAATCAGTTATCAGGCGGTCGTGCGCAACAGTGTAAACCAATTGCTGCCGAATGCCCAAATAGGGGTCAGGGTGAGCATTCTTCAAAGTATGGAAGAAGGCAACCCTGACGGCAACGTGGTCTATCAGGAACTGCACCGGACCACTACCAATGTCAATGGCCTTATGACGCTCGTCATAGGCGAGGGCTCCGTCTTGAGCGGCACATTCGCTACAATAGATTGGAGTACAGGTCTCTATTTCCTGAAAACTGAAATAGACCCCGACGGCGGCACGAATTATACCATTGAGGGGGTGCAGCAGATGATGTCAGTGCCTTACGCACTCTATGCCGCCAACTGCGGAAGCAGTATTCCCGGACCGCAAGGAGAACCCGG
>CAVEXN010000010.1:0-71150 GCA_963620035.1 Oscillospiraceae bacterium | reverse complement strand
CAGACCAACAACAGACAATTCCTGATTTGGGTGACGCATTGACGAAGTCAGGAGGCCCCTTTCTTTGAAATACCGTGCTCCTCTACCGCCCATGCTGCTCCATCCGTTTTATTGTTGTGTTGTTGTAACGGAGGATTGAGATGTTCCCGAAGTCAAAATCGATTGGAACGCCGTACAGCAGTATGGTTGAAGGATGAATACGTCGGATAGCCTCTGTCATCCCGTCTTGCCATAGTTTACGTGCCTCTTTATCTTTGGCTGCGCCCAGCGTGCTCACAGACACCATGCCTCCCTGCTCAATGCCGTTGAAACAGAACCTGTAAGTGGAACGGTCAGCCCATTGCAAGGACGGTATTACAGGAATGCCCTCATCTTGCCAGTATCTGGCTATGAGGCGGCTTCGGTGCACGGTCCAAATGCGCACAGCCAAAGGCACGTCATGATATACGCTGAAGTCGGGCGACAGTACAAAACTGAACCCTTTGAGCAGATTGATGTACCTTTGCGGCGATTTCCACATACGCTCAAATTGGTAGTCGTCGATATAGAAATGAATGCCTACGTCTTTCCTTTTGCTGGATTTGGCAAGGTTGAAAGGTATCATCCCCTCCGCCACGGCTATTGACGGAGCGTGAAGAGCTTTTTCATTTTTTTCGCTGTTTGTTTGAATGTGGAAGGCAAACGTGAACTGGCACAGGTGCTGAACGACTTCAGCTCCAACCGCATCTCAAAGGAAGCCGCGGAGGACATCCTGGCATCCGCCATCAAATATACCGTCAATTTCGACCTGCTTGTACCGGAATACGAGGAGATGATAATCATCACGGTGAACGGTATGCTTCAGATTGAAGACCAGAACATGCTGCTGAAGACCGGCAAACGCCTGGGTTTCAGGTTTGAACAAGACAAAGACGGAAAATGATTTTTTTTTCGTCTGTCGATGCTGCGCTATTGAAAAAAGTGTATCTTTGCACCGTCAAAAAACGACAATGATGGCGAGTTCGTCTAGTCGGCCTAGGACGTCAGGTTTTCATCCTGAAGATCAGGAGTTCGAATCTCCTACTCGCTACTGAAAAGCCCCCGATGCTTCATCGGAGGCTTTTTTGGTTTGTTGAGTTTCCGATGCGTTGTCAGCAATCTTTCAAGGTGTTTTCATTCAAACCGAACGTCATTTTGTTCATTTCCATCAAAAGGACGATGCCAGGATATGCCGTGACTGTTTGATGTGCAAATGTTGGAGGTTGCAGAAAAAGACCTATCTTTGCGCGCCCAGGACGAAAGGCCGAGTGTTTTCACCGATTCATCATAATCGCAATATAATATGAACGCCTTGTCAAGTATGGGGCATACACATTATGTTGTATGTGTCTTTTGATGAAGATGTTTTTGAATAGTATTATGGCACTGAAAAGATTGTTTGATATTGTTGCGGCATTTCTGGGACTTTGTCTTATCTGGTGGGTGTTTCCGCTCGTCTCATGTTTGATTCATCGTAAGATGCCCGGCGGTCCGGTCTTTTTCAGCCAGCAAAGAGTAGGCAAAGACGGGAAACTGTTCACCTGCCATAAGTTCAGGACTATGACGGTAAATCATCATGGTTCTTCTGTTTCGGTGGCCGGCGATTCCCGCATCACCCCTTTCGGCGCCAAATTGCGCCATTACAAAATTGACGAACTCCCGGAGTTGTGGGATGTATTGGTCGGCAATATGTCTTTTGTCGGGCCACGCCCGGACGTGCCCGGATATGCAGACAAACTGGTCGGCGAAGACCGCGACGTGCTGAAACTGCGCCCCGGCATCACGGGGCCGGCAACGCTGAAGTACCGTCGTGAAGACGAGATGATTTCCGCATACGTGGCACGAAGGAAGACGGAGGGGGATACCCGCCCGGTTCAGGAAATTGCCGTAGAATACAATGATACGGTGATTTATCCCGACAAGGTTCGCCTGAACTGCTATTATTACCGCCATTACAGTTTTATGAAGGACTTGGAAATGATCCTTGCCACCGTGTTCGGCTTTAAGGTCCGGTTTGCCGGCGAGGAGGTCTGAACAGTTTTTTATGGATAAAGATGACTTGAAAATATGGAAGAAAAGAAAACGATTTATCTGTGCCTTGCGCACATGAGCGAAGATGGTTCGGAACAGAAATATGTCAAAGAGGCCTTTGACACCAATTGGGTTGTTCCGATGGGGCCCAATGTCAATGCATTTGAGCAAGACTTGGCGAGTTTTGTGAACAGCAGGGCAGATGGTGGCGAGCCGCTCGACCGCAAGGTGGTTTGCCTCTCGTCAGGAACGGCCGCTGTGCATCTGGGTCTCATCGCCGCCGGCGTGACTGCCGGCGATGAGGTGCTGGTGCAGAGCTATACATTCTGCGCCTCATCGAACCCTATCATTTACCTTGGCGCAACCCCTGTGTTTGTGGGGTCGGAACGGGAGACGTGGAACATGGACCCTGCATTGCTCGAGGAAGCCATCAACGACCGCAAATCGAAGACGGGGAAGTACCCAAAGGCTGTTATACCTGTCGCCTTGTACGGCATGCCGTATCAGATTGACAGAATTTTGGCTGTCGCCGAGAAATACGGCATTCCCGTCATTGAGGACGCTGCAGAGGGGCTGGGGGCGCGTTTCAATGGTCAGGTGCTCGGCACTTTCGGGAAGTACGGCATCTTGTCTTTTAACGGAAACAAGATGATTACCACATCGGGCGGCGGCGCGCTGGTTTGCCGTAACGCCGAGGATGCCAATGAGATATTATGGTATGCAACGCAGGCGCGCGATGCTTATCCGTACTACCAGCATACGGCCATCGGCTACAATTACCGTATGTCGAATGTCTGCGCAGGCATCGGGCGCGGACAGATGACCGTCCTCAATGCCCATATTGCCCATCATCAACATATACAGGCTCTTTATGAGGAATTGCTTGCGGATGTTTTCGGCATCTTTATGCATAAACAACCCGACGATGACTGCTTTGATGCCAATTTCTGGCTCTGCACGGCAGTATTGGATCCCGCTTTGCGTATTGTGGGACAGGAAGATGCCTATAAGGAAGTGGTCAAATCGGCCGTAGGCGGGGCCGCAGGGGTCATACACGCCGTTGATTCGGCCGCGACGGATTGCCAGCCGAATGCCAATGTGGAGGCGCTCCGCACGTTCATGCTTTCGCGGAAGGTGGAGATGCGTCCCACCTGGAAACCAATGCACAGACAGCCGGTCTATGCCGGCGCACCTGTCTATACCAACGGCGTTGAAGAGGAACTCTTTATGAAAGGCATTTGCCTTCCCTCCGGCCCTATGGTCTCCGATGACGATGTCCGTTATATTGTGGATTGCATCAAAGAGGCAATTGTAGGGTAGTGGACAATCCCTTTCCCTTGAGGAAAAACCAGAACGGAAAAAAGGGAGCGGGCTGGCTTCTGCAAACAGAAGCCAGCCCGCTCCCTATGGTCAGGTTGTCAGGTGTGCGGAAAACTATGATCGCAAACCTGACGCATTACTATTAGTGCAAATAGGAGTCGACTTTGGTTTTCAAATCCTCGGGTACAGGAATTTGCAGTTTCACTTTCAGTTCCCGAAGGTTTTTGTTGTTCTGTCTGTCGTCGGGGTTGATCTGGTAGGCCTTGTCGCTCCAGTCGTGTGCCTTTTGGAGCACGGGCTTTTCTTCCGTTCTGATGGTGTTCATTTCATTCCACTGCTTGGCATTCTTTGCCGCTTCGATTCGGTCTTCGTATTCAACCACTTCCATCAAATAGCGGTAAGCCATCTGTTTGTTCAGTTCGAAGTCGTTAGGGTCCTTTGCCAGTGCTTCGTTGAGGATTTCTTCAGCCCTGTCGTATGCCTTGAAGTTGCTGAGGTAGTTGGCGCATCTGCTGACAGTGGCACGGTCGCCGGGGTTGGCTTTCAGCATATTGTCGCAGAGTTCCAGCAGTTTGTCTTTCTGGTTGGTCATGGAGAGGTAGTCCATCCGTGCTTCGGTCAGGTCGCCTTGTTTTTCGGCGGGGAGGGCGGCCATGGCCTTGTCGAGGATTTTGCCGCAGTTGACGGTGTCGTTTTCGGCTTGGTATATGTAGTACAGTTCAATGTAGCAAGCAGGGTAGGCGGCCGGGGCACTTGCAATGGACTTCTGCAACATATTGCGGTATTTCTCCGTGTCTTTCAACTTGTTGTACACAAGAGCCAACTGGAGGTAGGCTGCTGCTGCATTGTTGCTGACCTTTGCCAGTTCATAGTTCTTGGCGGCGAGGGTGAAGTACTTCACGGCCGTCTGGTAGTCGCCTTTCTCTTCAGCCTGAACACCCATATTGTAAAAAGGTTCGGCGCAGAGTTTCTGCCCGCCGAGTGCGCCTAACATGCCGGTCTTGGGCTCCACTCTCGGGTCGAGTTCGAGCGCTTTCACGAAAGCCTCGTTTGCGGTGAGCAGGGCATCGGGATAGCGCGGCGTATAATTAGGGTCAGCATTGATTTTTTTCTGGTCAAGGTTGTAGAGGTTGACATAAACGTTGCCTTTCATGAGCCATACTTGGGCATTGTCGGGGTTGGCTGCCATACAATTTTCAAGCAGTTTCTTGGCTTTCGGGGCCTGGTTTTGACGGAGGCACATCCACACGTCATCCAGACACGACTGGGCGAATGCGGTGGTAACCGCCATAAGGCCGATCAGTAAGAATGTTAGCTTTTTCATTTTTTTTGATTATTGAATTGATTTTTAAAAAATGGATTATTCAAGTTCTTTGATTATGCGGTCAATCTCATCGTATTTCGGCGATTGCTGCCGGGCATAGATGGCGCGAAGTGTGTTCAGCAGGTTGAGGTCTTTGGCGTCGTGTGTGCGCGCCTGCTCAAAATGGCCGGCCGCCCGGGTGAGGTATTGTGCCGACTGTTCTTTGTATTGCGACGCTTTGGCATTGCCGGGGTCTGTAACGGCAATCTTGTTGTACTGGTTGAAAAACTGCTCCGACATGTTGTATTCGCATACGCCAAGATTGTACAGGATGATGAAGTTTCCGGGTGACAGCGCATTGGCTTTTTCCAACAGGGTTACGGCCTTTTCGTAGTCTTTCTCTTTGATGTAAAAGTTGGCGAGGTTCACCAGTTCGTCGGCGTTTTTCACTTGTCCCACTGGAATCCGGTGCAGCATCGTGGCGGCCGAAGCGCTGTCGCCGGTCCAGTAGAGGAAGTCGATTTCTGCAAGGGTGATGCTCATCTCTGCCGGGAGGGCGGCTTTGGCTTTGTCGAGTGTTTCACGGGCCTTGGCTTTGTTGTTCTCGTTCTTGTAGCTTTCAGCAAGGCGAACAAAGACGTAAGGGTTTACGGAGCCGTCCAGAATGGCTTTTTCATAGTAGTTGCGCACCGAATCATTCTCGTTGAGCATTTCGAGTGTGTAGGCATAATAATAGTAAAGGTCGCCTTTCATCGGGTACTGTGGGGTGCCGGATTCGTAGGAGGCAATGCCTTTGGCCAGCGTGTTCTTGGCTCCGTTGTAGTCTTTGGCTATCAGTTGGTCAACGCCGCGCACGAGCAGCAGGGGATAGAGTTGTGCCATTGCCTCGCGCGGCGCAAACATGTCCATAGCCTCCACATTGGGGTTCAGTTCCAGGGCTTTGCAGAAAGCGTCGTAAGCCTCGGCGGGGGCATCTGGGTAGCGTATCAGGTACTGGCTGTCTTTTTGTTTCGCACCGTATTCGTTGTTGGCGAGAAAATAGCAGATGTTGCCTTTGTAAAGCCAGGTCTGCGCTTTTTTCGACAGTTTCTCGTCAGCGGTGCAAAGGTCGATGGCCTCTTTGGCCTTTACGAAATCCTTGTCATAATATAGATTGTATGCCTTGTTGAGCGAGGGTTTTTGAGCCCAGGCGCAGAGCGTCAGCAGGAGGGCAAAGATGAAGGTTGATGTTTTTTTCATGATGATTTACGCTAAAATCAGTTCTCGTCAGACGTTTCGGCGGGTTCTTCGTTTAAAGGTCCGGCTTGTGTTCCGCCGTTTTCTTCGCCGGCGGGTCCAAGAGTCCCTCCTTCGTCCCCTTCTTCCTCTTCTTCGTCTTGGCGCGGCACTACGCACACGGCAGCGATGATGTCGTTGCGGAGGTCAATCAGCTTGACGCCTTGCGTGTTGCGTCCGAGGATGCGCAGCTGGTCCACATGAAGGCGGATGGCGATGCCGGAGCGGTTGATGATCATCAGGTCGTCAGCATCGGTCACGTCCTTGAGGGCTATCAGCATACCGGTCTTTTCGGTGATCTTGATGGTGCTCACGCCCTTGCCTCCTCGGTGTGTGATGCGGTAGTCTTCAAGCAGCGAGCGTTTGCCGTAGCCGTTTTCTGACACGATGAGGACGTTGCTGTCGGGATTGTCGATGCAGAGCACGCCGACGATCCTGTCGTCCGGACCGTCGAGGGTCACGCCTTTCACACCGGCGGCGGTGCGTCCCATGGCGCGCATCTCCTCGTTTTCTTTGAAGCGGATGGCACGGCCGGAATGGAGGGCGATCATAATGTCGGAGTTGCCGTCGGTGAGGCGCGCGGCCAGCAGCCGGTCGCCCTCGCGTACATTGATGGCGATGATGCCCTTGCGGCGCGGGTGCGAGTATGCCTCAATCGTGGTCTTCTTGATGATGCCTTTCTCCGTACACAACACCACGTAGTGGTTGGTGATGTAGTCAGGGTCGGAGATGGAGTTGAGGTTGATGATGGAGGCGATTTTGTCGCCGGGGTCAATCTCGAGCAGGTTCTGCACGGCTCGGCCTTTGGATGCCTTTACGCCTTCCGGGATCTCGAACACGCGCATCCAGAAACATTTGCCTTGTTCTGTAAAGAAGAGCAGGTAGTTGTGGTTGGTGGCCATGTACAGGTGCTCGATGAAGTCCTCCTCGCGTGACTTGCCGCCACGCGATCCCTTGCCGCCGCGGTTCTGCACTCTGTATTCCGAAAGCGCTGTGCGCTTGATGTAGCCCAAGTGCGAAATGGTGATGACGACCTCTTCGTCGGCGATGGTGTCCTCTATGCGGAACTCGGAAGCGTCAAACTCGATGGGCGAGCGGCGCGGGTCTCCGTATTTCCCTTTGATTTCCTGAAGTTCTGTCTTGATGATCTCCATACGCAGGTGCTCGTCTGCCAGCACATCTTGCAGGTATTTTATCAGTTTCTCTATTTCGTCATATTCGTTCTGCAGCTTTTCGCGCTCCAGGCCGGTCAACTGGCGGAGTCTCATCTCTACGATGGCCTTGGCCTGCACCTCGGAGAATGCCCACGTGTCCATCAGCCCTCTCTGAGCCTCTTGCACGGTACGCGACGCCCTGATCAGGGCAATCACTTCGTCAATGATGTCGAGCGCCTTGAGGAAGCCTTCCAGAATGTGGGCGCGGGCCTGTGCCTTGTTGAGGTCGAACCTTGCGCGGCGGATTACAACCTCGTGGCGGTGCTTGACGTACTCCACAATCATGTCTTTGAGGTTGAGCGTCATAGGACGCCCGTTCACGAGCGCTACGTTGTTGACGCTGAATGACGACTGCAGGGCCGTCATCTGGTACAGTTTGTTCAGCACCACTTCGGGGACAACATCTTTCTTGAGTTCGTAGACGATACGCGTTCCGTTGCGCTTGTTTGTGAGGTTTTCAATGTTGGAGATGCCTGTGATCTTGTCGTCCTTGACCAACTCAACCGTGTGCCTGATCATTTCCGAAGGGTTTACCATGAAAGGCAAGGATGTGACTATGATGCGGTTGTGGTTCTTGTTTGCCTCGATTTCGGCATGTCCGCGCATGATGATGCGTCCGCGTCCGGTGCTGAAGGCTTCCATTACGCCTTGCGTGCCGTAGATCATGCAGCCCGTAGGAAAGTCCGGCGCCTTGATGTATTGCATCAGTTCCGGGATGGTGATGCCGTTGTTGTCGATGTAGGCGCAGATGCCGTCGCAAACCTCGCCCAGGTTGTGCGGCGCCATGTTGGTGGCCATGCCTACGGCGATGCCCGACGCGCCGTTTACCAACAGGTTGGGGATCTTGGAGGGCAATACGGTGGGCTCCGGTATGGTGTCGTCAAAATTCAGCGACATGTCAACGGTGTCTTTCTCGATGTCGGCAACCATGTCTTCTGCCGACTTGCGGAGGCGTGCCTCCGTGTAACGCATGGCGGCCGGACTGTCGCCATCTACGGAACCGAAGTTGCCCTGCCCATCTACGAACGGGTAACGCAACGACCACGGCTGTGCCATCCTCACCATTGCGTCATAAACGGCCGTGTCGCCGTGCGGATGGTATTTGCCTAACACCTCGCCGACAATTCTCGCCGACTTCTTGTAAGGCTGTGAGGAGACGATGTTCATGTCCCACATGGCATATATGATGCGGCGCTGCACGGGCTTGAGACCATCGCGCACATCGGGCAGGGCGCGAGAGACAATCACGGACATGGAATAGTCTATGTATGCCGTTTTCATCTGGTTCTCAATGTTCACCTGCACGATGTTTTCCCCTGTGTTCAGTTCTTCTGTCATTTTATAGTTGCTTTGTTTTATTCTAACGTGTTGTTTTTTAAATAGTTGTTCTTTGCACAATTAAGGCACGAAAATACGATTTTTTTTGATTTGTGCCCCGATATTTTTTGCCTGCCACCCATCCGGTCTGCCTGCAAACGAAAAAAAGCCCAAACTATTCGTCAGGGCTTTTGCGTTTTGTTTTGTTCTTCTTGGTTGAACGAAAGGGTCAGCAGGCGAATCCGATGGTGTTTCCTTTGAAATTGGAAATGGATCGGCAGTATTTGTAGCGGTCAATGATTTCCGTGACGGCTTTCTTGTAAGGCTCGTTTTTGAGGATGCATTTTGTTGCTTTTCTGCCGCTGCGGAATCTGGACAACCGGTTGAATCTTTCCGAAAGGTAAAGGAACCGTTTTTTGAGCAGAGCGACAAGATGATTCGAAAGTGGCAGAAAGTCAAGTCCTTTTAGACCGGAAAAATCAAAGAGGTCGCGTGTGCGAATATCATAGCAGCGGTTTTTCAGGATGGTGCAGAATGCTACAAAGAGCAGTGTCTCGACGGGGGTGGCGGAGAGCAGTTTTCCGGGTTTCTTCAAATTGCTCTGAAAGAGGGCACTTGCCGCTAACTCTTCCTTGGTTGTCGCTTTCGTCCCGGTCGACCGAGATGCCTGAAAGATGCCGGGGTCGTAGTTCCCGGGAATCGTGTAGTTGGAGCCCTCAATTTCCCGGGAGATCTGCATTAGTGCGTCAATCGCATTGAGGCTTGTTTTTTTCTTCCCCATTCTTTTGCTTTTTATCAGGTTATTACTAAGGTTAATTTCCAGTTGCTGATTGTGAAAGTCTTCTGCTCTCAGAATCTCGAGAGCAAAAAAACGGAATATGCCAGATTACGACGGATTTTTGTAACGTTACATTACGAACCACCGTATCTTATTTAAAATGAGTTTGTTAAAAATTTGTGTAGATTCTTTGAAAAGGCGAAACGACAACAGGCTAACGGACTATCGCCGCATTGAATTTGCCAAGGTCGATGTAGGCTTCATCCAACGTGATGATCATCCTGCTCGGTTTGCCGACCAGAGTTATGCAATAGTCGGAACTGATGCCTGTGGCCAGAATGGATTCCAACATCTTTCTGACTTCGCTCCGTAGCCCTTTGATGGAAGTTGAATCTGAATTTAACATATTGTCGATCCTGGTTTCCTTGTTGCCTTCGCGGCAAGTCAGTTTGTCGTAGATGTTGAGCAGTTCGTCTCTGTAAGATGGGAGGTCGTTTTCCGATACACCTTCGGGATGGCGTAACAGGAAAATGTACAGAGTCTGGGCTTGCTTGGTGTGCTTAAATTCGAGGTGTATGCGGGATTTGCCGCTCACCAGCAGGAGTTCGTAGTTCCTTGTTGTGTCGCTGTAGTCAACGAGAACGGTGGGTCTTTTGCAGATTTTTCTTCCGTTATTGATGTCCGCATGTATTTTGTTGACCCACGTTGCTATTTCTTCCATGGTTGCCGTTTTCCAATTGATGTCCAAGGCTGCAAGTCTGTTTCTGATGTCTTCTTCAGTTTTTTTCTGGTAATGTGGTTTCTTGCGGAAATCCTTGCTGCCTATGGTCAAGAATCCCATCTTCCGGTCGTCGCTTTGGGACTGCGAAGCCTCCAAGCGGTTGATGTGGTTCCGATATCGGGTATAGTTTAGCCCCGTGAGGTGTCGGAAGTTGACTTGTGCGGCCTTGAGGGCGAAGTCGTCGAGGACTTCGCCGGCGGAGGTTCCGTTGAGGTCCAAGGCACAGCCAAGGAGCAGTTCGTCGTCCGTGTCCCTGTCCTCGTCCGCGATGGCCTCGCAGGGCACGGTTCGAGCAACCAAAACGCCGCCCTCTTCGTCAGTCAGCAACTTGCGGAGCAGCAATCTCCCGTAGGAGAGTTCCGGGTTCTCTTCTTCCGTCGGATTGAAGTTGTAAAGCCGCTCTGTGAGGGCATCATCTACACAAAGGAACTGGAAACGGAACTGCTGAATTTCGTCCACCTCCGTTTTGCATTGCCAAGTTTCTGAAGCTGCAGCCATAGCCTCGTTGAGGTTATGGTCGTTTCTGCTTGGAAAGTAGTATAGGCTGTTGTACGTCAGTTTTATTCCGATGTTTGGGGAGATGAGAGTTGTTTGCATAATGCTGTGTCAATGGATGTTTGTGTTTTTTGCCGCCCGCTGCGTCTTACTTCCGTAATTGACGGCTTTCACAGAGGCGCAAAGATACAGCTATTCAGGCTTTCTGCAAACGGGCGCCCGTATTTTTTGCACATTGTCAAAAAAACGCGGTTTGCGTGTTTTGTGTTATCTTTGCAGCTTCAATTTTTGGAGGATGAAAAGGTTGTTTGTCTCGCTTTACCGGCATTTCGAGAAACACCCCTTTTTGATGTGGGTGCTCTTGGCCGTCATCACAGTGCTTTGCGTCTTGAGTGCCTTGCGCCTCGACTTTGTAGAGGACATCAGCCGTTTCCTTCCCGGCAGCAAGGAGAACGCCCGCGTCAATTATGCCTACGAGCATCTTGGCGGCGACAACAAACTGGTTGTCAGCATATCCATGGCTGATACGACAAATACCCCCGACCCGCAACTGCTGATGTCGGCCGTGGATCATACAGCCCGCGAATTGTCTGATAACGACTCGCTCCATCTCGTGAAATCGCTTTTGTACCAAGTGGATGACCAGACGGTAAATGACCTGGTGTCTTTTGTGGTCGAGAATATGCCCTATTTCCTTTCGGAAGAGGACTACATGCGCATGGATTCTATGATGAGCGAAGAAGCGATAGGCAGACGTTTGTCCGAAACGCGGAAACTGGTGGCCGCTCCCGTGCCGGTGATGCGGGCCGTCATTGAACGCGACCCGCTGTTTTTTTCCTCCCGCCTCCTGCAATCTTTGGAGTCTTTCCGTCTGAATGACAATTATAACACCGACAACGGCTATATTTTCTCCAAGGACGGGAAAGAAGCTATGCTGATAGTCAATTCAGCCTATCCGCTCAGCGAAACCAAGAACAATGCCTTGTTGGTCAGCAATATCGAAAAAGCCATGGCTTCGGCCGCCCGCGAAACGGACGGGCAGGTGCAACTGCGTTGCTTCGGGGCGACGCAGATTTCATTGACCAATGCGCAACAGATAAAACGGGACAGTTTGATGGCCATCGCGCTGTCTCTGCTCCTTATTGTGGCGTTGCTCTATTATTACTACCGCAACGTCAGAAGTATTCTGCTGATTGTGGCATGCACTGCTTTTGGTGGGTTGTTCGCCTTAGGTGCCATTGCCCTGTTCAAAAATCCGGTTTCGGTCATTGCCGTCGGCGTGGCTTCTGTCATCATCGGCATCGCCATCAATTATCCCATCCATTTTCTCTCGCACTTCAAGCGCACGGACAACAAGGAGCAGATTATCCGTGAAGTGGTCAGCCCGTTGCTTGTCGGCAACGTCACGACGGTCGGGGCTTTCCTCAGTTTGCTCTTCATCAGTTCTGATGCGATGCGCGACCTTGGTCTTTTTGCCGCCCTTCTGTTAATTGGCACCATGTTGTTTGTGCTGCTTTTCCTGCCGCACCTGATGGGGCGAAGGTTCTCCGGGAAATCGCGCGAACTCACTTTCAAGCACGTTGCCGAAAGTCGTCCCGAGAATGTGAAAGGACTGTTTGCAGCAGTTCTCGTTCTCACGGTTCTGTTTTACGTGTTCTCGTTCCGTACCTCATTCGACACGGATATGCACCATATCAATTATATGACAAAGGAGCAGCGGGAGACATTCGACAAATTGCGTGCGGCTGCGGATACCTCTTTGGCCACGGTTTATTGCATCGCAGAGGGTGCGGGTCTGGATGAGGCATTGACGGCATACGAGGATGTATATGCGCTGCTCGACTCGCTCCGTTGCGACACGGCGGTGCGAAGTGTCAGCGGCATTGCCACATTCCTGCCGTCGCACAGCATGCAGGAAGAGCGCCTCCGCCGTTGGGAGCGTTTTTGGCAAGGACGGCGCGAGGTCTTCTTCGACAGACTTGACCGGGCTGCCGCCCACAACGGTTTTGCACCGTCGGCTTTTGACAGGTGCAAGGAAATCGTCTCCAGGCCATACCGAGTGCAGGACGAGGGCTTTTTCGACCCCGTACGCAATGGCCCCGCAGCTGAATATGTGTCGGTTGAAGAGGACAAGGCCCTCGTTTTTAATATCCTGCAAGTGGAAAAGAGTCAAGCCCCCCGTGTTGAGGAACGTCTCAACAACCGACATCCTGACGTGTTCTCCTTTACCGAATCGTCGATAGCCTCACGGTTGGTGTCGGCACTTTCTGACGATTTCGACTATGTACTTTACATTTGCGGATTCATCGTGTTCGTGTTCCTGCTGTTCTCGTTCGGCAGAATCGAACTCTGCCTTACCGCTTTCCTGCCCTTAGTCATCGCCTGGATCTGGATATTGGGCATTATGGGCATGACCGGCATACGCTTCAATATTGTAAATGTCATTTTGGCAACTTTCATCTTCGGAATGGGAGATGATTATTCTATTTTTGTCACCGAAGGGTTGATATATGAGTATGCCAGCGGCCGGAAGATTGTGTCGCAATTCAAGAATTCCATCGTCTTGTCTGCTTCTATAATGTTTATAGGCATCGGGATGCTGATGTTTGCCAAGCATCCTGCTATGCGTTCGCTTGCAGAAGTGACGGTTGTCGGCATGTTCTCGGTTGTCCTGATGGCCTACATTGTGCCGCCGGCGTTGTTCAAATGGCTGACTACCCGCAACGGGAATCTGCGCAGATGCCCCGTGACTATTATGAGCATCTTTATGATGATTGCCGGAGTGATCTATTTCATTTTCGGCTTTATCGTGATTAAGCTTTTCGGTTTTGTGTTGCTGGGAACAGGTCGCCGTACAGACAGGCGCCGGCTGCTGTTCCACCGTCTCCTGCAGTTGATGATGAAAGGGCTTGTACGGATTCTTCCGGGCACTTCGTTCCGGGTTGTCAACCCGAACGGGGAGGATTTCAGCAGGCCGGCGGTCATCGTCTGCAACCACCAGTCGCACCTCGACTTGCTCTATACGCTTGCTATGACGCCGAAACTGATAGTGCTCACCAACGAATGGGCCTGGAATATGCCCTTCTACCGGAGTGTGCTTCGCTACAGCGACTCAATGCCCGTGTCGAATGGTATGGAACAGAATTTGAAAAAAATACGGGAGATGGCAGCCAAAGGGTACTCTTTGCTGGTGTTCCCGGAAGGGACACGTTCTGAAAACAATGGCGTCGGCCGTTTTCATCAAGGGGCTTTCTTTATGGCGGAGGAACTGGGTATGGACATTCTTCCGATTGTGCTGCACGGCACCCGCGACATGTTGCCCAAACATGAGACGATGGTTCACAAGGGTAGTGTCACTCTGCTGATTGGCGATCGCATAACTCCAGAAAATGCTGATTTAAGGAAAGGCAAGACATGTCGTGAGATTTCCCGGCTGGTGTGTCGCGAGTGTCGCGACATGTATGGACGTTTGCGTACGGAGTGCGAGACCCCCGACTATCTGCAGGATCAGGTTTGGCGCAGTTACCTATACAAAGGAAAAGAAGTTTCCTTGTCATGCCGCAAGAAAATGCGCGCCAAGCAGCAGCTTGCAGACGCATTGAAAGCGGTGCCCGAAAACGGGACGCTGCTCTTCCTGAATTGCGGATACGGGGAACTTTCGCTGCTGGCTGCCTTGCTGCGGCGCGATGTGTCGGTGACTGCTTGCGAAGCCGACACAGATAACATTGACATTGCAAGAAACTGCACGGCAGTGCCGCCAAATTTGACCTATTCAGCGACACCGCCGGACAAAAAGGGATTCAACCTGGTATTGGACGAACTGACGTTATTGAAATAGATGGACAACTCATACGATATTGTGATTTTAGGCACAGGCCTCGGCGGATTGGTGTGCGGCTATATTTTAAGCAAGAACGGATTTAAAGTGCTGCTTCTCGAAAAGAACGTACAGATTGGCGGATGTCTGCAGACTTTCCGCCGGTTCGGTGTTTCTTTTGATACGGGAATGCACTATATCGGCAGCATGATGGAGGGGCAAATTATGGACAGGCTCTTCAAGTATTTGGGACTCTCCGGAAACGTGAAACTCAATCGACTGGATGAGGACGGATATGATATTTACAACATTGGCGGCAAACAGTACCGTTATGCCTCCGGTTATGAGAACTTTATAGAAACGCTCAGCGAAAGTTTCCCGTCCTCCCGCTCCGAAATCAAGGAATATGTGCGACGCATTCGCGCCATAGCAGACACTTCGCCGCTGTATAATCTCCGCAAGGTGGAGGAACATGTTTTCATCGAGGCGAGTTATGTCAAGAGCAGTGTCAATGATTTCATCGCTTCCGTTACGAAGAATCCGGAATTGCAGAATGTGTTGGCTGCAAATCTGCCGCTCTATGCCGGCATCAAGAACAGCACTCCGACATATATTCACGCCCTCATTAACAATTTCTACATTCAGAGTGCGTGGCGCATTGTGGGCGGCGGTGACACCATTGCGCATTCGCTGGCCCGTTCAATACGTGGATTCGGCGGCGAATTGCGCACATCCAGCGAGGTGCGGCGAATTGTTTGCGACGACAGCAAGGCTGTGGGCGTTGAACTGGCTTCGGGCGAGTTGGTACGAGCCAAGTCTGTCATCTCTAATGTCCATCCGCAGGCTACCATCAATATGGTCGATTCTAAGCTTATCCGCAAGGTGTACCGCGAACGCATCTGTTGTCTGCAAAACAGCATCGCCAACTTCACGGTCTATATGAAATTCAAGGAGAACAGTGTGCCGTACCTCAACCGCAATTTCTTCTGGTATCGCGGTAATGACGTGTGGAAGGCAGCAAACCGTAAGGCGGGCGACGCTGTCTATAATTACCTGTTTATGCACCAGTGCATAGAACCGGACCAACGGTGGGCCCAAAGCGCAGAGATGATCGGCTATATGAAATACGAAGAGACAGAACGTTGGTCAGGTACGCATACCGGGCGGCGTGGCGCTGACTACGAAGCATTCAAGCAGCAGACGGCCGAGCATTACCTCGATGTCCTGGAAGAATCTTTTCCCGGCATCCGCAGTTCCATTGAAGGCTACACAACCTCTTCGCCGCTCACATACCGCGACTATACGGCAACATGTCACGGCTCAATGTACGGCGTGTTGCGTGACAAGAATTTCCCAACACAGACGCTTGTTTTTCAGCGTACTAAGATACCGAACCTCTTCATGACGGGTCAGAATATCAACTCGCATGGTATCCTTGGCGTCACAATAGGAGCGGCACTCACATGCGCAGAGTTCCTCGGGCTGAACAGGATCATTGAGGAGATAGAATAGCTTTCTGCAGGTGTCTTTCCAAGCATGCTTAAAAGTTGGTCTCTGTGTTCATCCGGCCAAAACACAGTACCGAAAACCTTTCAGAAAGCATATCCGAAAGCGAGTTTGAAGCCGTCCATCCACTTGAGTTTACGGCTGCCGTGAAACCATTGGCTGTTTATCCAACGCCCCCAAGACGTGCGCGTAGGGTCATATACGGGCAACGCATAGTCAACACGGATGATCAGGAAGTCGAAGTCAAGCCGCAATCCTGCGCCCACGTCAAGGGCAAGTTCACGGTAAAACCGCCGGAAGTCAAAGTCGGCATTGGGCATGTCTGCGTTTTTTTTGGCGAGCCAGATGTTGCCAAGGTCTGCAAATATCCCGAACTTGAATGAATTGTAGATAGTGCCCCGGTACTCGAGGTTCAATTCCAACATGATGTCACCCGTGAAAAGGCTGTCTTTCTGCCGCTCGTAGGAACCGGGCCCCAGACCGCGGTATCCCCAGCCGCGCATACTGTTGCTGGTGCCCATATAGAATCCCCGTTCGTAGGGAATGTATGAACCTTTGCCTATCGGGATGATGCCGCCGGCAGAGAGTCTCATGGCAAGAGCGTTTTCGGGGTTGATGCGGTATGTATAGTTGTATATGAATTCCACTTTTTCGAAACTGGTGTATTCGTATCCGGTACTGTCGAGATGGTTGCGGCTGAGGATCCAACGTTCGTTTGGACTGATGAGCGCATTGAGTCCCCCGATGGTCATGCCCGACGATTCGAGGTTGAGCGAGAACAACATGTTGTGTTTCTTCTTCTCTGTCTTGAAGGGTACAATGTAGTTGAGGCTGTACTTGAACGAGAGAAGGAAGAATTTCCCGAATTTATGTTGGTAAGATCCGGGATAACTGTCGTAGTTGAGAATGTGCGCCGTCCGTTTGTCGTTGTTGTTGACTGTGCTGATGTCGATGGGGCTGATGTTGTGGGAGATGTAATTGTTTGGCTTCAGCTGATAGGTAAGTCCGGTGTTGAAGATCAGCCGGTGGTACAGTCCGGAGTAGCCTACACCGGCATTGATGGCGGTGCTGTAACTGATGCCGTCTTCACGCTGTGTTTTACGGAAAAGGAAAAGGTTCGGGAATGTGAGCGAGGCCGAAATCACGAACTCGGGATAGGCGTAGGTGCGGTCGTTGCGGAACAGGTTGTTGAGCGAGTAGTAGAAATAGCCGCCCGAGAGGTTGACGGTCAGGTGCTCCGCCCCACGGAACAGGTTGCGGTTGGAATAGGAGAACGAAATGGCAGACTTGTCGTTGCGCAAGTCCACCTGACCGCCAACACTGTGTATTTTCATCGGTGTGAGCCGGTAATGCACGTCTAAGACCCCCGTTCGCCTGATGGTGTCGAACAGGTTCTCGTCCTCGACAAACTCGATGCTGTAGGCGCTGAAGTTGTCAAGGCGGCTGATGGCCCGGCTGCTCATTTTACGGGCGTTCTGTGAGTATGGCATTCCACGGCGGGTGTATATGCCGTCGGTGATGGTGGAGTAGTGGAAGTCTTTGACAGGCTTGTTCATCCAGTTGTAGCGGGGCGTGATGAAAAAGTAGTTGGTGAGGTCGCTTTTGTTCCGCGACCGGGTGAGCACGGTATCGTAACGGGCAGGCACGGCGGCCGAGGCGTTGAAGAAGGGATAGATGAATACGTTGTTGTAGGTGTATTTGTACAGGTATCGGTTCGTGTTTCCTGTTGTCTCCGGAATCCGCATGACGAACGTCAAGGATACGCTGTTTGTGTCGTTTCCTGCGGTCTCCTCCGGAAAGTCAAAGGAGACTTCACAGCTGAGGATTGATTTTTCCACATAGTAATACCCTTCGTTGCGTATAAGGTTGATGATGCGGGTCATCTCTTCCGAGATGATGTTTTCATTGTACTGCATGCCTTCGCGCAGCAGGCTCTCGTTCTTGTTTAAAACAATGATTTTCTTGTATTCGGGAATGGCTATGTCGTAAGTTATTCTACTGATATGGTAGGCGTTGCCGGCTTTGACAAAGTAGTTGGCGGTGGCTTTCTTGTGGTCTCTGCGTCGCATGTGTACTTCACAGGACACCTCGGCGTCGAAATAGCCGGACTGCTTCATCACGATCTGCAGCTGCCCGATGGATTTTTCGATCTCGGCAGAGTCTATCAGTACGGGTTCTTCTCCGAGTTTGTCGCGTATCCATTTCCTGATCTTTCCGTCGTGGTAAGTGCTGTCTCTTTTGCTGTATCGCGGCTGCCCCATGGCGTACCAGCGGGGTTTGACCAGAAAAATGTTAAGGAAACGGGTGTTTGGTATCGGGCGGCAGTAGGACTTAAGGTTGCTGAAGTCCGTGCCTGGGGCTTCCGTCACGGTCACGTTGTTGCGCATCAGCATCTGCTGACGGTCGGTGAGTGTCCGCGTGGGGCTGCATGACGAGCATAGCAGGGCAAAGACGAAAAGCAGCAGTAGATTCCCCCGTGATTTCATTTTGCTATTTGTCTTTGCCTTTGCCTTTTACGGGATAGAAGATATACTCGGTGCAGAGGATGAAGAAAGCGGTCAGAACGCTGTTCCCCAAAATGCACATCAGGGTGTGCCCGAAATGGCTGAACGTGGCGGTTTCAATCATGATGACCATGGTCTGGTGTACTGATGTCAGCACTGTGGCAAAAAGGACGAGCCATTTGAAGTCCTTGACTCCCGGTATGGGCTTGTCAACCGTATCGCTCACTTTCCGTCCGTTCAGAAAACGGGTCAAGGAGGGGCGTAGGAACATGATGACTGTGCAGGCCGCTGCGTTCACCCCTAATGTGTGGCCGAACATATCGACAATGAAACCTGTTGCAAATCCGATAAGGTACTGTGCAGACTTAGGCAAGTCGAGGGGCAGCAGGAAAAGCGCAAGCAGATAGATTGCCGGTGTGATAAAACCGAACAGGTGGATATAGTCACATAAAAACACCTGAAGGAGGAGCAGTACAAGGAAACGCAATATGTTTGCCGTTACGTTATTCATCCTTTAATTGAGCAGTTTAGCATTGACAGAATCTTGTTTTGCCTTGAGCGAGTCGATTTCGGACTTGAAGAGATTCCGAATCAGATAGACGGTGTTGAGCCTTGAGAAGTCGGCGCCCAGTTTCACCTTTATGGTCAGAAAACTGGCATTATTCCCTGAAGAGACCTCTTTGACGGAACCGATGAAAAGTCCGCGGGGAAAGATGCGGGAGTACCCGCTGGTGAGCACGGAATCGCCGATGTTGATTTCAAGGTGCTGAGGGATGTTTTCCAACAGGGCTGTTTCGGGATCTGTACCCTCCCACACGATGGTGCCAACCTGGTTGAGGGGCGACACGATGGCGTTGATGCGCGAGTTCCGGTTCAATACGGGGAGGACGTATGCGAAATTGTCGGACACCTCTTGCACCACGCCGACAACGCCCTGCGGGGAAGTGACGGCCATCTCCTTTTCTATGCCGTCTCTGGCACCTTTGTCAAGGATGATGCAGTTGGCGACCCGGTCGGTGGAGTTGTAGATGACGTGGGCGAGAGTGTAGTCGTAAAGCCGCACGCTGACCGGGTGCAGCGAGTCGGTTTTGCTTTTCATCGTCAGAACAGTGTCGCTCTTCTCCATGAACATGTTGCCATGCTCGCGGAGAAGGGCGATGTTCTGTCGCGCGAGTTCTTCGTTTTCCTTGCCGAGACTGAAACGATGCAGGGTTTCTGCCCATTTCTGCTGCATGGGGCCGATGATGCTCTGGCATGCCATGTCTAACTTGTATTGGCTGTATGCCATCGATTTGCGTATTGACACGAAGCTGATGATCATTAGCAACACGAACAAGAAATAATGAAAATTTCTTTTGAAGAACTCTGAAAGGTTGTTCATTGTGCGAACAGGGTGGGATTACAGTTTTTCGGCGAATTCCTTCCCTGCACGAAGGCAGGCGATGTTGACGTTGACGATGTCTTCGCCTTTGCGGGCGAAATTCTCGCGGACGGCGTCCTCGATCTCCTCAAACGGTATCTGCAGGTACGGGGAGGTCGCACCTAAGATGACCATGTTGGCGGAACGGGCAGAGCCGAGGTCTTTGGCAATCTGGTCGGCGTTTATGACCACCTTGTTCTTCAGTTTCCCGAGTTCTGCCGTAAGTTTGTCAAAGTCGGGATAGTTCGGGATGTTGATGAAAGGCTGGTCGTTGGTGATGAGCCAGCCGGTCTCTTTGTTGAGCCAGGGCAGATAGCGGAGCGACTCCATCGGCTCTACCGAGATGATGATGTCTGCTTTACCCATAGGGATGAGGTCGGATGCGATTTCGTGGTCGGAAAGGCGGAAATGCGACTGCACGTCACCCCCGCGCTGGCTCATGCCGTGTACTTCGGCCTGCTTCATGAACATGCCTCTCTTGACGGCGGCTTGACCTACAATGGTGGCAATTGACAGGATGCCCTGTCCGCCAACTCCTGCTAATATGATGTCTATTTTCATTTTTTTTATGCTGTATTGATATTTGGTAATTGTGTTCGCTTTCCCGGGATTATTTTTTCGATTCCGAAGCCTTGGCGGCCTGCTGTTTTTTCATGCGGCGGTTCAAGGTCTGGATACATTCGCGTGTCGGGATGATGACGGATACGCCTTCATACTCCAATTCCTGCTCGATGAGTTTCACGTTCTCCTCGTGGTACTGTTTCATCGGCTTGATGCGGTGTATGTGTTCTTCCTTGACTCCGAGGCCTTTGCAGATTTCGCCCAGCACTCCTAATGCGTGCGAGTCCTGTCCGCCGGTCATGCCCGTGGTGCTGTTGTCGAGAATCATGACGGTTACCGGCGTGTTCTCGTAGATGCAGTCGAGCAGGGAGGTCATACCGCTGTGCGTGAATGTGGAGTCTCCGATGACAGCCAGCACAGGACGGAGGCCGGCATCGGCGGCGCCTTTGGCCATGGTGATGGAAGCACCCATGTCAACGGTCGTGTAGATGGCACTGTAAGGAGGGAGCGCGCCGAGCGTGTAGCAGCCGATGTCTGCGAACACTTTTCCTTTGCCGTATTTCTCCATGGCGGCGTTGATTGCCAGATAGGAATCGATGTGAGGGCAGCCGTTGCAGAGTGCCGGCGGACGTGGAACGACAAGTTCCGGCACGGGCATGCCGTAACTGTCGGGCAGCCCCAAGGCCTTGGCCACAAGGTTAGGGTTGAGTTCGCCGTCGCGCGGAAGCTCGCCGCTCATGCGTCCCAGGATGCAGCCCGTGCGGTTCAGCACGCCGCGGACTTGCTCTTCGATGAAAGGATAACCCTCTTCTACCACCAGCACTTTCTCGCACTCGTCAACCATGCGGGCGATGAGTCTGGAAGGCAGCGGGTATTGTGAAATCTTGAGCACCGGATAAGGGCAGGGCTGTCCGTTGAAGTTCTCCATTACATAATTGTAGCCGATGCCCGAGGCGATGATACCCAACGACTTGTCAGTGCCGTCGATGTAGGCATTGAACGGCGAATTGCAGGAATCTTCTTCAAAAGAGGCCTGTTTTGCCAGCAGGTTGCGGTAATGCACACGTGCGTTGGCCGGCAGAAGGATGTACTGTTTCGGGTTCTCTTCAATGTGAAGGGCGTTTTGGGCACGTTCAGCTTTGCGCTCGACTCCGGCACGGGAGTGCGACAGACGTGTGGTGAGACGGATCAGCACGGGCGTGTGGTATTTCTCCGAATAGTCGAATGCAGCATACGTGATGTCGTAGGCCTCTTGCTGGTTTGAGGGCTCGAATGATGGAATGAGCGCGAACTTGGCATAGTAACGCGAATCCTGCTCGTCCTGCGAGGAGTGCATCGAAGGGTCGTCGGCAACCACGACAACCATGCCGCCGTTGGCTCCCGTGATGGAGGAGTTCATGAACGGGTCGGCTGCCACGTTGAGACCTACATGCTTCATACAGACCATGGAACGCTTGCCGGCGTATGACATGCCGATAGCGGACTCCATTGCGGTCTTTTCGTTCCCTGCCCAGATGCTGTGCACTTCGCCTGCACGGCCCTGCTTTGAGTTTTGGATGAATTCTGTGATTTCGGTAGATGGGGTTCCGGGATAGGCATACACGCCGGATAATCCAGCATCCAATGCGGCCTGTGCAACAGCCTCATCTCCTAAGAAAAGCGTTTTAGACATAATATTTTTTTTATTTTAATATATTGATTAAGTATATGTTGCGTTTTTGTTTTTACTACGTCCTTTTTGTCTGGAATGGCATTTCCAAGAAGTTGGCAAAGATACAAAAAATGTGCTCTTGAAGCCTTTGCTCTTCACGAAACCGGCACGGCTACCGCACGAAACAGACATTTGAGTACATTAGGAAAACAGCAAAAACAATAAAACCAAAGACAAAAAAAACGTACATTTGCAGTTTCTTTTAACACATTTTCAAATAAAAACCAATCATTATGAAAAGAATTACCGTTACGATTGTTGCATTGACTTTGGCGTGCGCCGCTTTTGCCCAAGGACCTTACACGCACCGCTTGACAAGAGCCTATTCTCACGACCTTTATGAGACCAAGGACTTCTCCTACGATGAAGCCGGTCGGCTCGTCTCTACTTTTTCGCAAAACAATACGGGCGGCGGGCTCACAGTTCGCGACAGCCTGCACTATGACGCCGCCGGCAACGTGATGCGTCTCTCGGCTTACCAGCAGATGACCGACGGCTCCTGGCTCTATGCCAATTACTGCGATTATACCTACAATGAACTCGGACAGCGACTTACCCGACAGAACTACAACAACTTCGGCGGCTCGTTCACACTCGGCGGCACTTACTACTATTCATACGATGCCAACGGCAACCAGAACCATTGGGAACTTGACTTCGGCTCGTTCGGCATTTACCAGAAGTGCGACCGCGAATTTGACGCCAACAACAACGTTACGCTCGAAATAGGCTATGAAAGCGATTTCAACGGCGGCTACAACGAGTCGTGGCGAATCGAATATACCTACAATGCCGCCGGCTACCTTGTTGAGAAGGTGAACTGGTATCGCAACGCCGACACTGACGAGATGCAGGAAGCCGACAATACGATTTATTACCGGGATGCCTTCAACAATGTTACCGGCCAGATTTCGCGGTTGGGCAACATCGTGACCTCCAAGCACATGTTTCAATATGACGAATCTCTGCCGCAGTCGCAGGTGTATCCCCATGCGAACCCCGAGGAGGAGTGGCCGGTGTTCAACAACACCTACCATGCCGTGGCAGTTGACACATTCTGGACGCTTGACGATGCCGGTGTGCTTCAGCATTTCTGCAACTACCTTTTCGAGTATTCCGCCGCCGGTACCGGACTTGCTGAAACGTCTGCCGAGCCGCACCTTTCTGTCTATCCCGTGCCCGCCCGCAATGCCGTCACGGTGGTGTCGCCCGGCGCAAGCACGCTCGAAATGTTCGACTTGACGGGCCGCAGGGTCTATAAGGCCGCAACTGATGGCAGTCACCACATCGATGTATCTGCTCTCCCTAAAGGGGTTTATCTGCTCAAAGCCGGCAAGGGCAGCGCATCGGCTGTCAGCAAAGTCGTGGTGGAATGAGGATATTGAAAAAAAACAGGGCTAAGCCCTGTTTTTTTTTATTTGAACGCCGACTCGTCGAGACCTTTACCGGTCAGCGAAAGCTGCTTGAAGTAATCGGGTACAGGCTTGCCAAGCAGTGCGTCGAGGTACAGTTTTGCCAAGTATTGTCCGAGCATGAAGCCGTGACCGCGCAGTCCGGCAAGCAGTCCAAGTTCAGGGTCTGCAATATAGCGGGGTTCGGTATAATACCCCGCCCAAACGGCCTGCAATCCGATGTCTTTCAGTGCAGGGATCCATTCGCAGAACACTTCCGATACTATATTTAGAAAGTCTTGCGTGTTTGTTTGCAGGCATTTGCCGGCCTCTTGCGGGTCGTGGGCAGGAGAGGCGCAGCCGATGATCTGCCCCGTCTCTTTCATCTGCTGCCCATACACGGCCGAAAAGCCGCGGTGATGTCGGCGGTCGATGAGCATGTCGAGACTGTCGCCGTCTTTGCCGATCAGCGGCATGCGCCGTGTGATGAAGGCCTGATGCTTGACGGGGTAGAGTCCGGTTTCGATGCCCAGCCTTGAGGCAAACTCGCCCGCTGCTGCTCCCAGGGCATTTACGAAAAGTTCGGTCACATATTCAATGTATTCTCCGTTGGGGGCGGCCACCAGGATGCGGTATCCGGCGCCGCATTTCTCCACGTCAAGTACTTCTGCGTTCTCGAGCAGGATGCCGCCTTGTGCCACTGCAATGTCGCGGAGCAGTTTAAGGACCTTTCCAGGGGTGGCCTGCCAGCAGTTCTGCGAGATTGACGCATGCGAATAGAGGTCAAGGTTGGGGTTGAGGTGTTCGGAGACCTCTTTTCGGAAATCTTTCTTTTCAATCATCCGGGCATCCGACCACTGTGAAGAGCGTTCCAGATTGATATAGGTGGCCTCGTCGTGGGCAAAGGTGACATAGCGCATGGGTTTGAAGTCGATGTCGGCTAGCGACTGCAGTTCCTTGAAGATCTCGAGGTTGTGTTTGGCAATGTCGGCGATGGCGGGGTGGCTGAAGGCGGGTCTTCCGCCGGCGATGCAACGCCAGGTGCTGCCTCTTTCGTTGTTGGCCAGCACGGGGTTGAAGCCGGCTTCGGCCATATAGCGGAAGAGTGAGGAACCTGCCATGCCGCCGCCGGCGATGAATGCCTTGACTTTTTTGTGCCGTATGGTGCGTTTGGTGGCAAGTATGACTTTGCAGGGGGCGTTTCCGGGGAGGACGTCGCTCAATGTGAGCGGATTCGACATCGGGGCGCGCTGTGCCGTAGTGTCAACCACCGTTACGCCGCGGGCGTTCAGAAACTGCTTGGCGCGTGGTATGCAGCGTTTGCCGCGGCAGGCCCCCATACCGATACGGGCAGTGTGCTTCAACTCGTCAATGGAAATGCAGGTGCGCCCGCTGACGGCCTCGAGTAAGGCTTTGCCGTCCACGTCTTCACAGTGGCACAGAAATGTGACATCCTCCTGATGCGTGTCCAATGGCCCGACAGTCAACGGCACGGGGTATTCTTCTTTTACAATGAACCCTTTGACGACCAGAATATCAGTGTGGTGCAGGTCAATTGATTTTATGCGGCAAACGTTGGTCTTGCCCGCTTTGATCATTATTCTCTCGATGATGCCTTCGCCCAGGACTGCGCCGTTGTTGTCCACGAGGAAAACCTCATCGTTTTCGTTGACGGCATATTCTACGGGCAGGAAGAGGCGGTCTTTGCGGATGTCGTAGCCGAAGATGGCAAGTCCGGGGCAGCGGGAGATGCACTCCATGCACCCGACACATCTCGTGAAGTCTATTTCCGGGGAGGCAGCGGCGTCCGATTTGGTGATGGCGTGCTGCGGACAGGCAAAGGAACAGGGGTTGCAGGCGAAGCCGTACAGACAATCGATGCTGACGAACCCCCGAGCCTCCATTCTTTCGGCATTCGGCAAATGCGGCTGGTCGAGGCGGCGCACCGGTCGCTGCTGTGATTCGATGTAGGCTTTGGAAATGTCGAGATACGCTTCGTATGGTATATTCCGCCCCATGGCCTGCATCACGTCAAGGGCGGCTTGCCGTCCGCGCAGCACCGCCGAGGTGCCTTCGCCGATCCGTAAAGCATCGCCCGCCCCGAAGCAGTGGTTCCCGAAAGTTGCCCGCCCTTTTTCAAGCAACTGGTTGTCAGGCATCAGTCCAGTGCAGATGTTGATGGCGTCAATGCCCTCAATGAGTTGTTCTGTCCCGGGGACAGGCTTGAAATGGTCGCATTTGGCCACGACAGCGCCTGTGACAGCGGTGCCGTCGGCGTTAGGGACGGCCTTGAGCAGGATGTGGGATGTTAGAATGGGAATGCCGAGCCGACGCACGCGGTTGGCTTGCACGGGGAAGCCGCCCTCTGATGGCATGGCTTCCAGTATGGCCTTCACGTCGGCGCCGGCTTGTTTCAGTTGGTATGAGGTAAGGTATCCGATGTTGCCCGCCCCGACGGTGAGCACGCTCTTTCCCAACAGGGTGAACTCCCGGTTCATCATTTTCTGGATGACAGCGGCGGTATAGACGCCGGGCAGGTCATCGTTCTCGAAAGCGGGTGTGAACGGCACGGCGCCGGCAGCTACAATCAAGAAACGGGCATCCACAAAGAAAATTTCGCCGTTCTCGGTGTTCTTGACGGCAAGACGGTTCCCGTCCAGAATGTCCCAGACGGTAGAATTGAGCAATATGCCGCTCTCGTCGCCGCCGGCCAGGTCGCGGCAGATTTCAAAGCCGCGCATTCCGCCGAAGTGTTGTTCTTTTTCAAAGAAGAAGAACCGGTGGGTCTGCATCAGGAATTGCCCGCCGATTTGGCTGTTGCTGTCGATGACCAGATTGTCGATGCCGTGGCGGTTGAGTTCCTCGCGTGCCGACAGTCCGGCCGGTCCTGCTCCGACAATGGCCACGTCGGTGCGGTAAACCTTGTGCGCCGCCGGGCGGTGCGGTTTAGTCAAGGGAAAGAAGCCAGGCGGAATCTCCTTCACTTCCTTTACGCCCTTTACTTTGGTGATGCAGACTCTTTTGACGGCACCGTCCACGAGCATCTCGCATGCGCCGCATTTGCCGATGCCGCACGCTACGCTGCGGCACCGGCCGGTGAGACTGTGGCTGTGTACGCGGAAGCCTGCCCGGTGCAGCGCCGCTGCTATGGTGAGGTTCTCTTCAGCCTCGATGGTTGTTCCGTTGAATGAAAAAGGGTGCTTTTTATACTCGTGCACCTCGAGGATGGGATGCTGCTCGATTTTGTACATGTCGGTTCAGTTTTAAGGTGTAACAATAGTTTCCCATCATTCCTCCTGTTTTTTTTGAAGAATGAAAGTGCGAGCAAAGATAAAACAAAAATCTTCTGAAAGATATGTTAAAACGCAAAAAAAAACAGGAGGATGGTCGTAAGAAATAGACTATTCCCCGGTCAGTACGGCATATTTGCGCTGCTGCATACGGTAGGCAATGCGTGTTTCCGTCCGTTTGTCAATGGCTTGGCGCAACATGGTCTGCGCTTCCAGCAGGTCGTGTATCGCCACTATGCCGGCTTCATAGTTCACCTGCACGGAAGCCAGGTTCTGGCGGGTATAGTCCACCGATTCCATCGAGATCTGCAGCTGTTGGAGTGCTTCTTGCAGCCCGTTCCAGGCTTGCTGCGTCTCTAAAGACATCTTTTCGGTAAGGTCGCGGCGTGTGTTCTCGGCTTTCTGTATGTCGAGGCTGTGCTGCCGCATTTTGCTCCCCGTTGACCACCAGTCGGTAATCGGGACTTTGAGCCAAAGGAAACCTACGGCGTTGAATTTGAAATTGTCGAATATGAGGTTGCCGGCCGATGCGTTCACGCCGACCATGAGTTGCGGAAGTGCTTCGGCGATGGTCATCTTGCGCTTGAGATGTTCGGACCGGACGCTGATGTCGAGCAGTCGGCTCTCGTTGCGGTTCAGCACCGCCTCGTCTGTGTTGCGGTAGAGTGTTTCGGGCAGCGGCAGGTTGTCGGGCAGTGTGTCTGACAGTGTCAGCGAGTCGGAGTAGGGGATACCCGACAACTGGCACAAGGCCCGCATAGCCAATACGATGCCGTTGTCGAGGCGCAGCCGGTCGGAGAGCAGTTCGTTGCGCTTGAGGGTTACTTTCAGCAGGTCGTTGGAGGTGGCGAGCCCCGACTGCACGGCAATGTCCACATCGCGGTAGAGCGTGTCCAGCAGTTCGAGTGCTTGCCGGACGGTCTCCTTCTTCTCTATGAGGGAGTATGCAAGCCAATAACTTTGCTCCGTCTGTAGCAAAAGTTGCTGGCACGCCAGGGCATGCTGCAGTTCGGCCGCCTTTACGCCTTGGGCGGCGAGGCGGTTTCCGCTGACGATTTTGCCTCCCATGAAGACGGGCTGTACGGCGGTCACCCCGACGGAAACCCCACGTTCCGCCAGCTTGACGGCATCCGGAAGCCCTGAGGCATAGCCGGTCTCGGCATAAAAGTTGTGCAGCCACTCGCGTGCGTAAGCGTTGCCGATGTCGTCAATGGTATATTCAATCAGGGGATTGAGGGCATAGTAGCCGATGACGGATCCGCTGGCTTTAGGGAAATAGTTGCTCATAGCATCGCTTTTCACGGACTTGGCGCGCGCTATGTCGAGGCTGGTGTTCAGAACGGCCGCATTGTTTCGCAAGGCACGGTCGAGGCAGGTGTCGAGCGGCAGCGGCTGCCCGAAAGCGCATGCCGTTGCATTGGACATCAATAGCAGCAAGAAGAATATGTTGTAATGTCTCATTTTTTTACGATAGATTGCCGGTTTTTGCGTTTTTTGTCGCTGCCTTTCAGTATTTGCCAATAGGCCACGGGGAGCAGCGTTACCACGAATGGGAACGAGAATATGGTGCCGAAGCAGATGACTACTCCCATGGGCATCCAGAGAGAGGTATGTGCAATAATCATGGGGACAACGCCTAAGGCTGCTGCTGCGGCCGTCAGGAAGATGGGGCGCATACGTCGCTGCCCCGCCTCAAAGCCGGCTTCCTTGGCGGAGAGGTGATGCTCGAGCCGCAAACTCTCCGCATACTCGTACATGATGATGCCGTTGCGCACGATGATGCCGATCAGGCTCACTAACCCTAACGTGGCCGTTATGCTGAAGTCGAGCCCGAAGACGGTCAGTCCTAAACATGCCCCGAAAATGGCGATGGCGCTGGCGGATATGGTGAGCAGCACCAGCCGGATGTTGGTGAAGTGGTAGAGGAGGAAAACGAAGAGTACCAATAGCGCCGCCAACACACTCAGTATGATCTCGGGCATGATGGTCTTGTTGGCGCTCGACATGCCGCCATAGGAGATTTCAATGCCCTCCGGGAGGGTGGGTTTCATCTCTTTGTCGATGTATTTTTCGATTTTCTTCATCGTCTCGGGATGGCTGCAGCCGAAACGCAAGTCGGCGCCTACTGTGACGGTACGGATACTGTTGCGGTGGCAGATGACAGCATCTTTCCACTCGGGACCCACATCGGCAATCTGACGAAGCGGAACCCATACGCCCGGGATGGAGGTCGGTATCTGCAAGTTCTTCAGGCGTTCGTATTGCGAACTGTCTTTTTCCTCGAGGGAATAGACGGTGACGGGGATTTTGTAGTCGTCTTCCCAAATGGCGGTCATCTGCTGTCCGCCTAATACGGAAGAGAGATAGATGGACAGCGAGCCTTGCGTGACCCCTAAACGAGTGGCCTCGTCGTTCTTCAGTTCCACTTTGATGTTGTGGCATGTCTCGTCGGCGTCAGAATGGACCCAAGTGACGGTCGGCAGGGTGTTCATATAGGCTTTCAGCGTGTCGGCGCACGACTTGAGGGCGTTGAGGTCATCTCCGGAAAAGCGTACCTCAATGGGGTTGTTCACGGCTTGATAGTCAATTTGCTTGAATCGGAGATAGGCATCCGGAAAAAAGTTCTCATATTTAGGCCCGTATTCTTTCAGCAGTTTAAGGGTGGCTTTTTCATTTACGGTGTTGACAATGAACTGCGCATAGTTGTCGTGTGCCATTTGCGGGGCGTAGGTGGCATGGAACCGGGGTGAGGAGGTGCCGATAAATGAGGTTATGGAGACCACTCTGTCGTCTTGGCGCAAGAGGTGCTCAAGGCTGTCGGCTATGTCTTTGGTTTGGTTCAGGTTGCTGCCCTCGGCAAGATGGATTTCTACGACAAAACAGTTGCGGTCGGCCTTGGGGAACATTACGATGTTGAGCCGCGTCAGTAGCAGCAAGCCTATGGCTACCGCCCCTACGGTGATGCCGACGACCCGGCCGGGATGACGGAAACATTTCACTAAGGTCTTGTTGTAGAAATCCTGCAGTCGGGCAAAAAAGCGGTTCTGCATACGCTCAACACGGTTGAGGTCCTCAGGCCTGTTGTTTTTGATGAAACGGGCAGAGAGGTAGGGGATGACATAGATGGCATAGAAGATGGAACTCACGAGGGCAAAGGCGATGGTCCACGGGAAAAGCTGGACGAAATCGCCGACGGGTCCGGTGATGATGCGTGTCAAGGGGAAGAACATACCGGAGATGGCCAGCGTGGCGAGCGACATGGGGACGAACAACTGGCGCGTGCTGTTCACCGCCGAGTACCAACGGGAGTGGCCCTCGTGCAGCAGGTCCACGTAGCCGTCGATGACGATGATGGAATCATCAACGATGAGCCCCAACACTACAATGAGCGCCGCCAGCGTGACGGTGTTCAGTTCGATGCCGAACAGGTACATCAGCCCTAAGGTGACAGCGGTGCACACGGGCAGACTCGTGCCCGACACGACAGCCGTGCGCAGCGGGAACAGCGTCAGCATCACGGCAATGACCACGATGATGGATATGATAAGGTCACGCAGGAATGACATGACGGAGTCCTGGACAACTTTGGGTTGGTTTGTGATTTTGTGGATGTGGATGTCAGGCGGAATCTGTGTGCCCGTTTTCTCAATCATCCGGTTTACCTCCTCGCCAAAAGCGACGATGTTGTTGCCCGGGGTCATCTCAATGGATACCAGCACGGCAGGTGCGCCGTTGTGTTGGATGAAATTCTTGGGTGCAGCATAACGCCGCTCTATCCGGGCAATGTCGCGCAGATGCACCACCTGCCCCGAAGGGTCGGCATAGATGATTTGCTCGCCGAGTTCGTATTCCGACTGGTACGGGATGCTGAGGTGGACCATCGACTTTTCCGCACCGTCGTCAATGCTTCCGCTTACCGTACGGAATCCTTGCGTGGAGAGTTCAATCAGCAGGGCACGCTGGCTGATGCCGTAGGCGGCAAGTTTGTCCTGGTCAATGACCAGTGCGATTTCTTCGTTCTGCTTTCCCGAGATCTTGAGGTTGCCCATCGAGGGGATGGTCCGCAGATTGTCGCACAGTTTCTCGGCGTATTTCTCCAGTTCGCGCGGGGTGCGGTCTTGAGCCTCTATCGCGAGCAGCATGGAGGCGGTGTTCCCGAAGTCATCTACGACAACGGTTTCCAGCACCCCCGCCGGCAGCGAGGTCTTCTTGAAAAGCTGAAGTCCATGCCGTATCTTCGACCAGGCCACGTCTTTGTCCTTGACCGAAAGCCGGAGTTCGACATAAACATATACGATGCCGTTCTCCGTCACGGAGTAGGTTTTCTCTTTGTCAACCTCGGGATAGGTGAAGAGGAAGTTCTCCAAAGGTTTGGTCACCTGTTCTTCAATCTCTTGTGCGGAGGCACCGGGATAGACGGCCGCAACAATGCCTTGCCGTATGGTGAACTGCGGAAATTCGTCTTTGTTGAGTTTCGGAAGCGAGGAAAACCCGAAAACCACCAGCACTCCCACAATGAGGAAGATGATGCTGTGGTGACGCATCGCACTCTGTATGTGATTTGACTTTTTCTTGTTCGAAGACATGTCTGTGGCTGGTTGCTATCGTGACGAGGAGACTGATACAGGAGCGTTGGTAAAGAGTTTCTGGTATCCGGATGTGATGACGCTGTCGCCGGAGGTGAGGCCGCCGGCAACAGCTACTCCGCCCGCAGTGAAGCCCGCCGACTGGATGTAGCGGATTTCTGCATGCCCGTTGCGTACAATCCAGACGCTGATTCCGTCGGGACGCGTCTGGACGGCCCTTGCCGGCACTACAATGCTTTCGCTGCGGTCGCTCGCGAGCGACACTTTGCAGACCATGCCGGGCATTAGGCTTCCGTCGGCATTGGCAAGCTTGATTTTGACTTGGTAACTGTGTGATATGCGGTTGGATACAATGCCCTTGTCGGAGACGGTGCAGGGTATGGCCTTGTCTTTCAGTGCCGGAACGGTCAGCAGGGCTTGGCTTCCGATGGCTATGGAGGCAATGTCGCTTTCAGGTACCGAGAACACTACCGAAACGCTTTTCATGTCCAGAATGGTCATGGCGGGCTCGCCAGGCAGCAGCCGCGCTCCGGCGTGCAGGTTGCACTTGTTGACAATGCCGGAAACGGGTGCATGCATACTGCACTCTTCAACCTGCTTTTTCGCCAGCTGTTCCATGGAACGCGCTTTCTCAAGGTCTGTCAGCATCTCCACCCATTTCACTTCGGGCAGGCTTCCCTGTTCGTACACTTGCTTGAGCCGTTTGTATCCGTCTTCCGCCTGCTTCAAGGTGGCGGCGGCACTCTTGTAGGCATTCTGCGCATTGCTGTTGTCAATGGTGGCCAGCAACTGGCCGGTCGTGACGCGGTCGCCGTCTTTGACAAACACCGAGGTGATTTTCCCGCCGGTAGGGAAACTGAGCGACACCGACACGTCTTCTTGCACTTCGCCTACGTAGGTGCGGGTCATGCCGCCGGCAACGGAATCGATGACGGCAACAGAAACCTTTATGGGCTCTTTTTCCGGCAACTCAACATTCTGCCGGCATGCGGAACCGCCAAAAACAAGAAAGGCAGCGGTTATGAAAAGGGTTTTTCTGGTAATCATATCAGTTCTTCTCAGCTATGAAAGTCATTTTGGGAGCATACAAGGTGGCGGTGCTGTCACTGGTTCGCTGCCCGTCCCACGACTGTTGTATCAGCAGCATGTCGTCGTTGGCCCTGCCGCTGCCTTCCACGGCTACCTGATAGACTGCGGAGAGGGTGTTTGACGAACCGGAATTGCTGGTGGAAAGCAAATGTATGGACATAGAGAGAATGGCAGGGTCAAAAAGGACAGAATCGCCTGATACAGTGGCATACAACGTGTGAATGCCGCCGCCGCTCTCGTTGAGCGTCACGATGAGCCTCGAATCTTTCTGCCGCTTGTCGATGTACACGTCCATCTGTCCGCGCTGCGTCACTATCTGATAGGTGGTGTCGTAACGCGTGCTGTCGAGCAGCCTTGGGTTGACTAACCGAACCTCTCCCGAAATCTTGTAACTGTAGTCGCCGGCAATTGACTTGATTCCTTTGTTGCAGGATGTAAGCAGGCAGACAGAACATAGAAAGAAGAAGAGTCTTTTGATTTTCATTGTCATTGGCATTGTTTTGTAGAATTGTTGTTGATGCAATTTTGCTGTACGCTTTGGATAAGCAGGTTGATGAGGAATGCGTACGAATCCTTGTAATGCTCGTATTTGTTCTCTGCAAAAAAAAGGTAATTGAGTCCTTTCAGGGCCATCTGTGTCATGTCGGCAAAGGCTACGGCTTCTTCACGGGCAATCGTTGTATTGTCCGGATGGGGGCAGCAATTCCAGACGCTGACTAACAAGTCGTGTTCCCAACGGTCAAATGCAGCGATAGCGGAAACAATCGCTGCTGAACGCCCGCGGTCCTGCTCTGCAACTTCGCCTTTCAGTACTTGCTGCCAGAGAATCGCACCGGAGAGCAATTGCGCCCGCTTCAGCAGGTATGCGTTGAACCTTTCGAGAATGTCTTGCGAGTCGTCCTCGAATAGTGGAGAAAGAATATCATGGATGCCCATCAATTCTTCTTTCAAGGCAGCCCCGAATAGTTCTTCTTTGTTCTTGAAATGATTGTAGAGAGACCGCTTCGCCTTGTGCGCCTTGTGCGCAATGTCTTCCATAGTGGTCTTCTCATAGCCAAATCTCCGGAACATGATAATGGCGGCATCTACAATCTCTTGCCTGAACCCGTTTGTATGTACGTCCTTCATTTTTGCACCGTTTTCGTTTTCGGGTGCAAAAATACGATTTCAGACAAAAGCCGCCTTTTTTCAGAGCGTTTTTTTCATATTTTTAACTTTTTCACATATATCATTGATATTCAGTTGATATGAAGATTCTTCAAGGGAGAATAAGGCGAGAAATTCAACGTTCTTGTGTTGTTCAAACAGGGTGGACACTTCAAGGTTTTGGAGAAAAAGGTGTTGGTTCAGGGCTTCGTTCACCACTTTCTGGATTGCGATTTTGTAGCCTTTAGGGTCGGTGACGATGCCGCGGCGGTTCAGAAATGATGGGCCGGCTTCAAACTGCGGTTTGATGAGCAGCACCGCTTTGCCGTCGGGTTTCAGAAACGGGATGCAATGGGGCAGTATCAGGGTGAGGGAGATGAACGACACGTCTGACACGATGAAGTCGAAAAGTCCGATGCCAGTCTCTCCGGGGGTGAGCAGCCGGAAGTCTTTGTTCTCGATGGAGGTGACGTGTGGGTTTGTTCGGAGGCTGGGTACAAGCTGGCTGCTGCCGACATCCACGGCCACCACATGCGTTGCGCCGTATTGAAGGGCGCAGTCGGTGAAACCGCCGGTAGAGGAGCCGATGTCGAGCACGGTTTTCCCGGAAAAGTCGAGACAGAAGTCGCGGATGGCCTTTTCGAGTTTCAGACCGCCCATGCTGACAAAGCGGTTGAAGATGTCGATGACTTCCACTTCCATTTCATCGGTGATGTTCAGGGATGCCTTGTCAGCCACGATCCCGTTTACCTTGACGGTGCGGTGCTTGATGGCGGTCTGCGCCTTTTCGCGTGAGGTGAAGAGGTGGTGTTCTAAAAGATATTTGTCTAATCGCATAGCGGGCGGTAAGTGTTATGGATGATTCATTTTTTATGGAAACAGGATGTCGCTATATTCCGAATGTTTTTTCGAGAGCCGTGTCAATGACTTTGCCGTTCATGAAAAGCATCAGCAGGCTGCGTATGAGCAAGAAGATGATGAAGGCGAACCAGATGGCGTTGTTTCCGATTGTGTTGATGAGCATACAATAGAGGAAGAAGAAAGCGGCGGTGGCGACGAACATGATGTTGCGCATCTCTTTGGATGCGGTGGTGCCCACATAAACGCCGTCGAAGATGAAGGCTGCGAATCCGCACATGGGCACCAGCAGTGCCCATATCAGATAGTCCATGGCCGCTCCGATGACGATGGGGTCGTTGGTTAGGATGCGGAAGATGCCGTTGCCGAAGAAGGCATAGAGCAGGGTGAATGCGGCGGCGAAGATGAATCCCCAAAGGAGCAGTTGTCTGACAATGCGGCGCAGGCTTTGCGTTGCACGGGCGCCGATGCAGTTGCCCGTCAGAGCCTCGCCGGCGTAGGCGAAGCCGTCGAGGATGTACGACTGCAACGTGAACAGTTGCATAAGCAAGGTGTTGGCGGCCAGTATGGTGTTGCCCATCTTGGCGGAGATGTATGGGATGAACGTGAAGACGGCTATCAGGCAGAGAGAGCGCAGGAACAGGTCGGTGTTGATTTTGAAGAAGCGCACCATCTCTCTGATTTTGAGGCTTTTCTTGATATGGAAGCAGTGCCGGAGTTCGCCGTAGCGGTAGAACCACAGAATCACGGCGAGGGCAAGACCGCTGTATTGTGCGATGACGGTGCCCCACGCCACGCCTTCGATGCCTAAATGGAAGACGATGACAAAGAGCAGGCTGAACAGGATGTTCACGATGTTCAGGACGATGGCGATGACCATAGGGCTCCGGGCGTTCTGCATGCCGATGAACCATCCTTTGAGCACATAGAGCCCCAGAGTGGCGGGTGCGGCCCAAATGCGGATGTAGAAATAAGAGAGCATCAGGGCGATGGTCTCACTACTGCTGTCAATCATTTTTTTGCAGAAGAAGGCGATGGGACCTTGCAGCAACAACAACACCGCTGCAATGCCAAGTGCCATGGCCATGCCCCGTGTCAGTATGGCGGAACACGCTTCGCGGTCGCCGGCGCCGCAGGCCTGTGCGGTGAGCCCTCCTGTGCCCATACGCAGGAATCCGAAATTCCAATAGATGAGATTGAATACCATTGTTGCCAAAGCGATGGCCGCGATATGGTCGGCGTTGCCGATGTGCCCGACAATGGCCACGTCAACCATCCCCAGCAGCGGGACGGTGATGTTGGTGATGATGCTTGGAATGGCCAGCCGGAGGATCTGTTTGTGCACGGATACGCTTTTTCGTTACATCTTTTCCGGCACGTCGATGCCGAGCAGCGCCATGCCGTTGCGGATGGTGTCGCCCGTGAACCGCGAGAGCTGCAGCCTGAATATGCGGAGGCTCTCGTCCGTCTCTTTCATGACCGGCGTTTCCTGGTAGAAGTGGTTGAACAGTTTGGAAAGTTCATAGATATAGTTGGCGACCAAGGCGGGGCTGTAGTTGTCAGCGGCCGAAAGGAGTGTCTGCGGATATTGGTACAGCCATTTCACGATGCTCTTTTCCTCTTTGCCGAGGGCGGTGTCTGCCGGCAGCGCGGTATCTACGTCTATGTGTTCCGCTTCGGCCTTGCGCAGCAGGGAGCGGATGCGAGCGTGCGTGTATTGTATGAACGGCGCGGTATTGCCGTTGAAGTCGATGGATTCGGCCGGGTTGAAGAGCATGTTCTTGGCAGGGTCCACTTTCAGGATGAAGTATTTCAATGCCCCAAGCCCGATCATCTCGTACAAGGCGGACGCCTCCTCTTCGTTGAAGTTGAACTTGCCCAAGGCTTCGGTGCCGGCCTTGGCCTCTTGGTACATGCGGTCCATAAGGTCGTCGGCGTCAACCACGGTGCCCTCGCGGGATTTCATCTTGCCGTCAGGCAACTCAACCATACCGTAGGAGAGATGGTGGATGCTGTTTCCGAAAGCCTTGCCGAGTTTTTTCGCCAGTATCAGCTTCAATACGTCGAAATGGTAGTTCTGCTCGTTGCCGACGACATAAATCATCTTTTGGGGATGAAACTCCTCGTAGCGGAGCCGGGCGGTGCCCAGGTCTTGCGTCATATACACGGAGGTGCCGTCTTTGCGGAGCAGGATTTTCTCGTCCAGTCCCTCGCCGGTAAGGTCCACACGCACAGAGCCGTCAGGATGGCGGTAGAATGCGTTCGACGCAAGTCCCTCTGCCACCAGTTCCTTGCCGAGAAGGTATGTCTCCGATTCGTAGTAGGTCTTGTCGAATTTGATTCCGAGTCTCTCGTAGGTGCTGTCAAAGCCTTCATATACCCACCGGTTCATCATTTTCCAAAGACGTCTTACCTCTTCGTCGCCGTTCTCCCATTTCTGCAGCATGGTGCGGGCTTCGAGCATTATCGGGGCTTGCTGTGCGGCCACGTCTTCTGCCATGCCTTTCTCGCGGAGCTCCTGCTGCTCTTCTTTGTAATGCTTGTCAAACAATACATAGTACTTGCCCACAAGATGGTCGCCTTTGAGGCGTGCCGTCTCCGGCGTTTCGCCATTGCCGTAACGGAGCCATGCCACCATAGACTTGCAGATGTGTATGCCTCTGTCGTTCACAAGGTTGACTTGTATCACAGGATGCCCGCAGGCGGACAGTATCTGCGAAACCGAGTATCCGAGCAAGTTGTTGCGGACGTGCCCGAGATGAAGCGGCTTGTTGGTGTTGGGCGAGGAGTATTCGATGAGCACCGGGGCTTCGTCAATGGGTTTGCAGTGTCCGAACGCCTCGTCGTTTCGGTGCTCCTGCATAAATCCGGTCCAGTAGCTGTCGGCAACGGAGAGGTTCAGGAATCCCTTTACAACATTGAAACTGCTGATGACGTCTATCTCATCCTGCAGTCGTGCGCCGATCTCTTCCGCCACTTTGTCGGGCGCTTTCCGGGCGGCTTTCACGAACGGGAAGACGACAATGGTGAAGTCGCCCTCGAATTCTTTCCGGGTGGGCTGTATGGCGGCGGTTCCTGTCTCCATGTCAATGGAGTAGAGTTCATTCAATGTGTTCTGCAGAGCCTTGGCAAGGATGTTTTCGAGTGTCATGTCTTTGTTTTGAAACTTTTGCTGTTTTTGACTGTATGTCTTTGACAATGACCGCTTAGCGGTTTTGAAAAAACGATGTTTGATACAAGCGGCAAAGGTAGCATTTTTATCGTATTCCCGAATAGTTGTATTTTTGTCGCCATGTTACATGTGATTTCCGTTCCAGAGTGCAAAAGCATCGTCATCAGAAAGCAGTTTGTGCATTTTGTGCAGACGGGCCGGCCATTGCCGCTTTGCCGCAGCGTTCATTGCTCGGACGTGGAGACTGTTGCCGCAGCGTTGTCGGCCTTGCAGCAAGCCAAGACGCTCGCCAGGCCGGAGGCTGTCATTGATGTGCAAGACTGCGGTGCGGCCTACCGGTTTATGTTGCCGTTGCTGTCGGCCACGCCCGGCCGGTGGCTCCTTACCGGAACCGAAAGGCTGCTGCAGCGACCCATTGAGGAACTGCTTGTGGTGTTGCGCAACGTCGGCGCATCTGTCGAAAGGGTCCCGCCGGGCTGGCGCATTGAAGGCAAACGGCTTGAAGCCGCCTCCCTGTCGGTTGACTGTTCCCGCTCGTCGCAGTTCGCTTCTGCGTTGCTCCTGTCGGCGCCGCTGCTCGGACTCAAGGAACTGCATGTTTCTGCGGTCGCAACCTCGTTGCCATATATAACTATGACACAGGCTTGTCTGCCATGTCCCGTGACTATTCCCGAATATCCGTACGAACATACGCCCATAGGAAGACCCGGCGACTGGAGCGCGGCGGTCTTTTGGTATGCGATGGCGTTGCTCTATCCTCAAGAGTCTTTCCTCCTGAAAAACCTGTCGCTCGATTCTGTTCAAGGGGATGCTGTCGCGGCAAAATGGTTTGCCAAAATGGGAGTGAAAAGTGTAGAGACCGAGGACGGAGTCCGCATTGGCGGCACAACGCCGCGGCCTGGGTTCAGCCTTGACTTTGACTTGTCGGCAACCCCGGACCTTTTCCCCGTGTTGGCGGCTTTGGCCACCCTTTTGCCGGCAGAGTTCCGGTTTTCGCACACCCGCAATTTACAATACAAGGAATCTGACCGTACAGCAAACATACGCAAGCAACTGTCCCCTTTTTCAGAGCAAATGGCAAATGAGGAGGACTCTTTCAGCATCAAAGGGAAACCGCAAGCCATTTTTCCGCCGCTGCCTTGGATTTTTCATACATGCCAAGACCATCGGTTGGCGATGGCGTTTTTGCTGTTTGGACCTGACGCAAGACTCGATGACGTGTCGTGCCTCCGGAAATCCTATCCGTTATTGATGAAGTCGCTTGACGCTTTCCGCAATTCGGTCAAGGGCCTCCTTCACGACGGATAGCGGTGTCCCGATATTCATTCGCATAAATCCTTCGCCTTCCGGTCCGTAGTCGGTGCCGCTGTTCAGTCCGACTTTGGCATCGTGAACCAGCAGGTTGACAAGTTCTTTCTGGTTCAGATGCAGGTTCCTGAAGTCAAGCCAGAGCAGGAATGAGGCTTCCGGCTTCATCATCCTGATTTCCGGGATGTTTCGGTCAAGGTATTTTTGGGCAAAGTCGATGTTGTGCTGCAGGTATTCCAGCAATTGCCGCAGCCACTCCTCGCCGTTTGAGAATGCGGCGTCGGCGGCAATGTAGGCGAACAGGGACCCGAGCGACAATTCGTTGGCGTCCAGGAAGCCGAAGAATTGTTTCCTGATCCCTGGGTCGGGCACATGGCACAGTGAAGAGGAAAGCCCTGCCATATTGAAGGTTTTGCTGGGCGCTATGAAGGTGATGGAGTTGTTGAATGCTGCTTCTGACACGGTAGAGAAAGAGGTGTGGTGATAGCCGGGCAGGGTGAGGTCGGCATGTATTTCGTCGGAAAGAACCAGCACGTGCTGCCGTTGGCAGATGTCTGCAACTTGCCGGAGTTCTTCAGGTGTCCAAACGGTGCCGCCGGGATTGTGAGGGTTGGCAAGAATCAACAGCTTACAGCCTTTTGCTTTTTCTTCCAAGTCGTTAAAATTGAAAGTGAAACGTCCGTTCTCGGTTTGGAGCGGACTGCTCACGAATACGCGTCCGCTGCGGTGCGGCACGTTGATGAACGGCGGATAAACGGGCGTGGTTATGAGCACTTTGTCGCCCGGAACCGTAAAGGCTTGCAGGGCAAAGGCAATGCCTTGCACGATGCCCGGGACGAAATGGATCTCTTTCCAGGAGGTGCGGATGCGGTAGTGCTTCTGCATCCAGTTGATGGCCGACATCTTATAATGCTCTGGAGCGAAAGTGTAGGCGAAAACCTCGTGTTCGCACCTTTTCCTGACCGCATCCACGATGAAGTCAGGTGTCCTGAAGTCCATGTCCGCCACCCACATCGGCAAGATGTCGTCTGTGCCGAATACGGCCTTGAGCATATCGTGCTTGACGCTGGAGGTGCCCCGACGGGGTATTATCTCATCGAAATTATATTTTTTTTTATACATTGACGTATTGTTTTGTTTTGCAATGACAAATGGCGCAAAGATAGCGAAAATCTGGACGGCACGTCTGAAAAAATCTGAAAAAATGTATAATATCAGTGTCCGTTGAGCGTTTCTTTTCGCTATGTTTTTGAAAGATAAGAATACATTCTCAAAGGGACTCTGGCTTCGGGTAGCATTGCTGTTGTTACTCTTGCCGTCAGGGGCTGTGGCGCAACGGGTTACACTGTCGGGAAGTGTCAAGGATGCGGTCAACGGAGAATCGCTGGCCGGTGTTTATGTCATCCTCACCGACACGGCCGGCCATCAGGAACCGCAGGGGTGCATCACCAATACGGCAGGTTTTTATTCTGTGACTGTGCCAGCGGGTACTTACCGCTTGTCGGTGAAGCATATGGCGTATGTTCCGGTCGTGGAGACGGTGAGAATGTCAAAGACGATGACGCGCCATTTCGATCTGTCGGCCGCCGTCATCACGGGCGATGAGGTGGTGGTGTCGGGCGAGCGAGATGACCGCAACATCGCCGGCGCCGACGTGGGACGTATGGAACTGAAGATGGAAACCATCAAGGCATTGCCGGCACTGCTGGGCGAGGCGGACATCCTGAAGTCTGTGCAGCTGCTTCCCGGCGTGCAGTCGGGCGGCGAGGGCAACAGCGGCTATTATGTGCGCGGAAGCGGCACCGACCAGAACCTCATCCTCCTCGATGACGCTACCATATACAATGCGTCCCATTTGTTCGGGTTCTTCTCTGTGTTCAACGCCAACGCCGTGAAAAGCATAGATATGGTCAAATCGGGCATGCCCGCCTACTACGGCGGAAGAGCCGCCTCGGTGCTGAACGTCTATCAGAAAGACGGCAATATGAAACGCTTTGTGACGGAGGGCGGCATCGGGCTCATATTCTCCCATCTTACCGTGCAGGGTCCGATAAAGAAGGACAAGGCATCGTTCATCATCTCGGGACGGCGAACTTACATCGACGCCCTCGTGCAGCCTTTCCTTAAGCGGACTTCACCGATGAAAGGCATAGGTTTCTATTTCTACGACCTGAATGCCAAAATAAACGTTGTCGTCAACGACCGCAACCGCCTCTGTTTCGATGCCTATTACGGCAAAGACAATTATGGATTCAGATCGACCTCAAACCTTACCACATTCAAGTTCAACTGGGGCAATGCCGCCGCTTCTGCCCGCTGGAACTGCATCTTCAACGCGGGACTGTTCCTCAACACTTCTGCTACGTTCAGTTACTACGATTTTTCCACAGATATGGGGATGGATGTCTATTCGTTCACGCTCAAGTCGGGGGTGCGCGACTATGCGCTCAAGAGCGAATTGACGTGGCTGCCGACACCGAAGCACAACATCCGTTTCGGCTTGCACAACATCTTCCACGTCTGTTATCCCGGACAGTATTCCGTGCGGGCCGGAGAGGGGTACGACTTCAGCCTCCCGGAGGTGACCCCCTATCTGGCCAACGAGTTCAGCATCTATGCTCACGACGAGTGGGACGTGTCGCGCAGATGGAAACTCAACATAGGGCTGCGCTATACCAATTTTGGCCACTTGGGGCCTTTCACGCGCTATGTACTTGACGAAAAGGGTGGTGTCATGGATTCCGTCTTTTATAAAGCCGGCAAGCCGGTGAGCAACTATAACCGCTTGGAACCCCGTTTCTCGCTGCGATTCCTGATCGACAGCGCCACCTCGCTCAAACTCTCCGCCACGCTCAACAACCAGTTCATGCACCAGATCTCGATGGCGTCCATATCGCTGCCTACAGACGTGTGGATGCCCTCTACCGATCTGTTGCTGCCGCAGACGGTGCTGCAGACTTCGTTAGGCGTATTCCGCAATTTCAGGCAGAATATGTTTGAAACGTACATCGACCTCTATTATAAGCAGATGTACCACCTTGCCGAGTACCGCGAAGGATTGGAACTGTCTTCTGTCGTCGTCAATCCCGACCAGCTGTACGTTTACGGGAAAGGCTGGTCTTGCGGGGCGGAGTTCTTCGTGAAGAAGACGCGGGGACGTTTCACGGGCTTTTTGGGCTATACGCTGGGATTCACCCGCCGGCAGTTTGACGACCTGAACAACGGAAAGCCTTTCTGGGCAAAATACGACCGCCGCCACGACGTCTCCGTCAGCCTTTCGTACGAAATCCTGCGCAACAAGTTGAGCGTTTCCGCCTTGTGGGTCTATGCTTCGGGCAACACGATGACCATCCCTCTCGGCTACTATTTCTATATGGGCTCCGTCATCACCGAGTACAGCGACCGCAATGCCTACCGACTGCCGCCATACCATCGCCTCGACTTGGCCGTGAACTGGACGGTGAAGAAAACACGACGATTCGAGACAGGCCTTAACTTCTCTGTCTATAATGTCTATAACCGCAAAAACCCGCTTTTCATCTTCTTCGAGACTGACGCCGTTCTGGACATGTCGGCAGCAAACCCAGAATTCTCCCTGCAGACAAAGGCTTATCAGATGAGCCTCTTCCCGATTATCCCCTCCGTATTATGGTGGTTCAAATTTTAATGATGCATATTATGAAACTCAAATCCGCAATAAAACAGACATTTTTTTTGTTTGTCCCATTGGCCTGCTTGCTTCTGTCGGGATGCCAGACTGAAATTGAAGTCGAGTTGCCCGAATACACCCCAAAACTCGTGATTGAGGGCAGCATCGAGAACGGGGAGCCCGCATTAGTCGTCATCACCCGTAGCATTCCCTATTTTTCGGAAATGGATCTTCAGTACCTTAAAGACAGCGTGCTGGTGATGGATGCCGAGGTTTCGATTGCCACCTCTGACGGAGAAAGCGAAAGGCTGTCGTTCCAGTACAGCAGCGCCTCTCCGCTCTACTTTGCGTACAAAGGCAGCCACATTCTCGGCAAAGAGAACACCTCCTATACGCTGACGGTGAAGCACGGAGGAAAGACCTATATGGCCAAGACGTTCATACCGCAGACCTTCGACATAGACTCGCTATGGTTCGACTGTCCGTCAGACCTTGTGAATGCCGACACTATGAGGACCTTGCGTGTGTTGTTGACGGATGACGCCGCCACGACGGACTATTACCGCTTCCAGGTCAAAGTGTACTGCGCAGAGTTCCGCGACCGCTTGTGGGCGAGCACGCTGCCGCCGGCATTCGATGACCGCACTTTCAACGGGCTCACTTTCAATTATGAGCTGGAACGTTATGGGGTGTCCTCCATCTTGTCGGCGAATATGTCTGAAGACGAGGCCCGCAATTACCGCCGTCTGTCGTTCAGACCCGGCGACACGGTGTTTGTGAAGTACAGCCGTATGGACTATGCCACCTACCGGTTCTTGGCCACGGGCGGCTATGAGGCCGTGATGGGGTCCAACCCCTTTATGAATCCCGCACCGGTTGTCTCCAACATCGAGGGTGATGATGTGTTAGGGGCATGGTGCGGCTACGCATCCAAGACGGATACCGTCATTTGGGAAGAGTAGTGGGTGCAAATCTTTCTTTTTCTTACTTTTGCCGCTCTGTTGACAGAACGATATGAAGAATTATTTTTGCTGTTTAATACTGACAATAACTTGCTTTTCATTAACATATTCGCAACATTTGCGCGGGCGGGTATGCGAAATCAACGAACATGGAGACACCAGCGCGGTGTCGGCGGCGGCGTTGCAATGGCTGCATACCGATATCGGCACCTATACCGACGCCGACGGCGTTTTTTCCATCCCCCGTGCCAAGACGGACACGCTTCTGGTCTCTTTCCCCTCTTACGAAACGGAGACCTTGAGAATCGCCACTGTTCAGCAGGACATCACCATCTGTTTGTCGCGTATCCATTCCTTGTCCGAAGTGCAGGTGGTGGCACGCGACGGTTCGTTCATCTCCACACAGCCTATTCTCACCACGGTCATCACGCAGCAAGGGCTTCGACGTGCAGCCTGTTGCAACCTTGCCGAGAGCTTCGAAAGTACCGTGGCAGTGGATATGGAGTATTCCGATGCCGTCACCGGGGCCAAACAGATTTCGATGCTCGGACTCGCCGGAATCTACAGCCAGATACTGCTCGAGAATGTGCCCTATATCCGTCTGCTTACCCAGCAGTTTGGTCTCGGTTTCGTGCCCGGCAGCTGGATGGAGTCAATCAGTGTCTCCAAAGGCGTGACCTCCGTGACCAACGGCTACGAGGCGATCACGGGACAGGTGAATGTGGATTACAAGAAACCGGAAACCAACAACGAAAGGCTCTTTCTCAACCTTTACGGCAACTCGATGGGAAAGGGCGAACTCAACTTCAACACCCGTCTCAAGGTGGGACGCAAAGACGAGGACAACGCCGCTACGATGCTGTTCCTGTCTTTGGGAGACCAGTTCGCGAAAATGGACATGAACGGTGACGGCTTCCTCGACGCACCGCTCAACAGGCAGCTGAACGTGATGAACCGATGGGACGTGAAAGTGCCGGGCAAGTACGTCAACCGCACACTCGCAGGTTTTGTATGGGACGACCGTGCCGGCGGACAAACGGGGAACAGCTTCCGACCAGAAACGCTGCCCGACAGCATCTACGGCATCCGCATTGACAACAAGAAAGTCGATTTCATCACCAAAAACGGTTTCCTGCTCAAAGGCGAGGATGAAAGCATCGGTACGATACTCTCATATTCTGCCAGTTTTACACAGGCGCAATTCGGAAAGCGCCATTTTGATGCCACGCAACATAGTTTTTATGCCAATGTTCTGTATTCCAACAAATACGGCGCACTCAAACGGCACAAACTTACCGCCGGAGCAAGTCTTTCGTATGACGGGTATGCGGAACGGGTGGCACGAGCCGCCACCTCCGACAGCCTTTATACATCCATTTCGCACCAGACAGTGCCCGGACTCTTCGGTGAGTACTGCTACATAATAGAACCAAAACTTGTCGTGATGGCCGGCCTGCGGTTCGACTATGACCTATTGTACCGCAAACTGCTCTGGACGCCTCGTCTGCACCTGAAGTGGCAGGCCACCGACAACTTCTCGCTGCGCTTGTCGGCAGGCAAAGGCTACCGCACTGCTTACGTGTTGGCAGAGAACCTTTCGTTGCTTGCTTCCGGCCGCAGTTACAACATGACGGAAAGTCTGCAGCCCGAAGAGGCTCTCAATGCCGGCATCAGTCTGGTGCAACGCTTCAATATGCCTGGCGGCAAAGGCTCCGTGTCTGTCGATTATTTCTACACTGCTTTCATGAACCAGGTGATCGTTGACCTTGACCGCGACGTGCATGCCATCAATGTCTATAACCTCAACGGCTCTGTCAACGGAAAGGGCAACCGGTCGCGTTCCCATTCGGTGCAGATGGAACTCACGCTTAAGCCTGTAAACCGGCTGGAACTGCTTTTGGCCTACCGTTACAACGACGTGCGCTACACGTCGGGTGGCGTTATGCGCGAGAAAGTGCTTACCAGCCCCCACAAAGGGCTCTTCAACATCCATTACAGCACCCGGTACGACCGCTGGAGTTTCAACGTGACCTTGCAGGTCAACGGTCCGCAGAGGCTGCCCGACACCAAAAACAGTCCGGACATTTATCGCAGAGCGGCGTATTCAAAGACTTACTGCATTATGAATGCACAGATTACCAAGAAATTCAGAAGATGGGAAATCTATATTGGCGGAGAAAACCTCTTGAACTACAAACAGAAGGATCCGATCATATCTTCCGACAATCCGTTCGGAGAGTATTTCGACGCGACTGTCATTTACGCGCCTATAACGGGCATTATGGGCTATGCCGGTGTGCGGTTCATTCTGAAGTAGGTTTTTCTTGGAGATGCAGTGGGGATTCCGCTGACAGCAAGGGTTTGCGGCAGAATCCAAAAAACAAAGAAGGCAGACCGTTTTCGCGTCTGCCTTCTTCCTGTGTGTCCCAGCAGGGATTCGAACCCTGGACCCATTGATTAAGAGTCAATTGCTCTACCAGCTGAGCTACTGAGACTTTTGCTTTTGCTTTTGCGGCTGCAAAGATACACTTTTTTTGATACCTTTGCGGAAAAATTTATCAATGATGAAAATTTATACGAAAACTGGCGACAAGGGTATGACCTCACTCTCTGACGGCACCCGCCTCAGCAAGGCTGACATGCTTATAAGTGCTTATGGCACAGTTGATGAACTTAATTCCCAAATCGGAATTCTGATGGCAGTGGCCCCCGATGATTTTCTCACTGATGTGCAACGAACCCTCTTCTCGGTTGGCGGAATGTTGGCCACGCCGTGCGAAAAATGGGAGAATTTCCGGAAAATGTCGGACATCCCGGCCTTTACAACACGCATTGAGGACAAGATTGACGAATTGTCCGAACAGTTGCCCCCATTCAAAGGCTTTATTTTGCCTCAGGGCAACATGGCGATCGCTCAGGCCCATGTGTGCCGAACAGTTTGCCGCCGGGCAGAACGCACCGCAGTGCCGCTGACAGACCGCAACCCCGCATACGAACCCGCACTCATATTGCTGAACAGACTGTCCGATTATTTCTTTGTTTTGGCAAGATTTTACCATGATAAAATGCATGTTAATGAAACTTATTGGTAGCCAGTGTGATAAAAAATTCTTCAATCGTTGTTTTTATCTTTTTTATTTTTATCTTTGCCGCCCATTAAATCAAAATATGGAATAACATTATGTATTGGACATTAGAATTGGCTACGAAACTTGAGGATGCACCTTGGCCTGCCACTAAAGAGGAATTGCTTGATTATGCCGTAAGGTCAGGCGCGCCTATGGAGGTGATAGAGAATCTTCAGGAAATTGAGGACGAAGGACAGCAGTATGATTCTATAGAGGAACTTTGGCCAGACTATCCCTCGAAAGAGGATTTCTTCTTCAACGACGACGAGTATTGATTCCTGCGATGCAGTTGCGGCACCTGTTCCTTTGCCCTTGATGCAGATTTACCTGAACGAGAAATTGTTTTTCATGTGCGAAAAGTTGTTGTACTTTTGCACGTTCTAAACAAATGCCTGATATGGATTCGTTTCGTTTTATTGTCGCAAAGATGAGAAAGGTCGTATGGTCTTTCATTCCTGCTCTTTTCTTTTTATGTTTTTTCGGCATTGTCAAGGCCCAGGACACGGTGCAGATCCGTCAATATATCAGGGAATTGAGCGATTCGTCCATGTACGGGCGGGGCTATGCTTACCGGGGTGACAGCATTGCCGCAGACTATTTGCGCAGACAGTTCCGCCGATTGGATATTGCACCGTTTTGTTTCCCGGATTATTACGAACGATATTCGTTTCCCTCATACGCCATGGAAGGGAAAGCCGAAGCCATATTGGACCGACGGAGGCTCGAAGGGTGGAAAGACTTTGCGCTTGCCCCGTTTTCGCGTTCTGCACACGGCACCTTCCGGATTTTGCCCATATCGCCCCAGACTTTGACAGATTCCGCCGCCCTTACCTCTTTTTGTGCTGACAATGAAAAGACAATCGGCAACGCCTTGCTTTATGTTGATGTGTCAGCCTGCCTTGACGAAGCAACGGTCAGGTCCGTATATGCGTTTTGTTACAGTCTTTTCCGTCAGACAGACCATTCCCTTATGCCGTTCCAGGGGATGCTGCTCGGAGTCAATGAAATCCCCGCCTGGTCGTTTTCGTTCCCGAAACTGTTCTATGACTATGTTTTGTGCTATGTCTGTGCTGACAAGATGACGGGGGAACCACGGAACCTGCACCTTTCGTACAACAACCGTTGGATTCCGGCGTACGCCACGCAGAACGTCTGCGCTCAAATTCCGGGGACCCAAATGCCGGACAGTTTCGTGGTCATCGGCGCCCATTACGACCATTTGGGGCAGATGGGCGATGAAGTGCTGTTTCCCGGATGCCACGACAACGCTTCCGGCGTGGCGACATTGCTGGATATGGCCGCCGGCTTTCAGCAAGAACCGCTCCGTTATACGGTGCTGCTGACCCTCTTCAGCGGCGAGGAGGCAGGGCTCTTGGGGTCGTCACGCTTTGTGCAGGATTCGCTGCTCGACTTCTCCCGCATAGCCCTGATGCTCAACCTCGACCTCCTATGCGGCGGCGACGAAGGCATCACCCTGGAGAATGTTTATGAAACAGAAACCGCCCGCTTCTTCAAGACACTCGATTCGTTGAACAAAAGGTCTTCTCTGCTCCCGAAAGTGAACCCCAGGAAAAACGCCCCTAACAGTGACCACTATCCTTTCTCGCTCAAAGGTGTCCCGGCCGTTTTCTTCTATACGAACGGCGGAAAGACCGGCACGTGCCATCAACCAGACGACACGTCTGAAAACGCCTCTCTTTCTGCCTGCCCCGGCATTGTGCGCCTTCTGACTGAAACGCTCCGTATTTTGTACTGACAACGTCATACCTATATAATACATATTGATGAGAAGGCTTGAAACCATAATTGTCCTTTTTGCATTGCTGCTCGTGCCGACATTGCTGCAGGCACAAAGCATTGATACGCTTTATGAGCGATGGCAACGTATAACGGGAACCGAAAAACTGCGGACGGCTAACAAGCTCTTGAATCTGCTTGAAAAGGAGGGACTGCTTGAAAAAGAGGAGGTGAAATCGATGGACATTACGGGCAGGGAGATGCTCATCATGCACGGAATGAGCGAATACAGGTACGTCAACAACGACTTCCGGGGTTGCATTGCATTCACTGAAAAAGCATTGAAATGCACACCGCCGGGAAACAAGTCCTGGCTGTCAGACCATTACAATATGCTGAGCCTTTCTTACAGTAGGCTCGGGCAGTTGGGCATGGCCATAAAATTCATACAGAAATCGTACGAAATAGATTCAAAATGCGGCAATGCCGAAGCACTGTCGAGCACGTTGAACACAATGGCAGGACTGTATATGCAGGTCGGCGAGTGTGAGACAGCAGAGAACTACGCCAGAAAATCTATCGAAATAGAACGTGAACTCGGGAAAACCGAAGACCGGGGCCGTCAGCTGGCCATCCGTCTCGGGATGTTGTCAGACATTCTCCTCAAACTGGACGAACCCGTGGAAGCGCTCAAGCATATCAACGAGGCTGAACAACTCGACCGAAAAGGCGGCCGCATCGAAAAGACCGGCATTCGGCTTTCGCAGAAGGCAGAAATACTTTGTCGCCTCAACCTTTGGAATGAGGCACAGCAGTGCGCATCCGAGGCATTGCAGGTTTTGCAAGATGCCGGCAATAAGGCTTCAGAAAGCATCGTGCTCAGACAAATGGCTGCCATCGCAGAACATAAAGGGCAAATACAGACTGCCGTCAATTATCTTTCAAAATGCGAAAAGATCTGTTTGGAAATCAACTCAAACTACCTGCTTCAGAAAGCCTATAGCCAGTTTTACGGGATATACAGAAGCAGTAATCCAGATCTGGCTCTGCAATATCTTGAGAAAAGCGTAGTGCTGAAGGATACGATCTATTCGTTGGAAAAACAGAAGTTATTTAGCGATTTCCAGAGTCAGTATGAATTGGAACAGAAAAACGCCGAGATCGCCAATCAGAAGGCGGAGATTTTGATTAAAAACCACAGGCTCGCCATTGCCTATCCTGCCTTGATACTGACAGGGCTTGCGATACTGCTTATGGCAGCGTTCATTCTTTTGATTGTCAGGCATAACAAGCAACAGGTCAGGGTCAACAAAATGAAAGATGATTTGATTTCGCTCATTTCGCACGAGTTCAAGAATCCTGTCATTGCCCAAAACAGAATCATAACGATTCTTGAAAAGAGGCATCCGGACATGAATGAAGAGGAGATTGCGGAGGTGTTTTCAGAATTGAAGAACTCATCGGACACCTATCTCCACCTTGTGACGAATTTGCTGCAATGGTCAATGTCCACGATGGGAAGATTCCCGTACATGCCTATCCGTTTCGAGTTGTCAAGTCTGATCAGAGATACCGCAGAACAGTTAAGGACTCAAATGACAGAGAAACATCTCGCGATATCCATTCCGGAAGGGCAACGTTGTTTTGTATATGCAGACATGGCTATGGTTGAGGTCATCATACGCAACATTCTCTCAAATGCCATTAAGTTTTCGTTTTCAGGTCAGAGCATAGAAGTCCGCATAGAAGACAAAGGGGCGAAAGTTGTTGTGACCGTCACGGACCACGGCACCGGAATGAGCAGACAGGTTGTCAGAAGGTTGCTGGGCAAGGGGAGGTGTTCTTTTACCGGAACGGCGGGTGAGCGAGGCACCGGCCTTGGTTTGCAGATCTGCCGTAACCTTGTAGAGAAAAACGGCGGCACGCTGGTCGTCAGCAGTGAAGAGCAGAAAGGGACATCCGTTGCTTTCGACCTCAAAAAGGCGGATTAAGTACCGGCGCGACTACAGCCGGTACTTGCCGTGCCGGTAAGGTTCAGTTTTGCCCGATCAACTTGACCAGATAGTCACCATAGCCGCTTTTCATCAGCGGCTCTGCAATTTCGCGCAGCCTGTCGCTGTCGATGAATCCCTGGCGATAGGCAATCTCTTCAATACAGCCGACTTTCAGACCTTGGCGTGCCTCGATGACCTGCACGAACTGCGTGGCTTCAATCAGCGAGTTGAAAGTGCCGGTGTCGAGCCAGGCGGTGCCTCTGTCCATCTTGCAGACTTTGAGCTTCCCCTCTTGCAGGAAATGTCTGTTGACATCTGTGATTTCATACTCTCCGCGGGCGCTGGGCTTGATGTTCTTGGCAATCTCCACTACGCTGTTGTCGTAGAAATAGAGTCCCGGGACGGCATAGTTTGACTTTGGGCAGGAGGGTTTTTCCTCAATGGAGACGGCTCTCATCTGGCTGTCGAATTCAACCACGCCATAGCGTTGCGGGTCTGAGACATGGTAGGCGAAGATCACGCCGCCGTCAGGGTCGTTGTTTGCCATGAGGTGTTGTTCAAAACCGCCTCCGTAGAAAATGTTGTCGCCCAGAACAAGCGCCACCTTGTCGTCTCCGATGAAATCCTCGCCGAGCACGAAAGCGCGGGCCAGACCGTCAGGGACCTCCTGCACCTTGTACTCAAAACGGCAACCGATGCGCGATCCGTCACCGAGCAGTTTCTCGAAATTCGGCAGGTCTTGCGGAGTGGAGATGATCAGAATCTCGCGGATGTGTGCATGCAGCAGCGTGGAGATGGGGTAGTAGATCATCGGTTTATCGTAGATAGGCATAAGTTGCTTGCTCATGGCCATCGTAATCGGGTACAGACGGGTGCCGGAACCACCGGCCAATACAATTCCTTTCATTTTTCTTTTTGCTTGGATGTCAAAAACATTTAACATTTAAATTGTGTCGCAAAGATAGTAATTATCCTGTAAAAGGCCATTCATAAAATGTGAATTGAAATGGGGTGATGGAATTGCCGCTATAGACATCCTTTCCATGGATTCATCAGTTTTTTTCCCGCCGCATTGCCCATCTCTGTCAGTATGATGAAAATAATGTATATTTGCGCTCCCCCTTGGTAAGGGGCGTTTTTGTTTTAATTTACTGATTATCAATAATATTGTAAAGCATGAAAAGAATTTGCATTTTGGCAACATTGCCTCTGTTCTGTTTTTTTTTGCTGACCTCTTCCTCAGGGATGCCGGGCAAGCCAAAATCAAAGAAATCAAAATCCGGAGTTGAAATGACAAACTTGGACCTTTCTGTCAAGCCCTCTGCCGACTTTTACCAGTATGCCTGCGGCGGATGGATGAAGAACAATCCGCTCCCTGCGGAATATGCCCGATACGGAAGTTTTGACCGGTTGGCCGAGAACAACCAGAAACAGCTGAAGGAACTCGTGACGGCATTGTCGGCCAAGAAGCACGCAGCCGGCACGGTGGAACAGAAAATTGGCGACCTATTCCTTGTCGGAATGGACACCGCTGCCATTGAAAAACAGGACGCCGCGCCTGTTCAGCCTGAGCTCAAGACCATCGCTTCACTGCCGCGCGAGGGGCTTTCCCGGAAACTCGCCGATATGTTGTTGGAGGGATACTCCCCGTTCTTCGGTTTCTTCGGCTCCGCAGATCCGGACAACAGCACCATGACGATGGGCTATTTCTGGCAGAGCGGCCTCGGCATAGGCGACCGTGACTATTATATAGAAGAAGACCAGCAGCCTGTCAGAAACGAGTACATGAAACTGATGGCTGAAATGTTCAATATGTCCGGGTACAGTGCCCTGGCAGGATTCGCCGGCCGCGAAGCAGAGATGGCCGAACGTGTGCTCGCCCTGGAAACGCAGTTGGCGCTTGCCTCGATGGACAAGACCACGATGCGCGACCCTTACAAGACAATCCACAAATGCACGCCCGCCGAATTTCAGAAGACAGTGCCGGCTGTTGACGTCATGCTTTACCTTGAAACATTGGGTTTGGATCCCAAAACGGTCAATGTGGGGCAGCCTGAATACTTCAAGACAGTGAGCAACCTGCTTTCCTTGTCGGATATGGAAGTCATAAAGGCCTATCTGGCATGGAATGTCATCAATGCCGCAGCCCCGTACTTGAGCAGCCGCTTTGTTGATGCCGACTTCCGGTTCTATGGCAAGACGTTGTCAGGCAGAGTCGAGAACAGTGCGCGTTGGAAAAGGGTAGTGAACACCATTGACGGCAGCCTCGGTGAAGCCCTCGGGCAGATGTATGTCAAGCAGTATTTCCCGGAGGAGGCCAAGGCTCGCATGAACCAGTTGGTCCGCAACCTGCAATGGGCGCTCGGCGAAAGAATCAAAAGTTCTTCCTGGATGACCGCCAAGACACAAAAGGCCGCCATCGAAAAGCTCAACGCTTTCAGAATAAAGATCGGCTACCCGGACAAGTGGAGAGACTATTCCGCTTTGGATATACAAAAAGACAGTTACTATGCCAACATCGTCCGTGCCCGTCGCTTTGAGATGGCATACGCCTTGTCCAAAATCGACAGACCCGTTGACCCTGACGAGTGGCAGATGACCCCGCAGACGGTGAACGCATACTATGACCCCACCACCAACGAGATCTGCTTCCCCGCCGGTATCCTGCAACCGCCGTTCTTTGACATGAACGCGGACGATGCCGCCAACTATGGCGCCATCGGTGTCGTGATCGGCCATGAGATGACCCACGGCTTTGACGACCAGGGCCGCAACTACGACCTCAAGGGGAACCTGGCCGACTGGTGGACGGAAGCCGATGCGGAAGCCTTCACGGAACGTGCCCAAGTGCTGGTCGACCATTTCAATGCCATAGAAGTGGCTTCCGGCGTTAAGGCCAACGGATCATTCACCCTGGGCGAGAACATTGCCGACAACGGAGGACTGAACGTGTCATACACCGCAATGCAGAAAGCCAAACAAAGCAGCAACATCAAGGAGAACTTGGACGGCTTTACCCCGGAACAGCGATTCTTCTTGGCATACGCAAACGTGTGGGCCGCCAACATCCGCCCGGAGGAAATCCTCCGTCGTACGAAAGAGGATCCCCACTCTTTGGGACGCTGGCGGGTGAACGGCACACTGCCCCATATTGACGCTTTCTACAAGGCTTTCGACATCAAGGAGGGTGAACCGATGTGGCTTGCTCCAGAGAAACGCGCCAAAATCTGGTAAGGACAAACAGAATTTTTTTTCAGATACCGGCTTTTTTTACCTTTAAAACAACCGATACAAACATTTATTTATATGACGCAAAAACTCGCCGTTATTGCCTTTGGCGGCAATGCTTTGTTGAAAAGCCATCAAAAAGGCTCTTATACCGAACAGATTGAAAATGTGACCGAAACGTGCCGCTGCCTGATGCCGATGCTCAAGTCGGGCTACAGGATGGTTATCGGACATGGCAACGGACCTCAAGTGGGCAACGTGATGCTGCAGCACAAGGCGGGTAAATCCATGTATGACGTTGAACAGATGCCGCTCAACTTCTGTGTGGCGGAGACGCAAGGCTCAATAGGCGCTTTGATTGAAGAGGGACTTCGGCACATCTTCTCCGAGGAGGGCATGGACCGCGACACCGTGACGTTGCTTACCCATGTGGAAGTGGACGCCAATGACCCGCTGTTCCATAACCCGACCAAGCCCGTGGGTCCCTACTGCACAAAAGAGGAAGCCGAACAGTATCACTCCGCCACGGGAGACATCTACCGGGAGGACCCCAAAGGAAACGGTTGGCGGAAAGTGGTCGCCTCACCCAAACCCTTGCGTATCCAGAACATCAAGCTGGTGCGCAGGCTCGCCGAAGAGGGCATTGTTGTCATCACCGTCGGTGGCGGCGGCATCCCTGTGGCCTTGAAAGACGGCTACCTAAAAGGCGTCGAGGCTGTCATCGACAAGGACCTGGCATCTGCTATCACGGCCATTCAGATACAGGCCGATGAGTTCTATATCCTGACGGATGTGCCGAAAGTGTACGTGAACTTCAGGAAACCAGACGAGAAAGCGCTTGACACCGTCACGGTAACACAAGCCAGACAGTACCTGCAGGAGGGACAGTTCACAGAAGGCTCTATGGCTCCCAAGATCCGTGCGGCTATCATGTTCGTCGAACAGACGGGAAATACATGCATCATCACGGAGGCCGGCAGACTGGGAGACCCGCAATGCGGAACACGCATCGTAAAGTAAAAGACATCTAATCATTAACATTTAAATAAAACAATTATGGCATTCAATTTAAGAAACAGGAATTTTCTGAAACTGCTGGACTTCACCCCGAAGGAAATCCAATATATGTTGGACCTGGCCCGCGACCTTAAACGCGCCAAATATGCCGGCACCGAACAGCCTCGTCTCAAAGGCAAGAACATCGCGCTGATTTTCGAGAAGACGTCAACCCGTACCCGTTGCGCATTCGAGGTTGCGGCCTACGACCAAGGCGCCCATGTCACTTATCTCGGGCCTTCAGGCTCTCAAATCGGCATCAAGGAGTCGATGGCTGACACTGCCCGCGTGCTCGGACGCATGTTCGACGGCATAGAATACCGCGGCTTCAAGCAGGACACGGTTGAAGAACTGGCCAAATTCGCCGGCGTGCCCGTATGGAACGGCTTGACCAACGAGTTCCACCCGACCCAGATACTCGCCGACTTCCTGACGATGAGCGAGCACGTGGACAAACCCCTCAACAAGGTTTCTTACGCTTACCTCGGAGACGCCCGTTACAATATGGGCAACTCTTTGATGGTTGGAGGCGCAAAAATGGGCATGGATGTCCGCATCGTTGCCCCCAAGGCCCTGCAGCCGGACCGGAAACTGATTGACACTTGCCAGGAGATCGCCAAGGAAACCGGCGCAACCGTCACCGTGACCGACGATGTGAAGAATGGCGTGAAAGGCTGCGACTTCCTCTACACGGATGTTTGGGTCTCCATGGGCGAACCCGCCGAGGTGTGGGCCGAACGCATCAACCTGCTCAAACCTTATCAGGTGAACAAGGCCATGATGGAAATGACCGGAAACCCCAAATGCAAATTCATGCACTGCCTGCCGGCTTACCATAACCTGGAGACGCAGGTCGGCCGCGATGTGAACAGACAGTTCGGACTCGACGGCATTGAGGTCACCGAAGAGGTCTTCGAATCCGAGAACTCCATCGTTTTCGACGAAGCCGAAAACCGTATGCATACGATCAAGGCCGTCATGGTTGCCACGCTGGGCGACTAACGGCATAACGGCAAACAGAGACCGGATGCAGGCAGAGAGTTCTTCGGCTACGGCACGTAAGACACTGCTGCCTGCTTTTTTTTTCATCAAACCTCAATCGTTCCTTCTCCCTTTATTATAGGCAGCAATAATAAACCGCTTTTTGCGTTAACGTTAACAAAACTCTTTTAAGATGGGGCATAGAACAACTGCAATTCTCTTGGGCATCCTCGTGGTTGCCGTCTCTTCGTGCAAACAGCCGGACCTTACGCCTGCATACATCCAGGTCGATTACGAAGACATCAACAACTGCGTTGACGTAAGCACATTCAATGCAGACCACGAACTGAATTACGACGACGAGCAGTTGAGTGCCTTCCAGCAGCACAATTTCACCCATGTGAACGTCTACGTGAACGGGAACAATCTCGGATGCTGGAAAGTGCCCTGCAAAGTGCCCGTCCTTGACATGAACGGCACGGACTCGTCCTCGCTGATTTTGCTACCTGCGTTCAACCATTCCGGCATGGCACGGACCGTGCAGGGGTATCCTTTCTTCAACGTGCTGAGGCAAAAAGTGTTGCTTAAGCCGGGACAGACCTATGACGTTTCCGGCAACCCGCCCACATACATATACAGTTCTTACGCCAAAATCCCGTTCCTCGAAACGTTCTCCAACAGTTCGTCCTTTTCGCCCAATGACACGGCCACGAACCATCTCACTTTCGCACCTGTCGTGGAAGACGGAAGAACGGCCGGGATGCTCACCCTGAATGACGCCAACGGGTTGAGTTTCGATGTCATATCCACCGACATTACCATTCCGGCCACCAATCAATACGTGTATCTTGAAATGACCTATAAGACGGAAGCCAGCATTGATGTGGGATTCAAGCTCTCCACAGCCACCTACTCAAACAAGGTAGAGCAATTGGGCGGCGTTTATGCCACTGACGGCGAATGGAAAACGGTGTATATGTATCTCGGCAATGTCATCAGCAACAACCATAACTATTCCTATCTCAACGCTGTCGGACGTATCGTGCTCACGGGCGTTGGGGACAAAGGGAAAGAAACCCGTTTCTTCATCGACAATATAAAAGTCATTTACGAACCCAGCGTGTGATTTCCGCATGAACAAGACCAGGCTTGCTGTTTTATATCTCTTTTTTGACATTCTTGCTGCCGCCATTTCGTGGATAGCGCTCTACTGCTATCGCAAGTATTTGGGCGAACAATTGATATGCAGCGAGTTTTCAACCTCATTCTTCAACGACCCCAAAGCCATCGCCGGGCTTTTCCTCTGTCCTCTCTATTGGGTGTTCTTGCATGCTTTCACGGGCTATTACAACAAAATCTACGGCAAGTCGCGCCTCAACGAATTGTTCACCACTTTCACAATAACGCTTTTCGGGTCGCTCGTCTTCTTTTTCGTCTTTATTTTCGACGACATCGTCTCCGGACCGTACGACTATGTGAAATACCTGCTTTGCCTCTTCATTGTGCAGTTCCTGTCAACCTATTTTCCGCGCGTCTTCATCACCACATGTGTAAACCGGAAAATCCACCAAGGCGAGATCGGATACAACACTGTGTTGGTGGGCAGTGACGAAAAGGCTCTGCAAACTTACGAGAGCATCGTACGACAACACCCGAAGCCGGGCTATTTCCTGTCAGGTTATGTCTCGGACGAAGCCGGAACCAAAGACGACAAGCTTGACGGTAAACTGCCGTGCCTGGGCACAATAGGGCAAATGTCGGACATTGTAAAAAAACAGCATGTCGAGGTCATCATCATAGCTTTGCAGAACACGCAGTCGCATTGCATTGAACGGGTGATCGCGTTGGCAAGGGAAAACAGGAACCTGACATTCAGCATTCCGCCCCAGACGCAAGACGTGCTGTTCGGCAAGGTGAAGACCTCCTCGGTGATGTATGAGCCGATGCTTTCGATAACGCCTGAATATCTCCCGTACTGGCAAAAGTTCATAAAGCGCGCGGCGGATATTGCGGGGTCGCTGTTCGCCTTGGTGCTGCTCTCTCCGCTCTACATCATTCTGGCCATTGGCATCAAACGCTCCTCGCCCGGCCCGGTGTTCTATAAGCAGGAACGAGTCGGCTGCCATGGCAAGCCTTTCCAAATCATCAAGTTCCGCACAATGTACGTGGATGCGGAAGCCACCGGTCCGCGGCTCTCTTCTCGCGAGGATACGCGCATCACGCCTTTCGGCAAGTTCCTCCGAGAACACCACCTCGACGAGACTCCGCAGTTCTTTAACGTGCTTGTCGGCAATATGTCGCTTGTGGGGCCACGCCCCGAACGCCAATATTATATCGATAAAATCGTTGCGCGTGCTCCCTATTATTATCTGTTGCAGGGCATCAAACCCGGCATCACCTCATGGGGTCAGGTGAAGTTCGGTTATGCTGAGAATGTGGACGAGATGATTGAACGCTTACGCTGGGATTTGCTCTATATCGAGAACATGTCTTTGCAGATGGATGTCAAAATATTGATATACACTATGTTGATTGTGCTCAAAAAAGACGGGAAATAATTTTCCCGTCTTTTTTGATGTTTTCCTGTGCGGACGTTTTTTGCGATGAAGAGTCAATAAAGGTGTCTGCCCATTTGCAGCCTGCCGGCATCGAGCATCTCGTCTTTACAGAATTCTTTTACTGTGATTGGATATTTTTTTATCGTTTCATAATATATTTATAATAAACAAGTTAAATATAAATTTGGTGTCTGTTTTGCCGTATTTTCATTAAAATTTGTCGGAAAATATCGTTTTGGCATTTCTTGATATTGAAAAAATGTATATTTGCCGCGTTAAGGTTCTTTGTTTATTGCAGCCGTTAAAGTGTTGATAATAATAAAAATAAGGGCAGTTGCGTGCAATTTGCGGGCTGATTAGGGACATGAAAACCAACTTCCGGCGACAAATGCCGGGAACGACAAATCGGCCACCTCCTTTAACAGGCAACGACAATGCAGATTAGAGAAAGGCTTTGCAAGATGCGGCCATTGCAGGATTGTGACCAAACCGCAGATGTGCCAATGCCGTCGAAACGATTGTCAAAAAGCAATAGACGCTTTATCGCTTTATTGTTAAACAAATAAAAACTAATTGCTATGATGACCAAAAATGAGTACATCGAAAGTTTGAGAAAACTGAACCTGAAAGTTTACCTGATGGGGAAGAGAATTGACAATCCCGTTGACCATCCGATGATCCGTCCTTCACTGAACTCCGTAGCCATGACCTACGAACTGGCCGAGAAGGAGGAATACAAGGACCTTATGACGGCCACGTCAGCCCTTACGGGCAAGACGGTCAACCGCTTCTGCCACCTCCACGGCAGCACCGACGATCTGATCAAGAAAGTCAAAATGCAGCGTCTGGTCGGACAGAAGACGGCCGCTTGTTTCCAGCGTTGCGTCGGTATGGACGCTTTCAATGCCATCTATTCCACCACGTACGAGATTGACAAGAAATACGGTACAGAATACCATGCCCGTTTCGTAGAGTACCTGAAATACGTCCAGGACAACGACCTCACTGTTGACGGTGCCATGACCGACCCCAAGGGCGACCGTTCTCTTTCCCCGTCGCAGCAGGCCGACCCCGACATGTACCTCCACATCGTTGAAGAACGTGAAGACGGCATCATCGTGCGCGGCGCCAAAGCTCACCAGACCGGTGCGGTAAACTCTCACGAGCATCTCATCATGCCTACCGTGGCCATGCGCGAAGAGGACAGGAAATACGCCGTCTCTTTCGCCGTCCCGTCTGATGCGGAGGGCGTGCTCATGATCTATGGTCGCCAGTCATGCGACACCCGCAAACTGGAACCCGATGTTGACATCGACCTCGGCAACTCGCAGTTCGGCGGCCACGAGGCTCTTGTCGTGTTCGACAATGTGTTTGTGCCTTGGAACAGGGTGTTCCTTTGCGGCGAATATGACTTTGCCGGCATGATGGTGGAACGTTTCGCAGGTTATCACCGCCAGTCGTACGGCGGATGCAAGGTCGGTGTGGGCGACGTGCTCATCGGGGCCGCAGCGCTTGCCGCAGAATACAACGGAGTGCAGAAAGCCAGCCACATCAAGGACAAGCTCATCGAGATGACCCACCTCAACGAGACGTTGTATGCTTGCGGCATCGCCTGTTCTGCCGAGGGCGTGAAGATGCCCGCCGGCAACTACCAGATCAACCTGCTGCTCGCCAATGTCTGCAAACAGAATGTGACGCGTATGCCTTACGAAATCGCACGCCTCGCCGAAGACATCGCCGGCGGCCTTATGGTAACGATGCCGTCGCAGTATGACCTCCGCGGCGAAGAAACCAAAAAGTACGTGGAGAAATACTTCAAGGGCGTCCACAATGTCTCGACAGAAAACCGCATGCGCATCCTCCGTCTCATCGAGAACCTGACCCTCGGCACGGCCGCCGTCGGTTACAGAACGGAGTCCATGCACGGCGCCGGTTCTCCTCAGGCACAGCGCATCATGATTTCCAGACAGGGGAATATCGAAGGCAAGAAGGCATTGGCCAAAGTGATCGCCCGTATCGACGAGTCACAGAACAAATGATGCTCGATTGCACTTCCCTGAAATGCATCTAAAACATTAATTATTATGAATTGGAAAGAAACTTATAAAGACAAAGTCACCTCGGCCGAGACTGCCATCAAGGCAATCAAGGACGGCGACTTTGTCGTTTTCTCGGAAACGGCAGGAATCCCGCTGCATGTGGCCAAAACCCTTGCCGAACACCGCGAAGATTACAACGATGTCAAGATTTACCATATGCTGGCCTTGGGTGACGGCGACTATATGAAGCCGGAGTGCTACGGGCATTTCAGACACATCACCAACTTTGCCGGCGCCAATTCGCGTCAGGCTATCGTGGACGGTGCGGCAGAGTTCTTCCCATGCTTCTTCCATGAGGTCCCGAAGCTGCTCGGCGAGGCTTTTCCGGTAGATGTTGCCGTAGTCACGGTGACGCCTCCGGACAGCGAGGGATACTGCAGTTTCGGCGTCTCCTGCGACTATGCGCGCCCGGCAGCCCTGAAAGCAAAAGTCGTGATTGCCGAGATGAACGACCAGCTGCCGCGCACCTGCGGCGCCGAGAACAGGATCCATGCCTCCCAGATTACCTATATGGTGCCCTGCTCTTACAGGACCCCTGAAATTCCCCGCCCTAACATTACAGACGTGGAAAAGAACATCGGCCGCAACTGCGCCTCCCTCATCAAGGACGGCGCAACGCTGCAACTCGGCATCGGCGCTATCCCCGACGCCGTGGCCATGTTCCTGAAAGACAAGAAAGACCTCGGCATCCACACGGAGATGTTCTCCGACAGCGTGGTTGACCTTGTAGAAGCAGGTGTCGTCAACTGCGCCAAGAAAACCCTCCATCCGGGCAAACTCATCGCCACGTTCTTGATGGGCACTCAGAAACTGTATGACTTCGTGAACAACAATCCTATGGTCGAACTGTATCCTGTTGACTACGTCAATGACCCGTGGGTCATCGGCAAGAACGACAACATGGTGGCCATCAACTCCTGCCTCTCTGTTGACTTTGCCGGACAGGTGGCCTCTGAAACCATCGGGCTGAAGCAATACAGCGGAACGGGCGGACAGGTCGATTATGTGCGCGGCGCTTCCTTGTCAAAAAACGGCATTTCCATCATGGCCATGCCCGCCACGGCAGGACACGGGAAGATTTCACGCATCGTGCCTATGCTTGACCAAGGCGCAGCCGTCACCACCTCACGCAACGAGGTTGACTATGTGGTTACGGAGTACGGTGTGGCGAAACTCAAAGGCCGCACGCTCCCGCAGCGCGCGAAAAGCCTTGTCGAAATCGCCCATCCCGATTTCCGCGAGGAACTGAATGAGGAACTGAAAAAAAGATTTAAAATATGAAAGTGTTTGATTTGAAGACAAGAATCGGAAAATGCGACACGTTTGCCGATTTCGCAAAGGAATACAGTCTCGACGCCAACGACTTGGTGGTCACGCAGTCTTTCCTGTACGATCCATTTATGAAGGCGCTCGGGTTGCCATGCCGTTTTGTGATGCAAGACAAATACGGCAGCGGCGAGCCCTCCGACGAGATGATGAACGCTATTCTCAAAGACGTGAAGGACTTCGCCTGCAAGAGGGTCATAGCCATCGGCGGCGGCACGGTCATCGACATCTCTAAGGTCTTCGCCTTGAAAGGCGTTGACAACGTTACCGATGCTTTCGAGCGCAAGATCCCGATCGTCAAAGACAAAGCCCTGCTGATAGTACCCACCACTTGCGGCACAGGCAGCGAGGTCACCAACATCTCGATCGCAGAGATTCGCTCAAAGCACACCAAAATGGGACTTGCCGACGATGCCATCATCGCCGACGATGCCGTCCTTATTCCGGAACTGCTGAAGGGTCTGCCGTTCAAGTTCTATGCGTTCAGCGCCATCGATGCCCTGATCCATGCCACGGAATCATACGTTTCGCCTAAGGCAAGCGCCTACACGCGCCTCTTCTCGCGCGAGGCCATCCACATCATCCTCGATGTGTTCAGCGGCATCGTTGAAAACGGCGAAGATTACCGCATGCAGCGTTTCGACGACATGTTAGTGGCCGCGAACTTTGCCGGAATAGCATTCGGAAACGCCGGCGTAGGCGCCGTACACGCCATGTCATATCCGCTCGGAGCCAATTATCACGTACCTCACGGCGAGGCCAACTACCAGTTCTTTACGGAAGTGTTCAGGTTCTACAACAAACGAAACCCTGACGGCTGCATAAAGGGACTCAATGCCCTGCTGGCCAAGGAACTCCACTTGAACGAAGATGCCTCTTATGAGGTGATATACACCAAACTCGCCGAACTGCTCGACAATCTGGTCTCCAGACGCCCGCTCCACGAGTTCGGAATGAAAGAGCCGGAAACGGACAGTTTCGCCCACAGTGTTGTTGAAACACAACAGAGACTGCTGAAGAACAATTATGTTCCGATGTCAGTAGAAGAAATAAAAAGCATTTATTCATTGTTATTTTAATTTTTTATGGAAGTTTTCGAGGAAATCCAGAAAATGGTTGAAAAAGCCAGAGCGGCGCAGGCTTTGTATGCATCGCATTTCGATCAGGAAGATGTTGACACTGCCGTCAAACTATTGACACACTCCATTTACAACAATGCAGAACCGCTCGCCCGTGCCGCTATAGACGAAACCAAAATGGGCGTTTATGAAGACAAGGTCTCGAAGAACAGAAACAAAGCAAAGGGTGTCTGGCTTGACCTCAGATTCAAAAAGTCAATGGGTATCTTGAGCATCAACGACACGACAGGTCTTATCGAAATAGCAAAGCCGATCGGTGTCGTGGCAGGCGTCACGCCGATGACGAACCCTATCGTCACGCCGATGTCGAAGATCGCCTTCGCGCTCAAGACCAAGAACGCCATCATCATCTCGCCGCATCCTAAATCCGTGAAGTGCTCCACGCTGGCCGTGCAGACGATTCTCGATGCCATCAAGTGCATGGATGTACCCGAGGGCATGGTGCAGATTGTCGAAAGTCCTTCCATCGAGAAGACGAAAGCCTTGATGGAACTTTGCGATGTCACGGTGGCTACCGGCGGCATGTCTATGGTGAAGTCCGCTTACTCTTCCGGAAGGCCCTCGTTCGGCGTGGGCGCCGGCAATGTCCAGGTCATCCTTGACCGCAACATTGAATACGACCTGGCCGCAGGGAAAATCGTGACCGGCCGTTCTTTCGACAACGGTATCATCTGCTCCGGCGAACAGAGTTTCATCTATCCCGAAGAAGACCGCGACGTTGTGATGGCTGCATTCCGTCAGCACGGCGCATACATCGCAACCAAGGAGGAGCGGGAGAAGATCCTCAACGCTATCTTCCAAGACGGACACACAGCACGCGATGTTGTGGGCCAGTCTGCCAAGATGATTGCCGACAAGGCCGGCATTTCCGTTCCTGAAGGCACCCGCATCCTTGTGGTTGAGTCAAACGGCAAGTTCGGTCCCGACGACCCCATCAGCAAGGAGAAGATGTGTCCGGTGATGGGTGCATTCCCGTACAAGTATTTCGACCAGGCTATCGAAATTGCCCAGACCAACCTCTCCTTCGAGGGCAACGGCCACACGGCAGGCATCCACTCCAACAGCCAGGCCAACATCGTTAAGGCTGGTTCAGAACTGTCCGTTTCCCGTGTCATCGTCAATGCCATCTGTGCCACTACCGCCGGCGGTTCCATCCAGAACGGCCTGCCTGTGACCAACACGTTGGGCTGCGGCAGTTGGGGACACAACTCCATTTCTGAAAACTTCACTTACAAGCATCTGCTTAACATCACGCGTGTGGCCCCTCTGTCAACGAGAATCCACATGCCGTCAGACGCAGAGATCTGGCAATAATTGTTCTGTTGCATCATCTATAGGAGGGCAGGGCAGACTTCGGTCGCCTTGCCCTCTTTTTTTGAAAACAAGCATCTGCGGAAAATAATTGCTATATTTGCACCGTCTTTTTTCAGCTCATAATTACTTTTCTCCTGCATTTACTCATACAGCACTCATCAGAGAAGACTCCGTCCTTGATGCGCGGACGGCCCGTTCTTTTGGAATTGAGATGTTTCAGAAAAACATATTTCCTTTTTTTCAAATTAAACAAATAGTGCTTATGAAAAAGATTTTACTATCTGCCATTGCGCTGTTCCTGACCTCTTTAGTGGCGGTGGCGCAATGCGATGCACCGACAGACGTGCAAGCAAGTGCGACGTGGCGAAAGGCCAAGGTCTCTTGGCGGTCCCCGTTGCTGAACAATCCTATGACGCTCGACTATGGGGTCTCCTACTACAATCGCATCGGCATAGGTGCGGGGACTTTTACCATGGGTGTCCGCTATCCTGCGGATACGATGCAACGATATGCCGGCAAAAGGCTGCGTTCCGTTTCTTTTTATCCCTGTAATGCCATAGACTTTACGCTCAAGGTTTATACGGGCGGTTCAGTGACCGATGATACGGTGTTCACCCCGGGCACGTTGGTCCATACGCAGCAAATCCCCGCCTCTTCGATCACGGAAAGAAGGCTGAACGAGATTACGCTTAATGCTCCCGTGTCGGTGACCGGCACCGAGGAATTGTGGGTGGCCTTTGAGGTTACAACGACGTCTTCGTACGACTCTCCGTTCGGATACGGCTATGACAATGCGGTTGCAGGTTGTACCAATATCGGCATCATAGATGCATCCCAGCAATGGAAGGCGTGGTACATCTACAACGAGACCCGGACGCCCGGCCTTGTGCTGCAGTGCCATTTCATCGACGCATGCAGCATCTCGGGCTTCAATGTGTTCCGCGACAATGTGCAGCTGAACCTTGCCCCGGTGACGGACCATTTCTACACCGACTCTACCGTGACGCCGCAGCAGCATTGTTGCTATATGGTTCAGTCAGTATGCGGCACTGCCACGGGCGACTCGCCGACGGCTTGCGCCGATATCCCCGCCCAGCCTACATGCTACCCGATGGTGGGCAACGGCACCGAAATGGTCAACACGCTGCCGTTTTCCACTTACTTCGATTATTCATACAGCCAGCAGATCTTCAAGGCTTCGGAAATCGGGGCGAATGGCGGTACCATCGCCTCTATAACGTTCCAGTATTTCTACAACTCGCCCTGCACGTTGAACAACATGACCGTCTATATGGCCAATGTCTCCGATTCGGCGTTTGCCAACAACAACTCCTGGATTCCGGCCGGTGAACTCACCGAGGTCTTTAACGGCTCAATCTATTGCACCAATGCCGACTCCAACAATGTGACGGTTGACTTTGACCAGTATTTCGAGTGGGACGGCAGCAGCAATGTGGTCGTAGCCATCCTGAACAACAACGGCACATACATTGGCTATCAGACAAGGTTCTATACCCATACCACGGATGTCCGCCAGACACTTTATGCCCAGCAAGACGGTTCGCCGTTCAGCATTTACAATCTCGGCACAAGCGGCACGTTGACTTACAAACGCAGCAACATGAAGTTCTGCTTCGGTCCCGAGCCTTCTTGCTACAAACCGGTCCGTACACGACTGTCCGATATAACTTCCTCGGGTGTCACGCTTTCCTGGAGCAGACATTCTGAAAGCGACAACAGTTGGGAAGTGGTGGCTGTTCCCTCCGGCTATGCCGTCAGCAGCGGCACGTCAGTTCCGGTTTTTGACACGACATATACGTTCACAACCCTTCAGGACAATACCGACTATGATGTCTATGTGAGAACGGTATGCTCCGACGCCGACCGGAGCGGTTGGGTGAAGGTATCATTCAGGACGCTCTGCACCCCTCATATCGGTGTTCCTTATACGGAGAATTTCCGGAATTACGGCGCCGGCGAGAATGACGCTTTCCCCTATTGCTGGACACACATGACCAACAGCCCCTCTGACAATTATCCCTATATTAACGACGACTACCAGTTGGAACTCAACTCGATGGATACCGTCTATGCTCTTGCTGCAACGCAGGCGCTCGACCTGTCCGCCTTTGCCGCCAATACGCTGGCCGTCAGTTTTGAAATCGCCAAGGATGCCGCCACCTCCGGCCGCCTCGATGTGGGTGTCATGACAGACCCGTCAGACCTCGGCACGCTGACAATCCTGAAGTCTTACTATCCTGCCGACTTTGTTGCCCAAGAGGTTTTCCAGTCGGAGCATATCACGCTGCCGCAAGCCTATATGCAGCCTGTTCACATTGCTTTCTATGCACCTCGCATAGGGGCATCGATCTTGAATGGGGTTTATCTTAAGAATGTGAAAGTCGACAATGCCCCGGATTGTTCCGCACCAAGTCGTCTGACCATATCGAATGTGACGGGCACGGCAGCCACTGTTTCGTGGAATGCCGCCCAATATGGTGCGCAAAACTATACGTTGGCATACGGGGTAGCCGGGCAGACACCGACGGAACTAACCGTGCATGGCACTTCACAAATGCTTACCGGTCTGACCCAAGGCACGCAGTATCAGGTGAAACTCTATTCAAACTGCGCTGAAGGCTCTGCCGACACGCTGACCACACAGTTCACTACGTTGAGTTTTGTTGAATGTACGCAACCGGACACCGTTGCAAATGAGATTACAGGCACTAGCACCGGTACCTCTTACCAGATTCCGGTCAACAATTTCTACAGATACACCTATTCGCAGCAGATCTTCACCGCCGACGAGATAGATCCTGCCCATACGCCTACGGTTCTTACGGCTATTGCTTTTGAATACAGTTATTCTTCGCCCATGACCAACAAGAACGATGTGAGCATCTATCTGGCCCACCGCAGCACCAATACTTTTGCCAATTCGACAGACTGGACGCCTATTTCAGAGGCTACATTGGTGTACCAAGGTCCGCTTAACTGCTCGCAGGGCTGGAACAAATTTGACTTTGACAACTATTTCTCCTACAACGGTTCTGACAACCTTGTGCTGATTGTGGATGACAACTCAAATGGATACAACGACTTGTCTTACATGTTCAACACACATTCCGTCTATGATTACAAGACATTGTACAATTATGGCGACTATTCGAATTTTGACCCTGCGAACCCGCCCGATGGACTCTCGTTGATGGAACGCAATGACGTGAAGTTCTTCAAGTGCCGGCAGTTGATGCCGCAATCATGTCCGGTGCCGATGGTCTATATTTCGGCAATGGAGTCTGACGCTGTTTCGGTGGCATGGGTCGCCAACGGCAGCGAGACCTCATGGAACCTCGAGTACCGCCTCGAGGGAGACTCGGTGTGGACCGGTGCCGGAACGGTCACGGCCTCTCCGCATACCATCGGCAACCTCGCTACGGATGTCACCTACGAAGTTCGCCTTCAGTCACTCTGCGCCGCCGGCGACAGCAGCCTTTGGGTCTATGCCACTGCCCATACCCCTTGTGATGCCGTTGACCTTCCGCTTACAGAGGACTTTGAAGCCGTTGCCAGCGGAATCCCAGGATGCTGGTCTCGGCTCTACAACACCTCTACGGCTACGCCCTCCATCAGCGAGACACAGGCCAATGCCGGCACCAGGTCGCTGTTCTTCAACTGCCCTTCCGATGCCAAGTATGCCTACCTCATCTCGCCGCGCCTGAATGACAACGTTGAGATGGACAGTCTTCAGATAACATTGGCCGCCTACAAGACATCACGTTCCCATTTTATCCAAGTAGGTATCATGACGGATGCGGAAGACCCGTCCACCTTTGTCCTGGTCGGACAGATTTCGCCCTCTGCCATCAATGTCTGGGAGAACGGCGAAGCCGTCACGAGAAACTATGAAGGCGATGGACGCCATGTGGCGTTCCGCATACCGGCATGGTTCTCCAACAGCATCTATATTGACGATATTTCTATCCATTACATTCCCAGTTGTATGCACGTGGAGAATATCAATGCTACCGGCATCCAGTCAAACAGCGCCACCATAACATGGACGGCCGGCGGCAGCGAGACATCCTGGAACTACATCATTGGACCTGCCGGCACGGTGGATACAGAAACAGATTTTCCGCTTACCACAAATGACAATACGGTAACCATCGACGACCTTGTTGCCAACACGTTGTATGAGGTCTATGTTCAGGCCTCCTGTTCGGTCGCGGACCAAAGTTCGTGGGAGCGCTACCGTTTCAGAACAGGGTGCGCCGCCATCGCAACGCTGCCCTATACCGAGAATTTTGACAGTTATCAGGGCGAAACGAACATCTATGACGGCAGCAACGTGATGCCCGCCTGCTGGTCGCGCATCAACACCGGCTCCGACTCGTATGCCATCTTCCCAACGGTGTATTCGTCAGGAGAGGCAAACTCGCCCGCCAACTCCCTTTACTTCTACACGTACGGATACGATGACTGCTCCGACCTTTATGCCGTTTTGCCGGAAATAGACACGCTGCAACTTCCGATAAATACGCTGCAGTTGCTGTTCAATGCCAGAAGCCAATATTCCGGATACAGTTTCGACATACAGGTCGGCGTGATGTCCAACCCTTCTCTTGCATCCTCGTTCGTCCCGGTGGACACTATTTCCGTAAATTCTTACCCGAACTATTCTCCCGTAGAGGTTAATTTCAACAGTTACCAAGGGGGCGGACAGTACATCGCCATCAAGGTGCCGAAACCGTCAACATTCTATATGGGCAATTTCGGCTATGTTGATGACGTAGTGCTACAGTTGCAGCCGCAATGCTCGCCCGTGCGCAACATCGACATCCAAAACATCACCGGAACCTCTGCTTACGTCTCGTGGGAGACGGGGTCCATCGGCTCATTATCGCACTTCACGCTCGAATATGCCGAGGACGACGCCAACTGGATTGTGGCTGACAACAACATCACGAACAACCGGTACTTGCTCGGCAATCTCGATCCGCAAACCAACTACATCATCCGCGTCAAGACCAACTGCGAAGACAGTGAGAGTGCTTACGAGACGGCTACGTTCACAACACAGTGTCTTGCCGGCGGTACCGTATCAGTTGGCAACGGCAACGGCACCAGCGCTTTCTTCCCGAGTTACAGCAACTGGTGCTATTCGTACAGCCAGCAGTTGTATCTTGCCTCTGAACTCGGCGGTCCTGCCACCTTGCGTTCCGTATCATTCGAGGTGGATGAGGTCAATGCCCCCATCCGTACCTTCCATGTCTATCTGATGCACACTTCTGAAAGCAGCATTTCCAACTGGCTGACGGCCACTTCTGCCCAACTGGTTTATTCAGGCCAGACCAATTTCACGACAGGCTGGAACACATTCAATTTCTCTACACCATTCCAATACAACGGAACAGACAATCTGGCGCTGATTGTGATCGACCAGACCGGTTCCTACGAATATTCCAATATGTTCAAAGTACATGACGGTCCCTCCAACTGCTCGATATATGATTACAACGACTATACGCCATACAGCATCGGCACGGTCCCCACTTCCGGCTACTCCGAAAACACGAGCACGCGAAACAACGTGCGCTTCGGCGGCGACTGCGACAGCAGCGTGACCTGCATCGCACCCAACATGTATGTTGCCGCCGTGGGTGAAACCACCGCGGACATCGTCTGGGTTGCCGGCTATCAGGAGACTGCTTGGGAAATGGATTACACCGTTCAGGGAGACTCTACATGGACTTCCGTGCCCAATCCCATGGGTTATTCCGTGCAGATTACAGGCCTTACCTCCAACACGCCGTATCAGGTCAGGATGCGTTCCGTTTGCGGAAGCGGCGACGAGAGCAGCTATGTTTACGCTTCTTTCAGAACCGAATGTGGTATTCTCAGCATCCCTTATTCCGAGGATTTCAACAGCTATACCGGCGGCATAGCGGTATATACCTCAGCCCCGAACAGTTATCCTGCCGTGGATCTGCCCTCGTGCTGGACGTTTTTGAACATTACCTCCTCGTCCTCATCCTATCCGCAGGCTTTCCTTTCGTCTTCTTCATATGCAGCATCATCTGGAAACGCACTTATAATCAAGACCCATACAACGACACCGGCGGTGGTGGCGCTGCCTGTCTTCAATGTGGACATCAACACGCTGCAGCTGACATTCAAGTACCGGAACGAATCCTCTTCGTACGCCGGAAACCTGGAGGTGGGCTATGTGACAAACCCCAACGATGCCTCAACCTTTGTGTCTTTGCACCAGTGTACGCCGACTACCGACATCACGGAAATAGAGCAGGTCTTCTCCGGCGTGCCGGCATTCGGTGCGGGCAACAGCCACATAGCGTTCAGATTCAACGGCGGCTCGTACAACTCGTACTACATCAGTCTCGATGACATCTATGTGGAAGCCATCCCGACCTGTCCGCGACCCGCTGCACTGACTGTTGCCAACGTCACCGGCAGTTCCGTTGACCTGAGTTGGACTGAAACGGGCACGGCCACGGCCTGGAACATCGAGTATGGTCCGCAGGGCTTCACGCAGGGCACCGGCACTACGGTGTCCGTTGCTGGAAACCCGTTTACGGTCACGGGACTCTCGACCACGGCATTCGACTTCTACGTGCAGGCCGACTGCGGTGCGGGCGATGTCAGCAATTGGCGCGGTCCGGTCACCGCAACGCCCGGCAGCTACAATATGCCCACCGGCGGTTCTGTTACGCTGACCTTGTGCGACGGCATCATATACGATGACGGCGGTGCCATGGGCAACTACTCCAACAACTGCAGCGGCACCGTCGTGATCAATCCCGCCACCCCGGGCAACGTGGTCAAGGTGCAGGGTATCGGTAACTTCGCCACCGAGGGCTATTATGACTACTTGAACATCTACGACGGTTCTGACAACACCGGCACACAACTCTTCTCCACGATGGGCAACTCAAGCGGCACGATACCGGAGTGTACCTCTACCACGGGCTCTATTACGCTGTACTTCTATTCTGACTACAGCACCACCTATTCCGGCTTTGCCTTGCAGGTTTCCTGCGTCGATACCACGGGCGGAGACCCCG
>CAVEXN010000009.1:0-77995 GCA_963620035.1 Oscillospiraceae bacterium | reverse complement strand
CTTCCTTCACCTCGTCTTCCTCCTTCTGGCTGTTGTAGAGCGACATCACGCTCATGGCATCGCCCAGCGTGTCGTGTACTTCCTGCTCCTTGTTGCGCAGCTTGTCGAGAATGCGGAAGTCGGTGCGCAACGCCTCGTCCTTGCCTTGCGCCACGAGGTAATAGATGACGGGCTCCTGCTTCTGACCATATCGGTCTATGCGTCCGTTGCGCTGTTCGAGGGTGATGAGACTCCATGGGATGTCGTAGTTGAACATGATGTGGCAGAAGTAGTGGAGGTTGACACCCTGAGAACCGGAGTCGCTGGAGATGAACACGCGTATCTTGCTGTCTTCCTTGGCAAAATCGGAGACCATCTCCTCCTGCTCGGTGTCGGAGAGCGAACCATCGAAGCACACCACTTGCTCCTCGCTGAGGTCGAACTCCTTTCGGATATTCTCAGAGAGAAGCTCCATCGTGGCGATGCGCTCGGTGAAGATGACAATGCGCTCTTGCTTGTTGGACTTCCATATCTCCTTTAGCTTTGCGCGGAAGGCGGCGTAGCGGGTGTCGATACCAGCGGCGATGTTGGCGTTGACCAATTCGAGCAACTCACGCACTTCGGCGCTGTCGTCCTTGCCGCTTCGCTTTTCGAGCGACTCCCAGGCAGCCTGTGGCGATGAGAGGTAACTCTTGAAGAGGTTGAGGGCAAAGAGCTGGTCGGTGGCATCGGCATTGCTGACGCTTTGGAAACGGGTGTGCTGCACCTTCAGGAATTGCTCTTCCTCGGGAGCGATAGGCACGGGGATGCTCACCACCTTGCGCTGTTGGAACTGCCCGCGAATGTGTTCGTCTTCAATGTCCTTCTTGAAACGGCGCACATAGTAGGGCGCGATGTCCTGCTGCGTATATTCGCCATTGTGCGGAATGGAGATGGGGTCGAGCATACGCATGAGGTTGGCAAACGACTCGGCGTTGCCATTGTGGGGAGTGGCAGAGGTGAGGATGAGCGAATCGCACTTCTGGGCCAGAAACTGGGCAAGGTCGCCACGCAGACTGGCCTCGTTGCTCACCTTGTGGCACTCGTCGATGACGATGATGTCCCAATGAGTCTTTTCGAGCCATGCACGGAAACGACCATTGTTCTTCAGCGTGTCGATGGAGATGATGGTCTTGTCATAGTAGTCGAAGGGATTCTTATTGAGCGGAATCTCGCTCTGTATCCTGGCCACGCCGACACTGTCCAGTCGAACGAGAGGTATGGCAAAGCGGTTCCATATCTCCTCCTGGAACTGGGCCAGAATGCTCTTCAGCGCACAGACGAGGATGCGCTTGCCGCGTCCGCGGCGAATCATCTCGCTGAGGAAGATGCCCACCTCGATGGTCTTGCCCAGACCTACTCCGTCGGCAATGAGCAGACGGGGACGCGGCAACTCAAGGGCTTTGAGTGTCGGTTCCATCTGATACGCTGCAATGTCGTATGCGCCTCCCTGCGCCACAGTAATCTTCTGTGAGCAGAAGGCATTGTTGCGAATAGCGGTCTCTATGAGCAGACGCGTCTTACGCCAGCGAGGGTCGGTGTCGGCCACAAGGGTGGTATTGGCAGGATTCACGATGTCAATGTGCTTGTCGATGCTTGTATCAAATATGAAACGATGGTTCTTGACAAGTTCGCTGATGCCGACGACGTGAAGCAGGTAGTTGCCGTTCACGTCGGGCTCAATGCCTGTGATGAGAAACTCCTCACCACGCACCGATATTCTTTGTCCTGAAGAATAATTTGCCATACATTTTCTCCTTCTTTGTTTACTGAATCTCTTCGAATCGTACAAGTTCGTCTAAAGTCACACCCAGCAACTGGGCGATTTTCATAAAGGTTTCCATTGGGGGTTGAATAGCGTTCGTACACCATTTGGACACTGTAGCCTGGTCTTTTCCCAATTGTTCTGCCAACCATTTGTTAGTTTTCTCTTTGTCTGCTAAGACAGCCTTGATGCGATTGATCTTCTTCTCCATAATGAGATGAGATTATATTTTTTGGTCACAAAAATAAATAATTATCCCGACAATCAAGAATAGCACTTCAATAATCCGCAGAAATTCATCAAAGTATTTGCGAAAACTACATATTCCAGCATAAAACATCAGACAATCTGCCTTCAATTCAACTTGAAGTAAGTTAAGATACTTGGGCAACTATCCTGAAACACTTTTTTAAACTATGGTACAAAAAAACCGATAAAAAACAGGGAAACAACAAAGAGATGCAATAAGGGGACAAAAACAAAATGGGGTGTGACTCATTGAGCCACACCCCATTTGTCTATTAGTCGTTATAGATGTTTATCTATACTTACTTCACTTCTTCAAAATCGACATCCTGCACTTCGCCGTCGCCGGGGTTGGTGTTAGCGTTTCCGCAGTTCCCGCCCGGGCAGTTGCCTTGTGTGCCGGCATTAGGATTAGGATTTGCGCCGTTCTGCTGGTACATTTGGGCAGAGGCGGCCTGCCAAGCGTTCTGCAGTTCTGCTGTAGCGGCATCGATGCCGGCAAAATCCTTGTTGTCGTGGGCTGTTTTCAATTTGGCGGCGGCAGCTTCGATTTTGCTTCTGTCGTCAGCCGGCACCTTGTCGCCGAACTCCTTGAGTTGCTTTTCGGTATTGAATACCAGTGAGTCTGCGGCATTCAGCTTGTCGATCTCCTCCTTAGCTTTCTTGTCGGCATCGGCATTGGCTTCAGCCTCGGCCTTCATACGTTTGATTTCGTCGTCGCTCAAGCCGGAAGAGGCTTCGATTCTGATCTTCTGTTCCTTTCCGGAGGCTTTGTCGCGTGCGGTAACATTCAGGATGCCGTTAGAGTCGATGTCGAACGTGACCTCAATTTGTGGGACACCGCGCTGTGCGGCGGGGATGCCGTCGAGGTGGAAGCGGCCAATGCTCTTGTTCTGGGCTGCCATAGGTCGCTCGCCTTGCAGCACGTGGACCTCTACAGAGGTCTGGTTGTCAACTGCTGTAGTGAAAACCTCGGTTTTCTTGGTCGGTATCGTCGTATTGGATTCGATCAGTTTCGTCATCACGCCGCCGAGCGTTTCAAGGCCCAATGACAGCGGTGTCACGTCGAGCAGCAGAATGTCTTTCACGTCGCCGCTGAGCACGCCGCCTTGGATAGCGGCGCCGATAGCCACCACTTCGTCAGGGTTGACACCCTTGGACGGGGTCTTGTGGAAGAACTTCTCCACGATTTGCTGGATGGCGGGGATACGGGTGGAGCCGCCCACGAGGATGACCTCGTCAATGTCGTTGGTCGTATAGCCGGCGTCTGCAAGCGCTTTCTTGCAAGGCTCGACAGTGGCGCGGATCAAATCGTCGCACAGTTGCTCGAACTGCGAACGGGTAAGCGTACGCACAAGGTGTTGAGGCACACCGTCGATAGGCATAATGTACGGCAAGTTGATTTCTGTGGAGTTGGAGCTGGAGAGTTCGATTTTGGCTTTTTCGGCAGCCTCTTTCAGACGCTGCAGTGCCATGGCATCCTTCCTCAAGTCCACATGATAATCCTTCATGAACTCCTCGGCCAGCCAGTCAATAATCTTGTGGTCGAAGTCATCGCCGCCCAGGTGGGTGTCGCCGTTGGTTGATTTCACCTCGAACACGCCGTCGCCGAGCTCAAGGATGGAGATATCGAACGTGCCGCCGCCCAAGTCGAAGACAGCCACCTTGGAGTCGGCTTTCTTCTTGTCGAGGCCGTAAGCCAGAGCTGCGGCCGTAGGTTCGTTGATAATACGTTTTACGGTAAGGCCTGCGATCTCGCCGGCCTCCTTGGTGGCCTGACGCTGCGAGTCGCTGAAATATGCCGGCACCGTGATGACGGCCTCCGTCACCTCCTGGCCAAGGTAATCTTCGGCGGTCTTCTTCATTTTCTGAAGCACCATTGCCGAGATTTCCTGTGCCGTATAGGAACGGTCGTCAATCTTGACTTTCGGCATGTTGTTGGATGCCCTTTCAACCGTGTAGGGCACGCGTTCAATTTCCTTTGTGACACGGTCATAGGTTTCGCCCATGAATCTCTTGATAGAGAAGATGGTCTTAGTGGGGTTGGTGATGGCCTGACGTTTTGCAGGGTCGCCGACCTTACGTTCATTGTTGCCCACAAAAGCCACGATAGAGGGGGTTGTCCTTCTGCCTTCGCTGTTGGGGATCACTACCGGCTCATTGCCTTCCATTACTGCTACGCAAGAGTTCGTAGTTCCTAAGTCTATTCCAATAATTTTTCCCATGATGTTTTTATTTTTTACGTTATTTACTCGGTTTGTTGTCCTGTCTGCTTTCGTTTCCTGAACACAGACAAGCCATGCAAAACAACAATTGTGCCAAAAAACAGACAAAATGTGAATATGACAAATTGTCAGTTGCCCGAACCGCCGTTTTATGCCGCCCTGTCGCAAATGGATTTAATGTATATTGTATGAGTAGTCATCCCGTACAAACGGGAACTGCTTCATGCCGACAATTTGGCACATATTTTGCAGTCAAATCAACATTCTGCTGACGGCAGACAAGATTTGACAAAACAAAAACAAACAAACCAAAACTGATACAATGCAAAAAGGTAACATTAACGTCAAAACGGAAAACATTTTCCCCGTAATCAAGAAATTCCTGTATTCAGACCACGAGATATTCCTCCGCGAAATCATATCCAACGCCGTAGACGCCACACAGAAGATGAAGACTTTGTCTTCGCTTGGCAAGGCAGACGGCGAGTTGGGTGACCTCACCATTGAGGTAAAGGTAGATAAAGAGGGCAAGTGCATCCGCATCATCGACCGGGGCATCGGCATGACGGCCGACGAGGTGGACAAATACATCAACCAAATTGCCTTTTCGGGCGCCGAGGACTTTCTTTCCAAGTACAAAGGGCAAGACGCCACCAGCATCATCGGCCATTTCGGGCTGGGTTTCTACTCGTCGTTCATGGTTTCCGACCGGGTGGACATCATCACCAAGTCGTACTTGCCGGACGCCAAGGCCGTGAAATGGAGTTGCGACGGCTCTACCGAGTTCACGATGGAAGAGAACGACAAAGCGGACCGCGGCACAGAGATTGTGCTCCACATCTCCGACGATGCGCAGCATTTCCTCGAAGAGAACAAAATAGTGGAACTGCTGAACAAGTACTGCCGTTTCCTGCCCATCCCGATCCGTTGCGGCAACAAGACCGAATGGCGCAAGCCGGAGCCGAAGCCCGGAGAGGAAAACAAAGCCGAAAACGAGGACAGCGGTGAGAAGAAAGAAGAGCCCAAAGAGGTAGCCGTCGAGGTGCCGCGCATCATCAACGACACGGACCCGCTTTGGCAGAAAACCCCCTCCACGCTGACAGACGAAGACTACCGCAAATTCTACCACGAACTCTACCCGATGTCTATGGAAGAGCCCCTGTTCCAGATACATCTCAACGTAGATTATCCTTTCAACCTCACGGGCATCCTCTACTTCCCGAAAGTGAAGAACCAGCTCGACCTCAAGAAAAACCGCGTCCAGCTCTACTGCAACCAGGTCTATATCACCGACGAACTGGAGGGTATTATACCGGAATTCATGACCCTGCTGCATGGTGTCATCGACTCGCCCGACATTCCGCTGAACGTGTCGCGCTCGTACCTGCAGTCAGACTCCAACGTCAAAAAAATTTCCACTTACATCAGCAAGAAAGTAGCGGAAAAACTCGAGTCGATGTTCAAAGAAGATCGTGAGAACTTCGAAAAAAAGTGGGACGAGTTGAAAGTATTCCTGGAATACGGCTCCCTCACCGACGAGAAGTTCTACGACAAGATCAAAGATTTCTACCTGCTGAAGAACACGGACGGCAAGCATTTCACCATCGAGGAATACCGGAACACCGTCAGCGCGCTGCAGACCAACAAAGACGACATCGTTATCTTCCTTTATGCCGCCAACAAAGACGAGCAGAACATCTACATCTCTGCCGCCAAGGAGAAAGGATACGACGTGCTGCTCATGGACGGTTTCCTGGATGCGCACATCATCAATATGCTGGAACAGAAACATGAGAAGGTTCGTTTCACCCGCGTAGATGCCGACACCATCGACAAACTCATAGAGAAGAAAGACGAGGTGAACCCCGCCAAACTCAGCGACGACCAGCAGAAGAAACTCAAAGAGTGCTTCGACAAGAACATCGACAGCAAGACATTCACGGTACAAGTCGAGAACCTGAGCGAGACAGACCTGCCGGTCATGATAACGCAAAACGAATTCATGCGGCGTTTCAAGGATATGGAAAAGGTGTCGGGGCAGCAAGGCATCTACGGCGGCTTCGAACACTATAACCTTGTCGTCAACGGCAACCATCCGCTTGCCATGCGCGTGGTGGGCGAAGAAGACGAGGCGAAACGAACCAGACTGGTTCAGCAGATGATTGACCTTGCCCTTCTCTCGCAGAACATCCTCACGGGCGAAAAACTGACAGACTTCGTGAAAAGAAGTTACGACATTCTATAAACAATTCTTTTTCCTTTTCATCACGGCGGAGGGCTGACAACTCTCCGCCTTTTTTTACAGGCAGAAAAACAATCCGCAGAAAGGTATGCCGGGCAAAAGAGGAATACATTATCTTTGCGAGCCTTTTAAATCAACAACAACGCCAACAATGACAGACACCGAAAGGGCGAAAGATGCCATCAGAGAGGCGATTGCAGGCAAAAGGAAAGTCATCATTCACGGGTACAGTTCCGGCATTGGCAGGTTCTACATCGGCTTGGCCGACCACATTGAGATAATACAGGGGGGGGTAGAACTGAAGAAATACGCCCAAGATTATGTCAAACGCATCAACTGGTAAGACAGTGAGCGACACACAGGGCAGGTTGGTAAAAAAATAAAAAAAAAGTATCTTTGCCGCCTGCACAATGAACACGCACTTTACACCATGGCATCACCCGATCATATTCTGCAGCAGATAGACAAAAAGAAAATCATCATACTCGGTTTCGGCAAGGAAGGCATCTCCACCTACCGTTTCATACGGAAATATTTCCCGGACATGCCGCTGGTCATCGCCGACGGCAACGCCAACCTCAACACAGACGAGATCCAAGACCCGCACGTCCGCTTCATCAAAGGTGAGGGCTACGACCGGGACCTCAACGGGTACGACCTCATCTTCAAGACCCCGGGGGTCAATTTCAACAAGTTGGGGTATCTTGTCGATTCGGCACGCATAACCTCGCAGACCAACCTTTTTCTGGAGGCCTTTCACCGGATAATCATCGGTGTCACGGGCACCAAAGGCAAGAGCACGACGGCCTCGCTCATTTACCATCTGCTCAAAAGTGCGGGACGCGACACCCTGCTGGCCGGCAACATCGGCGTGCCGTTCTTCGACATCATCGACAACATCAGTCCTGCTACGGCAGTAGTGGCAGAACTGTCGGCACACCAACTCGAATTTGTCCACTGCTCGCCAGACACTGCCGTGCTGCTCAACCTGTTCCAGGAACATCTTGACCATTTCATCTCGTTTAACGACTACCAGTTGGCCAAAATGAACATCACCAAATTCCAGTCGTACGAGAACTTCCTGGTCTATAACGGTGATGACGAACACATCCCCGAACTGATGAAACGTTTTGAGTACAACCGCACGCGCTGCATATTCGGGGCGCGGAAATACAACGGGCTGACCGCCTGCTGCCAGAACGGCATCATCCGTTTTTCGGACAGCGGCATACAGCTTGACGACTATGACCTGCGCGAATACCACAACCTACCGGGCACGCACAACTGCTACAACCTCATGGCTGCCGTTGCAGTCTGCCGGCACGAGGGTTTGGACCATGACGAAATCATGGCCGGGCTGCAGACATTCCGCGGACTTCCTAACCGCATAGAGTTCGTGGGCACGTTCAACGGCATACGATTCTACAACGACAGTATTTCCACCATTCCGGAAGCCACTATGGCCGCTGTTGAGACCTTGCGTAAAGTTGACACCCTCATCTTAGGGGGCTTCGACCGCGGCATCGAGTACCGGAAACTCGTGGTCTTCCTGCATCAGAACCCTATAGCCCACATCGCTTTCACCGGTCCGGCGGGACGGCGCATATTCAAAGAATGGGAAGCACAGTTTCCCGTTCCCGGCGACTACATCATAGAAGACGACTTCCGGAAGATCGTCGACTATGCATTCGAAAGGACAGCACGGAACAGAATCGTCCTATTGTCGCCAGCCGCAGCCTCTTACGACCAATTCAAGAACTTTGAGGAGCGCGGACGCATCTTCAAACAATACATCCAAGAAAAATCATCACAATATGCGTAAGACAAATCATTCATTCCTCCTTGTTTTCTTCTTATCGGCACTTCTTCTCGAAGCCTGCGTCGGCAAAACCGCACAGGAGAACGAAAACGAAAACAGAAACGGCTCGACGAGAACGGAAACCGAAACGGGAGCCAAGGCCCGGCAACAACTTCCGGATCCCGACAACGCCAATGCGGACCAGACACTATTAAAAGAGGACCTCTCGGGCAACGTCATCCTCCTCTCTTCGGACGATTTCACCAGATATGTCACAGAAATCAACGACCCTAAAGGCTTCAGATACAAGGGGCATACGCCTTGCGTAGTGGATTTCTATGCCGGCTGGTGCGGTCCCTGCATGAAACTCAAGCCGGTCTTGGAAAGCCTCGCCAAAGAGTACAAAGGCAAAATCATCGTCTATTCTGTCAATGTGGACAAAACGCAAGACGTGTGTCAGGCATTTGGCATCACGAATATCCCTACCCTGTTGTTTTTCAACCGTACGAGCCAACCGAAAAAAATGGTCGGCTATGTTTCGCAACCTGAACTGACAAAAACCTTTGACGATTTCCTCAGCGAATAGCCGTTGAAAAAGCACATCATAATAGCCGGATTCTGCATCATTCTGTCGAGTTTACATGCACAGCATGAGTGCGACAGCACATACTCGACATTCCGCCAATGGGGGAATCGTCTTGACAAACTCAACTATGAGGATCCCGAACTGATAAGCCTTCATTATCTCTTCCTGCAAGACATTCGGAAAGAAATTGACCGGTTCAGGGCCACGGACCTTCCATACTTGTACAGATGCATGCACCTTGACTATTACGAGGCCAAAGCCGCATTCCTTAAGATTGCGGTCAAAGCAGACAAAGCGGAGCAACGGCTGTCGGCGCTGAAAGCGCATGTGGACGACATTTTCTATGAACGTGCCGTCGAGGTGATCTTATTCCATGACACATCGTCTGCGCTTTACAACATAGACCGCGCGCTACAATACAACCCGGGCAATCCTGAGGCTCTCTTGCTGAAAGCCAGGATGAGTCTTGCTATGGGCCATTACAAAGAGAGCGTCTCGCTGATCCACGACATTTACATTCTGCCGACATTGACAGAGCAACAAGAGCGTGACGTCTCCGATTTCACCCTGGAACTCTACGACAATCTTTACCATATCGGGGACTCGCTGGCCCGATGCAACCGCTCGGCGGATGCGTTGGAAGTATTCTTCGCCTTGGAGCAATTCTGCTCTAACATGCCGACAGGATACTGCAACGACGACTATTACCGCGGCATACTCCGTTCGCGCGAAGGGGTGTATGAATCCTACCTCTCCATTGCACGGGAGGCCGAACGCAGGCATAATTTGGAAATGGCGCGGAAGTTCTACCGCTATGCCGAAGAATACAAGAACAGCCGCTAAAAACCCACAAACGACATAAACAATGGGGGCAGCAGCAAGAAGAACCCCGCAATAATCAATGCCACAATAAAAGGCCAAATAAACTTGAACCATGTGGAATATGGGATTCTGGCCACGCCCAGCACACCGACAAGCACGCCCGATGTCGGGGTAATCATATTCGTAAACCCGTCGCCGAACTGGAACGCCAAAACGGTAAGCTGCCGAGACACACCCATAAGGTCCGACCATTCGGCCATCATAGGTATCGTCAGTGCGGCCTTGGCGGAGCCTGAAGGGATGATGAGGTTGAGCAGGTTCTGCATCGCATACATCACACCTGTAGCGCCAATTCTGCCCGAATCGCCAAAACATTGAGAAACGGCATAGAGAATAGTATCGATGATCCTTCCGTCTTCCAATATCACAATGATCCCGCCGGCCAAGCCTACAACCAGTGCCGCCACCAGAATATCCTTGCATCCGTCCAGAAAGAGTCTGGTCACCTTGTCGAGTGGAAAACCGTATGCCAGTCCGGCTGCCAGCCCCATCGCAAAGAAAAGCCCGGCAATTTCCATCACATACCAGCCATAACCCAGCACGCCAGCAACCAAGACAAGGACCGTAAACAGGAGCAGCACCAGAATAAAATGATGCACCGATTTGCGTACAGCGAAAAAGCCAAGCACGACAAAGCACGCTGCCAGAACGGGAAACAGCACAATCGGATGAGAAGCGGATCCCACTTTCAAAGACGTCTCCGGCAGTGCGAATGCGCAGTAAACCAATACCGCAGTAACAATGCCATAGACCACATACGCCGGGAGCGTCGATTTCTCAACGGACTGGTCAACGCTGACCCGCTCGCTGCGGTCGCGCCAATACTGGTCCAACTCGTACATCACCGACTTCTCGGGATTTTTCTTCACTCTTCGGGCATAGAGCAGAGTGAAAACAACAGCTGAGAGAGTCAGGATTGCCCAGCAAAGAAAGCGGTATCCTATTCCAGAGAATGCTGGCAATCCTGAGAGTCCTTGGGCTATGCCTATGGTGAACGGATTGAGCATTGCGCCTGCAAAGCCGACATGCGCAGCCACATAGCACATCAGTACCCCGACTATGGAATCATACCCCATAGATATTGCCAGCGGTATGAATATCACGACAAAGGCAATCGTCTCTTCGCTCATACCGAACACTGAACCGAAAATACTGAACAACAACATTATAGCAATTATGAGCAGATTGTTCACCCCGACTTTCCGAAAGAACGGTAGTTGCTGTATCTTTTCTGTTTTACTTAAGAAGAAATAAATGCCCTTGTTGATAGCCTTGGTCTCGTTCATCACCCAAAAGGCGCCGCCAATCATCAAGATGAACACGACAATGTCAGAAGTCCGGTTGAAGCCTTTAAAGAGGGCGGTGAATATCTGCCAGGTCTGAGGGTTATTGTCGGTATGATGATAGGAATCTGCCACAACAACACTCTTTTCGTGACCATCCACCACAACGGTCTGCCTATCAAACTCGCCGCCCGGTACAATCCAAGTGAGCACAGCACACACAACAATCAGGACAAACACGATAGTAAAAGTGTGAGGAATCTTGAAATTTTTACGCATAATTGAAAAATTTGAAAAAAACGTGCAAAAGTACAAAAATATATGTGGCAGTTACTCTGATGAAACAACAGTTGGAGGGGAGGGGAAGACTTACGTGACCGGTCACACTGAAAGGAGTCCTTGGTCTGCAAAACTGTAATAAGCGTCCTTATGCAGAATAACATGGTCCACAAGTGCTATTTTGAAAAGTCTGGCAGCATCTTGTATCTGATGTGTGAGCCGGATATCGGCCTGACTTGGGCGCATCGTTCCTGAAGGGTGGTTGTGGCAAACAATCATACTGGTTGCCCTTTGGTCGAGTGCATACTGAACGAGCGTACGGATGTCCACCAAAGTATCCGTAAGGCTGCCTTTTCCGATCTGTTTCACATCGAGGATACGGCCGGCTTGGTTGAGATAAACGGCCCAGAACTCTTCATGTGGCAGATTGGCGATTTTGTCCTGCATCAGTTCCACCACATCAACAATGCTGTTAATGCGTTTCGCTTCCATCACCTTTTCGGCCCGGATGCGGTTTCCGATTTCGAACGCCGCATGCAGCGTCACGGCCTTGGCAAGTCCGATGCCTTTCGTTTCAAGGAGTGTCTTCAAAGAACATGTAGCCAGTGTATGTAGCCGATTGCCACATCCGGCAAGTACTCTTCGGGCCAGATCGACGGCATTTTCGGAAGCCGTGCCTGTTCGCAGCAAGATGGCAATCAGTTCCGCATCCGTAAGCGAAGAGATGCCTTTCTCCATGTATTTCTCGCGAGGTCTGTCCTGCTTGCTCCAGTCGGCAATTGAGAGTCCGGACGCTTTGGTCTCCCTTTTCATCAAACCGTATGTGAACGCTTCAGCAAATAGGGAAGCAAAATCTGGTCGAATCCTTGCGTGATGTCAACCGGAACGACATCTACCTGATATTGACCGCATTTCACCTTGATTTCATGGAAAAAACCATGTACTTCGTGTTGATAGAGTTCCCGGATATTGTTGGCATGTACCTTGATTTCATTGCCGGTTTCCATATCCACAAAACGATAGAGGCGGTTATCGAAAGCGAAATCATATTCCAGGCCCTTGTCGAACGTATGGAACAGCACGACTTCATGTTTATTATGGCGCAGATGTCCCAGGGCGAGCATCAGGTCTTCGACATTCTTTTGGCTTTCAAACATATCGCTGAAGATGATGACCAGCGACCTTCTATGTATCTGTTCCGCAATCTGGTGCAAGGTATCTGCCACCATTGAGCCTTTTTTGACATCTGTTCCGATAGGCTGCAACACTTTCTCCAACTCCCGGTATATCATTTTGCTGTGGGCGTCTCCGCCACGTGCGGCGGTGTGCAGTTCCAGTTTGTCAGAAAAGAGGCTCAACCCGACGGCGTCGCGCTGGTTCTTGAAAACCTGCATCAAGACAGCCGCCGCATACACGGAAAAGAAAATCTTGTTCGGTTCTGCCAATGAATAATGCTTGCGTACAGGAAAATACATTGAAGCCGAATTGTCGATAACCAGATGACAGCGAAGGTTCGTCTCCTCTTCATACTGCTTGACGAAAAGTTTGTCAGTGCGGGCATACAATTTCCAGTCTATATGCCTTACCGGTTCGCCTGTGTTGTATTGGCGGTGTTCTGCGAACTCCACTGAAAAACCGTGCATCGGGCTCTTGTGTATCCCTGTTATGAAACCCTCAACCACTTGCTTGGCGACAAATTCAATGTTGTCGTACTGCGTTATTTTCGTTAGGTCTATCGTATATGGCATCTTTTTTGGTGTTTTCGGGCTGCAAAAATAGCGTTTTTACATAACTGTATTCAACTCATGCGTCCGTTCACTTTGACAGGAACTTCCTCCATGCCGCCATAAAATCATCCGAGAACTGAAGCGTATATTCATTGTCGGTGAATATCTCATTTACAGAGAACAAAACGGGGGCTTTTCCGCGTTCATAGAGACACACTAACGGATAACTGCGCGGATTTCGGGCAAAGAACCGGGGGTATTGTTCGCCAAAGACCGGAAGCAGATAATAGAGATTGTAGTGTTTGTCTATGTATTGTGCCACATCATGGCGTGTTTCTCTTTCGCTCAAAGCCCCACGATATTTGGCATACATAATTCCGATACGGACATCTGCCGTATCAAGCGTGTTCATGATACGCAGAATATGGCTGTTGCAGGCCGAACACTCCAACGACTGATGCAACAGCAGCACCTGTTTGTCAACATTCAAGTCGTTCAGTGAATGTGGTTTGTCGTCCTCGTCATAAAAGAAGACCTGTTCTTCCGGGCTGCTGTTCATGAGCCGCATCACCCTGATTTGCAGGACCGGGTCGTTTTTCCGGAAGAAGCGTTCCTTTTCCTGTTCATATTCTGCCGGTGTCAGCCCATTCCACGACTTGCTGATGCCTGCGGAGACCTCGACGAGCAAGTCGCCCCAGCTTGTCCGGGCCTTGTCTTCGAGCGGGTACAGCAGATTGAACGGGAACCTTCCAGCCCCGTAGGGTTCGTTCTGCAAGTCTTGACAGCCGTACATCTTGACAGAATCTCCTTTGGCTGACAGAGCATACATCGGGAATGACTTTCCTGTGGCCGTATCGTATTGCGTATAGTACATCAGGTAACTTCCGCCTATCGGGAACACCAATTTAGGATACGAATAATTGAAAATCTTATCCATCGTGGCATAGATTCGCGCAGCCCCGTATTCGTATGAGAGGCTGCGTTTGATATACTCGTCCTCAAAAGGATGCCAGCCGGGCAGGCTGAACGTAATGTCGTCCACCCGGCGGCCATCCTGGTCATATTTATGTAAGACGGGATACCTTGTACTCAAAAAGTAAACATTGTTTTCATCGTGAAAGAGATAGCGATTAGGATTAGCCTGCACCACATGTGGAGCCTCATACTTCAGTTCCGTCAACACCTTGTCCTTGCCGGTCCGGAGGTCCAGGCAATTCCAACGGTAACCCTTGTCGTGGTCTTCCGTGAAATAATGCAGTTTGTTGCCTTTCAGGAAGACAGCCATACTGAAGGGGCGATGAAACATCGTATCGAATTGGAATGCGGAACCTCCATCTCGGCGGTACAGGAGAATATAGTCCTGGACAGAAATCACAGCCCTGTCTTCATAGATTCTGAAGTCGTACACCCAGAAACTGCTTTCCACCTCATATTTCTTCGGGAAAGTTGCCGGCAACGGCATGGTCAGTTCAAACTGGGTATAGTCTGACAAGGAAAGTGCGTGAATCTTGGCGACATGGCCATTCTCCGGATGTTGGTACGCTTGCAATTCGGTAAAGTAGAACACCCCGTCGCAGATGCAGCACACCAGTTTGTTCACGTTGTACCCGTCATAGTTGCCTTGCATCTCAACAACTGTGTCGAGTGCGAATTGAGAACCCATCCAGTCTTGGCCCAGACACGTTTCCCCACTGAAGAACCCCGTGAGGCAGAGCATAATAATTCCTATCTTTTTCATTTCTATATTGTTTTTGAATATCCTTCGCTAATCAAGGCGGATTATTGTCTTTGCAAGAGGTTCAACTTGTCGATGTAGATCATTATGGTGCCTTCACCGTACTGGTTATAGGACCATTGCCCCTTGACGACATAAGTATCTACCTTCTTGGATGAGCTCTGCACGGCAATCTTTTTGGTCGCCATTCCTGAATTCACCCCTTTTGAGCTGCTGTTCTCACTCTGTTCGATCAGTTCATTGACGGCATCCGCGAATCTGGAGTTGACCTGCGGGGTCATATTGACAGTCCCGTTATTTGTCGAACCGAGGACGAAACTGAATGCAGCAGATGGGACACGGCAGAAAGTGAAGCCCTTTCCGCTACAGTCCAGAATTGCAGGAGCGCCATTTTGGGAAGGCGTAAACTCGACTCTGTTATACAAATTGAGCCAGGCCCACCATCCACCGTTGTATTTGCGGACAATGATTGCGGGATCGCCTTCTGCGAAAGAGGCGCTGATGCCGATTAAACAAATGCTTGCTAACAATAATAATTTTTTCATGGTTTTTGTTTTTTTGATTTTTTGATATTGATTATATTATTTCCACTTACGCAGGAGGAGTTCAATCCAATCATCGCTTCCGGGCCGGACGGCGGCACTTCAGTTGTTTTCTGGTCTAATACGGCGTTTTGTATTTTAATTCGTTATTATTATTCGTTCATTAAATAGTCACGATCCTGTTCCGGATGTCTTTCTGAAAACCTTAAGCGGGGATGCCAGCCCCTGCATAAAATCAACACCACAAAGATACAGCCACAGCCATACGTTTGTCAAGAGGTTCCGTTTAATTTTTTTCTCGTTGAAAATAAAAAACTTAGATTTGTCTTCAACATATTTTTTACAATTTTTACCTAACGGAAGCGGGCGTTTTTCGCAATATTTTGACAATTGGACGGACTTTCATCAACCGAGGCTAAGACTACACCTTTTTTGTATCTTTGCCACAAATTTTTTATCTACACCACTATGAAGCACAATCTCGTCGTCATGAGCATCGTTACCGCCGGCCTGATCAGCGGTGCATGCGGCAAGAAAAGCAAGACAGACCTTTCAGACAATCCTTTTATGCAAAAATGGGAGACGCCTTACGGTGTTCCTCCGTTCGATGAAATCAAGACAATTCATTATTTGCCGGCATTCGAAGAAGGCATGCGGCAGCAGAAAGAAGCCATAGACAACATCTGCGGCAGCAAAGAGAAGCCCACGTTCGCCAACACCATCATCGCATTGGAATACAGCGACGAACTGCTCAACAAAGTCAGTTCTGTATTCATGAACTTGTCAGAATGTTGCAACGACGAAGAGATGGAGGCCATAGCCGACACCATATTCCCCGTTCTCTCGCAGCACAGCGACGACATTATGCTGAACGAGAAGTTGTTTGCAAGGGTGAAACAAGTTTACGACAACCGTGAGAGCGAGAATCTGAACAGCGAGCAGATGCGTCTGCTGGAAGAGACCTACAAAAGTTTTGTCCGGGGCGGCGCAAACATCCCCAAAGAGAAGCAGGGGCGTTTCCGTGAAATAAACAGCCGGCTTTCGACATTAACCCTGAAATTCGGCAACAACGTGCTGGGGGCCACCAACGACTACAAACTGGCAGTTGCCGACTCTACCAGGCTGGCGGGGCTTCCGTCCTCGCTGCTCCAAGCCGCCCTTGAGACAGGGAACGCCAACAATGACACCAAAGGCAAATACGTGTTCACGTTGGACATGCCCACATTAGAGCCATTCCTGATGTACTGCCAAGACCGCAGTCTCCGCAAGGAAATCTGGACGGCCTATACAAGCCGCTGCCTCGGCGGGAAGTTTGACAACACCGCTATCATCAACGAAATCGTGAACCTGCGGTTGGAAAAAGCCAACATCCTCGGCTTCGACAATTACGCCAACTATGTATTGGACGACTGCATGGCCAAAAGTGACAAGAACGTGTATGACTTGCTCATGCAGGTCTGGAAACCGGCCCTTGCCAAAGCCAAAGAAGAGGCCGCTTCTTACCAAAAGATGATTGACAAAGAAAAAGGCGGTTTCCAACTGGAGCCGTGCGACTGGCGCTACTACTGCGAAAAAGAACGGAAAGCCAAATATGACGTGGACGAAGAGGCTATCAGGCCTTTCTTCTCCCTTGACACCGCACAGAAAGGGCTCTTCATGGTATGCAACAAACTGTACGGGCTCACCTTCCGCGAAAACAAAGACATCCCTGTTTATCACAAAGACGTGAAAGCATACGAAGTCATCGACCGCAACGAGGTCATCGCCATCGTCTATATGGACTTCTTTCCCCGGGAGACGAAACGGAGCGGCGCTTGGATGACCAACTTCAGGGAGCAGTATTACACGCGCGACGGGGAGAACGTCATTCCTGTTGTGTCGTTAGTCTTCAACTTCACCAAACCGTCAGGCGGCAGGCCGGCATTGCTCAACATCGACCAGGTGGAAACCCTCTTCCACGAGTTCGGCCATGGGTTGCACAGCATGCTTTCGCGCTGCCACTACCGTTCGCTTTCCGGCACCAACGTGCCCCGCGACTATGTGGAGATGCCTTCGCAGTTTATGGAGCATTTCGCATTCGAGCCGGAAGTGCTCAAAATGTACGCCAGGCATTACAGCACCGGGCAAGTCATCCCTGACGAACTGGTCAAGAAAATACAGGCTTCCAAGACTTACGGGCAGGGTTTCATCAACACCGAGTTGCTGGCCGCCGCGCTGCTTGACATGGACTATCACACCTTCACCCAAAAGACGGACATCGTCCTTCCGGATTATGAGAGCCGCCGAATGGCTCAGATCGGGCTGATATCGTCCATTGTGTCGAGGTACAAGAGCACCTACTTCCAGCACATCTTCTCCGGGGGCTACGGCGCCGGCTATTACAGTTACACTTGGGCAGCAGTTCTCGACAACGATGCCTTTGAAGCATTCCGCGAGCACGGCATCTTCGATCAGGAGACTGCCACGGCATTCCGCATCAACATACTGGAAAAGGGCAACACCGAAGAGTGCATGGAACTCTATACGGCATTCCGCGGCCACGAACCTTCCATCAAGCCGCTGCTGAAGAACCGCGGACTCGAATAACATAAAAAACATATCTTTGCACGCTTTAAGGCAAAACCGCAGGCACATAATCTAACATTTTCTAAATAACTGATAAACAATATGGAAAAATTCGATCCCGCAACCAACATCGAGAAGTTGGACAAAAAAGACGCTTACCGCGGCGTCAACCCTGCCATCTGCGACAGCGCCACATTCATGTTTGAACATGCCAAGACCATGACCGACACCTTCCATGGCGAGACGGAGGGTTATTTCCTCTACTCCAGACATTGGAATCCGAGCACGCTGGCATTGGCGAAGTCCTTGGCCGCGATGGAAGGCACCGAGTCTGCCTGGGCTACCGGTTCCGGAATGGCAGCCATTACGGTGGCGCTGCTCCACGAAGTGAAAGCCGGCGACCATATCGTATCCAGCATGACCACCTACGGCGGAACGTTTGCATTTCTGAACAACTACCTCAAGAAATTCAATGTCGAGGTAACTTTCGTCAACATGCAGGACCTCGACGCCGTCAAGAAAGCCATCAGACCCAACACTAAGGTTCTTTATACGGAAACGATGAACAATCCGCTGCTCCGTATCGCCAACATCCCTGAGATCTCCAGGATCGCCCACGCCGCCGGTGCCAAATTACTGGTGGACAACACATTCACGCCGATGATTTTCTCTCCGCACCGTCTCGGCGCCGATGTAGTCATCTACAGCATGACCAAATATGTCAACGGCATGAACGACTGCGTTGCAGGCGCCATCTGCGGGACAGCCGAATATATCAATTCTCTGATTGATGTCAACAACGGTACCGCCATGCTGCTCGGGCCGGTATTGGACACTTTCCGTTCATCCAGCATCCAGAAGAACCTGCACACGCTGCATATCCGCATGAAGAAACACGGCGAAAACGCCATGTATCTGGCCAAACGTTTCAAGGAAACCGGCATCAAGTACAACTATCCCGGTCTCGAAGAGCATCCTGACCACAAACTGTTCACCGAAATGATGAATGAAGGCTACGGCTACGGCGGTATGATTTCCATCGATATGGGCACGGCTGAAAGAGCCAGCGCCATTATGGAGAAGATGCAGGAACTGGGCGTAGGCTACCTCGCCGTCAGCCTCGGCTACTTCAAGACCCTCTTCAGCAACTCCGGGAAATCCACCTCTTCGGAAGTTCCCGAGGACATCCAGAAAGAAATGGGCATGAGCGAAGGCCTCATCCGCTTCTCTGTCGGTCTCGACAACGACCCGGAACGCACATTCCAGCTCATCAAACAAGCCATCGAAGAGACCCGGTAATCCCATCTTGACATCCTTTCAAAGGCGGCCTCAAAGCCGCCTTTTTTCTTTTCAGAATACAACATCCTTCGTGACGGAACAATCTTGAACAATGCATAACTTTTAGCAAGATTGCGCATCGATCTTCCAACGTTTTTTTATATCTTTGCATACTTTGAATTTATAACAAAACCATTTGTAAATGAGCGAATTAGATAATACCAACCCTGCCGAGGAAACATACGGCGCCGACAACATCCAAGTACTTGAGGGACTGGAAGCCGTACGCAAGCGTCCCGCCATGTACATCGGCGACATCAACGAGCGCGGACTTCACCATCTTGTCAACGAAGTGGTGGACAACAGCATCGATGAGGCGCTGGCAGGATTCTGCAACAACATAGAGGTCACCATTCTGGAAGACAACTCCATCAGCGTGCTGGACAACGGCCGAGGCATCCCTACCGGCATGCACGCCAAAGAGCACCGCTCCGCCCTGGAAGTCGTGATGACCGTACTCCATGCCGGCGGCAAGTTCAACAAGGACACGTACAAAGTCTCCGGCGGTCTGCACGGCGTGGGCGTATCCTGCGTGAATGCGCTCTCCAAACACATGACCGCAGAGGTTTTCCGCGAAGGCAAGCATTTCGTCCAGGAATACGCTTGCGGCAAACCGCTCTACCCCGTGAAAATTGTAGGCGACAGCGATTACCGCGGCACCAAGATTACCTTCACGCCCGACGATTCGATATTCTATACCACCACATACGATTTTGAAAGACTGTCAGACCGTCTCCGCGAGCTGGCATTCCTCAACAAAGGCATCCACATCTCCATCGAGGATATGCGGTCAACCGACGAGCAAGGCAACCATCCGAAACACGAGTACTACTCCGAAAACGGTCTGCGAGACTTCATCGATTATTTAGACCAGAACCGCGTCAAAATCACATCGAAGCCGATCTACATCGAGGGGGAACGGCAGAACGTGCCCGTAGAAGTTGCCATGCAGTACAACGACTCCTACTCGGAGAACATCCACTCGTACGTCAACAACATCAACACCATAGAAGGCGGAACGCACCTCGCCGGCTTCCGCTCCGCACTGACCCGCACCTTGAAGAAATATGCAGACGACAACAAGATGCTGGACAAACTCAGCAAGGAAAATGTGGAGATTTCGGGTGACGACTTCCGCGAGGGACTTACCGCCATCATTTCGGTCAAAGTGGCGGACCCGCAATTTGAGGGACAGACGAAAACGAAGCTCGGCAACAGCGAAGTTGCCGGCATCGTGAACCAGATGGTAGGAGAAATGCTGACCAACTATCTGGAAGAGAACCCGAAAGACGCAAAAGACATTGTTGACAAAGTGGTCACTGCCGCCCGCGCGCGCCACGCCGCCCGCAAGGCACGCGAGATGGTGCAGCGCAAAACCGCTTTCAGCGGCTCCGGACTGCCGGGGAAACTCTCCGACTGCTCCTCCAAAGACGCCACCAAATGCGAGCTTTTCCTCGTAGAGGGCGACTCCGCAGGCGGAACGGCGAAGCAGGGACGCGACAGCCATTTCCAGGCCATCCTTCCGTTGCGGGGAAAAATCCTGAACGTGGAGAAAGCCATGCCGCACCGCATCTGGGACAGTGTGGAAATCAAAAACATATACACCGCATTAGGTGTGACCATCGGCACCGAGGAAGACAAGATGGCACTGAACATCTCCAAACTCCGCTACCATAAAGTCATCATCATGACCGATGCCGACGTGGACGGCAGCCACATTGCCGCCCTCATCCTGACATTCTTCTTCCGACACATGCGCACGCTGATAGAACAAGGCCATGTCTATATCGCCACCCCGCCGCTCTACCTCGTGAAAAAAGGGAAATACCAGAAATACGCATGGACCGAAGACCAACGCAAACAATACATTGCCGAAGCCGCCGGAGACAATGAAGACGCAAAGGTTCATGTGCAACGCTATAAAGGTCTCGGCGAAATGAACGAAGAACAACTGTGGTCAACCACCATGGATCCGGAGCACCGCACACTAAGGCAGGTAACCATTGAAAACGCCGCCGAAGCCGACCGCGTGTTCTCCATGCTGATGGGCGACGATGTGCCGCCTCGCCGTGAATTCATTGAAAAAAACGCCACCTATGCAAACATCGATGCCTGACAACAGCCTTACGGCACAACAGCCCGAGACGGACACCTCCCGGCAAGCTGCCGCACCGGAAACAACGTCCTCTGAAAACGTGCCCAACATAGTGATTTCTCTGCACAACGCAGACATCTTCCAGAAAAAGATTTTGGTGCTCCCCAAAGTTTCCTTTTCCGTCAAACAAGGCGAGTTCGTTTACCTCATCGGACGGACCGGCAGCGGCAAGTCCTCCATCCTCAAGACATTAATCGCTGACATCAAACCCCAAGGCGAAAGCGCGGAAATATTAGGTTACGACCTCCTGAACCTCAAACAGAAAAGAATACCCGCACTCCGCAAGAAAATCGGCATGGTGTTCCAAGACTACCAGTTGCTTTCGGACAAGACGGTCATCGAGAACCTGATGTTTGTACTAAAGGCCACCCGGTGGAAAGACAGGAACGCTATGCTGAACCGCTGCGAAGAGGTGCTTGATGCCGTGGACCTTAAAACCAAGGACTTCAAACTGCCTTCACAGCTCTCCGGCGGCGAGCAACAACGCGTGTGTATCGCACGTGCCCTGCTCAACCGCCCAGACGTGATTCTGGCAGACGAACCGACCGGCAATCTTGACCCGTTGACCTCTGAGGAGATTTTCAGCGTGTTCCACAACATCAACAAGACGGGCACGACCATCCTGATGGCTACGCACAATTTCTCCATGATTGACAAGTTCCCTTCCAGGACCATCTGCATTGAAAACGGGCAGTTGATAGATTCCGGATTCTGATGCTCTCCATTCTGCTGCCTGTTTACAACATTTCAGCCGAACCGCTCGCCACTCCCCTGCTTGAGCAAGCACGCCGGCTCTCCATCCCTTTTGAAATCATTATTTTGGACGATGCCTCCACCGACATGCAAACCATCCTTGAAAACAAGAGGTTGGCGGATCATCCGGAAATTACATTTCTCCGCAACAAAACAAACCGGGGGCGCGCCTATACCCGCAACCGCCTTGCAACGGCCGCACAATACCCCTATCTTCTCTTTATTGACGGAGATGCCGGCATGAAAAGTACCGGCTATCTGGAACACTATATGCAATATGCCCGCAACCGGCATCCCGACATCACCGAACCTTTTGTGGCTATGGGCGGCGTGTCCTATCATGAAACGCCGCCGGAAAAAACATATCGTCTCCGCTGGCGCTACGGCATCAGCCGCGAACAGAAAAGTGCGGCCCAACGCATCCGGCATCCCTACCGCTCCTTTACGCCGTTCAATATACTACTGTCAAAATCCGTGTTCGGCATTTGCCGCTTCGACGAGTCTTTCAAGACCTACGGCTTTGAAGATGTCTTTTTCGGAGAACAGTTGAGAAACAACGGCATCCCCATAGAGCATATCGACAACGGGATTTACCACGAGGGGCTTGACCGTAACGAGGTGTTTCTTTCAAAAACCGAAACCGCAGTCGCCAACTTGGCGATGCTGCTGAACAACCGGAAAACCACTCCGGATTTCATCCGCGAGAACCGGCTGCTGCGCACCTTTCTGAATCTTACAGAATGGCATCTGTCAAAGCCGACAGAGATTCTCCTGAACATCAACCGCCACACACTGAAAAGGCTCATCCTCCGGCACTACTGCATATGCGCTCTAGACCTGTACAAGCTTTTGTGCCTTTTCCGGGAAACCGGGAATGACAATCCTACAAGGAAAACTGAACGATAACAAACACCAGACCCAAAACAAATGTGGATATGATGATGCCACGTCCCGTCTTGTCGTATTTCAATTTGAGCAGATAGTGACGGAGAATCAGCAGCGACGGTATAAGACTGATCAGGATCAGTTTCGGGATGATGGTGCGCTGCAGCGAGGGATTGTTGACCAGCATTTCCGGGTTCGTCTTCACCAGAATGGCGAATATGGCAAAAAGAATACCGAAGAGAACCGCCGGCACTGCAAAGCCTGTCACAACTCCCATACCGATAGAATCTTTACGCAAAAAGTTTAAAAACCTACTTTCCATTTTCTTCTAATTCAAGGTATTTGACTTCATTCATATTTTTATAGGCAGTAAGGTCATACTGTACAGGCTGTATAGAAACATACCGATGATGGAGAGCCCACTCGCATGAGTCATCTTTATGGTCTGTATCCACTAAATGTCCAGCCAGCCAATAGTATTTGCGGCCTTGCGGATCTGTCCGTTCTTCCAGGTCCTCTTCCCAATAGCCTTCGGTCTGCCTGGTCACTTTCATACCTTTGATTTCACTCAACGGCAATTTAGGGACATTCACATTCAGGCATATTCTGGGTGGAAGTCCGTTTTTCAGCACCTGTTCAACAATTATTTTCCCATAATGTACAGCAGCGGTGAAATCAGGGTCTTTAGAGTAGTCGAGGACAGAAATGCCCACTGCCATCGTTTCAAATGAAGCCTCAATGGCAGCCCCCATCGTGCCGGAATAGATAATGCTGACAGAGGAGTTTGAACCATGGTTGATGCCCGACAGCACAAGATCTATCTTGCGTCCGCGCAGGACCACTTTTTGTCCAAGTTTCACACAATCAACGGGTGTGCCGTTGGTGCGCCAGTAGGGAATGCCGTCCTCGGTCTTGTAATGGGTGACGTGGAGCGGCTCGTGCATCGTGATGGAATGAGCCGATGCCGAACGCACTCTGTCGGGTGCGACGACAACCACTTCCCCATACGTTTTGGCAATCTGAACCATCGCTTCAAGCCCCTTGGCTTCATAGCCGTCGTCATTCACAACCAATATCAACGGTTTTTTCTGCATTTTTTACTGTTTAATCAACTTTAAAATCTGAATGTTCTTATCATTATCTGTCACCTCTAACAGGTAAATACCGGCTTTCAGTCCATCGAATGCGAACTGCTGTCGTGTGCTTTCAACGACACCTTGCAACAACAAGCGTCCGCCGACATCAAACAGTCTATATTCGCTTCCGTTCAAAGGGACAGAACTTTCTGCGCAAAGGTAAGTGATGCCGGTTGTTGGGTTCGGCGACAAATATAGGGTTCCGGCACTGTTTTCCGGAATGCCGGTAGCAGCATCCGGGAGTGGGAACTCAATCATGTCAAGCATCGCCATGTCTGAGCCTTCAGAATAATAGGCATCCTTTTCATAAGTCCATTTGATCAAATGCTGACCTGCGGGCAGGACACAGGCAAAGCGTTGCCATCCGGTATTGCCGCTCCATTTTCCTTTCTCCTCCCCGTCAACCTTGAAAATCAAGAAGTCGTAGTCCTCCTCTGACGACACCCAATAATAAAAAGAGAGCGTGTCGGGCACATTGGTGGAGACCGTGATGGAGAGATTGCTGGTGGCATTGTTGCCGATGGCGGCCGAACGAACGGCATAACTGCCCTCATAAACATTCCGGTCAGTAACAGTCCAGGCCTTGCTGCCGGATGTATTCCAGGCGAAAGCGGAAAAATCGCCTGACTCCCAATTCTCAACCAGGGCTCCCACCCTGACGGAAAAGACCTTTTCGGATGTAATGCTTCCTGCGGTATATACCGCCTTAAGTCTGGCGTATGTTGGACTTGTGACCTCCGGGGAGGCGGTTGCCGTAACCTCTACAACACTTTTCTCCCCCACTCCGATAGTTGCGACAAGAAAATCCTGCTCTGTCAACAATATCTTGCCATCCATGGAATTGATGCGGAGGTTGCCGGCCGGAGCCTCATAGTTGCCCTGATTGACGAGGGAAAGCTGCAATTGACCCGTCTCACCGAAATCAAAACGCCCGTTCGGGTTGTCCGAAGCGGCATCATTGAACGTACACGACTCGACAGTCAGCGCAGGTGCGTGAAGTGTTATCGTGAATGTGCGTTCCACGACAGTTCCCTCAAAAGCCGTTCTTACTGTAAGCTTAGCCTCATGCGCTGCCGGCGCATTCGGGGCGACGCTGATGGTATATGCGGCGTGCCTTTCAGACGTGCTGCCCGAGTCGAGCCTGAGCAGCGTCAACGAACTATCAACGACCGTCAAATAAGGATCCTCCGTTCTGAGGCGCGTCTGGATACGGGTTGCGCCATTGTTGCCTATATTGCGGAATGCGGCTTTCAGGGTTACCCTGGTGCCATAAACCGCCATTCTGGAACTGTCGGGTTCAAGGGAAGAGCAGAATATATAGGGACCTTGCACAGACGTTCTGCTGATTGTTCCCTCGTAGGGCAAATAGCCGGAGGCGACTGCCACCACATCCAGCGTGTCTATGTCAACGGGGAACGCGGAGATATCTAGCGTCACGTTGCCGCCTCGCACCACACCCGTGGTCACAAGTTCATCGCCTTTGACGACAGAAACCCTTGCACCCTCCGCCGGCGACGTGAAGTCAACGGAAGACAATCCGGCGGATATCTGGCTTGCGTGCGTCACATCGAGTGTTTGCGGAGCGGAAGTGCGCACTCGCAGCGTCGGGTCGCCAAAGAGCACCCAGGTGCGGGATACTTCATAGTCGTTGTAATGGTCGAGCATGTCTGCAATGCCGTTAAAAATGATGCCGCCTAACGTTTCGGACTGAAAACTCCCGTTCGTGCCTGTCAAGTGTTGCATCATACGGTCTTGTGCATACATTGGCGAAATCCACGGCTGGTTTATCGTGGACATCAGCGCGCCCACCGCACCAACGGGGCTTCCGTTCCTTTCAGCGCGCAGCCACTCCTCGGCGAAGCAGGTTCTGCCTACATAATCGCCGTTCTGACAAGCCACGGAGATGATGAAAGGCAACTTCCCTGCATTGTCAAGTTGCCTGACATGGGCAGAACTGAATCCCGTAGTACTCCAGCCCGTATAGACACCATGTCCGCAGTAGTTGACAATGCCTACCCCGCCGTTGAGCGCCGTTGTCACATGTGCGGGGGCGGGGTCACCCGCAGCATCCATACCACCATGACTACCGTCAAAGAGTTCATAACCAGAGGTATATGTATAAGCAGACAGCACATTTCCGATATTGCGGATATGGTCATAGTCATACTCGTTGTTGTCGCCGGGGCCTTCGGAGGAGGCGATGCCGCAAAACACGGGGAAGTGGGCCGTGTCGGACGGGTTGCGCTCGTAATCCACAAAACGTTCCACCTGTGTGCGCACCTGGTCTGCCGTAACTGCTGAAATCTTGCCCACGATGACATCCGGATAGACATCGTCGCCCGCAAGTTCGCCGTAACAGTTGTCGCTCGTGTTGCCGCCAACCGTCAGCACGGGAAACTTGCTGTCATCGCCCACCAACAGCAGAAAGGCCGGCCGGTGTCGGTTGTAATAATTTGAAATGTAGGCTTTGACAGCATTTGCCGTATTGCCTGCCGTTTCAAGCGAGACTGCGGTGACCTTATAGCCGCAGCGGGTTTTCCATTGCACGTACGGTTGCAGGGCTGCAAGGAACTCCGCCGGCGACACGACAAGGATTTCCCCGCTTTCAGTCATACTGCCGGCACTGACCGTTTCGTAATTCAGAAAATGCTCTTTATATACCGCATCAAAGACTGCGGGAACGACCGGTACGGGTTTTATGTGATTTTTGCTGTTATATGTCACCTTTAGCGTAATGCTTTTGCAGACCTTCAGTTGCCGGCGGAGCGGATTGTAGGCAAAAGGGAAAAGCCGCACCGATACTCCTGAATAGTCACGCAGCACGTAAGGCTTCTGCACCTCAACAGAATCCCCATAAAGGAAACAGTCTTTCTGATAGACCGCCCCTTTTTTGTAAGGAATGTCAGACGGGTCAACATTGCGGTATAACTTCCCTTTTGACGGGACCAGATTCACATCCGGCATTATTTCGTACTCCGAAGACATGACTTCAACGACGGGGCGGCTATGTTCGGGCACAATCAGCGAAACGGATTTCTGGAGAAGTTCCGGTTCGCCAGCGTTCAGCAAGGGGCAAGCATCCGGCATGAACAACTTTTGCATCGTTTCTCCGTTCACCTCTACCGAAGAGATTTCGAAATCCGGGAAATCGGCACGCACCACAATCTCCTTTTCCGAAGCGGTCACTGTCGTGACACGAATCTTTTCATTCTGTGAATATACAGATGATATGAGGATGAACAATGCGGACAAAAGCAGGACAAACTTTTTCAAACGACTCATTGCACGTGTTTTTTTATTTCAACATCTTTTAAACAAGGGCGCAAAGATAGCATAAAAAGACAAAGGGACGATACTCATTTCCGCAAGAAGAACATCTGGCAACGCATAGAAGTAAATCACGTCTTTTTCAGATTGTTTTGGCTTTCAAAAGCAGCAACACGTTCATCAAGGCAATGAAATCGACCCCGGCGCGCGTCTCAAACATCGATTCTGCCGCCAAATTCAGTATTACGATGACGGCAAAGGATAGATACAAGACATCCTTTCGCTTGAAACCGACTACAAAGGGCAAGCCGCAATAGCAGAGCAGTGCTACCATTCCGGGGAGGCCAAGAGTGAGCAAGGTTTGAAGGTACTGGTTGTGTGCATTGAAATGATGTCCTATCAGGTTTGTGTAGTTCTTTTGGACGGCATTCAGACAGAGTTCGTCCGTCGCATCGCCGGTGCCTACCCCCCATGGCATGTTTTTGCGGCTGATTTCCAAGGCCGACTTCCATACTGTAAGACGAATTTCTGTACTGCCGTCGCCGAGTTCTTGGTTCCGGAACTGCTCGATGTCCTCAACCGAAGCCTGGAACCGACGAACCGGCAAGTCGCCGGTTTGGTTCAAAACCACAACAGCACTGCCTACGCAGACCAGAATGCTGAGCACCGCCGCGATGTTGACGGTGCGTATGATCCAGAGGTTCACCATCCACAATGCACCGATCAATAGGAATATCAATATGCCGGCTTTTGACTGCAAGAAGAATACACTCACCACAAAAACCGCCAAAACGAAGATGACAAACATTTCGGCCAAGGTTGAGAGCCGCTCTTTTTCTTTTGCGAGAAATTCAAGAACTATGCAGAATGAAAATGTAACATACATGGCGAGGTATGAGGGGTGTCTCAACAAGGACAAGTGTATATAGAACAGCCCATAACTGTCGTCCGTCCGGATATATTTGGTAATGGCTATGCCGAATATGACGCATAGGTGCAGAAAGGTGAACAGTGCAAAAACCAGCAAGGCGACACGTATTCGCATTGGGTTGAGATCTTTGCGGCTGTATGCCAGGATAAAGAGCGGTGCGGCCAGAAACCAGAGGTTGCAGTCGAAAGCCGCAAACGCATGTGCTTTATTGGATGAAAGGAAAAAGCCATAAATCACCAGTGCATAAAGCGAGAAAAGGATGATGCCGGCAGCGGGCGAAACATTCTCTTTCAGATTCCGGATTTTTTCTTTCCAATTCCAGGCTATAATCCAATCGAGAAACATCAGGACCGCGACAGGGAGCATCAGCCAATTGGTAAACGGCAATGAAGCCATTGCCAGCAACAACAGAGCATAAAAGACGTAAAAATGCCAATTGCCGGTAAAGAGGCGTCCTTTGCCGGACTGTCTGTGCACATCCGAGACTGCATTTCCGTTCATAGGCGTTTATCTAGCAGGTCAGGGCGACGTTGTCCGGTTCTTTTCAATTGCTGTTCCCGTTTCCATTCGGAGATGAGCCGGTCGTTGCCGGAAAGCAGCACCTCGGGGACACAATGGCCGTTGTAGTTTGCGGGGCGGGTATAGACAGGGGCAGAAAGCAACCCGTCTTGGAACGAATCTGACAGTGCCGATTCGGCATCTCCGAGTACCCCGGGAATAACGCGGGCGATGGCGTCTGCAATGACCATGGCGGCAAGCTCGCCTCCGGACAGCACATAGTCGCCGATGCTCAGTTCTTCGGTCACATAGAGTTCCCTTACTCTTTCGTCAACTCCCTTGTAATGCCCGCACAGCAAAATGATGTTGTTGAGCAACGACATTTCGTTGGCTTTGCGTTGGTTGAACGTTTTGCCGTCCGGCGCCATCAGGAAGACTGCGTCGTAGGTCCGTTCCTGTTTCAGTTGCTCTATGCATCGGGCAATAGGTTCAATCATCATCACCATACCGGCGCCGCCGCCAAAAGGATAGTCGTCGGCCTTGTGGTGCTTGTCGGTGGTATAGTCCCTGATGTCATGGGTGTGCAGCGAAACGTAGCCTTTGTCAACGGCTCTTTTGAGGATGGAGTTCCCGAACACTCCCTTGAACATGTCAGGGAAAAGCGTGAGTATGTCAATGCGCATTATTCTGTAGTTTTTCAATCATCATAATACCGTCACGGAATGGCAAGAGGAGGTTCCGCACGCGGCTGTCCTGCTGAACCTTGTCGTTGAAGTCCATAATGGCATGGGTATCTTTGTCGAAGGCAACCACCTCCTCTGTCACTTTTCCGTTCCACAGCACGTTGTCGGCCAAAATGAAGCCGCCTTCTTTCACATGCGGGAACACCAAGTCATAATAAAGCGTATAGTTCTCCTTGTCGGCATCAATGAAAACCAAGTCCCAGACGTTTGGCAACGCCGGCACCACTTCCCGAGCATCTCCTACATGGAGAAAAATGCGGTCGTTGAGCGGCGACTGGCTGCAATAACGTCGTATGCGGTCTTCGTATTCAACATTCACCTCTATGGTATGCAATTCGCCCTTGGGAGCGAGTCCTTCGGCGAGGCGTAGTGCCGAATAGCCGGTAAATGTGCCGATTTCCAGAATATATGCCGGACGCAGCATCTTGGCGATGAACGAAAGCAGCAACCCCTGCATCTGCCCCGAAGCCATACGGGGATTGATGGTCTGCAGGTGCGTCTCGCGTCCAAGACTGTAGAGCAGATCGCTCTCCGGTGTGGTGTGCGCTTCGCAATAGGCTTCCGTGCCGGCGTCTATCAGGTCAAACGTGGACATCAGGAGAGTTCTGAAATGGTTTTGTTCACTTCTTCTTCCGTCTTCGTCAATTTGTCCTTGCAGATCCTGATCAGACGTGAAGCCTCTTTGATGTTCTCGTTCAGGTCGTCAACAGAGATGTCTGCATTTTCCATCTTCTGCACAATGTCCTGCAACTTCTTGAAAGCTTCTGTATAAGATATTTCTTTGTCCATTTTTTGGCTGTTTTTAATAAGAGATTCCGATTCCGGCTCCAATGAATTGATAATTCATTGGCAAGCTGCGGTTTGTATAATATTCCGAAAACTGGTCGTTGTCGTACGAATAACCTATCACCGAACGTTGCAGCCTGTAGCAGGCGGCAAGCAGCAACGAGAGCCGGTCGTTGAACTTTATGCGAAGGCCGAGGCCGGCTTCGCACGACGGTCCCCATTTCATCCCATGGACTATCCGGTCGTTGGTCTGCGGTTTTGACTGTATGTACCACTTTCCGCCGGCCCCGGCGTTGACATAGCACAATGGGGCTATGCGGGTGTTGCAGAAGTCAACGGTCAGGTTGGCATAAACGGGAATGAATGCTGTAGTGCGCCAGATGTCAAACCCGGCGCCGATACCCAACATCACGTATGGATTGAAACGGTAGGCAAACAACTGGTTGATCTGGAAAGTGGCCAAGTCATTGTTGATACGTTTGAAAGCAGCGCCGTCATCGTCTATAAGGTCAACATGCCCGATCCCACCGGCGCAGCCTATAGAGGTCATATACACAAAACGTCTGCCTTGCTGTCGGCGCTGTGCCTGCAAAGAACAGACGAGAGTCATGAACACGAGAATGAACAGTATTGTTTTTTTCATTTTATCACACGTGAGATTGTTCAGTTTGGAGATTGGTTATCCTCGACCTTGTTGCCGTAGAGCAGTTCGCGGGCGGCATTCGTGGTGGCGTCAGTCGCCTGGTTTCCGCCAATGAGTGCGGCAATCGCTTTCACGCGTTCTGCTTCGTCAAGCGCCTTGAGCCCCGTGGCGACCATACCGTCATGTTCTTCCTTGAACACACAATACTGCCGGGTTCCTTTGGCTGCAATCTGCGGGAGGTGCGTGATGGCTATGACCTGATGTCGTCCGGCAAGCTGCTCCATGGCTTCTGCCACCTTGTTGGCCGTCTCGCCGGATATGCCGGTGTCTATTTCATCAAAGATTACGGTAGGGAGCAGCACAGAGTCTGAAATCACAGACTTCAGAGCCAACATCACGCGCGACATTTCACCGCCGGATGCCACCTTGCCGAAATCGGAAAGCGGCATGCCTTTGTTGGCCGAGAACAGGAACGCTACGCTGTCCGTGCCGTTTTCCTGTAAATCGCCCGTTTTTTCCATCTTAATCTCAAAGCGGCCGCCTGGCAGAGACAACTGCGATAGTTGTTGCATGATTTCAGACTCCAATTGCGGTATCGCCTTCCGGCGGCTGTCCGAAAGCCGTGCGGCCAGCTGCGCGGTCCGGTCATGCAGCAGCCGCCGTTCTGCGTTCAAGGCCTCCAGTTGTGCTCCGCCGTCAACGTACGCTTCCGACTCTTTTTTCAGCCGTTCCGCAATGGCCAGCAGGTCTGCAACGGTCTCCACCCGGTATTTGTGCTCCAACGAATAAATCAGGTCAAGCCGTTCGTTGAGGCGGTTCTGTTCCGCCGGGTCCACGGTGACCTCTTGCTCTTTGCGGGCAATGTCGTAAGAGATGTCCTTCAGTTCAATGATGACTGCATTGAGTCTGTTGCAAAGGTCAACGTATTCTGTTCCAATTTCTTTCAACGACTCACAATCTTGCTGTATGGCCTTGAGTCTGGTGAGTACAGTTTCTCCTTCCTGCTCCGAAAGCTGCATTGCGGCTTTGTAAAGGTGCGTTTTTATCTGTTCTGCGTGGTCAAGCATATAGACGGATTTCTCTGCCTCTTCCTGCTCGCCGGGCTGTAGCGATGCCTTTTCCAGTTCCTGGATGGTATAATTGTTGAATTCCTGCTGCAAGGCAGCCTCGCTGTGCCTTGCTTTCAGATTGTCGTATTCACGTTCTGTCTTTTTCAGTAATGCGAAAGATTCCCGATAGGCCGACAATGCTGCCTGATTGCGTGCAAAACGGTCCAACAACTGCAAGCGGAATCCGGAATCTTGCAGAAACAGGTTCTGGTGCTGCGAATGAATGTCTATCAGCCCGGCAGCCAGTTCCTTGAGAACGGCAAGGTTCACCGGAGTATCGTTGACAAAGGCCCGCGACTTTCCCCTTTCATTGATTTCGCGCCGAATGACTGTCAAGTCCTGATAGTCGAGGTCGTGCGTCGTGAACAAGTCTTGCATCCCATATGACGCAATGTCGAAGGTACCCTCCACGATGCACTTCTGCGACTTGTCATAAAGCACATCCGTTTCGGCCCTCTTACCGAGCAGCAGAGACAAGGCGCCGAGCAAGATGGACTTGCCCGCACCGGTCTCGCCCGTGATGACGGTAAAACCGCAATCAAACGATATGTCGAGCGACCGTATCAGGGCGTAATTCTTGATCTGCAGGGACTTTAACATGCCGTCTAATTGCTGCTTGACGAGTTTATGGCATCATATTTCGACGAGTTTGTCGGGTCTATCTGCTTCATAATATTGACAACCTGTGTCTTCTCGCTGGGCATACCCTCTTTGAAAATGTTGACGATTTCATCGCATTTGGTAGAAGTGATGACCTTTACCATCGCAAGCCCTGACTTTTGGGAATATACTTGCTGCAAAAGGCGGAGGCTCTCGAGAATGACGGCACGGCCGGCGTCTGGGGTCTCACTCATAACATCAAGTCCGAGACGATGGTACTGGTAATAGAAATCGTGCAGTTTGCTGTAAGTGCTGTTCGTGAAATTCTCTGTTATCCAGTAACGGTTGTTCTGCCCTTTGTCTGCCACGCTCCATCCTGCCTCTTTTGCAGACGTGTTAAGATTAACGATCGACTGACATTTAGTATAATATGTAGATCCGCCGTTCAAGGAGAAAGAATCAAACTCAACAGCAAGGAAAAGGTTCAGGTAATAGGCAATCAAGGAGGTGAATTGTGAAAGGTTCACGTTGTCGGCATACTCGAGTTGGTCGCCCTCTGCGTATGTGAACTCCACTTTCTTATCCTGGAAATTGAGCAGCGTTGTCTTGTAACTTGCCTTATATACAGGACGTTGTAGCAGGATTGTCATTGTGCCTTTCATAACATCTCCGGATATTTCGGTCAGGTTGATCTGGAGGGCACACTCTATGCGCTCGTTGGTCTTGAGGTTATATTGGCACCATTTGCGGTCGTGTATGAACTGATACAGTTTCTGCTGCAAATCGTTGAAGCGTTGTGGGTTCGACCCTCCGGTCACCTGTGTCGCATTTACGGACACCTGGCATTGGAAGTCCTGTGCCGAAGTCAGGCCTACGATACAAGACAGAAGAATCAGCGTGAAGAGTCTTTTCATTATGGTTTATTATTATTGTTGTTGGTCACAAAATCGATAATGTCATCAGCAATAGATTTTTTGTCTTTCAGTTCACTTTCTACGATTTGGCCGTCTTTGGAGATGATGCGCACCTTGTTGGTGGCGGTACCGAAGCCGGCATCCTTGTCGCGAAGTGAATTGAGAACGATGAAATCTGCATTTTTAGTATGCAGTTTGTGCAATGCATTGTCAATCTCATTTTCTGTTTCGAGGGCAAAGCCGACAAGTGTCTGTTCTTTGCCTTTCAATTGTCCGACAGAGCGAAGGATGTCGGGGGTTTTCTTCAACGAGAGTTGTATAGTATCAGACTGTTTCTTGATTTTCTCTCTCGCCACCTTGACGGGCGTGTAGTCAGCCACGGCCGCGGCCATCACCATAAGGTCCTGGTCCCTGAAGATGTCCATGCAACAGCGGTACATTTCCTCGGCGGTCACTACGTCAATCCTTTTAATATTGGGGTGAACTGTCTTGAGGTGGGCAGGTCCCGTCACCAGCGTAACCTCTGCACCCCGTTCGGCTGCGGATTCGGCCAAGCAGAAGCCCATCAGCCCGGAAGAGTAGTTGCCCACAAAGCGCACAGGGTCTATGGGTTCGTATGTTGGTCCGGCCGTTATCATCACTTTTTTCCCGTAAAGATTTGTTTTCAAACCTTCGGGTTCTGTCTTCGTTGCTTTTTCCATGGAACGGGGAGGCAGTTCTTCCAAAAAGCGGTTTACGGCATCGAAGATTCTTTCGGGTTCATCCATTCGTCCCGTACCGGTGCTGCCGCAGGCGAGGAATCCCGACTGTGGGGAGATAATGCGGCAGCCCCGCTGTTGGAGTGTCCGCAGATTCTGCTGCACGGCAGGATGAGAAAACATGTTGTCATTCATGGCCGGTGCCAGGAAGACAGTTTTTTTTGTAGCCAAAAGCAGCGTGGAGAGTGCGTCGTCCGCAATGCCGTTCGCATATTTTCCGAGCATATTGGCCGTAGCCGGCGCCACCACCACACAATCCGCCCATTCGGCCAGGCTCACATGCCGGACATCTATAAAAGAGGCCCGCTCAAAAGTGTCAACATACAGCCGGGTCTGCGAAAGGGTCTCTATGGACAGCGGGGTCACAAACTGCAATGCGTTCGCCGTGGCCACGACCTGAACTTCATACCCTTGTTTCATGAACAATCGGATCAAAAACAACGATTTGTATGCGGCGATTCCACCTGTAATCCCGATAACGACATGTTTTCTTTCCGGCATGCTGTTGGGTTATTGGTTGTTGTCTGAATCCTTGAAGTAAATCATTTCGTGCTCGAATTCGTAAAGGGCAAGTTGCGTCGGCTTGGGCAACTGCTCATAGAACTTGGAGAGTTCTATCTGCTCGCGGTTCTCCGTGACCTCGTCCAGCGTTTCATTGCCGGTGGCGTACTGCTGCGAACTCTCTATGAATTCCTGTTTCAGGTCGGCGGCTATCTGGTCAGCCCTTTTCGACATGATGACAATGCTTTTATAGTAATTCCCCGTCTCCTTGTCGTATTGTCTGATGTCTTTGGTTTTGGCAAAAAGATCCGTCTTAAGTTTTTTGTAATCTGCAGCTTTCATTTATTATATATTTCGCGAATTTGAATTTATTTTCCGTTCAGTTGTTTGCGCGCCTCAAGCGCGATTTTGTTCACCTCGGCAGTGTATTTGTTCTCGGGGTAATTCAAGAGAAGCCTGTTGCATGCGTCCAGACAGGCCGTGTAGCGTTCTTTCTTCTTGCTTTCCACACTTCTCTTGGCATATTCAAGATTGTTCAGCACAAGATAATAGATGGCTTCAGGCATCAGCGGCGAGTAAGAATAGTCGTTGAAGAAATTCTTTGCCGCAATCTGGCAGGCTTCGTAATGGTCGGTATCATAATAGAGAATCAGGATTTCCAAATCCTTCCTGGCCAGTTTTGTGCGCATGGCATCCAGCATCACGTTGCACTCCTCGGTGTGCGAACTGTTTGGATAGGCCTGTAGGAAAGCCTTTATCTGCTCTATGGCGAATTCGGTATTGCTCTGGTCCAATGAATATTCCGGACTTGAATTGTAAATGGCGCAGATGCCGTAGTAGAAAGCGTCTTCGGTGCGGGTGGTATTGGGATAACGTCTGGCATAGTCCCTGAAATGGAATGCCGCCATATCGTAGTCTCCGTTCTTGTAATAACTCTGGGCAAAAAGAAATAATATTGTATCTGCTTTTTCCGTTCCGAGCGAGAGCGGGTAAAGATTCTCAAACAAGCCGGCTGCTGAAAGATATTGGCCGTTGTTGTAATAGCGGAGCGCCCGCGCATACTGCTGGTCAAAGTTCTCGAACGTAACCTTCCTGCCTTGGCTGCGGACCTTTTTGGGTTTCTTGCTCGCCTTGGCTTCAGTCGTGGCGGTGTCTCCAACGGTCTTGGCAGACACTGTCGGCGTATCTGCCGGAAGCACGGGGCACGGGACAACAACTGCAAAGCACTTTGCAGATGCCAACAACATCGTTATTATCAGCAAGTTAACAATCTTCTTGGTCATAATAAGTAAAACGTGCAAAGATATAAAAATTTTGTAAGTGCACGTTTCAAAACCCGAAAATTGAACATATCCAGGACTTGCATGGCCGCCGGTGTCATTGTATGCTGCCCGGCCGTTGTTGTTGGCCCTCTTTGAGGCACAACAACGTGGAATTGAAAACGGAGCCAAAGCGTAACGCCTCTGAAATCTAAGTTTTAAGGTCTAAGGTCTAAAATCATTTTCGTACGGCGGCCGTGAACGAGACCCCGAATTGTCGTATTTTCGTTTTTTGTATATTTGCCGCTCAAATAAACACAACAACAGCAAGACAATCATGGATAATTTTATTGTATCTGCCCGCAAATACCGGCCAACGACATTCAACTCCGTCGTAGGGCAGGATTCCATAACCTCAACATTGAAGAATGCGATCCGCACCGGTCAGGTGGCACAGGCTTTCCTGTTCTGCGGTCCGCGTGGCGTCGGCAAGACCACCTGCGCACGCATTTTCGCCAAGGCGCTCAACTGCCGGAATCTCACCGACTCTTTCGAGCCCTGCAACGTATGTGAATCGTGCCAGTCTTTCAACAATTCGGCGTCATTCAACGTGTTCGAGCTCGACGCGGCCTCCAACAACTCCGTCGAAGACATCCGTTCGTTGGTGGAGCAGGTTCAGATTCCGCCGCAAGGCGCCAAATACAAGGTTTACATCATCGACGAGGTTCACATGCTCTCGGGGGCGGCTTTCAACGCATTTCTCAAAACCCTCGAGGAACCGCCGGCATACGCCAAATTCATCATGGCGACCACCGAAAAGCACAAGATAATCCCGACCATCCTTTCAAGATGCCAAGTATATGATTTCAAACGTATAGAAGAGCGTGACATCATCAGGCATCTCCAGTATGTGGCTGCGCAAGAGGGGGTTGAGGCCGAGGAGGAAGCCTTGCGCGTCATTGCCGACAAGGCAGACGGCGCACTCCGCGACGCCCTGTCCATCTTCGACCGCCTGGTGAGTTTTTCAGGCAAAAGAATCACATACACAGACGCCATCGAGAACCTCAACGTACTGGACGTGGACAATTTCTTCAAAGTGACCGACCACCTGTTCAGCGAAGAGGTTGCGCAGGCGCTGCTGCTCTTTGACGACATCCTGGCCCGCGGCTTCGACGCCCAGAACTTCATCTCGGGACTGGCCTCCCATTTCCGGAATCTCATGATTGCCCGCGACCCGGCCACATCCAGACTGCTGGAAACCTCCGACAACATCCGCGACCGGCTGGTGCGGCAGGCTCAGACGGCAGACCGGGCACTGCTGCTCAGAGCCATGGAACTGGCCAACCAGTGCGACTTCAACTACAAGATGTCCAACAACAAGCGACTGTCAGTTGAACTCTGCCTGATGCAGATAAACGCAAACTACCTGTTCAAAAAAGCCAGGCAATCGCAGGAGCGTAAATAACCCAGAGGGTGGAACGGCCTCCACCACCGGTGAGACAGCGGCAGCCGCAGCCTTTTCCGACAAGCCGAGAATATCAAACCAGGAATTCAAGTTCCCGGGAGTTCCGCCTATACGGCAGACTCCCTCTATCCGCAGCGTGATGGACGGTGAAGTGACCACACCCCTTGCGGCATCTTCTGTGCAGTCACTGCCGGCGCCAACCGGCAACACAGAGAACCACACATCCGATAAAGAGAGCCGACCCGCAACAGAACCCGAAACATTCGCCGACTGCTGGAACAAGATGTTCAACGACATCTTTTCGCGCCTCCCGATGATCTACCATTCCATGAAAGACAGAATGCCCGATTTCAAGGACGGCATCGTCCACATCGAAGTGCTGAACGATTTCCAGAAAGAAGAATATGAATCCAGGAAACCGACGCTGCTGGATTATTGGCGGAATCATTTCTCCATCAAAGTCATCGACATTGTCATAGAGACGAACACACGTCTTGAGAAAAAGAAAATCATCATCAGTTCCGAAGACAAGTTCAAGAATCTCGAAGAACAGAACCCTGTTCTCAAGCCTTTCCTGCAAGAACTCGGGCTGCGCATCCGCGACTGACCGTCTATATGACATAAGCAACTTTTCCTAGCATGGAACTGCACGTTTTCGGGGCGCACATACGGCAAAGACGAAAAATAATGAAGCGGCAAAACACAGGCCAAAAGAAAAAATGCTATTTTTGCACGCTTTTTTGAAAAAACATTGTACAACTATAAAAAACAGTAATTGAATATGGCAGCAATTGGCTCGATTCGTAAACATGGCGTGGCACTGATGGTCATCATCGGAATTGCAATGCTTGCGTTTATTCTGGGCGACCTATCGCAGGTGACCCGTACATTCTCCAACAAAAATGTAATGGCCAAAGTCGATGGCAAAAATATGGACAAGGCATACAGCGAACAATTTGAAGAAAACACCTCGCTGATGCGCCTTATGCAAAACAAATCTTCATTCGACGAGAACGAAACATACCAGATTCACGAGATGACCTGGCGGCAGATGCTGCAGGACGCCATTTTGGACAACCAACTCAAGTCACTCGGTCTTTCATTCACCTCACAGATGGAAGAGGATTTCAAGGCAGAGATGATTGCCAGCCTCAACACGCAACGTCCCAACCAGTATATGGCCCAGTTCGCAAACGCTCTTGCCCAACTCTACGGTCCGGAAAATGCGATGGCCATCATCTCCAACATCGACGAGTACGCCAACAACGACCAGACCAAGGAGCTTTACAACGCATACAAAGCCATCGTACGCTTCGCCATTTCCGGCGAGAAATCGACCCGCTACTTTGCCCTGGCCCAAAACACGGTGTATTTCTCTGACCCGCTCGCACAGCAACTTGCCAAAGACAACACCGACGCCATGGTTTCTTTGATGAGCATAAACCCTCAGGCTGCCACTTTCAACAGCATAGCGGCAACGGTCAGCGACAAGGAAGTAAAAGACTTTTACAACAAACATAAAAAGGACCTCTTTACGGTTCATGAGAAGAACCGCGACATTGACGTTGCGATTTTCCCGATCAACCCCACGGCCGCAGACTTGAAAGCCATTGAAGACAGCGTGCGCGCAGACTTCCGGACATTCACGACCGTGACATCGTTGGCAGACTACAGCGCAGAAAGAGGCAACGGCGTAGTGGACAGCACCTACTACAAGTCCGAGGACATCAACATCCCAGCACTCGACAGCCTCATCTTCAAATGCGCTGTCGGCTCTTTCATCGAGCCTTACAACTACGAAAACCAGAAATGGTATTTCGGGAAGGTGTTTGGAGAGGCCGCCCGACCAGACTCCGTGCAGGTGGCCCTCATTGAACTTCCTTTCAAGACCTCCCAAAACACTTCTGCCAAATACTCCAAGAGCGAGGCCAAGAGTTTGGCTGACAGCCTGAAAAACGTCATTGAAAGCAAAGAGTCCACCATATTCGCCCTGCAGCCTAATTACCTCGACGGCCGCGAGCAGACGGACACCACCATCTGGCTTCCCGAGAGAGGAACGCTGCCGGTCCTGTACAACAACCTCACCGGCACCGCCGACGGCAATGTATATGTGTATGCTGCCCCCAACGGCTACATCGTCTTTCAGATGATGTCACGCACCAGGCCGATTTCCAAAAGACAGTTCGTTCTGTATGACTACAGCATTTCCGCTTCTGATGCAACTGTCGCCTCCCTGAAATCGCAAGCCAACACATTCGCCGCTTCAGTGACCAACGCAGACGAACTTATCTCGACCGCAGCCTCCAAAGGTATCCAGACAGTCAAAGGCACCAATGTTCTCTCAATGGCTTCCGTCATCGACCAACTCCCCAACTGCCGGGACATCGTCAGCTGGGCTTTTTCAGACGACGTGAAGAAAGACGACATTTCCGATGTCATCAATGTGGAAAGAATGTTTTTCGCTGTGGCGGCCGTGAGAAACGTACACGATGAAGGCGTGCAAAAACTGAAAAACGTCAAAGACGACATCAAGGCACAACTCGAAATGGAGAAGAAAACGGAAATGGTGGCCGAAGAAGTCGCAAAGTCTTTGGCATCCGATGCTGACTTCCAAGCGCTGGCACAGCAGTACAATTCCCACGTAATGGACAGCGTGATATTGAACTTCACCGGCGACCTCTACCGCAACCGCGGCGTGGACGGCAGTGCCATCGGCAAGATTTTCAGCCTTGAAGAGAACAAGACCGCAGCCGTGGCAGGCAAGAATATGGTCTATGTGGTAGATGTGAAATCCAAAAACACGAACCCCGCCAGCCAGCAGCTGATGTTCGAAAAGAACATGCTCCGCAACGAGGTGATCGGCCGCGAACGCAGCGAGATGACCATCGTAAACCATCTCATCAACCAGTCTAAGGTTATAGACAACCGCTGCCGTTTCTACCAGAAATAGCATATCATAAAAGAACTACAAAAAAGTTCAGTAGGGATTAAACTTATCCTCTTCGGATTTATCCTTACTGAACTTTTTTTATTGCATTTCACTCAATAATCGCACAAAAAACTATTATGGAAATCATAAAACGACACGTCGTCTCCGCAACCCTGCTGCTGCTGTGCATTATGGCCACGGCTCAGCCCGAGATGCAGCAGGCCGCCAAAACAAATTATTCGTCAGGTACTGTCACGGGTTCAATTGTAGATGTCAACGGAGTACCCTTGGAATACGCCTCCGTGAACGTAAAGAAAACAACAGACTCCACCACCGTACAATACGGCATCACCGACAGCGACGGCAAATTCACATTGGAAAACATCCCGTTTGGAGAATATTTTGTCGAAATCCAATATATAGGATACCAGAAATCAACCTCCGGCAAATTCTCGATCTCAAAGGGCAATGCGGTATTCCGGATTCCGAAATACAAGATGACGGACAAAAATACAGAACTGGAAGCCGTAGTGATACAAGCCCAAAAAGACATGCTTCAGACCAACCTTGACAAGACCGTCTTCAATGTCGAGTCAAGCATCAATGCGACAGGGCAAACCGCAGCGGAAGTCCTTGAGGAGATCCCCTCCGTTTCGGTTGACTTGGAAGGAAATGTCAGCCTCAGGGGGAGCGAAAACGTGACCATCCTTGTAGATGGCCGGGCCACCAACCTGACGATGGACCAGATTCCCGCCGACATGATTGAAAGCATCGAGGTCATCACCAACCCGTCGGCCCGGCTTGAACCGGACGGCATGGCCGGCATCCTGAATGTGGTGCTGAAGAAGAAAAAAGAGTCAGGCTTCAACGGCATGGTCAACGTAGGCGGCTCCTCTGCTTGCATCTTCCAGAACGGCAAGCACAACATCTTCCTCAACGGCTACAACGGAAGCGTCAGTTTCAACTACCGTTACGACAAGATTAACCTGTTTGCCAGTTACGGATACCGCAACCACTCACACCGCAACGGCGGGAGACTGATGCGCGAATCGTGGGACTCCCTTTACACCGACATTATGGAACAGAACAACAACGGCACGCACAGCGACAGATTCCAGAACGGCTCCCTCTCCCTCGACTATTACATCAACAAATACAATACGCTTTCATTCAACGTCAGAGGCCACTTCGGCAAGATGCAGCGCGACAACGACCTTTGGTCGCTTACAAAAAGAAGGATTGTCACCACAACTGACACCACCTACAGCATCCTGAACGAATACGACCAAGATGGCGACAACCTCCGCAAATTCAATGCTGTTGACGCCTCGCTCAACTACAAGAAGACCTTTGCCACCCCAGGACGTGAACTCACTGCGGACCTTTTCTTCACCAGCCGGAACGGAAACGCCACAGATGTCCTTTTCCAGCAACATAAGAACGATGAGAGAGCCGACTATTACCAGACAAGCACGACAATTGAACGGAACCGTGATGCGTCAGCCCAACTTGACTTTGTGACGGGCGTCGGCAACGGCGGACGTGTCGAGAGCGGCTACAAGTTCTCTTACCGCGGCGTAGGACAAGACTATCACCTCTATTCCGGCATTTCCGAAGAGGACACCGTTGAAGACCTCTCACAGCGCAACGATTTCAACTATTCCGAATATATCAATGCCCTCTATTTCATCTACTCCAACACGTTCTGGAGCAAGTTGCAGATGCAATTAGGACTGCGGGGCGAAGTGTCATACACCGTGTCCGACCTCAAGTCGCAAGATACGGTTTACTCCTATTGGAACTACAACCACTTTGCCAAGAACTTCTTCTATCCTACCATACACCTCAAATACGAGTTCACACCGGAACATTCGCTTCAATTCAGTTTCTCGCGCCGTGTGCAACGTCCTCGCATCCATCAACTCAACCCGTTCGTCAACTATTCTGACAAGGAGAACCTCTCGTGCGGAAACCCGGAACTGGAACCTGAATTTGCCAACTCCTTTGAATTAGGTTATATGTACGTCAAAGACAAAACCGCCATCACACTGACGGGTTTTTACCGCAGGAGGACGAACCTCATTACGCGGAATACCGAAATGAAATGGGACACGCTCAGGAATCCTTATACTATGACCACTTACATGAACTACAACAAAAGTCAGAATATGGGAGTGGAATTCTTTTTCAGCCAAAGGGTCAAAAAAGTTTGGCGCGTAAACGTCACGGGAAGTTTCTACCGCAACATCATCGACAGCGACAACTTGCTTGACGAGAACCTCTCGCGCGACTGGGCATGGAATATGGGCGTGAACCAGACTTTCACCGTAGGCAAGAATTTCGACCTGCAACTTGACTTCCGTTACAGGTCATCCTCGCTGACGTCAGGCAGTATGGGATGGGGCACGGGCGGCGTTGGCCAAGGAAGACGCTCCGCCACTTACTGGCTGAATATGGGTGCGAAGAAAGGCTTCCTCGACAACTCGCTTGTCGTCAGTCTCAACATCCGAAATATTCTCTATTTCATCCCTAAAGTGCGCCAGATGCAGATACAGTCTTGGCAGAACTGCGCCGTTTACGATGATTATTACGAGCCCAATGCGGGCAGTACAGGATACTATTCCTACAGTCTCAGAGAACACGAGGGCTTTAACATTTCACTCAACTTAACTTACAAAATCAACAACTACAAGAACAGACAACAGAAGGCCTACTCCGAAGAGGAATACTCCGGGGCTTCTGATATGTAGGAATACAAAAGCACGAGGGCAAAGACTTCGCAAAGAAGACACCTGCCGCCGTTGTTTTTGGGGATTCTAAAACAAAAAAGTGGCATTTCTTCAGATTGAAGTCAATGCCGCTTTTTCATTTTTAGAAATTGCCATTTATTGGTACCGAAGGTGGGACTTGAACCCACACGCTCGCAATGAGCAAGGGATTTTAAGTCCCTCGTGTCTACCATTCCACCACTTCGGCTTCTCAAAGAACGACCGTTAAAGGTCTTGCTTTTTTGAGGCTGCAAAAATACAAAAAAAACTATGCGGGTGTAGAAACTGCGATAGTTTTTTACACGGCTACCATACGAAAGTGATTTTAGACATAAGACTTACGAGGCGTTACGCATAATCGACTCATCTTAAAGTCTTACGTCTGCCCGAGGACTTATGCGTTGGACGAAAAAAGGTCAAAAGTCAAAATTTTTCCTTTTCTGTCCAGCCTTTGCCGCAATCAGTTGCTTGTTCTTGCGGCAGTGCTGATATTTTTATCTTCCTATCAAGAAAATAGCCGGAACTTTGCCGAACTGATGTTCCGGATTTTCAAAAAACTTGCGCCACTTGGCCACTGACATCGTTTTCAGGAACTGGCCGGGGGCGGTAAGTCCGGCCGCTATGCAAACTCTTGTGGCGGGCTGGCAGATGCTGCAGATTGAAGCTATCATCCGCTGGTTCCGGTAGGGGGTCTCTATGAAAATATGAGTCCGGTTTCTGCGGAGTGCGTCAGTTTCTATGGATTTTATCTGCTGTTCACGGTCGTGCTGGTCAATGGGCAGGTAACCGTCAAACGTGAAGTTCTGGCCGTTGAGTCCGCTGCCCATCAGCGAGAGGATTATGGAACTGGGACCAATGAGCGGCACTACATCAATGTTGAGTTGATGCGCCTTGGCAACGACTTTGTTTCCCGGGTCTGCCACACAAGGCACACCGGCCTCCGACATCAGCCCGAGGTCTTTACCCTCGATGCAAGGCTGCAGATACTCATTCAAGTCACTGCCTTGCGTGTGTTCGTTCAGCACGAAGAACTTCAGCTCGTCGATGGGGCGTTTTATGCCGGCATAGCGAAGAAATCGACGGGCCGTGCGCACCTCTTCCACGATGTAAACTTCAATTCTGTTGATGAGTTCCGCATTGAGGGCGGGAAAGAAGTGTTGAAAGTCGCCTTCGCCGAGTGGCGTCGGAATCAGATACAATTTGCCAGAGGTCATAGCCGGTTTTGCTGTTATTATCAGAATGTATAGCGGACACCGGCATTGACAGCCCAATCAAAATAAGAGACAAGATGATCGTCGTCAAAGAGCATGCCGTAGCCCGGGCGGAAGTCAAGTTGTATGGTGAGCGGGATGTTGAGTTTGTACTCCAGTCCGAAAAGCGCGTTGGCACCGAACTTCGCAAAGTCATAATATTCCCAACCGCGGTAATTGTCACTTATGGGTGTCCAATTGCCTAAGTTCCAACAATATCCAAAGCTGACACCTCCGCCGATGAAACCATACAAGCCTTTGAAAAGATTCGCCTCTGCCATAAAATTGACCGCAGCCTCAACGGTTGAAACAAATTCAATGGTATATTCAAAATCGCGCGAGGCCCCAATCGTGAACTTCGTGCCCAAGTCGACCTGAATTGCAAAATGGTCGGTACAGAATGTCTTATAGGCACTACCGTTCAGGCTCTGCAATGAAACGCCTATGCTGTTCTTATAAGGCATTTTAGTGTTTTCAGGCGTGTTGCTTTCTACATTCTGAGCCCGCAAAGAGGAAAACGCCGTCATTGCAATGGTCATCAAAAACAATCCCAATCTCTTCATAATGAGTTTCTTATTATTTACAACATAAAAAGGGCAGCCATTTGAAATGACTGCCCAAATATCGTATTTATTCTAATGCCGGCAATATGCCAGACAAGAAAAAAAAAAGTTAGAACGTATAACGGACGCCGAAGTTCAGACCCCAGTCGAAATAGTTCCCTGTCCAGTTTTCATTGAAGAGCATACCATAGCCGGGACGGAAATCCAACTGGAACGTGACAGGGGCGTTGATTTTGTGTTCGAGTCCGAAGATAGCATTGACACCGAATTTGCCGATGTAGTGGCGATTATACCAGCCTTCCCAGCTTTGGTTCCAGCAGTAGCCTAGGCTCGGACCTCCGCCTACGAAACCATATAGTTTTTTGGACAAATGACCTTGGTACATAAAGTTGGCATTGGCCTCTGCAGTGTATATATCAGCAGATGCATGCCGGAAAGCACCGACCGTAAATTTGGAGCCGGCATCAATCTGGATGGCGAAATGATTGTTGCAGAAGGTTTTCCAGGAAAATGCTTCCATGCTGCCAAGCGTTGCTCCGATGCTGTGTTTGTAAGGAGCCTGTGCCTGTGCGGTGGACGAAATGCCCGAGACCAATGCGAGGGCGACAACTGCTAATTTCAAATTTCTCATAACAAGATAATTTTGGTTGAAAATATTAGATAATTGAAGTGTATTGTCTATTTGTCAAGAATACAGAAAATGGCGAAAACTATAGAAGCCGCAGCGCTTCATTAAGAGAAGTTTTGGTATCGGTGCTCTCCTTGCGTCTTCCGATAATGAGTGCGCATGCCACCTCGAAAGTGCCGGCCTGGAACTGTTTGGGGCGGGTGCCGGGAATCACCACGGCATTTTCGGGCACTTCCGACTTGTACTCTTTAGGTTCTTTGCCCGTAACATCAATGATTCTGGTTGAGGCTGTAAGCACCACATTGGCGGCAAGCACGGCGCCGCGTCTCACGCGGACTCCTTCCACCACAATGGCACGGGAGCCTATGAAACAATGGTCTTCGATGATGACCGGCGAGGCCTGAAGTGGCTCTAACACGCCGCCGATGCCCACGCCGCCGCTCAGATGCACATTCTTGCCAATCTGTGCGCAAGACCCCACCGTGGCCCATGTGTCCACCATAGTGCCGCTGTCCACGTATGACCCTATGTTCAAATATGAAGGCATACAAACCACCCCGGATGCCTGATAAGAACCATAACGTGCTACGGCATTGGGTACTATGCGCACTTTATTGTTCTCAAAACCCGACTTCAACGGAATTTTGTCATAATACTCGAACGGACCTACCTTAAATGCTTCCATCGGGCGGACGGTGAAGTACAGCAGAATGGCTTTTTTCACCCATTCGTTCACTTGCCATTTGCCTCCATTGGGTTCTGCTACCCGGATTTCACCTTTGTCAAGCAAGGAAACCACTTCCAAAACGGCTTCCCGAGGCTCCTTTTCATTCAGAAGTTCGCGATTGTTCCATATTTGTTCAATTATTTCCTGCATATTCAAATCATTATTTTACAATTTGTTCCGTATCACAAGAAAGTGTTTTGGCATATCTTTGAACGGGGCGCAAAAATAAACTTTTTCCGTAAAGCGCAGACAAAAAAAAGAAATACCGCTTGGCATCTCTTTTTTTGGTCGGGGTGAGAAGACTCGAACTTCCGGCCTCTACGTCCCGAACGTAGCGCGCTACCAACTGCGCTACACCCCGTACCATTATTACCCTTAAAACTTATCGGCGGCAAAAGTACACTTTTTTTCAACATTCACAACCCCTTGCCATCTTTTTTGGAATCTTGTTTTATCTTTTTTATCCTCAAATATTTAAAACACCGATACAACAGGAAAAACAGATCATAACCCCATCACAAATGCTTTTCTTCCCGCAAAAAAATGTGCCTAATCAGGAATCTGTGCTTGTTTTTCTGACATCTACTTTCCTTTTTCCCCGGGATTGTATCAGATAGTCATGACAGGACAAGAAAAGTTTTTTATCAGATGCCTTTCATATTCAAAAAAGTGTATCTTTGCACCGCCTTTTGAGGGGTCGTTAGCTCAGTGGTTTAGAGCGCTGCTTTCACACGGCAGAGGTCATTGGTTCAACTCCAATACGACCCACCCCCCCCAAAAAAAAATAAGCCGGTCAAAAGTCCAACAGCAGTTTCATTTTCTATTTTATTGTTGTTTTATGCTATAGACAACTTTTTTGCTATCTCATATCATTCACCTCAACGTTGGGATACGTACTCTTGTCGAACACAAAATAGCCGTCAGACAAGGTTACATTTGCCTTGAATTGTTCAATATAGTACGCATAGACGGTATTGTCTTTGTCATATACTGAAATCCTCACAATGCGGTTTCCGCTCTTATCCACATGCAGCCGTATTCTGTAATACGACTGTGCCGTCTTTGGTGTAAGGTCAATCAAGGCGACAGATTTTCCGCCAACATACTCGTCGCGGATGTATTTAGCCCGAAAATGCGCATACCAGTTCTTCAGAATACGCTGCGGGTTCATCATATTGTCATCATCCTCGGGGTCATAATCATAAATGGAGACCTCATTAGTCTCTTTCTGGTAGTTCCAGATTGTCGTGCCGTCGCAGAAAAAGTCCTGGCCGTTGAAACCCGTCCTGTATTTGCTGCCTTTGATGGCAAAGTCGCCCGTTATTGTGTGCAATGTTTTGTTGTCTTTTGTGGCTTTCAGTGTATAGCGGAACTGCATAGAACTATATGACTGGTACTTGTCGGAGACCTTTTTCAGCAATTCTGTTGCCCCGCCGTCGGTATTCTGGGCGCTTGCGGAAAAGGCAAGCAGACTGCAAAGAAGCGTTACAATTAATATCACCGGTTTCATATTCACAGATTTCATTTGATAACAATCAACGCCAACTATGATTTTTTGTTGTATGTTCCGCATAAAAAACCGGGCTGTCACTTTCTCTCCCGTTGTGGCGTTACGGTATGGGACTCAAGCAACTTGAGAATATTACCGTCTTTACCATAAACATCCCTGCGATACTGCACATAGCCGTTTTCGCCGACAAAACAGGTCAAGTATTCGATGAAAAGCGGCATTTTGCATTCCAGTTTTATGCGTGTAGGGATCAGGCGGCGATAAAACCTTTTGTCTTGCTCCGCGAGCCTTGCATAGCGCATCGAGTCTTTCTTGCGGATGTCATCAGCATATTTCTCACCCGCTTCCGTCGTAGGCTCCTTGCCGGCAAGAATGTCGAGTTGTTCTCTTTTCAGGCTGTCAAACCCGTTCATCTCGTACAGCAATGCAGCCAGATCAAAAGGGTTCTCCACCCTGACGCATCCGTGGCTCAACGCCCTGGTGCGACGTTTGAAAGCCCCCTTGTTGTTCGTGTCGTGCAGATATACAGACTCCTCGTTTTGAAAATCGAACTTTATGCGCCCTAAAGCGTTGAATATGCCGGACTGCTGGACCAGCCGGTACGGGATATTCTTAGGGTTGATGTTGGTCCAGTCGATGGTTTCGGGGGCGACAAGTTTCCCTGTGCGTGTGTCGCGCACCAGCAAATGCTCTCTTTGGATCAACTGCACATTGTCGCGGCACAACTTGGGATAGTACTCGTCTCGCATGATGTTATAGGGGATGTTCCATTCCGGATTGAGCACCACACTGGATATTTCTCCGTACAGGAGCGGCGTTTCAGACTTGAACGCATTCACCAAGCCGTTACGCATGCGGGCAGGGTCGTTGGCGGGTTTCTTGCCCTTGCCGCAACAGATTCGGGTGTTGAACACTCTTTCACCGTCACGGAATACGCTCAAACTAAAGTCCGGGATGTTTACTGAAATGAATGAATCCGACTTCTTAGCGACTGTTTTCCAGCGCATCCGTTCGAGGTTAACGGCGACCTTATCCACATAATAGGAAATCGGACGATTGAGGCAGTCTATAGTTTCTCTGTCAAGTGTATCGCTTTGGGGCAGTGCATTGTTTTCCCTAAACAAATTCACGGCTGCCATCACTTCTTCGGTCAACACGTCTGTACCGCCATCGTCAAGCAGTTCGCCCGTAAGACGGAGTCTGCCGCAGATTGCATTCACCGCGACGTTTGTTTGGTTCAACGCCAAAGACAAGTGCGGGATCTGTTGCAACACTGTATCTTTAAAAGGATAGAGCATGCGCAGTTCTTCCTGCAGAATCAAATAAGAGGTGTCTGTCGGCTGAAGTTCTTTCAAGATTATGGGAAGGCGATTCATATTACCCATCAGTGACGAGACAAAAAGAGAGTCGGGCATTTCCGTTTCATAAAGCCATTTTCCGCCGTTGGCGACTTCGGGGCGGGTGGCGCCGTACTGCAAGGCCTCGGCATAGCGGACGTATGCCTCCGTCATTGACATCTCCAGCCGGAACAGTGCGGCATAGAGGCTGCGGGCATCTGTCGGAACATAGCGTTTCAAAGCGCCGATTTGCGCCGTAAGGTATGATTCGTTGAAAAAAGCAGCCGGAATTCCGTGTTCATAAACTGCTGACAGGCTGCCGAGCAGCGCATCAATCCGGTGCGTCTGGAAACCGTGTGCCGTCCACTCCGGCTTTCCCTTGTCGCGGTAGTGGGAAAGCACCCACGCCCAGCCGGGCAGCGTATCGTCGGGCATTCCGGCAATTCTTTGTCTGAAATAGGCCTCGTATTCCCGGTTGTCATAAAAAGCATAGCGTTTGAACCACTGCGGTTTAGGCTCCTTTGGAGACAATCTGGAGCAGCTCGTCTCCAGCAGCAGCAGATAAACGGAAACAATCATAAACAATGGCAAACGATGCATCAAGAAAGGATCATGTTTCATTGCTCCGTCTCTTCTTTTATGTCTATGGAGGTGTTGAAAGGGATTCCCGAATCCAACATCCCGACAGCAGAGAGCGTATGCACTGGCGTGTCTTTGCGCCAAACCACCTCGACGCGTGGCCCCTCTTGGTTCAGAATGAAACCTCCCGTCGCTTCCCAGTCAATAATGGCCACTCGCTCATCGTTGACTTCATAGCCCCCGGGCTCGCCCTTGACTCGCACAATGGGGGCGGTTTCGTCTAAAATCCGGTAAAAGAAACACCGCATTTTGTCCTGAATGAAGTAATAATACTGGTTTAGGCTTCCGTCGCGAGTCTGGTATGGTGCATGGAGGCCTCCATTAATAGGATAAAACTCGTTATACACCCGCAGTTCGTCCAGTTTCTTGTGGATTGAGGCGGAACCATACATTTTTTCGAGAAGGGCCTCGCCGGGATTCAGTTTCAGGTTTGACATCGGTAATCCCTCTTCGTAAGGCACAATGTCGTCTGCCGTACCATGGAATGATATAACCGGTATGTTCCTGTTTTCCAGCACGTCCGTATCAAACACCGCACCCCACATGTTTGCCACGCCGCATATGCGGAATTTGTTTTTGAGCGAATTGCCCGACCCGTCCAGTTTGCCGTTCCTGTCTGTCATATTTGTCTGACGAACAAACGGGATTTCTGTTGCAGCCGACAGATAGGCCACATTAAGGGCAATGATGGCACCGGCGCTCGTGCCCGCCACAAAGAGCGCCGATGTGTCGATACCGTACTCGGCGGCATGTGCCGTCAAGAAACGGAAAGCGGCATGTGCGTCTTGTATGGCATTGTATTCGCACTGCCGTATCGACTTGCCTGACAGACGGAAGCCCATACGGTAGTTGAGCGAAGCCGTAACATAGCCCAGACTGGCAAAATGGCGACACCAGCCGCTCATTGCCTCTGACCCTTTGTCGCCGAAATAGAATGCGCCGCCATGGATAAACATAATCAAGGGGTGCTTTTTGAGCGTATCGTTTTCGGGACAATAGAGATCCATTGTCAGGGAGAGTTCCTTGGGCACTATTTTTTTGGTCACCGTCTCGCAAATCATCTTCATATAACGCGAGTCGCAAATCGGGTAAGACGACCAATAGCCACGGGCTTTTGCATACTCCACATCTGTGCGTTCGGTCACCTCGAACTGCGGCTTCATCAGTCGGGACACGGGATAAGTGTGTACCTCGGGGGCATGGTAACGTTTAAGCGAAATGTCGTTGGAAAAGAGTGCCCGTTTGAATCGAAATTCGCCATTCAGGGCGGTTGAATCTACGGTGACTTCAAACCGGATCTCTCTTTCCTGTCCTCTGTCCCTGTAAAAACAGTGGTTTCCGTTGCGGTAAATGCAGAAAGGGGATGCATCCGTCCAGGCCGTTTGCCCGACCGGATAGCAGCGCCCCTCAATGCTGTCGTTGTTCTGCCTGTCGATTTCTACGAAGCAGTATTTTCCAGCCACGTTGCCGCAGTAGCAGCCCTCCAGGTTCAACGTACTGAAATCAGGAAGGTTGTTTTCGGTCACCGTAACATTCCGCGTCTGTGTAGCCGTCTCTGTTTTTTTGTCAAGATGAACTTTGCCGTTCTTCTTGCGGCAGCCTGCAAAGCAGACGAGTGCCACACAGATGCAGAAAATTGCGGTTTTTCTTGCAAGGCGGCGGCGCCATACTGCATTATTATTGTGCAATTGCAGTCTCTGTTCCGTCATCGATACCGAGCAGTTCTATGTCGAACACGAGCGGAGAGTACGGCGGGATGGCGTAGTTTCCTCTTTCGCCGTAAGCGTAATCGGAAGGGATGAGCACGGTGAGTTTCTCACCTATATGCATGCCGGCCACCGTAATGTCCCAGCCGGGGATCACCTGACCGATGCCAAGCATGAATTTGAAAGGTTCATTGCGGTCAACGGAGCTGTCGAAAGACTTGCCGTCGAGGAATTTGCCGGTATAATGCACTGTTACGGTCTGACCCTGTTTGGGTTGTGCGCCAGTACCTTTTTTGAGCGTCTTGATGTAGAGTCCCTGGGATGTAGGGGTGACGCCCTTGAAATGCTCGGCTGCGTATGTCTGGATGCTCTGTTGCTCCTCGGTCTTCTTGTCACGAAGCATCTCTTCATACTCGGTCCGCATCTTCTGGAACTGGGCGGCCGGCATCTGGGCATAGAGTTTGACATTCAGGTAAAGCGGGTCTTTGCCGAAAGGATAAACCGTATCTTGCATGAAATGACGGAAAAACTCGGGGCCGTCGAGCACAAAAGAGGCGGAATCTCCCACATGCATCATACGGATAGCGGCATAAAGGTCACCCTCATAGAGAGAATCCATCTGCAATTCATTGGGGGTCATCGGTATGAGCAACGAGTCTCCGGCACTGAGCGAGAAAAGGATACCCACCAGGTCGCCGGTCTTGGGCATCACTGCCGTATCATTCACATCTCCGTGAAACTTGTAATAGATGCCCGTTGTGCGGTCTTTCTTATAACCTTTGTATTTCCCGCAGCCTTTCGTCAGGCATAATGTCACCACAGCAGCGATGCACAACACCACAGCCGCACATATCACGACTATCCAGAGTTTTCTGCGTGACTTGCCGTTCTGTTTCTGTTCATTTTCCCCTCCGCAAGAGGAAACATTCTTTTCATTGATTTCTTCCATAAGTTTTTCTAGTTAATTTATTGGACTACAATTATTATTGTTTTCTATCTTGAAGATCATAGCCAGGGGCATGCGTCCGTCCACCTTGTCGCCGTCGCCTGCCACGCCGTAGGCAAGGTACGATGGCGTGACAATCCGTGCGGCCGCACCGGGGCGGAGCAGACGCACCGCTTCGTGCAAGGCTTCAATTTCCGGCGATTTCGCAACCTTGAACCGTTTCAGGCCGTCATGTTCCGAATCATAGATCAGTTCGCCGTCGAGCAAGAAAGTCTTGTAAGACATCGTAATCTCATCGCCCACTTCAAAAAGGTTGCCTTTGCCCGGGTCGAGAATTTCGACATAGAGTCCGGAACCTGTCTGTTGCATATTCCAGCGGTATCGGTTTATAAAAAGACACATCTCCTCGTTCTCCCACCGGATAATCCGCTTGTTTCCTTCCACAAAAGGGGCTTCCTTGTCTTCCTTCGGGGCATGGATGTCTGCCACGACACTGCCCGTGGGCTTGTTTTGGCAAGCTGCCAGCAGGAGCGTTGCCAGCAGGGTGACACTGCATCTCAACAATGTTGACGGTCTCATCTCCGGTTTATTCTGTTCAGGCCTTTTTGACTTTGGCATTGGCGGTGCATCCTGTTCTTTCAGCCTTTACCGCCGCCTCAAAATGTGCGACAGCCTCTTGGACGGTGCCGTTATAGAAAGCGCCGGCGGCATTGCGGTGACCGCCGCCATTGAAGTACCGGCGCGCAAAGACATTGACGTCAAAATCTCCTTTGGAGCGGAAAGAGACGCGTATCCGGTTGTCGCGTTCGGTGAAAAAAGCCGTGAATTCGACAGACTTTATAGAGAGTCCGTAGTTGACGAATCCCTCCGTGTCGCCAATCTGGAAATTGTTGTCGAGCAGGTCTTTTTTCGTCAGATAGATATAAGAAACGCCAAACTCATGAAGAACGGTAAGACGCTGCGACAAAGCGAGACCAAGCAGTCTGATACGGCTTTCGGAATAGTTGTCATATACTTTCCGGTGAATAGACTCCCCGTCGATGCCGGAAGAGATCAGTTTCTTGAGCACGTGGTAAGTGTTCGGGCAGTCGCAAGCATACGAAACCGACCCCGTGTCGGTAATGATGCCCACATAGAGCGCCTCTGCGATAGCTTTCGTAAACGGGCGGTCGGGGGTCAAGTAACGGTACAGGAAGTTATACACCAACTCGCAAGCCGAACTGGTTTTGGGGGTCGAATACATCACGTCACAATGAATGTCGGGCTGAAGATGATGGTCTATCAGTATCTTGGCTCCGTCGAAATTCCTGATGCTGTCTGCCAGGTCGCCGGCGCGGTGAGGTGCATTCATATCAACAACAAACAGGAGTTCCGAATCGCGGATTGCCTCTTGGGCCTTTTCTGGATTCTCTTGCGCCACAATGATATGCTCGCTGCCGTCCATCCAACCCAGAAAATCAGGGAAAGCGTTTGGCGACACGACGGAAACCTCGTAGCCGTCATTGTTGAAATAGTGATACAGCGCCAAGGCGCAACCTACGGCATCACCGTCAGGATTGAAATGGAAGACAACCGCCATCTTATGCACAGACCGCAGGATGTCTTTGACTTTCTGAATCTCTTGCCTTTTCAATTTTTTCGAGTTTAAGAGCGCAAAAATACAAAACAAAAATGTATGCAATACTTACGGACCGTTTTTTTTGCCATAAACACCCATTGCATAAAAATGCCTTTCCCTTCTTTCCTGGATTATTCCGCAAAAACAGAACGTCAGCCAATCATACATTTTATATATTATAAAACCTGATTGTCGGCAAAGAAAAGCGGGCGTTTAGCGCAAACAATATTCTCAAAGAAAAGCCGCAGTTAAAAAATAAAGTGTATATTTGCGCCCTGAAAAAATGGAAAAAATGGGTAGAAGATTTTCTTTCTGTCATATTCTGCTGCTTACGGCATGTGCGTTTCTTCTTGTGTCGTTCACATCGTGCAGCACTTCGCGGCCCAACACGAAACACAAAGCCGCCTACAACAAAAAGAGAACGCGTCATCAGCCCAAATGGAATGCCACCACCTCGCAGACTACCACTTACTACATCAAGAAGAACAACGCCAGGAAAAGGCATAATCCCTAACCCGAACAGAACCGCATGAAAAGAACATTTTCCGCAATAGTCACCCTGACCCTTTTCATATCCTGCCTCACCTTTCAAGGGAACGCGCAAATTCAGCAGGACAACCACATCCAGTTCCACGTCGTCAACGACACCGCCCATGTCGAGGCGGACATCCCGGAAGACACCTTGGGCGACATGATGCAAATAGACGAAGACCAGGCACTTTTCGACAACGTGGACCATGGTGACGGGATGTTGTTCACCTACTTCAAGTGGATGCCGGGGGCAAATCTCTACCAGAATTTCGACATTGTGCGCATACATTACCGGCACATCGGCTCGGCGGCAAAAGACACGGTCAGCCTTGCCGGCTATCATCACCCTGCCAACTACAAAGTAACCTCCAACTACGGTTGGCGGCGGCGGCGCATGCACCGCGGCGTTGACCTCGGCTATCCTACCGGCACGCCTGTAGCAGCCGCCTGGGACGGAATGGTCCGCATTTCCAAAGGCAGCAACACCGGCGGCTACGGCAACCTCATCGTCATACGGCACGACAACGGACTTGAAACCTATTACGCCCACCTCTCACGCCGCCTCGTGAACCCCGGACAAGTGGTACATGCCGGCGACATCATCGGACTGGGCGGCAACACGGGACGCTCCTACGGCTCCCATCTCCACTTCGAAATCCGCTACCTCGGCATAGACATCAACCCTAACAGACTCGTTGACTTCAACAATTTCTGCCTGAAGTACGATACGATGTACGTCTCCGGCTACAGCGTTTCCACCCCTGCACCGCCCAAAACAGACCCGTCGCAACTGGCCGCCACGAAACCTCAGACCACGACTGCCTATTACAAGGTACGCAAAGGCGACAACCTGGGAAAAATCGCCATCAAATACCACACTTCAGTATCAAAACTCAAAAAACTCAACCGGCTCAGAAGCGATTTCATCCGCGAAGGACAACGACTCCGCGTAAGGTAACCATGAGAGCACTTCCCCTTGCCCTCTGCCTCACGTTCTGCCTCATCATGCCGGCATGGCAGGCTCTCGGACAAGGTGACATTGAAGACTTCAGTTTTTTCCGCGACACCTCCATACCCGTGATTCACGGCCAAGACACCTTGCCGCAACCTTGGACCGGCGGCATTAACGCTGTCAGATTCTCTGAAATCGACCTCAACGGCGACGGAATCAACGATTTGTTCGCTTTTGAAAAACACGGCAACCGCATCCTGACCTTCCTGCGGCAGCACAACCGCTTCGTGTTCGCCCCACAATATGCCCGGCAGTTCCCGAATCTTCACGACTGGGCCATACTCAAAGACTACAACGGCGACGGACAACCCGACATTTTCACATACGGACTGGCAGGCATATGCGTGTTCAAGAACACTTCACACAACGACTCGCTCTCTTTCTCCCTCGTCACCGACCAACTCGACGCTTTTTATTACAACGGCTACGTCAACATCTTCGCCTCTCCAAACGACTATCCTGTCATCGAAGACATTGACGGGGACGGTCGGATCGACATTCTTAACTTCTGGGTCCTCGGCAAATACGTACACTTTTTGCGCAACTACAGCGACGACACGGAAACATTCGGCTTCAGACTCGAGAACGAATGTTGGGGACACTTCGCCGAGGCGGCTGACAACAACCGGATCACCCTGTTCTCCGACTGTTCCGACAAGAACCATGACCTCCGGGAAGCCACACGCCACACCGGCTCCTCTATGCTGCTGCACGACTTTGACGGCAACGGGCTGCAGGACTTGTTGGTCGGCGACATCGACTCGCCGCACCTTATCCTGCTTTACAACCACGGCACGGCAGCTGAAGCACGAATGACACGGCAAGACACCGCATTCCCGGCACATACGCCTATTGACCTGTTCTCGATGCCCGCTCCCTCATTCGTCACCTTGCCCGGACACGGGAGCCCCTCGTTGATAGTCTCCCCGTCGGACCCCTCGCTGACTAAATCGCACGACTGCAACAGCGTTTGGCAATACGACTACGACTCGCTGCTCCAACAATATACATTAGCCAACAAAGCCTTCCTGCAAGCTGAGATGGTCGATGTAGGCAGCGGAAGCAGGCCTGTGCTGTATGACTATGACGGCGACGGGTTAGTGGACCTGTTCATTGCCAACTATGGCAGTTTCGACAGCGTGACCACCGACAACGGGCTTCCCTTATCGCATTTCTCATCATCCGTAAGCTATTACAGGAACACAGGGGTGCCGGGCGCACCCGTGTTCCGGCTGCAGACCGCTGACTTCGGAAATCTCAAAGCAATGAACCTCAAGGCTCTGCACCCCACATTCGGTGACTTTGACGGCGACGGCCGCACCGACATGCTGTGCGGCATGCAGGACGGCTCGCTGATGTTGGTCCCCCACGGACGGCTCAACGGCGGAAACGACACTGTTACAAAACAGTACCAAAGCATTACTTGCGACAAGTTCAGCACGCCGTTTTTTTTCGACCTCGACTATGACGGGCTCAACGACCTCATCATCGGCAACCGGCGCGGCACACTCAGCTATTGGCGAAACAGCGGCGCTGCCGGCAGCCCCTCTTTCGAGAAAGTCACCGACAATTTAGGAAACGTGGATGTGCGCGACTACGAACAGTCCTATTTCGGGCACAGCGTGCCTTGCCTTTTTCGCGACAGTCTGCACGGCACAGTGCTCTTCTGCGGCAGTGAGCAGGGCGAGATCTTCTACTATAAACACATAGACGGCCACCTTGACGACACGTTCCGGCCGGCAGGAAGCATTTCAGAAGCGGATGACAGCGTATGCCTGTCATGCACACACACAGTCAAAGACGGAATCCGTTCGGGGGTTGCGGCAGCAAAACTCTGCGGCGGAGATTTCCCGGACCTCATCACAGGCAACTATGCCGGCGGAGTATGTTTTTTCAAAGGGCGCACGCCGACCACACGTCCCGTCAACATAAGCACGACGACAAAGAAAGGGGCGAAACTGCGCATTTATCCTAATCCAACAAGCGGAATGCTTCGGATAGAGCTGGAAGAGAACGGCAACTGGGCGGCCGACATTGACGTACTGGACCTATCAGGGAGAAGATTAAGACATGCTTACGGAACGCGGATCGACCTCGGCGACCTGGAAGACGGCATCTATATCATCGAAATAAATCACACATCACGCAAAAAGATTATAAAAACAAGTCTGTAGATCAGTAATATTTGCTATTTTTGCGCTCTCAAAACTGAAGTTGCAAACTATTAATTTAAAGTATTGAATATGAGTAACGTAAAGTACGTTTATACCTTTGGAGGAAAGACTGCCGAAGGTAAAGCAGACATGAAGAACCTGCTTGGTGGCAAAGGAGCGAACCTTGCCGAAATGTGCCTTCTCGGGCTTCCCGTTCCCGCAGGCCTCACCATCACGACCGAATGTTGTACGGCCTATTATGCCAATAAGTGTCAACTTCCTGAAGGTTTGATGGAGGATGTATGGACAGGCATCTCCAATGTTGAGAGAATAATGGGGCTTAAATATGACGATGCAGAGAACCCGCTGCTGGTTTCATGCCGTTCTGGGGCACGCAGTTCCATGCCCGGCATGATGGATACCGTACTGAACATCGGTCTCAGTTCAAAGACACTTCCCGGTCTCATCAAGAAGACCAACAATCCGCGTTTCGTTTATGACTCATACCGGCGTCTGATTATGATGTATGCCGATGTGGTCATGGAGAAAGCCGAGGGCCGCGAGCCTGCCGAGGGCAAGGGCATCCGCAAAATCCTTGACGACAAACTCGATGAGTTCAAGGCGCTGAAAGGCTACAAGAGCGACACAGAGATCACGGCAGAAGAGTTGCTGCAGCTTTCAAACGAGTTCAAGGCAAAAATCAAGGAGGCGCTCGGAGAAGAGTTCCCAGACGATGCCAAGGCCCAGTTGGAAGGCGGCATCAAGGCCGTGTTCAAGAGCTGGAACGGCAAGAAAGCCATCTCCTACCGCCGCATCGAGGGCATTCCGGACGATTGGGGCACGGCAGTAAACGTGCAGGCTATGGTATTCGGTAACATGGGCGACAGTTCAGCCACCGGCGTGGCTTTCACCCGCAATCCTGCCACGGGCGACAACCAGTTCTATGGCGAATGGCTCATCAACGCCCAGGGCGAGGACGTCGTGGCCGGCATCCGCACCCCTAACCCGCTGAACGACGACACGAAGAACGAACAGAACAGGATGATGCACTCTATGCAAGAGTTGATGCCTGACACCTATAAAGAACTCTGTGACATCCGCGAGATTCTCGAAAAGAACTTCCACGATATGCTCGACATCGAGTTCACCATTCAAGAAGGCAGGTTGTATATGCTTCAGTGCCGTGTCGGCAAACGCACGGGCGTGGCCGCACTGACGATGGCGCTCGATATGCTGCACGAAGGCCTCATCGACGAGAAAGAGGTGGTGATGCGTGTCTCTCCCGCCCAGCTTGACGAGTTGCTGCACCCCATCCTGGACGCTTCAGACGAGAAAAAACACGACGTGCTGGCCAAGGGTCTTCCCGCAGGACCTGGCGGCGCCGTTGGCGTCATAGCCCTTGACAGTGAAAAATCCATGGCTTATACGGCCGAGAACATAAAGAACATCCTCGTCCGCGAGGAAACCAACCCGGAAGACGTAGAAGGCATGCGTTCTGCCACCGGCATCCTGACCGCACGCGGCGGCATGACGTCACACGCCGCTCTCGTGGCACGCGGCTGGGGCAAATGCTGCATCGTGGGCTGCGACGCCGTCAAGATTGACATGGCAAGCCGCACCGTCACCATCAACGGGAAAACATTCAAGGAGGGTGACACCCTGAGCCTCAACGGGTCCAAGGGGTGGGTCTATGCCGACACCGTCAAGATGATCGACGCCACAGAGAACCCGCTCTTCCAGGAGTTCATGAAACTCGTGGACAAATACCGCAAGATGGGCGTACGCACCAATGCCGACACGCCGGAAGATGCTCAGAACGCCATCGATTTCGGAGCCGAAGGCATCGGCCTCTTCCGCATTGAACACATGTTCTACGGCAAAAACAGCGAAGAACCTCTCGAGAAACTTCGCAAGATGATTCTTGCTGACACGACAGAAGACAGGATCGCCGCTCTCAACGAACTTGAACCTTATGTCAAGGAAGCCGCCAAAAGCACACTCAAAGTCATGGACGGCAAACCGCTGACTTTCCGTCTGATGGACCCCCCGTTGCACGAATTTGTCCCGCAGTCCGAAGAAAAACAGCGCGAAGTGGCCGAAGAACGCGGACTTGACTATGAGAAAATCCACAAACGCATCGAGTCACTGCACGAGGTGAACCCGATGATGGGACTCCGCGGCGTTCGTCTCGGCATCATCTATCCTGAAATCACGGAGACACAGTTCAGGGCGCTCTTCTCCGCCACCGCCGAACTGATGAACGAAGGCTTTGACCCGCACCTCGAGATTATGGTCCCGCTGACCATCAATGCCGCCGAACTGCGCAACCAGAAAGCCATCGCCACCAGAGTCAAGGCTGATGTTGAAGCCAAATACAACGTCAAGATCGAATACCGCTTCGGCACGATGATTGAAATCCCGCGTGCAGCGCTCGTGGCCAACAAAATCGCAGAAGTAGCCGACTTCTTCAGTTTCGGCACCAACGACCTTACACAGATGACATTCGGTTTCTCCCGCGACGATGTCAACGCCATTGTCCACAAATATGTCGAGGACAAGATCATCCCCGCCGACCCGTTCAACACATTCGACAGCGAATGCGTTGGAGAACTGGTCAAGATCGGCGTAGAGCGCGGACGTTCCACCCGCAGCGACCTCAAGTGCGGCGTTTGCGGCGAGCATGGCGGAGACCCATCCGCAGCTGCTTTCTTCTACAACTGCGGCATGAACTATGTGTCTTGTTCCCCGTTCCGCGTGCCAGTCGCCCGTCTGGCCGCAGCTCAGGCTGCCATCTTGACAGAAAAAAGCAACTGCTGCTCCTGCGGCAAATAACACCGGGAACTCATTCCGACAATGATACAAAGGGGACGAAATCATAATTCGCCCCCTTTGTTTTTTTTGTTATCTTTGCCGCCTTAAAATGTTTTTATGACAAGAAGAATCATTCCTTTGGCTATCTTGTGCCTATCACTCATACAGATAACCTTTAGTCAGACAGAAAGCAGCCCCGATTCTACGCTGCAAGACAAAAACGAGCCCAAGCCTGTCATCTTCCGCGACCGCTTGATCATGGACATCTACCATACATTCTGGATGGGTATGCCCAGTGAGGTGAACCACGCCAAATTCGACCCCGGATTCAACGTGTCCGCCATTTGGGACTTCAACACCAACAAGAAACCCGTCGCATTCGGTCTCGGTGTCGGAATCTCCTACTACACTCAATACAGCAACGCCCTGCTGCAGTATGACGAAGACAAAGAAATCATGCGATACCTCGTGCTGCCGAGCCAGGTGAAGTTCAATACCGTAAAGATGAACTATCTGAACGTGAACATCCCGTTGGAGTTCCGCTATCGGCACGATAGCGGATTCAAATTCACGATAGGTGCACGTGCAGGACTTATCTGCAACGTCTCGCAAAAATACAAAGGGCAAGACCCGTCAACCGCTGCCGACACCGTTATGTACAAGAACCTGAGGATGGAAAACAAAATGAAATACAACGTGGACGTTTACACCAGGATCGGATGGAAATTCGTAGATGTCTATTACGGTTTCCAACTCACACCGGTCTTCAGTACCGGGAAAGGTCCCAAGATCTGTCCGATGTCTGTAGGAGTCTCGTTGAGCATCTTCTAACCGATATTTTTTTCTAACTAAAAATCACGCCTATTGTTATGTTTTACTTAATGATTATCCTGTTTGTCGTCGGCTATGCGTGCATTGCCCTCGAACATCCGCTGAAAGTGAACAAATCCGCTTTCGCCCTGATGTTAGGAGTCCTGATATGGCTCTGCTACATTCTTGCAGGCCCCGACATCTTCACCGTCTCCGGCTTCGGGCAAGGTTACCGGAACTATCTGGCCACGCACGAGGGGGGCACTTTTGTGGATTTCATCACTAAAAGCGAACTCATCGAACACCTTGGCGACATCGCCGAGATCCTCTTCTACCTGATGGGGGCCATGACCGTAGTGGAACTGATAGACTCTCACGGCGGCTTCAACATCATCACCGACCACATCAAAACCAAAAGCAAGGTGAAACTGCTCTGGTCGCTCTCTTTCCTCACATTCTTCCTGTCTGCACTGCTTGACAACCTCACCACCGCCATTGTAATGATTGCCTTGCTGCGCAAGCTGATCACCGACCAGAAAGACCGCTGGTTTTTCGGCGGCATGATCATTCTGGCGGCCAACGCAGGCGGCGCATGGTCACCTATCGGCGACGTGACCACCATCATGCTCTGGATTGCCGGCAAAATCTCTACGGGCGCAGTCATCACACGCTGCTTCCTCCCGAGCGTGGTTTCCATGGTCATCCCGCTCATTATCGTCTCTTTCTACGAGAAAGGCGAAATCCCGCCAAGACAGGTTTTGGAAAACAGGGACGACAAAACAGAAATCCCGTTGTGGCAGCGTAACCTCATCTTCTGGATGGGCATCGGCGCACTCATTTTCGTTCCCGTCTTCAAGATGCTCACCCATCTGAAACCATATATGGGCATTATGCTGGGTCTTTCCGTGCTTTGGATCACTACGGAAATCATCTACCGCAAAGACACAGAACATAAATACCATCTGCGCATCACTGACATCCTCGCTAAAATCGACTTGTCAAGCATTCTTTTCTTCCTCGGCATATTGCTTGCCGTGGCCGGTCTTCAAAGTGCCGGACACCTCTCCATTCTTGCCGGCAGTATGGATACCGCATTCAACGGCAACTATCATCTCATCGACATCGTCATAGGATTTCTCTCCTCCATCGTGGACAACGTTCCGCTGGTGGCCGGTGCTATGGGCATGTATAACTTCCCGGTGGACGACACATTCTGGGTATTCCTCTCCTACTGCGCCGGAACGGGCGGCAGCATCCTCATCATCGGTTCAGCCGCCGGCGTGGCCGTCATGGGTATGGAGAAAATTGACTTTATATGGTATCTCAAGCGCATCACGCCTCTGGCAATAGCCGGCTACCTCGCCGGCGCCGGCATCTATGTGCTTTGCGACTACCTGTTCTTCCTATAATCACAACAAACACCCACCGTCAAGGGAGATTTTAAGCGCTCCATTGACGGTGGGATTATATCCACCCCCCACCCTATAATCAAAAGCAATGAAAAAAACATTACTTGCTTCTTTTTTCATTTTTTTGAGCATGATCATCTGTCATGCTCAAGTCGTAACCCCCGGATCGGGCGAAAGTTACACTTTCGCAGGTATGCTCTCTGACCCGTCAGGATTTGTGACCTCAACACAGACAGGGAGCTACGCTGTACACCAAAGCCTGACCCTCTCCAGCAACGACACATTAGTGTTGGATTCAAGTGTCAACAGCATCACCTTTGACGGCAACACTACCGTAATCGTCAAAGGTGTCATTGTTTGTGCCACCCGCGACAGCCAGTTGCAGATTTCCGGCACTCGCTCCGACTCGCTGCAAGACTACGTGACAATCCGGTTTGACAGCACGCAGACCGCCGAACTGTCCGGACTATGGTTTGACCACTGCAAAAGCATAACCTTGTCAAACAGCGACCTGACCTTCGACAATTGCGAGTTCAGCAACTTCACGGACATTGCCGTCAAGTACCTGTCTTGCAACCCCACCATCCAGAACTGCTATTTCCACCACAACGAATCTTCGGCCATCGGTTCTGCGGTAAACCTGATGGGGTCTCCGAAAATCCTGGACAGCCGTTTCTACAACAATGTGCTGAACAACAGCAACCGTGCCCAGATCAACCTAGGACCCGGCGCTGCCGACACAATTGTCATTGCCAGAAACCACATTGAGGGTGTCGCCAGTTTCCAGTCGGGCGGCATCGGCATTTCCAACCTGCTCACCACTACTGGAACTACCAAAATGACCGTGCGCGACAACATCATCTTGCACAACCGCTACGGCTACACCCAAATCGGATACGACATCCATTCGGAGATTGAAGGCAACACCCTTGCCAAGAACGATCTTGAGCCAAGTCCCAACAACGGCGGCAGCGGCATCAGCATTACGGGGTACAGCAACACCTGCACGGCACGCATCCGGCACAATCTCATTTACGGCAACCTTTGGGGCATCACCGTCATCGGCGCACCCGTCATAGATATGGGCACTGCGGAAGACCCCGGCGAGAATGTCATCTATGACAATGGGAACAGCGGCATTACCTATGCCCTATACAACAACAGCAGCCTCGACTGCTACGCCGTCTCCAACTATTGGGGAACGAACAGCGACACCGCGGCCGAAGCAGTCATTTTCCATAAAACCGACTACGCAACCCTCGGACAGGTGTTCTACCAACCGATCATGACCATCGACCCTATGGTGCTGTCGTGCTACGCCTTTGATGAAGCCGACGAGGGGACGCACTACGACGGGATTCCCTCAACGGCAGACTCGTCCACCTTTACGATAACCGTTCCGCAGCTCTCAACTCCTTTGAGCGACCTTACAGTAGTCTTGCATCTGCCGTTCGGCGCAACCGACACGCTGTTAGAAGACGTGAACAACTCTACACCTGAACAGAACGTTAGGACACTACGGTACAGCGTTTCGACACCGCATCACGACACCCTCGAGTGGACTGTCAGAATAGAAAGTGAAAGCACGTCTTCCATGACTGATCACACCGGCGCAAGCGTCCTCCTCTATCCTAACCCTATACAGGGCAATGCTTTCACCGTCCGCGGGCAGTCGGGCAACATCACCAAAGCCGAGGTTTACAATGCCATCGGGCAACATATGTATTCCGTTGAAGGAGATTATGAAACCTTGACCATCCCGGCATCGGGCTGGCCGGCAGGTCTGTATATCGTCAAGATAAGCCAGGGGAATAGACAGGCCACGCTGCGCGCCGTGAAAATGCGAAACTAATCGAAATTCAGTTCTGTTTCTTTCTTTTTCACCTCATTGCAACCGGAAGGGTCTCCGGTATAAGCCTCGGGGATAAGGAAATCGTAACCCTTGTTTGAATATTTGTTGTCGCCTCTGACCACATAGTAATAGGGCAAGGCTTCATCGTCATATACTTTCCTCATAAACAGACCGAACACAGGCATTGCGGTTCGTGCTCCCTGTCCGTAGGCCATACTTCTGAAATGTGCGGCGCGGTCCTCGCAACCCACCCAAACGCCGCAGGTCAGCAGCGGAGTATAGCCCACAAACCAGCCGTCTGACTGGTTGTCGGTGGTGCCGGTCTTGCCGCCTACAGGAAAATCTAGTTTGTACTGGCTTCTGAGTCTCCCGCTGGTGCCGTAATCGACAACGCCCTGCATCAGCCGTACGGTCTTGAACGCCGTAATCTGGTTTATGGCCTCGTTTGTTTTGGGCACTTTTGTATAGATGACATTCCCATCCCTGTCGCAGATTTTGGTTATGAAAATAGGTTCCACATAGACGCCGTGGTTCGGAAAGCAGTTGATGGCGCCCACTTGCTCATAGAGGGTGAGTTCGCAGGCACCGAGGCATATTGCCGGCACAGAGGGGATGTCGGAAGTCATACCCATATTGCGTACAAGATTGATGACGGCTTCTGGACCATAGCGTTTCATCAGGTATGCCGACACCTGGTTGAGGGAGTGCGCCAGTGCTTCGCGCAAGGGCAACATCTGCCCCTCCTTGTAGTCGCCGGAGTTACGGGGCGTCCACGTGCCGCCCGGCACTTCAATGGTGACTGGCACATTGGGCACCATGGTGCAAGGGTCAAACTCGCCGCTCTGCATAGCCACCGTATAGACGTATGGCTTGAAAGTGGAGCCGACTTGCCGTCTGGAGAGTTTGACATGGTCGAACTGGAAATGTTCGTAGTCGGTGCCGCCTACGTATGCTTTCACATGACCGGTGTTCACCTCCATACACATCAGGCCGCACTGCAGAAACGACTTGTAATAGCGTATAGAGTCGTATGGCGACATCACCGTATCTCTCATGCCCGAATAGGAATAGACTTTCATCTTCACGGGCTTGCTGAAAGCCGCTTTAACCTGCTCATCGCTCATGCCGGCATCTTTCATCACCTCATATCTTTCCGAACGCTTTACGGCATTCCATAGTATCGTATTCGTCTGCTCTTCAGACAGATTGACAAACGGAGCGTTCTTGGCCTTTTTATTCTGCGCAAAAAAGAGAGGCTGCAGATAGTTGCAGACATGTTCTTTCACGGCATCTTCGGCATGTTTCTGCATACGGGAATCTATGGTCGTGTAAATCTTCAGACCGTCGCAGTAGAGGTCATAATGCGAGCCGTCTTTCTTAGGGTTCTTGTCGCACCAGTCTTTCAGCACAAGTCGCAGGTACTCCCTGAAATAGGTTGCTTTGCCGGCATAATGCACTTGAGAGCGGAAATTCGACATGTCGATAGGCAGCATCCTCAATGAATCGAAATCCTCGTGGGAGAGGTAACCGTATTTCTTCATCTGGCCGAGCACCGTGTTCCTTCGGTTCATCGCTGCTTGGTAGTGACGGCGGGGGCTGTACTTTGAGGGAGCTTTCAGCATACCCACCAGCAAGGCCGCCTCTTCGTCATTGATCTCGTCGGGGCGTTTGTCGAAATAGGTGCGTGCTGCCGACTTGATGCCAACTGCCTGATTTCCAAAGTCAACTGTATTGAAATACATAGCGATGATCTCATCTTTGGAATACTCTCTTTCCAATTTTGCAGCCACCACCCACTCTTTGAGTTTGGTGAACACCAGTTTAATCTTGCTGTCGCCGGAAGTGCGGGGGAAGAGGTTCTTGGCCAGTTGCTGCGTAATCGTGCTTCCGCCGCCCTTACGGTTAAAGGTAAGCACGCCGCTTGCCACACGGAACAGGGCTTTCACATCCACTCCGGAATGTCTATAGAAGCGGGAGTCCTCCGTGGCAATCAAAGCGTCCTTGAGCGGTTGCGACAGGTCTTCGTACTTGCAGTTGGAACGGTTTTCGCGGTAATAGGTGCCTAACAGTTCGCCATCCTCGGCGATGACCTCCGAAGCGAGGTTCGACGAGGGGTTCTCCAATTCAGAGAACGACGGCATATACCCCATCCAACCCAGCGAGATGAACAGGAACACGATTACCGTCAAACCGACCAGCGAGGCATATGCGATCCAGAACGGCTTGATATAGCGCGACCTTTCGCCGCCGCCTTTATGGTTGCCGTTTCTTACCTTTTTCTTATTCGTTTTAGAACCGTTGTACATTTTTTAAGTTTTCTTCTTTTTTCTGTTACTGTCAAAAGATGAAGAACTGCTGCACTTTTCAAGTGCGGGTTCACAATTGCCAGTCGATAGGGGCTTTACCCATGCTTTTCAGCAGTTCGTTGGTTTTAGAGAAATGTCGGCAACCGAAGAACCCCCTGTAGGCAGAAAGCGGCGATGGGTGCGCGGCTGTGAGCACATAATGCCTTCCCGCATCAATGAGTGTGCGCTTGTTGATGGCATAGTTGCCCCAAAGCAGGAACACCAGACCGGTTTTCTGCTGCGACAGCCGCTGTATGGCACAGTCCGTGAACGTTTCCCAACCGTGCCCTTGATGAGAGCCGGCCGCATGCTCTCGAACAGTGAGGGTCGCGTTGAGCAGCAGTACACCTTGCTTCGCCCATTTCTGCAGGTTGCCGCTGCGGGGCATGGAAAAGCCGGTGTCGTCTGCGAGTTCCTTGAAGATGTTGAGCAGTGACTTGGGGAAAGGCACGCCGTCCTGAACCGAGAAGCAGAGTCCGTGCGCCTGCCCCAATTCATGATAGGGGTCTTGTCCGATGATGACAACCTTAACCTCGTCGAAAGGGGTAGAATCGAAAGCGTTGAAGATGCAGTTTCCTGCCGGGAAAATGCGGTAATGCTTCTTCTCTTCCGTCAGGAAAGCTTTCAGTTCTGAAAAGTATGGTGCCTGAAACTGGTCCCGGAGCACCATTTTCCAAGAATCTTCAATTTGAGGGTTGACTGCCATAGCCGGATGCCGTAGTGAAGCGGTTTTAGTGTCTGAAGTGGCGCACGCCGGTGAAGACCATTGCGATGCCCAGATCGTTGCAGGCTTTGATGGAGTCTGCGTCCCTCACGGATCCGCCGGGCTGGATGATTGCTGTAACGCCGTATTCGGCCGCCATCTTCACCACATCGTCAAAGGGGAAGAAAGCATCCGAGGCGAGGCAGAGCCCAGAAGAGAGACCTTTGCCTTTTGCCTCTTCGAGTGCGATATGTGCTGCGCCCACGCGGTTCATCTGTCCGGCGCCAATACCGGCAATCTTGCCGTCTGCCGCCACCGTAATGGCATTGGAACGCACATGCTTGCAGATCTTCATCGCAAGGAACAGGTCTTTCATCTCTTTATCCGTAGGTTGTTTCTCCGTCACCACATTGAGCGTATAATCTTCGGGCGACTTGTTGTCGACAGTCTGCCGCAGCACGCCGCCGCGCACACTCACAAACGTCGTGTCATCTATGCAGGAAGAGGGGGCGGCGTCAAAGGTCATCAGCCGGATGTTCTTCTTTGTCGAGAGGCAGTCAAAGGCTTCTTGCGTGAAACTCGGGGCGAGGATAATCTCGAGGAACACGGGCTTCATGGCCTCTGCCGTAGCCTTGTCGATTGCTCTGTTTGAAGCCACGATGCCGCCGAATATCGAAACGGGGTCTGCTTCGTAGGCGCGCTGCCAGGCCTGCATCACATTCTCGCCGACACCTACACCGCAAGGGTTCTTGTGTTTGACGGCCACTACCGTAGGTTCCCTGAATTCGCGCAACAACTGCAAAGTGGCATCTGCATCCTGGATATTGTTGTATGACAACTCTTTTCCATGCAGTTGATTTGCCCAAGCGATGGAATAACCCTGTTTTTCCCCGGCATAAAAAGTAGCCTGCTGGTGCGGGTTCTCGCCATAACGGAGGCTCTGCTTGCGGGTAAACGTCATGGTCAGGCTTTCGGGATCTTTTTCGCCGGCCTTTTCGGTAAGATATGTCGATATGTAGGTATCATAGGCGGCAGTATGGCGGAACACTTTGGCGGCAAGCCGGCGGCGGGTTTCGTATGTGGTGTCGCCGTGAGTTCTTATTTCCTCCAGCACCGCATCATAGTCGGCGCTGTCCGTCACCGCAGTGACGAAGCGGTGGTTTTTGGCTGCACTGCGCAGCATCGAAGGACCGCCGATGTCTATATTCTCTATGGCCTCTTCAAAAGAGACGCCAGGTTTTTCGACGGTCTTCTTGAAAGGGTACAGGTTGACGACTACCATATCGATAGGAGCGATGCCGTTTTCTTCCATCTCATTGCGATGTACCGCATTGTCGCGTACTGCGAGCAGACCGCCGTGTACCTTAGGATGCAGCGTCTTCACGCGACCGTCCATGATTTCGGGGAAACCCGTAACCTCGCTTATGCCGATGGGCTTAAGACCGGCATCTTCCAGCATTTTTTTTGTCCCGCCGGTAGAGACTATTTCATATCCTTGTTCAACAAGTCCTGCCACAAAAGGCACAAGTCCCGTCTTGTCGCTGACACTGACAATTGCTCTCTTCATTTTCCAGTATTTTATAGGTATCTATTAGTTCTCATTCGTATTTGTCGTGTACCAACCTGTCCCGGTAGTGTGATCAGGTGCATTCTTGGCTTTCAGTTCCTCATAGAAGTTGACGTGTGTGGCTTCCATCCACGGCAGTACCCATAAAAACAGAATGCCGAAAGTGAGCACGCTCAAGATCAACCATCCAATAAAGCTCAAGTCGAGCAGGAAAAGCCTGCCTTTATAGCCATGCATCATCCTCATGCTGGCGTTGATGCACTCTTCGGGGCGCATTTCAGGATTCTCCTTGGCTATGTAATAGGTCATCGCGTAAGAGTAAGATTTCACGATGCCGGGAATTATCAGCAGCAGCGACCACAGGAAGATATAGACGTTTTTCAGCAGCGACACGGCCAGCGTGCGGCTATATTGTTTGAAGCAGCTGAACATGCGGTCAATCGTGTCAAGCTTGGAGCCGTGTATGAAGTCGTACATCGCAATGGTGTAGCCGAGGTCCAGCGGAATGAAGACCAGCAGCGTCAGAACGAATCCGATTCCGATGCTGCCAAGTGCCGAGCAGGCTCCAGAGATGATCATCAATACTAATGTGGCAAGAACCGGCTGTGTCCAAAAACCGCGCAGTTCGTTTCGGGTGTCTTGTTTAAGGGTGTAAAAGTCTTTCATTATTTTTGATTTTAGAATGAATGCAAAAGTATAAAAAATCCCGTAACGTTTCAACGCTCCACACACTTGGCGCAGGCTTCCATCAGCCACATCGGGGTGGAGGTTGCGCCGCAGATGCCGACGCTTCCGTATGGCGAAAAGTCGATGCCGGCAATCTGTTCTTTCTTGGAAATGAAAAAACTGTTGGCATTGTTTGCCTTGCAGATTTCGAAAAGATAGAGTCCGTTGGAACTCTTCTCGCCGGAGACGAAGATGACAGCGTCGTGGTTCCTGGAGAACTCGGCGATTTCCGCCGCTCGGTTGGAGACCTTTCGGCAGATTGTGTCCGAATATTCAAAAAGGTGTTCTTTGCCTTGGGCACGGTACCGGTTCCGGATCATATCGATGAGGCGGTAATACTGCTGCAGTCCTTGCGTAGTCTGCGAATAGAGCATTGACGGGCGGCTGAAGTCAATCTTGTCCACCTCATCAAAAGAGGAGAGAACGATGACATTGTTGTCTGCCTGTCCCATCAGCCCGACCACCTCGGCGTGGCCATTCTTGCCGAAGATGAGGATCTGCTTCTGCCGGTTTTCTCCGTTGCGGTAAAAGTCACGGATGCGCTGCTGCAGTTTCAGCACCACGGGGCATGTGGCATCGATGAGTCTGATGTTGTTTTCTTCGGCGAGGCGGTAAATGGTTGGCGGCTCGCCGTGCGCGCGTATCAGCACCACCGTATCGTGCAAGGCTGCAAACTGTTCATAGCTTATCACTTGCAGCCCCAGTCCGGTGAGGCGTTCCACCTCTTCGCTGTTGTGAACAATGTCGCCCAAGCAATAGAGATGCCCATGGAGAGCCAGATAGTCTTCGGCGGTCCTGATAGCATTGATTACGCCGAAGCAGCAACCTGATTTTTCGTCAATGGAGACAGTCATTGCAGTCTTGCCGGCAAATAACCGTTCTACCAATTGTCGGGGAAAAGAGAATCGACGAATTCGGCGCGGTTGAACACCTGGAGTTGATTTATTCTCTCGCCCACGCCGATATACTTGATCGGGATCTTGAACTGGTCGGAGATGCCGATGACCACGCCGCCTTTTGCGGTGCCGTCGAGTTTCGTCACGGCCAAGGAGTTCACTTCGGTGGCTGCGCTGAACTGGCGTGCCTGTTCAAAGGCGTTCTGGCCGGTGGAGCCGTCGAGCACAAGCATCACCTCGTGGGGACCGTCGGGGATAAGTTTGCGGATCACGTTCTTGATCTTGACGAGTTCGTTCATCAGGTTCGTCTTGTTGTGGAGGCGGCCGGCAGTGTCTATCAGCACCACGTCGCTTTTGCGGGCGATGGCGGAGGCCACCGTGTCGTAAGCCACGGCGGCAGGGTCGGAGCCCATCTTCTGGGTCACGACAGGCACGCCGGCGCGTTCGGCCCAGACCTTAAGCTGGTCGATGGCGGCGGCGCGGAACGTGTCGGCGGCGCCCAGCATCACCGAATAGCCGTTGTTCTTGAACTGGTAGGCGAGTTTGCCGATCGTCGTCGTCTTGCCTACCCCGTTCACCCCGACGACAAGCACCACGTATGGGGTTTCCCTTTCCGGTATGACAAAGTCGTTGGCTTTCTCTATATCGTTTTCCAGCAGCAGGTTCACAATCTCCTCTTTGAGAATCGTGTTGAGCTGTTCGGTTCCGATGTACTTGTCACGCGAGACGCGGGCCTCTATGCGTTCGATGATCTTTAGGGTTGTTTCCACGCCCACGTCGGAGGTCACGAGCACCTCTTCAAGCCTGTCGAGCACATCATCGTCGACCTTGGACTTTCCGACGACGGTTTTGGCAAGTTTCGCGAAGAAACTCTCCTTTGACTTCTGGAGTCCTTCATTGAGTTCGTTTTTTTTCTCTTTTGAAAATATCGAAAAAAATCCCATAGAGTTTAAATCTGATTTGAGGCGGCAAATATAATAAATAATTGCGGTTCAAGGTATATGACGCAGGAAGCGCATTTTTTTAACTACATTCACCCTCAAAACGAAAAAAGGCGGTTCGGAGAACCACCTTCTTTCAACCATGAAAACAAAATATTACTTTTTAGCCAAAAAGTCTTTTACCGTGGAGGAGTCAATCACCGTCTCTTTGAAAGTGTAGGCTCCAGTTTTGGGGGAACGCTCCATTTTCACCACTCGGGTATAGGTTACGCCACCCTCTCTTTTCAATGTTGCAACAACCTTCTTTGCCATCTCTTATTCGTTTTAAACTATTTAACTTCTTTGTGCAATGTCATTTTCTTCAAGTACGGATTGTACTTCATAAGTTCCAGTCTGTCTGGCGTGTTCTTCCTGTTCTTTGTCGTGATGTATCTTGACATACCCGGCACGCCGCTTGCTTTTTGCTCCGTACATTCCAAAATCACCTGCTGACGGGCTTCTTTCGTTTTCTTTGCCATTTTCTGTTAGCCTTAAATGTATTCCTTACTTTGTTTGACGCTGCAAAGATACATTTTTTCTGACAACCTCCATCTATACCGGTGCATTTTTTTCATGAAAAATATTATATCTATAATATTTTATTGATAATCAATCAGTTATTTTTACCATCATCTGCGTTCAGAAGACGCCAAAGCATATCTTTGAGTTGCATTAAGTTGTATTCAGTGGCGGAAGAGATGCATACCACGGGCAGATCATCCGCTTCTATTGCGGAAAAACGGCACAGTTCCTCATCGGGCAGCAGGTCGCATTTGGTAATGGCAAGCATACAGGCCTTGTCGAGCAACTCGCGGTTAAAGGCCTCCAGTTCGTGTTTGAGGACATGGTATTCGGCCAAAACCTGCTCATTGGTGCGGATACCCTCCTCTCCTGCGGCGGGCACCATGTAAAGCAGCACGGAGTTTCGCTCAATGTGCCGCAGGAAGCGCAGTCCTATTCCCTTTCCCTCAGAAGCCCCTTCGATGATGCCGGGGATGTCGGCGATGACGAACGACTGGTAGTCGCGGTACGCCACCATACCCAAGTTGGGCTTGAGGGTCGTAAACGGATAATCGGCGATCTTAGGGCGTGCGTTGGAGATGTGGCTGATGAGCGTTGACTTGCCGGCATTCGGGAAGCCTACCAGTCCGACGTCGGCCAGCACCTTGAGTTCGAGTGAAATCCAGCCCTCCGTGCCGTTTTCGCCGGGCTGTGCGAACCTCGGCGTCTGCATGGTCGGGCTTTTGAAGTGTACATTGCCGAGTCCGCCGCGGCCTCCTTTCATGACGACCAGTTCCTCGCCATCTTCGAGCACCTCGCCGACAGTCTCGCCCGTATCGGTCATCTTGATGACGGTGCCGAGCGGGACTTCAATCAAGGCATCTGCACCGTTTTTGCCGAAGCATTGGTTTTTCTGGCCGTTGCTGCCGTCTTCGGCGAACACATGTTTGGTATATCTCAAGTGGAGCAGCGTCCAAAGGTTACGGTTTCCTCTCACCACGACACTGCCGCCCTTTCCGCCGTCGCCGCCGTCGGGTCCCGCCTTGGGGTTGCGCGCCGTTCTGGCCAGGTGCGCCGATCCGCCGCCGCCGTTACCGGAACGGCAATATATTTTCACAAAATCGATGAATTGTTCTTCTCCCATAATCTAGTCTGTTGTTTTAAGCGTTATTCCATTAAATTGCTGTTGTGAGGCGCTTTCGTGGCAATTGCCGACGGGGTTGGCATAAATGTCGAGAAACAGCCCTCTCAATCGGGCCTGTTCTCCTTGCAGTTGCCGCAGTCCATCGTCCATATATCGTTCAAAGGCCTCCTTGTCTGCCGGTGTGTACATCGAACGATACTGTTCTGTGCCATTTCTGAGGTCGGCGGCAATGTAGTTTGTCTTCCACAGCCGGTAGCCCCCGTAGATACGGCGGTCAATAAGGTGTGCCAGGGTCTCGAACTTCTGTTTCCGTCCGAATGAATCGCACTGATGCAGTTCCGGCAATGTCACAGGTGGCATTATCTCTATGCAGATGCCGCCTTTAGGACGTGTGATGCCGGTGACAATGCTGCGGAAATCCTCATCACGTTCTTTCTCATAATGGCCGCCCGAAGACAGATAACGCTCCTGCACTTTGAGGAAATCGCAAGGTTCGTACTCGTACGACACGGCAACGGGTACAATGTTCAGTTCCGCTATGTTCTCCACAAACGGCTTGCCGCTGCCGAGGGACAACATCTTCAGCAAGGCGCTTTCGGTATGGTCATTGCCGTCTTTTGTCCTGCCGTTGCGTTGTGCGATCCAGAGTGACTGCCGTTTAGCAAGCAGGGCATAGCGCATATATGAGGACACTTCCAGCGAGTTGCGGTAAAAATCGCGGAGGTCGTGCATCTCGTTGGCCCTGACCAGCCGGAACATCTTGTTCATCTTGCCGATGTCGGCGATGAACTTGTCATGCATCAGGTTGCTTCCGAAAGTGACCTCCGCCGTTTCGATGCCGTTGTTGTTGAGCATCATCTGCAGAAGAACTGCATCCAACACAATATCGCGGTGGTTGGACACGAACGTGTAGCGTTGTTCGGGATTTATCCGCTCTATGCCTTTAGATGAAAATGAAGTGGAAGTAAGCTGCAAGATGCGGCGGAATGCTTTCAGCATGATTCCGCCCTGAAGCTGTTCTGCGCTTCTGATCTTTAGAAACTCTGTCCTTATCTGTTCCGGGTCGCTTTCGGGGAAGAGGAAGCGGACGGCCTGCTCAAAAAAGGGGTGCGCAGCCACACGGGCGGCGGCGGCCGGTATCTCGTTGTTGTCGTAAGGGCGAATGGAGTCCACGTTCATGATTGTTGGGTTATAGATGTTTCCGGTCATCGAAGATCTGCACAGGCTTGCGGCTCATGTCCGGGAAGTTCACCTTGTGTACATGCTCAACCGTGTCGATTGCAATTTGGGGTGCCACGCGTATCTTGGCGCGGAACCGGTCTTTGAGGTCCTTGACCACATCGAACGGAGGTGTTTCGCGCAGGCCTACCGTGACGGACACCTCGTCGGTGCCTGCGTCGCCCGTGCTCAACACCACATAATAGTTCTCCACATAGCCGGTGTTGTTCAGCACGTCGGCGAGGGCAGGCGGATAGAGGGTCGTGCCCTTGTACTTGACCATGTGGTTCTTGCGTCCCACTATAGGGCTGATGCGGAACGTGTTCCTTCCACAGCGGCAGGGTTCAGTATGGAGGCAAGCCATATCGCCTGTGCGGAAGCGCAGCAGCGGCATGCCCTCCACGCCAAGGGTTGTGACCACCACCTCGCCCACTTCGCCCGCAGGCACCGGACGGTCATCGTCACCGATGATCTCCACAATGATAAGTTCCGGATGGTGATGACCGCCGCAGCCATACTGGCATTCCGAGAATGTGGCCGACATTTCCGTGGAAGAATATGTGGCAAACAGGTCCACATCCCATTTGTCCTTGATTTTAGAACCGAGTGCATTGAGGCTGAAGTTCTGGTCGCGCAGCCCTTCACCGATGCCGATGATGCGCTTGACGGACGAGTTGCGGTAGTCGATGCCGTGGTTTTCGGCATATTCGATGAGTTTGAGGATGAACGAGGGGATGCACATCAGGGAGTCGGGTTTAATACGGGCTATCGTATCCCATTGCAGTTCAGGGATGCCGTTTCCCACGCGCACGATGCCCGCGCCCATCTTGCGGAGTCCCAAGAAATAGGCCATGCCGGCCATAAAGCGCTTGTCGAGGGTGGTCATCAGCTGCAGCACGCTCTTGTCTGTCAGGCCGGCGCAAGTGAACGACACCGCCTCGTTGTAGGCCAGCCGCTCCAGGTCGCGGTCGGTGCAGGCAAAGGTCACAGGGTCGCCGAGCGTGCCCGATGTGGTGATATAGTCGATGATCCTGTGGCGCGGCACACAGAGGAACTCCCCGTTGTGCAGCTGAAGATCGCACTTGTCGGTGAAAGGCACCTGCTGCAAGTCCTCTATGGTCTGTATCTTGCGGATGTCAATGCCGTGCTCTGCAAACATCCGGTGATAATAGGGGGAATACTCGTTGAGATATTGCAGTTGTCCGCACAGCTTTTCCTCCTGGAAAGCCTTTATCGCCCCGACGGGCTGAAATTCTATTTCCGGCTCAAAGTTCATATTACTCAATAAGCTATCGTTCAATCTTTCTTTTTCTCTGCCGGCAGGATGCCTAAGTTTTGCAACCAGGTAACGAACTCGTATTTCCATTTCCCGGCCTCGGGGGCACGCTTCTCGCTCATGCCGTAACCATGGCCGCCCGTCTCATACAGCAGGAACCGGTGCGGCACGCCGGCGCACGTCAGCGACTGGTCCAGGCACACGCTGTTGCGGTAGTCCACCTTAGGGTCGTCCTTGGCAGTAACCAAAAACACAGGCGGCATTTCTTTCGGCACGTTCAGTTCCAACGAGAACTTCGTCTTCTGCGCTTCCGTATATCTGCGGGTCAGCAGATTGCGGCGCGAACGGCGGTGCACGATAGCATCCTGCATGGAAACCACGGGATATACCGGCACCACAAAGTCGGGACGCAGCGAGCAGTCGTCCGCTATGCCCAACGGTTTCAGGATATTCTCGAAAGCAAAAGCCCCGGACATCGTGACCAGATGACCACCCGCCGAAAAGCCCATCGTGCCGAGTTTGTCAGGATCCAGATGATAGACCTCCGCATGCTGGCGGATGTAGCGAATTGCATATTGCACGTCCTCCAACATGGCGGGATAGTGGTAGCCTTTCAACCCTACTCTGTATTTAAGCACAAAAGCGTTGATGCCCTGACTGTTGAGCCACTCCGCCACGGCAAACCCCTCGACCGGGATGCCCATGGTGTGGGCATAGCTTCCGCCGGGGCACACCAGCACCGACACGCCCGTATTAAGCGAGTCGGGGGCGAGATATACATAGAGACGGGCCGGATTCCCGGACATGCCCGGGACGCCTTCCCACAGGCGAAGCGTCTCGCTTTGTGCTTTAAGAGTTCCTAAACTCAGGAGCATTATTGCTACAGACAGCACTTTGCCCCGTGCAATATTCCAAAAAAACTTCATCTCGTATGGCATCTTCGGTAAGGTATTCAAACTATGCTTTTTTTGGGAGCGCAAAAATACACAAATTATGGCAGTGGGTGACCTGACTTGCAACGTGTGCGCCATGGCTACCGCATGGAACAGGATTTAGAGTTTAGAGTTTAGAACTTAGTTTTTTAGAGGGGTTGCGCGTATTGGGCGAAAAACAATCTCAATTCCTCGACGTTGAGCATCATCGAGGCTCCATTGACTTGGGGTGCGCCTTGCTCAGGCGGTGCGAAAAGGTGAAAAAAAGGAAGTCCTGTGATGCAAAAAATGCGTAAATTTACGTATTGACAACATCAAAATACAGCTTTAATTTTGCAGATTATTTATTATAAAGCAGACGGAACTGACGGGGTATTCTTTCAATTTAGTATGGACTAATTAACAACTTTATGCAAATCAGACTTTTACGCATCATCCTCCTCATATCTGCGTTATTTTTTCTGGCAGCATCTGCTAACGGTCAGCGTATCCGCGAGCGGGTGAATTCCATCAAGAATGCCGACCCGTTTGCCATCAGCGGTTCTGTAGGAGCTGGGCTCGGGCTGTCGTACAACTCCAACCAGCCGGAGTGTACACCTTTCTCCTCGAACCTTTATGCGAGCCTCAATCTCTCGTTTTACAGTTTCCAGTTGCCCATTTCGTTTTACCTCAACAACAACACCACCTCTTTTTCCTATCCGCAGATGCCCACTTTCCATTTAGGCTTCATGCCCACATGGAAACAGTTCAAATTCCACATAGGCTCGAGCAGTATGCAGGCAATCTCTAATTGTTTATAATTGACAATCAACCTTTTACGAGTAAAAAACGCCTTGAAACCACACTTATAAATCTCATTTGAAGCACAAGCCGG
>CAVEXN010000008.1:0-82345 GCA_963620035.1 Oscillospiraceae bacterium | reverse complement strand
CCGGCTTGTGCTTCAAATGAGATTTATAAGTGTGGTTTCAAGGCGTTTTTTACTCGTAAAAGGTTGATTGTCAATTATAAACAATTAGAGATTGCCTTTAAATAATTCAGATGATTTCAGGAAAAAAACAAAAATCTCCGTGCCGGCAACGCTTTGGCTATGATTGTTTGTTGCCTTGGCACGGAAAATCTGTCAAATGTTCAGTTTCAGTATGGCATCAACTTTTGGATCAAACGGTTTAAGAATTCCATAAGGTTTGGGTTGTCGTTGTGCTGTAAGGCGACGGTAGGCGGCAGATATACTTCCGTGACGATGTCGTATTGCCTTTTCAAGTAGAGGCCGTTGTTGGCTTTGACCTCAAGGACAGGAATGCCTTTTTGCTGTTTGCTGACGACTGAGATCAGGTGTAGGCGCTCGGCGGCTTGCTCTTCCGTTCTCCCGTAAGCCGTAACCTTAACGACACAGCGGATCTTGTCCGATTTGTTTTCCTTGAGGATGACTTTCCCTACGGCATTCAGCACAAACTGGTTGCTTGTGTTTCGGAAAACCTTTTCATAGGTCTGTTTTGCCTGATGGCACGATGCATTGTCCCGTTGGGCACTTGCACCGAAAAACAGCAACGCTATCAGTGTCAGGAGAAAATAGGTCCTCCCGGCTTCCAGGAAACTATGGCTTTTGAATGTTCTTGAACATTTTTGATTTTTTTTCATAAAGCTAAATCGTTTCTGTTGTCTGATGAAATGATTGTATTATGCTTGCCCCTCCCTGTCAGAACAACTGAATGCCGACTTGGAACTCGGGCAGGTCGTTGCCGTTTCTCATTATTTTGGAAATCCGGTATTGGCCAAACAGTGCGAAGTTGCCGTATCCTATCCGAATTCTGACACCGTAGTTCAGTTTGTTGATGTCATTGAGGAAGTCTTTCTGCACGTTCTTGATTCTGTTTTGCACTACGGAACTGCTGTTTTCGTTGTCTATGACGGTGGCATATTTTGAAACAAGTTTATAGCGGTTTCCTGTAATCCATGCTCCATAAACGCCCGTGTCGATGAACCAGGATTTGTCATTTGTGCCGCTGCTCAGCTTGAACCGCTGGTACATCTCCAAATCAAACTGTGTGGTTTTGATGTTGCTTTTCTTGATTCTGGTATTATAGAGAGGTGTTTCGTGTTCGAGGTCGGCTATCTGCTTGGAGGCAAAGAGGCTGTCGGTGGCATACCAGGATGAGCCGAACCCGATGCGGAATCCGAGCCTGTAAACTCTGCCCAGTTTCCAACGGTTGTCAATTACAACAGACAGGGAGCGCGACATCCGCTGGCCTTGGTTTATGTTGCCTTTTTCGCTCCACATGGTGGGTATGTAAAGACCGGTGACGAGGCTGATGTCTGTTTCGTGGCGCTCTTTTGTTCTTTTCTCTTTGTAGAAGTCGTTGTTGGACCGATAAAGTTCATAAGTGTCATCATCGGAAATCTCTTTGGAGAATGAAGGAGACGGGAGGGAATCTTTGCCTACAACATACTGCACATATTGATTGTCAAACCATAGTTTCAAGGTCTGGCCGTTTTGCAGCGTGCTTTTGTCTATGGTGTATGCGAGCGTGGCTGCGGCGGCCACGTCCTCTGTTGCAGAGAGCATTCTATAACTGTTGTAGGTGTCGATGGAACCGTCGCCGTTGGTTACGTTATAGAACAGTGTACGGGCGCGTTCTCGGTTGATGGGCACCACATAGATGTTGACGGCATCTTCGTAAAGGCGCATTGATACGATTGGTTTCTGGGGTTCAGAGTCTGTAAAATAGCCTGCCTGTGGCACACCATATCCCATCGAATAGTCAAAATAAGGATAGTGGTTGCCCGATTTCTGTATCTCATCCATCAGTTGCAGAACGGTCCATTCGGGGTGCATCTGTTTGACGCAGGCGGCAAAGCCGGTCACCATCGGCGTGGCGAAAGAGGTGCCCTGGCTGTAACTATAGTTCCCGTTTTTGTCCGCAACCATATCGTGTCCGCAAGCCACCACGTTGGGTTTCATGCGCCCGTCGGCGGTGGGACCGTAGGAACTGTAACTTGAACGCACTTCCAGCGATTCTGCAGCACCGACGGAGAGCACGCTGTCCGCATCGGCAGGTGTGACAAGCACTTTCCAGGAGACATCGCCTTCGTTTCCCATAGCGGTGCATACAAGGATGCCTTTCCGTGCAGCGGTGTTGGCGGCACGTGCCACCATGGAACGTGCCCCGTTCATATCGCGGTTGCAGTAACGGTCGCTGCCATAGCCGAGCGAACTGTTTACAATGTCGGCCCCGTTTTTGTCGGCCCACTCAAGTGCCTGCACCCACCAGACCTCTTCTCGCTTTATTTCGGTCTCAACTTCGGTGCGGGCGAGCAGGAACTCGGCATCGGGAGCAAGCCCTAACAGCGTGCTGTCGTTCATCAAACCGCCAATGCAGCTCAAAACCATACGTCCATGCGCTGCGCCGTTATAGACATCCTCCTTTTTCTGAACAAAGTTCCACGTCCCAACGATTTGTTTGCTGTCGCGCATTTTCTTGAACGCAGGATGCTGGTCCACGCCTTTGAAACCGCCATCAAAAACGGCGATGCGGACACCCTTGCCGCTGATGCCGGCCTTCTGGAATTTGGAACCCTGCATCATGGATACCTGATGTAGAGAACCGTCATATACCGCTTTTTCAGGGGTGAGAGCGGAGGCTTTGTGCTTCGTGGTCATCGCTTCCGACTGTATCTCAAGCACGCTTTTCACGAATGGCAGGCCCTCTATGGTTCTGATCTCTTCCGGCGTGGCTTCTACTGCCACAGCATTGAACCAGCGTGACTGTCCGATATAATCGTCTGCCAGCGCCAACACGCCAGTCACATAGTCAGAGTTGACAGGATAGTTAGAATAATCATCTGCCCGAAGCCCTAGATTATCGTAACGCCGGAGTGCTTTGAGGTCAAAATACTCGTCAGGGTTGAAAGTTGTGTTGTCTTTGTCGGTGAAGAAAACCCAGTAGTTTTGTTGTGCAAGCATTTGGAAACATCCAAACAGACATAGTGCCATTGTTATAAATTTCTTCATTGTCTTGTTATTTTAAAGGTTAATCAATTCAGTTTTTTATAGTTCAGATCTGTTGTTTTGTTGATTGTAAAGGTTTATGATTTCGTTGAGGTCAATGTTCAGCAGTCTCATTTTTTTAAGGAAAAGGGGCACGTCTTCTTCCAAAAACTGCTTTTTCTGCAGCGATGTGATGATGCCAACGGCATTTTCAGTCACAAAAAAGCCAATGCCTCTTTTGTTTGCAATGATGCCGTTGCCTTGAAGGAACTCGTAGGAACGCATTACGGTGTTGGGGTTTACCTCAAAGAGCACGGCAAGTTCCCGTACCGACTTTGCTTTGTCACCGGGTTTCCAGGAACCTGTAAGGATTTGTTCTGAAACCCAGTCAACAATCTGCATGTAAATGGTTTGCGATGAATTGAAATCCATATTATGCCTCCGTTTCTTTCATCCTCAAAAAACTCAGTGCGTAAAAGAACACTATAGCTATTGCTTTGACAGCGATTGAAAAATTATGGTGCGACATCAAAGCATAAGACCTGCCTGTCTCATGGTAGAAGGCAATCTGCCCGTCAACGATGTGCCATAAATTCAGCCAGGTTACGACAAATAACAAGATGGCGAAAAACAACATGATGATAACGCAGCAGGCTAAGGTTTTGAGCGTAGTTCTTTTCTTGAAATAGATGCTTCCGAAAAACAGGGCTGACAGGAGCAAGCAGACATTCAAGAGAGGGTCGATGTCCAGGAACATTCTGTCGAAGAACGACAGGAATGAACCCTCTGTCAGAGGGTAAAGCGCAGTAAATCTCACGGCAAGGTATCCCAATGAATAGCCTACAAAAAGCGAAAAAGCCAGCCCTAATATCGCATAAACGTTTACCAGCAGAAAATTAACGGTTACTTTTTCCTTATAGTTGGCCGGTATCATCAGATAATGTATCCGGCTTGACGAATTGTTCAGATGGCCGAAAACTCTCTGAGGAAAGAATGCCAGTAAAATGCCGGCAATCATCGTGGCGGGATTTGTCCATTCGTCGAAACCACAGAAAACAGTGTACAAGAAAGATACAATGGCAACAATTCCAAAAGTCCAAAGGATGTCGCGGCGCCAGTTTTCGATGAAATAGGCCTTCAATAATTTTTTAATGTTCTGGATGTTCATGATTGCGGCGGTTTTTAATCGTTGTTGACAATAATGGTGGAGGTTTCAATTTCTGTCGTGTCGGGCAAATCCTCTAGCATTTCTTCTTCCATCCTTATTTCTGTAATTGAAGAATACTTATGGTCTTTCAGGAAATCTGAAGGGGTGGTGCGGAAGTGAATCTGCAGATATAGCGTGATGCTTAATATGATGAAGAGAGCAACGGCAAGGGCTGTCGCACCTAATATCTTATTCGTGTATTTTTTCATGATGGTGGTTTTATTTGAAAAGATTTGAAATTGCCTGGCTGTTGTTGATGGCCGCATTGAAGAGCATTTCCAGATCGAGGCTGGAGTCAAGGTGTCCCACATTTTCCTTTACCTGATAAATGCCCCGAGGCGTTTCTTCGCTGTAAAAAACCGTTCCGTCCTGACTTTTGTGGTTGTCCACGTCAAATAACAGTTTTTCGGTGATATTGTAGGTGGAAGCGTTGAGCAGGATTCTGCCGTGGTCGAGGATGGAAACCATATCGATGAGGCTGTGGAGGTCGCGCACTTGATGCGTGGATATGATGACTGTGCGTTCTTCATCGGCAGCGGCGGCCATCAGTTTGCGGAAAATGCTTTTGGAGGGGATGTCAAGTCCGTTGGTCGGCTCGTCCATAATGAGAATGCGGGTGTTCGTGGCCAAAGCGAAAGCAATCAGCACTTTTTTCTTTTGCCCATGAGAGAGTTTGTCTATGTAACCATTCTCCCCCGACAATTCCATCTCATCAAGGTGATGCAAAAAATCATCATGGCTGAAATCAGGATAGAAGGCGGAATAGGCTTCCTCGAATTGGGAAATCTTAAGGTGTGGCACGTACATCTCTTCCTGAAGAAAATAAAGGTTTTGGAGCACTTCTGTCTTACGTAGAGCGGCCGTCTCGCCAAACACGGAAGCAATGCCGCCGTCCGGGAATCTGAGCCCCGCTATGATTTTCAAAAGGGTCGTTTTGCCGGCGCCATTGCGCCCCAACAGACCATAGATGTGCCCCGGTTCCAAGGCCAGGCTGACGTCTTCAAAAACACGTCTGCCCTTCTCATAACCGAATTGGATGTTTTGTAAGGTTATCATAATCGCAGGTTCTTGGGTTGTTTTTTAAAGGTGTGTTACATTTATAGTGTATTAGTGTACTAATACACCGCAAATGTAATTTGTTTTTTTTCATGTTTTGGCATCATGGGTAATTTTTTTTCTTGTTGATAGTTAGTTACTTATAATACAAAGTTGATTTTTGTCCTTGAAAACGCTTTGAGTTTTGGGAGAAAAAAGGTGTTTTTGTGCAAAAACCTTTGATTTTGTATCTTTGCGGACTTTAAAAAAAAGAAGATGGGAGTTATTATCAGGCAAAGCATCAAAGGTACGTTGGTCAACTATATAGGCATTGCCATAGGGTTTGTCACCACTTTTTTTGTGCTCACGCACTACCTTACCACGGAAGAGGTGGGGTTGACGCGGGTGCTGGTGGATGCCGCCGTGCTTTTTTCAAGTTTTGCGCAGTTAGGGACAAGTTCCTCCATCATACGGTTCTTTCCCTATTTCAAGGATGAGGAGTCAAAGAACCATGGTTTCTTTTTCTGGACAATTCTTATCCCTTTCATAGGTTTTTTCATATTCTTGGGCGTGCTGTTTCTTTTCAAGCAGCCGATTATGGGTGCATTTACAGAAAACTCACCCCTTTTTGTGCGTTATTTTCGGTTTGTCATACCGTTGTCGCTGTTTATGTTGTACCAGTCGGTGTTTGAGGCAAACTCTAACGTACTGATGCGGATAGTAGTGCCTAAGGCCGTTCGGGAGGTGGGCATAAGGCTGGCGTTGCTGGGGATATATCTGCTGTACGGCTTCCATCTAATCAGTCTAAACGGGTTGGTTATAGGTTTTTGTGTGACCTATTTCCTTGCCATGTCGGTTGACATCCTCTACCTGCTAACGCTCCAGAAGATTTCTTTCAAGCCCGACTTGAAATATATCACCAAACCTCTTCTGCGCAACTTTCTGTTATATACGTCGTTTCTGATAACGGCGGCCATCGCGGGTAACATTACGCCTTTGCTCAACTCGTTTTTCGTGAGTGCCAAGATGGGGTTGGGCTTTACGGGCATCTTTGCCATTGCTAACTACATTGCCACCGTCATTGAGATTCCAAATCGTTCGCTTAATGCCATAGCACAGCCAAATTTGTCTTGCGCCGTAAAAGAACAGGACTGGACGAGGGCCGAATCCCTGTGCAAGTCGGTTTCGCTGCACCTGCTGCTGACCAGTGCGTTCATCTTTTTTCTCATTTGGGTAAATATCGATTTCCTCTTCCAGATCTTGCCCAAGGGCGAAACCTATCGGGCAGGCAAAGGTGTGGTTTTCATTATGGGAATGGCGCGCCTCTCCAATTCGGTTTTCAGCATCAGCTGCAACGCGTTGAATTTCTCGCGATATTATTATATGTCGCTGGTTTGCACTTTCATATTGACGTTTTCAGCTATCTTATTGAATGTAATGTTGATACCGGTATTGGGTATGGAGGGTGCGGCCTGCTCCACGCTGTTTTCTTATTTGTTGTACTATTTTATTATATTGTGCATTGTGAAAAGGAAACTGTACATCTCCGTTTTTTCTAAAGCACAGTTGAAAGTTGTTGTATTGATATTGGGATTGTTTGCCTGCAACTATCTGTGGAGCATTTCTTTGACATCGCTTTTTATGAAATTGCCCCTTAAAGAATTTTACCTTGTCTTGATAGATTCCGTTATGCGCACGGGCGTACTATTGTCTGCCGGCATTGCCATAACCTGCCGCTGGAATATCTCGCAGGAGGTCAACAAGGTGGTTTTTACAGTTTTAGACAAAGTGAAAACACGCAAATTATGGCCGTAGAGCAAATGGCGCGAAAGAGGCCTTTTGGGTGGCACAAACTAAAAAAAACGGTCTTTGCGTAATTCTGTTTTTAATGCACAACCTTTATTTTGAAATAATGATTTCTTTTAATCAGTTGCCAAATGAACGATATTATGGGGATGCCGAATATGCCGAACAGCCAAACATAATAAGGGAACGCACGAAAATGAAACAACAATGCAAGCACTGCCACTATATCCCAGATGACTGCAAAGAGAAGCAGCCATACATCTATGGGTTCATATTCGATAATCGTAATATCTTTTGAGACCGTACAATTCATTGAACTAGAGAAAATGGAGTAGTATTTCAATGTTAGATTAAATTGCTCAGAATCAACATCAAAAGACAATGGAGAATATCGTCCGACGGAACCGACGTGTTTGCCGTCAACATAAACACCATAGGGCCCTTGAGGTATAACCCCGGTTCTTTTCTGTTTAAGTATAACCTTGTTCATCGTTGTTTTCAAGCTGGTTGCAGCGTGTCGCAGTCCACGCATTCTCGTGCAACCGCAAAGGAGAACAATGCGCCAGTCAGAGCACTGCCGATACCTCCAAATATAGTTCCTATTACACCGCCTAACCCATCACAGATTGCTTGCCATTCATTGCATGTAAGTCCATTCGGTGGGCAACTCCCCGCAATTTTGGATACCATTTTGTGCTTTCCCCACAGATCCAAAGAAGCACTCCCAATAGCATTCATACAGGATAAGGCATAGTTGTCAAATGTTTCGTAATCAGTCTCGAGCATTGTGTTCCACTGCTCAAAAGCTTTTTCTATTCCTTCGTTGCCATTCATTATGTATTCAAGGAACAAGCATATGTCGTCTATAAAGCGAATGGAAAATTTCCCTTTTTGTAGTTCTTTTTTGAATTTATCAACTGAAAAAACTGACAAAACAAAAAAGGATTTATTCTTGGCATTATCTCCACATTCATTAAGTTTTATTATCGTGTTTTCCTTGACATTTAAGATGGCAGATCTTGCTTCGGGCAAACGTTCGATTAAAAAATCAGAAAACAACTCCACTTCATAAATGAGATTGTCAGAAGAAATGGTTTCATTGAACTCACTTGGGCATTTTGAGAAAATAAAATGCAGACATTCGTTATGTAAAAAGGCAATCTCGTCTGGCTTGAGATCTTCAACATTTTCCAACGCTGACTTTTCATTTTTTTTGTTCTGTCTGAAAAATTCCATAGAACTAAGGGGGCTTCCGTTTATAATATTTTAACGCCGACCCTCTGAACCTTGTGAAGTCCCTTTGACAAAATCCAAAGGTATCGGTGCGGCAAATATAGTGTTTTTCTGTTCATTTTTCATTCGTTTCAAAAAAAATCAGGATGGGGTAAAATGTTGTATGTCAATATGTTAAATTGTCAATTCGGTCCAAGCCGTTTTAACCTGTTCATAGCGGCACACGTTGTAAACCAGGTCCGTCAGGGTGTTCAGGGTCGCATTCCGTGCAAAGCCCACCACCCGGCTGTACATCCCGCGCAGGCTCTGCTCGCAATACCCGAACACATGCTCCACCCTTGCCCGGGTCTTCGAGTTCCTGCGGTTGTTCTTCTCCCTGTCACCCGACCACAACTCATTGCCATGGCCGGCCTTTATCGCCTTGTTCTCCCCGCGGGAGTTGCGCTGACAGGGCACCTCCACGAAACTCCCGTCTATAATCACGCCTTGGTTCAGAATCAGATTCCGCTCCTTCAAGAACCTGTCGAAGTCCGAGAAAAGAAGGTCGAAGATGTTCTTCTTGACCAACTGCTCCTTGAACGCCCGGATCGTCCGGGCATCCGGCACCTTGTCGCCGCTTGCAAGCCCGAGGAAGTTCCTGAAACTCATGCGGTCAATTGTTTGGTATTCAGTTTGTTCGTCGCTCAAGTTGTACATCCGCTGCAGCACCAGGACCTTGAACATCAGCACAGGGTCGTACGGCCTTGCCCCTGCGTTGGTCATCCGTTCCTTGTAAAGCCCCGTTTCCAGCGTCCCGCGGAACATCTCGAAGTCAACCGCTTCCGGCAGCCTCTCCAGCGGAATGCCCAATGAGGTCAGTTTTGACTTGTTCTCTTCCATGTCAAACAATCCTCTGTTTCCAAGTGTTTTGTATGCTCTTTTCTCTGCGTTCATTTTCCATTCAAATTTGCCTCTAATAAACAAATAATTATTTGAATATCAATGAATTATTCATAGAAGTTCCCTCAAAGAACCCGAAAAATATCATTGCTGGTGATAAATTGAATGGTTTTTGTTATATTTGCTGCGATTCTTTTTCAAGAAAGTCCTTGTCGTAGAAAAAACACTTAAACCTAATAAAATGAAACGAAATTTTTTACTCTTGTTTTTTTTAGTGTTATTCGCTTCGACAGACTCGCTTTGCTTCGCTCAGAATGTTAAAAGTGCAACTGATTCCAAAGAAGACAAGACACCTTGCTGCGAGGTGACTTGTCGCCGGAGTTCTTGCAAAACATACGCAAAACCTTGTTCATGTACATGCATTGGCGGGCAAGCTTATTGCGGTGGTCTTTCAACGGGTGGAGGTTCCGACGAAAAAGCTGTCGTGTCCTCTTCTCCCGAACAAATGGCCTTTTATGACACATTGGCATCTTATATTGCTCGACAAATGGGCAATATTAAGGTGGCAGATGCCGTAGTGAAAATGAAAAAATTGTTTGAAAAGAACGGTTATGTGCTTGAAAATCAAGAAACAGTCTCCGAGTATCAATACTATATGAAAGTCTTTTCCGATTTCTATAAAAGATTGTCGCACAGAAAACAGGCGATAATAGATGAATTATAATGGGACGTCCGTTGTTTAATCCAACACGATAGTATTATGAATTCTTTGCAAAGTTGCTTGCAGGAACTGACAAGGAGGATGAGTGCGCTTTTGCAGTACAAAATCTTGGAAAAGTAAAATCCAATGTTATTCTGCCGGTTTTTCGCTGTTTTCCTTTTCTGTCTGCCTTTTTTTCAGGTCTCTGCACAGAACGTCGTTTCCGTTCAAGGAGTAGTGGAGGACAGCGCCAGCGGCGCCAAATTACAATACGTAAGGGTGGGGCTCTACACAACTGATTCTGTGCCAGTGCTGAAAGCCAACACTTTTACCGATGAGGCGGGCGCGTTTTCGTTCAAAGAGGTGCTCCCCGGAGAATATGAACTTAACGCTTTTCTGTTGGGCTACGACATGAAGCGGCAGGTCGTCGTTATCGACGGGAAGCGTAAGAACATGAACCTCGGGACAATTGCGGTGAAAAAACAGAACACAACGCTGGAGGAGGTGAACATTGTGACACAAAAGCCTGTTTATCTGATGGAGGGCGAGAAAACATTGTATAATGTGTCGGAAGACCCTACGATACAGGACGGCACGGCTTCAGACGCCTTGCAGAATGCTCCGGGAGTGGAGGTTGATGTGGATGGAAATATCACGTTGCGAGGTGTTTCCAACGTGGAAATCAGGATTAACAACAAACCCTCCAAGATGAATCCCGACGGATTGAAAGACTTCATACGGCAGATGCCGGCAAACACCATTGAGCGCATAGAAGTCATCACGAACCCTTCGGCGCGTTACAGCGCCAAGGGCACAGGCGGCATTATCAATGTGGTCACCACTGGGCGGATTATCCAAAACAGTTTCATCAGTTTCGGACTCCGGGGATCTACTCGCCCCAATGTATCACCTTGGCTTTCTTATGTTTATTCTAATGATAAATTATCGGTGAATTTCTATTTGGACGGTAACTTTTCAGTTCGCAAAAGTACTGAAGATTATATCAACAGCAAATTGAACAATGAGCGGGATACTGCCTCTGTGACAGAAGGGAACAGAAAATTGCGCAACCGCAAGTATTCAGGTGGCTTTTACAGCAACGGAACTTACGATATAGACTCGATGAATTATATCGGATGGTGGATGGGCTTCAGGCCAACGCTCAACCGGGACACAGGATCAACTTGGGAAAAACGCACGGAATTGTTGTCGCCCGGCACATTTGAATACAATGAGGAAACCTCGCAAAAGTTCTTTTCGTTCAATGGTTACGGCGGATTATGGTATCAACACGTTTTTCATAATGACGACCGCCATGCGATAGGTTTCGACTTGTCTTTTTCGGAGTGGAACAATAACAGCAAATTGCAGTACAACCGCGATTATGTGCTGCAGGATTATTTGGACAAAAAACGAAACTGTATTTCAAACTCAGGAAGTTACAGCGTTGGGTTGAGTGCCGACTATACAATTCCGTATCATGAGAACGGCACGATAATGATTGGCCTTATCTGCGGTTACGACAGAACAACCGATTATCAGCAAACGGACACCCTGGAACGGTTTACTGATATATACCAACTCGATTCCTTGCGCCTTTATGATGCTGCCGGTTCGCAATGGGATGGTGAACTCTATACGACAATTGAACATAGTTTTGGCAATTTTACTGCCAAAGGCGGAATGCGCCTCGAGTATTCAAACCGGGATTTCGGTATTTTCAATGCGACTGGCTACGATTCGCATAAAAGTGATTTGTCTTTTTATCCATCGTTGCATTTGACCTACCGAACAGATAATATGCACAACTTCAAGTTGAGTTACACCCGGCGCGTTTCGATACCGCCGATGTCGCAGTTGTCCTCATTTATCCGCTATGGGGAAGACGGCTTTTCTGTTGGCAATCCCGGCCTGAGGTCCATGTTTACGCACTCTGTTGAGGCGGGATGGACAAAGTTTTTCCCCAAGTTCGGGTTCCTTGGTATTAACGGTTATTGGAAATACAATGTCAACGAGCGCAACACGCTTACCGATGTGGCGTACAATGATTATTTTGGACGTTTTGTAACATACAGCAAGCCTGTCAATATTGGTCGCTCTTATCGTGTCGGAGCAGATATCAATGTTACTTACCGCCTTCAGTCGTACCTTAATATCCGTTTTTACACCAACGTTTTCTATTATCGTTCTATGTTCACGTTCCGTAATACGGAGGATGTGCAGAGGGTTTCCAATCTCGGATACAGTTTTCGTCTGAACTGCTGGGCAAAATGTTGGAAAGTGTTCGAGGTGAATGTCTCCGCCAACTATAAGTCAAAGCGCGTGACGATGTTTACGGAAAGCCGCCCCGGGTTTTCAATTGATGCCGGTTTGCGTGCCGACTTCTTGAAACGCCGCATTTCCGTGCATCTTAATGCCAACGACATTTTCAACTGGGACAAGAGTATCACTGCCAGCACAAATCCGTATTACTCCAGCAGTAGTACGTTGAAATACAACACTCGAAGCATCAGTGCCGGCGTCACGTTCAGGTTCGGCAAGTTGGAGTTGGAGTCCAAGTCCTCGAAAGGTCAGGGTGACGACGACTGATGCCAATGAAGAGTTGAGAATTATCTGGTAGGGGCATAGTTCTTTCCCGGCAAGCACGATATTACCCCTTTTAGTTCAAGCCCTAACAACAGTCCGGCCAGGGTGGAGGGCTTATGTTGAGGCAGGCTTTCCGAAAGACGGTCTATAGAGATGGCCCCGGCATTGCGGACAAGGTCGAATATCTGCTGTTCCGGTTCGTCAAGTTCTATGAACAGCGAGGTCTGGATGAGTTTTTCGGCGTTCTTCCAGTTCATCATCTCCAGCAGTTGGTTGCCGTTTGTGAGTATGGCTGCAATGTTCTTGTATATGAGTTCGTGGCAGCCCTCGCTTTTGAGGCTTGTGATGTGTCCGGGCACAGCGAACACATCGCGGTTGTAGGAGTGGGCGATATGTGCGGTGATGATGCTTCCGCCGCTTTTCCCGCTCTCCACCACCACCGTAGCATCAGCCGTGCCCGCAATGATGCGGTTTCGTTTAGGGAAATTGAGCTTGTCGGGCGGTGTCCGGAAGTCGAACTCGCTGACAAGGGTGCCGCCGCTGTCCAGAATGCGGTGCGCCAAGGGTCTGTTGGAGTTTGGGTATATTGTGCCAAGGCCGGAACCCATCACGGCAATGGTGCGGAGCCCGTACTCTAACGAACGTTCGTGTGCCTCTGTGTCAATGCCGTATGCCAAGCCGCTGATTGTGACTATGCCGCTGTCTTGCAACTCGTTCAGCAATCTACGCACGCATTGCCGCCCGTAAGCCGAGGCATCGCGCGTGCCTACCAATGCAATGCTTCGCTGCATATTGAAATCACCGTTTCCTTTGTAAAAGAACGAGACCGGCGCATCAGGACAGTTTTTCAGCCTGAAGGGATAGTTGTGATCCGTATAGAAGCACATCTGCACTTTATGCTCCTCTATCCTTTTCATTTCCTGTTCGACTTGTGACTGGATGGCTCCGTCTATGCACGGAAGCGGAATCTTCTTTCGTCTCTTCCCCGTATAGGCGAGCCACAATTCGGGTTGTGTAAACAGATTGGTGGCCGAACCAGACATGGCCAACATCTTCTTGATGGATGCTTGCCCGAAGCCTTTCACATAACGCAGGGCAAGACGGTAGAATTTTTCAGAATACATACATCACTTTTGTTTTGAATGGTGATGCAAAAGTACACTATTTCCGTTTACAAAACTAATGGTACTTTCGGGTCTTTGTTGAGGAATAATGTTGCAGTCAAGCTTCAGGATGTCGATAGGCCGCCCCGTCTTGCCCGAGGTTTTTTTTCAGTCGTCCGATGAGGATATAGGCAAGTGGTGTCGCCGCCACCGTTTCAATCATCAGTTTCACAACAATTTGGATGCCGATCATCGATAGTATGTCTCGAGTTGGGACAGTGCCGGTGAAAGCGATGCACACGAAGATTGTTGTGTCGATGATGTAGCCGAAAAGAGATGAGCCGACAGTCCGAACCCAGAGGTGTTTGCCCTTGGTCCATTCTTTTATTTTCACCATAGTCCAGGCATTGGTGAGTTCGCCGCAGAGAAAAGCAAGCAGCGATGCGGCGGTGATGCGCGGCACAAAGGAGAACACTTGGCGGTAAGCTTCCGCCTGAGTCACCGTTTCTTGCGGGTAGGGAAGCCAGACGCCGACCCATACAAACAGGGTGAAGATGATTTCGCAGATAAAGGTGAGCCAAATTACACGTTTCGCGGTCTGGAATCCCCAAATCTCAGTCAGTATATCGCCTAAAAAATAGGTGAGCGGAAAGATGATGGTTCCCGCATCAAAGATGGTGATTCCGAAGATTTCAATCAGTTTTACCGCCATGACATTGGCGGTAAGGTATCCCGTGATGATCAGTCCGGTAATGATGGCCAGTGGTGGCAATGCTCGGTTTTTTGAAGGGTTTCCCGATACCTTTTGCATAGTAGATGAAAGTTTTGCCTGTTGTCTTTCGCCGTTCCAGTAGTGTGTTTATTCTCCGAATGAAGACCCGTCGAAGCAGTGCGTGCAGATGCGTTCCTTGGGCAGCCCGATGGCTTTTGCGATAGTGCCGATTGTGTTGAACTTCAGGGTGTCAACGCCGAGGTGTTTGCGTATGGCTTCTACAAGGTTGGCATACTGTTTGGTGTTTTCATCCATATAGAGATGCAGGTTTTTGGTGCTGTCGCCTTCCAGTTCTTTGACGACTCTCCGGGTTATCAATTCCATTTCTGTCTTAGAGGCGGAGAAGTTGAGATAGTGGCATCCGTACAACAGCGGAGGGCAGCTGATGCGGATGTGAACCTCTTTGGCACCATATCCATACAGTTTCTTCACGTTGTCGCGCAATTGTGTGCCGCGCACGATGGAGTCGTCGCAGAATACTATGCGCTGGCCGGTCATCACTTTGGTGTTGGGCAGCAATTTCATTCGGGCCACATGCTCGCGTGTTTCCTGATTTACGGGCATAAAGCTCCTCGACCAGGTGGGCGTGTATTTGATGATGGCCCTGCGGTAAGGGATATTTTTGCCCATAGCGTAGCCTAATGCCATGCCGATGCCCGAATCGGGGATGGCGGAGACGAAATCGGCCTCGACATCGTCGTCCTTACCCATCTCATAACCATACAGATAGCGGGTGTTTTCCACGTTTATGCCCTCATATTCGGCTGACGGATAGCCATAGTAAATCCAAAGGAAAGAGCAGATCTGCATCTTCTCGTTCGGGGCAAGCCATTGTTCGCAGCCCGCCGGGGTCACTTTCACTATTTCTCCCGGCCCGACAAAGCGCTCAACGGCATAGTCAAGGTTGGAAAAGCTGTGACTGTCGAAAGCCAAAGCCATAGCGCCCTCCTTGCGCCCGATTACGATGGGGGTGCGCCCGTAGTAGTCGCGGGCGGCAATGATGCCGTCGTTGGTGAGTATCAGCATCGAACAGGAGCCTTTCACTTTGCGGAACACATTGCGGATGCCTTCCACAAAATCCTTTCCTTGGGTGATCATCAGGGCGATGAGTTCGGTAGGGTTGGTGTGGCCGGAACTCAGCTCCGTGAACTGCTGGTTCTTGCTCAGGCAGTCTTGTTCCAGTTCTGCCATATTGTTGATTTTGGCCACCGTGACGATGGCGAATTTGCCGAGATGCGAGTTTACCACGATAGGCTGCGCGTCCGTGTCGCTGATGACCCCGATGCCGGTGTTGCCTTTGAATTTGCCGAGGTCGTCGCCGAACTTGGTCCGGAAGTAGGAGTTCTCGATGTTGTGAATGGAACGGTGAAAAACATTGTGCTCAATGGTTACCATACCACCCCGCTTCGTGCCGAGGTGTGAATGATAATCTATGCCGTAAAACAGATCCTGAACACAGGGACCTTGTGACGCTACGCCGAAAAAACCACCCATATAGTTGTTTTGATTTTATGTGTTTCTTTTTTTTGATGTTTTGTGAATAAAGGAATAAAAAAGAAGACATATCAGCGATATGTCTTCTTTTCAGTGTTGCTTAGTAACATTCAATGCCAGTCTTTTTGTCAAGAATCATCGTGACGGTGTTCATGTCGCTGCATTTCTTGTAGGAGTCTCTGTCCAGTTCAACGTTTTCCGTTGTCGTGACGACTACACCGGCAGCATAAGTCTTGCAGGTGCATTTTTTGTTGCAAGAGGAGGAAAGTCCGGCAACCAACAGACATGCGGCTGCGATACATACGATTTTTTTCATCTTTTTGTGTTTTTAGTTTATAACAATGTTTGCTAATCAAAATTGGCGGCAAAAGTAGCAAAAATAACGCTCGCTTCTGTCCGAATTATTCCTTGATAGTGCATACGAGGTTGCGGTCGCCGAAGGCATCGTCGATTTTGCCTACCGTAGGCCAGTACTTTTCAGTATGGGCGAGCGGAAAGGCAGCCTGTTGGCGCGTGTAAGGGCGCGTCCATTCATCGGCGCATACCACATTCATCGTGTGGGGAGCGTTCTTGATGACGTTGTTGGTTCTGTCGGCGCGTCCCTCTTCAATGTCCCTGATTTCCTGTCGGATGGCAATCATAGCGTCGCAGAAGCGGTCGAGTTCGCTCAACGGCTCGCTCTCTGTCGGTTCCACCATCAGGGTGCCGTGAACCGGGAATGCTACCGTGGGAGCGTGGAACCCGTAGTCCATCAGACGTTTGGCGATGTCGCCGACCTGAATGCCGGCACTGCGGTCAAATTCGTTGCAGTCGAGGATCATCTCATGTGCGCACATGCCTTGGCTACCGGTATAGAGGATTTTGTAATGTCCCTGAAGCCTTGCTCTGAGGTAGTTGGCATTCAGGATGGCGCATTTGGTGACCTTGGCGAGGCCTTCACCTCCGAGCATCTTGAGATAGCCGTAGGTGATAGGCAACAGATAGGCGCTGCCGTAAGGGGCTGTAGCCACTTGGCTGCCCTTGCTGCCGCCCGTCTCGATCATGTTGTGGTTCGGCAGGAAGTCAACCAGTTTTTCGCAGACACAGATCGGTCCTACTCCGGGGCCGCCGCCACCGTGAGGCATGGCAAAAGTCTTGTGCAGGTTGAGATGGCAGACATCGGCGCCCATGCTTCCCGGGGAGGTGAGACCAACTTGGGCGTTCATGTTGGCGCCGTCCATATAGACCAGACCGCCATTCTCGTGAATGATGGAGATGATTTCGAGGATGCGTTCCTCAAAAGCACCATGTGTTGACGGATAGGTAATCATAAGGCACGACAGGTTGTCGCGGTATTGTTCTGCTTTGGCGCGCAGGTCGTCCACGTCCACTTCGCCGTTCTCATTGGACTTCACAACTACAATCCTGTTGCCGGCTTTGGCCGAAGAGGCCGGGTTGGTGCCGTGGGCGGAGGCCGGGATGAGGCAGATGTTGCGGTGTCCTTCGCCGCGGCTGACGTGGTAGTTGCGGATGACGGTCATGCCGGCATATTCGCCGGCGGCGCCGGAGTTGGGTTGCAGCGAAACGGCCTTGAAGCCAGTGATTTTGCAGAGCCATTCGCTCACCTCGCGGATCATTTCCAGATAGCCTTCGGCTTGGTCGGCGGGAGCATAAGGATGAACGTTGCATGATTCTGACCAACTCAGCGGCAGCATCTCGGCAGCAGCGTTCAGTTTCATTGTGCATGACCCCAGCGGTATCATAGCGCGGTTCAGCGATAGGTCCTTGACTTCCAGCATCTTCATATAGCGCATCATCTCCGTCTCGGAGTGGTATTTTTTGAAGATGCTCTGCTGCATGAACGGCGTGGTGCGCTTCAGTGCCTCCGGAATGCGTAGTTCCGGTGTGCAGCAGCATTTGCAAACGTGCGGTGTGAACTCCTTGCCGGCTGCCGAGGCCAGGATTTCAAGGATGAGGTTTACGTCATCGTGTGTTACGGTCTCGTCCAGTGCGATTGTCAAACACTCGTCGCACCAATAGCGGAAGTTGACATGCTTGGACAGGGCAACTTCCGCTACGTCTTTTGTGGTGATGCCGTCGGGCACGCAGAGGCAGACCGTGTCAAAGAAGTTCATGTCGGGTTTGTATCCGTAGCGTTTGGATTCGTCGGCGAGGACTCCGGCCAGAACGTTCATTTTGACGGCCTTGTTTCTGATGCCTTCGGCGCCGTGCCACATGCCGTAGAAGCCGGCCATGATGGCGGTCAGGGCACTGGCGGTACAGATGTTAGAGGTTGCCCTTTCACGTTTGATGTGCTGTTCGCGAGTCTGCAGCGCCATACGAACGGCGCGGTTGCCCTGGGCATCGACGGTGACGCCGATGATGCGGCCCGGCATCTGGCGGAGGAACTCCTCCCGACAAGCGTAGAAACCGGCAGCCGGACTTCCGAAGCCCATCGGGATGCCGAAACGCTGGGTGGAACCGGTGACGCAGTCGGCACCCCATTCTCCCGGCGGTGTCAGCAGGGTCAAAGCAAACAGGTCGGTGGCTACGCCTACAAAGACATTGTTGGCATGGGCATTCTCTACAAAGGCACGGAAATCATGCACTTCGCCGTGTTGGTTGGGGTATTGCACCATGGCCCCGAAAAAGGTGTTGTCAAGCTTCACCTCGTTGGCCTTGCCGATAACCAGTTCTATGCCTTGCGGCGCTGCATTGGTCTTCATGACGGCAATGCAGTGCCCGAATACGTCTTGTGAGACAAAATACTTGCAAACGTTGTTCTTGACTTGCTCGCGGCTGCGGCTGCGGAAGAACATCAGCATCATCTCGCCGGCTGCCGTGGCGTCGTCCAGCATAGAAGCATTGGCCAAAGGCATTGCCGTAAGGCTGCTGACCATCGTTTGGTAGTTGAGGAGCGCCTCGATACGCCCCTGCGAAATTTCGGCCTGATACGGCGTGTAGGAGGTGTACCACCCCGGATTCTCGAAGATGTTCCTTAAGATGACAGCGGGCGTATAGGTGTTGTAATGCCCCATGCCAATGTAGGATTTGTATATCTTGTTCTTAGACATTACCGCATGAATGGCGTTGAGGTACTCGCCTTCAGTCATGCCGTCAGGAAGGTCAAGAGGCTCTTTCAGACGTATGGCGTTCGGGACGGTCTTCCCAATCAGTTCGTCCATAGAGTGCACCCCGATGGTCTCCAGCATTTTTTGCTGCTCTTCCTCACCCGGACCGTTATGTCTGTTGACAAAGTTATCTTTTATTATCATAGTGGTTATAAATTAGTTATTGATTATTTGATGTCAAAATACACAAGCGCAAAAATAGAAAAAATATGATTGCCGTAAGATTATGCTTTTGAAAGGAAAGACATGTGACAAGGGACAAACGGTTTTTTTGTGTACGTTTGCACCTTGAATTCAACTGCTGTCATGACGATGCTTTTGGAACTGCTGCGGAAAATGGATGGTGCGCTGCTTTTGTGCATCAACGGTACGCATACGCCGTTTCTCGACAACCTGATGTGGATGTTGACCCGCACCGGAACGTGGATTGTCTTCTATGTGATGGCTGCGGTTACGCTCTTCAGCTGCTATGGACGTATGGCCTGGAAATCTTTGCTCACGATTGCCCTGGTCATTGCTATGGCAGACACGGTCTCGTCAGGCGTCATTAAGCCGGCTGTGCAGCGGCTCCGCCCTACCCACGACCCGGCAGTCTGCGACCGGCTGCACTGCCATGAGTTCGCCGACGGCTCTCTTTACCGCGGCGGAAAGTATGGCTTCGTCTCGTCGCATGCCGCCAACAGTGCCGCCACCGCTATGATGCTTTATTTTTTCCTTAGCCCATTCTATTTCAAACATCGCCGCCGCTTGATGGCAGGATTGGCAGCCTATGTGCTGCTGTTCAGCTATACCCGCGTGTACCTGGGCGTGCATTGGCCTACCGACATTTTGGGCGGATGGCTCACGGCATGGGCGATATGCGCCGCCGCCTGCCATTTTCTGAAACCTGAAAACGGCACGGTTTTTGTTCTAAAATGACTAGCATTCATATTATTTTTATAATCCTAAAAACAATCAATTATGTTCAACAAGAAAATCGAAGAAGCAATCAATGCACAAATCAATGCTGAAATGTGGTCGGCCTACCTTTATCTTTCGATGGCTGCCTATTGTCACGAAACCGGCCGGCCAGGCATGGCAAACTGGTTCGAGGTTCAGTTCGAGGAAGAACAGGACCATGCCAAAATCCTTTACAACTATGTAGTTTCACGCGGTGGCAGAGTGGCGCTTAAAGCCATCGATGCCGTGCCGACAGAATGGAAAGACGCACAGGATATGTTCCGCCATACCTTGGAACACGAGCAGAAAGTGACCGCTATGATTAACAATATCTACGCATTGGCAACCCAGGAGCAAGACTATGCAACCCAAAGCATGCTGAAATGGTTCATCGACGAGCAGGTGGAAGAAGAGGAGACTGCCCGTACAATGATTGATAAACTAACGATGATAGAGGGGAATGGATACGGGCTTTATATGCTCGACAAGGAACTGGCTTCCCGTACTTACACACAAGCCTCCCCTTTGACACCTAAAGAATAAGAGAGACCGGGACGAATACGATGAAAATCGTACTTTTGTCGCCCTTTCTGAGAATTTGGAGAGGATATGTTGTTGAAACTAATATTGCTATAAAATGAGAAGATACTTCACTGCTGTTCGGGCACTGATTTTGATGATGTGCCTTTCTGCTGTCGTGACAACGTTTGCCCAAACGGATACCATAGACCTGACAGGCGTGTTTGCCGGAAAATACCGTTTCGACAGAATAAAAAACCTCAGTTGGCAACCCGATACGCGCAATTACGCCTATCTTGATGACAATAATGACATCAAACTGGTGAATGCACAGACAGGAAAGGAGAGCGTTTTCATTACATCCGGAAAACTTAAAGACCAAGGCATCGCCAACCCCAACGGTTTCCGCTGGGTTGACCGCAACACGCTCTATTTCCCCATAACCAAATCTGTCTTATCTTACGATGGCAAGACGCTGTCGTCGTATGGTTTCGACAAGGTGGATATGGATGACGTGATTGACTACTCCATCAAGCACAAACTGTTTGTCATCAAGAACGACAAGGGCGTGTTTGTGGAAAGCGAACGCAACGGATACCAGCCGGTGCTGATGTGCCCCGATACGGGCAAGGACGTCGTTTTTGGCGAGGCTGTTCATCGCAGCGAGTGGGGCATTGAAGAGGGCCAGTACATCTCTCCCCAAGGCAATTATATCGCCTTTTATCGTATGGATCAAAGTATGGTGGAAGATTATCCGTTAGTGAACACGACTACGCCAATCGCTACCGTGGAGATGATGAAATACCCGATGGCGGGCCGCACTTCGCATCAGGTTAAAGTCGGAATCTTTGATGTGGTGAAGTCGATGCAGCAGAACCGCCCGGTTTATCACTATGTCAAGACTGACGCGGACGACGGTGAGTTCCTCACAAATGTCACTTTCTCGCCCGATGAACAATACCTCTATATCACTCACCTCAACAGGTCCCAGAACCGGTCAAGGCTGATTCGCTATGACGTGAAGAGCGGCGATAAGGTGAAAATGCTGATTGAGGAGAAAGACACCCGCTATGTGGAGCCGTCAAGACGCATCATCTTCCTGAAAAACGGCAACTTTCTCTATTTCAGCGACCGCGACGGCTGGAAACATCTCTATATGTATGACAAGGACGGCAATCTGATTAAGAAAGTGACCGGAGGCCGCTTTGACATTGCAGACGTTTATGGCCTCGATGACAAGGAAGCCTATCTCTATTTTTCGGCATCTATGGAGAAGCCGGTAAATCAGTATGTGTGCAAGGTGAATATGAAGGACGGCAAGATAATGAAGATTGCCGCTGCCGACGGCACACATTATCCGGTTTTTAATGACGACAAGAGTTATTTTATCGACTATTTCAGCAATGTCAATACGCCTCGCGTCATCAGCTTGATGAACAGCCAAGGCAAGACGCAAAAGACGTTACTCACTTGCAAAAGCCCTTACGCCAACTGTGCGCTCGGCGAAACCAAGATTTTCCCTATTCTCAACAACGATGGCGACTCGCTGTGGTGCCGCCTCATAACGCCGCCGAATATGGATTCAAACAAGAAGTACCCTTGCCTGATATACGTCTATGGCGGTCCCCACTCACAGCTGGTGACCAACAGCTATATGTCGGGCGGTGTCTTTCTGGAGTATATGGCGCAGCAGGGCTTCGTGGTCTTCACGCTTGACAACCGGGGCACGCAGAACCGCGGCGCCGAGTTCGAAAAATGCATCCACCGCAACCTTGGCGTCAAGGAGGTGGAGGATCAGATGTGCGGCGTGGCTTATCTGAAGACGCTGCCTTTTGTAGATACGCTCCGCATCGGCCTCGACGGCTGGAGCTACGGCGGCTTTATGACCCTGTCGCTGATAACGGCACATCCCGAGGCTTTCAGGGCAGCCAGTTGTGGCGGTCCGGTGGTAAACTGGGAATGGTACGAGGTGATGTACGGCGAACGTTATATGGATACGCCCCAAGAGAACCCCGAGGGCTATACCAACGCTAACATCATCCCTAAAATCAAGCATGTGAGATGTCCGCTGCTGGTAATGCATGGTTGCCAAGACCATACGGTAGTGTGGCAGCACACCCTCGAACTGATGCGCCAAGCCGTGGAAGACGGCATAGAGATCGAGTATTTCCCCTATACAGCCCATGACCATAACGTAATGGGCTTCGAGCGCGTTCACCTCTGGAACAAACTGCTTCATTTCCACAACCATTACCTGAAAGGTGACTGCGAATAATTAACAACGGAAGTTAACGGATTGATGAAAAGGCTTTTCATCGCCACCGGAATCATCACATTGAGCCCGGAACTCCAGCAATGGAAGTCCGGGCTCCGTTATGCTTTGCGCCACAATGACATGGTATGGGTGCAAGACAATGTTTGCCATCTGACGCTGCGTTTTCTCGGAGCAACCCCCGACAGCAGGCTGCCGACCATCCGGAATGCGATGGAACGGGCCGCTGCGTACCACTCGCCGATGACCCTCAGCCTTGACAAAGCCGGCGTTTTCGGCAGTCGGTATGCCCCAAAAGTGCTGTGGCTTGGTTTTGAAGACTTTACAGAATTGAGAAGCCTTTTCTCCGACTTGGAGCAGCAGTTGGCCGAAGTGGGTTTTGAACCCGCGTACGGAAATTTCGTGCCGCACATTACCTTGGCGCGCATCAAGCAGGTGGTAGACAAACGCAAATTCTGGCAGACTATAGAGGCCAATAGCCCGAATGGCAAACAGCCGATACATATAAACGAATTGACGCTTTACCAAAGTTTCTTACTTAAAGAAGGCCCGGAATACAAACCGCTGTTCAAGTGCCGTCTGCCGTAAATGCGGACGTTAGTCTGAATTTACCGATGCTTGACCGTTCATCAAGAGGGGCAGAAGTTCGTCTCGTTGCTTAGTGAGTGCAGCGATTTCTTTTGTAAGCACAAACTGCTTATTAGCTATTTCATCTTGCAATTTTATCCATTGTTTGTAAGCATCATTTGCACCAACAACAAGAATAGGAAATTTGCTAAGGTCATCCCTTGAAACTTCTTTGAATGTTGTACCAGTACCTAATTGTTCTATCTGCTTGATGTGATGCTTTATGTAGTAGTACAAATAAATTGAGTTCTCCATGTTCTTCGGAATAAAACTCTTGAAGCCTTGATTTGTACAAACTTCATTTTTTGCAATAGATACAAGACCAATAGGAGCACGACTTGACATAAGTACAGAATTTGTTGGAAGCATACTCGTACTACAAGAATCAAATCCCTGCTTTGTTATATTGCGTTCGCCTTGATACACAAACTTTGATTGCTGGTCAGACAAATCCTTTGGAGTAATCCAAACTATATCACCTCCATAATTTGAGTTATCAGATGTCGAAGGTGTTGCGCCATTCTTTATTTCAGCAAAATCTATAAGATTTTCAACTTGCCAACCGACAGGAATATCTCTTTTTAAACGTTCGTTATAAACCATAGCACCGCCGCTCGACTTGTACGGCTTGCCTTCCTCGTTCGGGAAATCAAACTGCACGAACCAATAGTCGTAGAGTTGCTTTGCCATCGCCTCTAAATTATCATTTAGTAGCATGGGCGGTTTGGAGTGGGCCCTATCTTATAGAGACTAATTCCAACAATTATGAAGCAAGCATTTATAGAAGCCGTGGTGGACGGTATGAAAACCACCATTTCAAGGGAAGAACTGGAGCGATTGGTTAATGTTGTGACAATGGCTCTTGAAAAGTACGATATTGTGGCGAAGCCTACAAGTGAGGAAGTGCGCAACAAAGAGAATACGGAACTGCTTGAAGTGTTCCTTTCTGCCAAGAAGATTGAGGGGTGTTCAGAGAAGACGTTGCATTATTACAGAACATCCATTGAGAAGTTGTGCGCTGCCGTGCAGAAGAATGTGCGTGAAGTGACGACGAACGACATCCGTTGTTATTTGGCGGACTTGCAGGGAAGACGTGGACTTAGCAAGGTGACGATAGACAACTTGCGCCGCATCTTTTCGAGTTTTTTCTCGTGGCTCGAAGATGAGGACTATATTGTGAAAAGTCCTGTGCGGCGTATTCACAAGGTGCGGACCGACACGTTGGTGAAAGAGGTATTGACCGATGAGAATATCGAGGTGCTGCGAGACAGTTGCCAAGAATTGCGCGACATCGCCATGATAGACCTACTCGCCAGCACTGGTATGCGTGTGGGCGAGCTGGTGAAGATCAACCGTGAGGACATCGATTTCCATGAGCGGCAATGCGTGGTGTTCGGCAAGGGCAACAAAGAGCGTGAGGTCTATTTCAATGCCCGAACGAAGATACACCTCAAAAAGTATTTGGAGCAACGCACGGACAACAATCCGGCATTGTTTGTCAGTCTTGCCAATCCCCACAACCGCTTGACCATTAGCGGTGTGGAGGTAAGACTGCGACAGCTCGGTAAGGCGGCAAACATTGCCAAAGTGCATCCCCACAAGTTCCGCCGCACATTGGCAACAATGGCGATAGACAAGGGCATGCCGATAGAGCAAGTGCAGAAGTTGCTCGGTCATGTAAAGATTGACACCACGCTGCATTATGCCATGGTAAACCAGGCAAATGTAAAGCTGGCGCATAGAAAATTCCTTAATTAGGGTGTAAAGATGTAAGTTTCCGCTTGTTATTGAGTACCTTTGTGGTCTAAAACGAGCAGAAATGAAATTATCAGAAATAGCAGAATATGTAACAGACAGAATAAGTAGTGACGCTATCAGTTTAGAAGAATATGTCACTACCGACTCTTTGTTGCAAAATAAGAGAGGTAGAGAAACTGCACAAAATCTACCTCCAGTAACTTGTACGCTTGTAAAATATCAAAGAGGTGACGTATTGGTTGCTAACATTCGACCATATCTAAAGAAGATTTGGTTCGCCGATATTGATGGAGGGTGTTCTTCCGACGTTTTGGTATTTAGAGCAAAAGAAGGTCATTTGCCGAAGTTCTTGTATGCTATCTTGATGCAAGATTCATTCTACGACTATGCAATGCTGGGTGCAAAAGGCAGTAAAATGCCTCGTGGAGACAAAGAGCAGATTATGAGATATGAATTACCGATATTCTCTTCAGTAGAGGAAGAGAACATCGGCAATATGGTGTTTGATATTGTTTCAAAGATTGCGCTTAATCGTCAGATAAATGATAATTTACCGTGGCTTGACCATTCATTAGCAATGGTAAGAGTTCGTCTCGTTGCTTAGTAAGTGCAGCATTTTGTTCCGAAATCTGTTTTATATGTTCAAATAAAGGACTTATCATTTCGTCAAATTTCTTCAATATCTCACTTTGTGGTTTTACCAGTTTTATTGAATAAAGTGTTGATGATGTCATACTTGGAACTCCAGTTCCTGAATCCCAACGTGTAAAATCAATGTCCTTTATTGAATAATAAATGTATTTTGCGCAATTACTTGACTTCATTTCTGAATAGAACATAGTATCAACAGTCCAAAAGGCTTCGTTGACATACATAATATTATTCAGTGAACCCTTACGAGGCATCAATACTGATTCCCCATCATATAGATATTCAGACACTTTTCGCATTTTACCACCGCTACCATAAACAGGATATATACCATCCGCCAAATGTTTATGATCACGACCATTCTTTATTGTCAGAAAGTCTTCCAAGAGGCAAGTTTGCCAATCTTGCGGTATCTCTCGTTTTAATTTCTCATTCCACACCATAGCACCGCCGCTCGATTTGTACGGTTTGCCCTCCTCATTCGGAAAGTCAAACTGCACAAACCAATAGTCATAGAGCTGCTTTGCCATCGCCTCTAAATTATCGTTTATCTGACGATTAAGAGCAATCTTTGAAACAATATCAAATACCATATTACCGATGTTCTCTTCCTCTACTGAAGAGAATGTCGGTAATTCATATCTCATAATCTGCTCTTTGTCTCCACGAGGCATTTTACTGCCTTTTGCACCCAGCATTGCATAGTCGTAGAATGAATCTTGCATCAAGATAGCATACAAGAACTTCGGCAAATGACCTTCTTTTGCTCTAAATACCAAAACGTCGGAAGAACACCCTCCATCAATATCGGCGAACCAAATCTTCTTTAGATATGGTCGAATGTTAGCAACCAATACGTCACCTCTTTGATATTTTACAAGCGTACAAGTTACTGGAGGTAGATTTTGTGCAGTTTCTCTACCTCTCTTATTTTGCAACAAAGAGTCGGTAGTGACATATTCTTCTAAACCGATAGCGTCACTACTTATTCTGTCTGTTACATATTCTGCTATGTCGTTTAATTTCATAATTCTTCAATTCCATAGAATTATTCCTTTTTGTTCTGCTGTTGAGCCAACCGCTTTACCTCGTTGATTTCGTCAATCAATTGTTCTGTTGAGGGCAGGTACAGTCTATATTCGCTTGCAAGAATGTTCTTACTGTCCTCGGGCAATGTCATTCGCACCACAGTATCGTTTTTGGCGGTGCAGAGCAGAATGCCTATTGTAGGATTCTCTTCGGGGAGTTTCTCGGTACGGTCGTAATAGTTGACATACATTTGCAGTTGCCCCAAATCCTGATGTGTCAGTTCTCCAGTCTTTAGTTCAATGATGACATGACATTTCAAGAGCCGATTGAAAAAGACGAGGTCGACAAAGAACTCCGTATCTTCGAGCAGAATGCGTTTCTGGCGGGCAACAAACGAGAAACCTTTCCCCATTTCGAGCAGGAAGTCGGCAAGGTGCGATATTATGGCAAACTCCAAATCTTTTTCATAGTAGCTGCTTTCCTTGTGCAAGCCAAGAAATTCAAGCACCATAGGGTCTTTTATTATCTCTGTTGGACTTTCGGGGATGCGTTCTTTGCGAGCGACTGCCAAAACGCTCTCCTTGTCGTTGCTCATCAGCAGACGCTCATAGAGCATAGAGTTTATCTGACGTTCGGTCTCACGTCCTGTCCATCCGTTGTTAACCGACTCCAGCTCATAATACTCCCGTTTGTCGGGGTCCGGTATCTGAATCAGCAACCGGTATTGCGTCCAGTTCAATTGGGAACGCAGTGCGTTCCCAATTGGGTATGTCCTGTAAAATTGTCGGCAAAACTTAAGTTGACGGTAACTGAACCCACTTCCAAATTCGGGTTCCAAGCGTTTTGCAAGGTTTTGCAGAATGTAGGCTCCATAATCAGCACGTTCTTTCCCCTTTTGCTCTTCGTCAAAAATTCGTTTGCCCAATTGCCAATACATCTGCACGCGGCAAAAGTCAACACTTCTCACAGCATTGGCTCTTGACGATTCTATTATCTGACGCGCTTCACTATACAGCGCATCTATGTGTAGTTCTGATATATTGCTCATTTTGCCATTGTCTTTTTATTTATGCCTTTATTCCTTTCCTTTTAACAGAAACATCTGTTATTTCTTGCCCTGTAGCCTTCTCACTTCCTGGTCAAAGTCAGAGTCAATGCGTTGCGTGCGGTTGAAGATGTCATACTCCGCCTCTGCTTTCTCCTTTGCCTGTGCCGCCGATATTTTGCCTTTGTCGGGCAGAATCTGATAGCGGCGGAAAGTGAGGAACTCGTTGACGCTTGCCGAGAACTGCGACATGTTGAATGTGTTCTCACGCTCTATGAGGTCTTCGATGTAGTCGAAGAACCCCGTGACGGCACGCTCCAGTTGTCGGATTTCCTTCTCTTGCAGATAGTTCTTGGCAATGCTTACGTCCGATTTCAGCACGCGACCGTCGGGAGCGTTCTTCCAAGTGGTCAGTCCCATGTGGTCCTTGGTATGGTCGGCCTTGGAGTAAACAATCTCAGCGGCAGTCTGTCCTGTAATGGCATAATGGAAACGGTTTTGTATCATTGCATAGAAATCCCTTGTAGTTGGGGAGTTCTTGTCATAGTCAGTACTGCATTCCGCATAGATGTCGGTAATCTGTTGCCAAATACGTCGCTCGCTCGCACGGATAGAGCGCACACGCTCAAGCAACTCACGGAAGTAGTCCTTGCCGAATACGGCAGTGCCCTGCTTCAACCGTTCGTCGTCCATGGCAAACCCCTTCTTGATATACTCGCTCAAAATCTTCGTTGCCCATTGGCGGAACTTCGTTGCCTTGGCAGAGTTTACGCGGTAGCCCACGGCGATGATTGCATCAAGGTGGTAGAAATCCACATTGTGCGTTTGCGATTTTTCAGCCATTGCACCATGTTGCGTGGTTATTTCCATTTTGGAAACAACCACTTCTTTGTCGAGTTCTCCTTCTTCAAAGATATTCTTCAAGTGTTTGCTAATGGCAGGAACGCCTACTCCGAAGAGTTGCGCCATTGCCTTTTGCGTACACCAAAGTGTTTCGTCTTTTATGACGACCTGTACCTTGCCCTCTTCATCGGGCATGGCGTACAGAAGAAATTGTATCTCGTTGCTCATAGCATGTTGTTATTCAATCATTCATTAACTTTTGCATGGTATTTTTGCTTTGGGTGGTTGGGTGTTTCGGGGTAAAGTCGTTCGAGAACGCCTGCTTTCACCATTTGAGGAAGCACGACCTCCTTAATGTATTTAGGAGTTTTCCCTGTGAAAACAACAATATCTTCCGGACTATGCCAATCCCTGCAAAAAGTCTGAATTATTTTCCACAGTTCTTCCTTTGATACCCTTTTGCTGTCTCCGTAAATATCTACTAATGAGTGGGGCTCTTCCCTTGAACTCCCCCTATTAGTCCTTGAACTCCCCCTATTAGTCCTTGAACTCCCCCTATTATTGGAGGAACTATCCCCCTTTTCACCTTTGGTTTCATCAACAGGTGGATAGTTCACACTTCGGATAGTGGTGTAAAAAATGTTCGATTCCGAATGAAATTGAGGATGTCTATCTTCTGCGTATCCATCAAGTTGGGAAGTGAGGAGACATATTTTATTCAGACCGGAACCTCGTTTTTCCATATAGTCTAAATGCGTGAAAACATCTGCCAAAATTGGATTTCTTCGTATGGATGGGATTTTTGTGATATCTCTATTCTGAATAAATGAGCCATCAAACATACCTCCAGGACTGTTGAATTCTATTCTGTCATCGAATATGTCAATATGAACTTCGCCACCGACGATAGTGTAATCTCTGTGAATCAAATGGTTGACTATCGCCTCTAAGACAGCGCGCCCGGCGTAGTCGGGGAAATTCTTTTTACGGTCGGGAAGTTTTATCCAACCGTTATTGGTGTTGGCATTGACAAAATCGACACCGGCACGCAAAAGCAGAAGTAAGTTGCCTTGATACTCGTGGTCGTTGATGGCATCAGTCTTGTAAAGGCCCACCCAACGAGTGCATACAAGTTTTGAGTTGTAAACATTGCAACTGTCCGAGAACAGTAGTCCTGCTTGAGTGAGATATCCATCGGATGATACAAGCCCCATTGATTCGAGCATTTTTTCTTCGAAAACTTGCCCTGAACGACTTGTAAATGTGTTGGCCAATATGGTGAACGAGTGGTCTGCGCGTTTGACACCTGTTTTCTGAGAATCAAAGGTTGAGTTCGTACCTTTTAGAACGAGGGAGAGCAATTGGTGTTGAACTGCTTGTACACTCTCGTTTCCGCTACGGACGAAGGCTATTCTGCTTCCATCCAAGTAGTAGTAATAGGGAGTTTGTCGCCCTTCTGGAATTTTCGCTTCTATAACGATTTTCCCTTCTGTTTCATGGGGTATCAGTTCGAAGTCGGGTAGCGGATCAAGATGTGCCTTTATCTCCTGACTTATGAATTCAACATCCGATTGAGAATTCTCCAATCCTACAATACTTCCATCGTTATCAACCCCAAAGAAAAGACTGCCACCTTTCGTGTTGGCGAAAGCGGAAACGCTCTTCAACCAACTTTTGGTTTTCTTTTTTTCAACGGACTCCTTGAAATCGTAAGTGGTACATTCTACTTTTAACAGTTCTTTCAGTTTCATATTCGCTTCATCCTTTTTATTTCATAAATGTCGCTTGCAGAATTGGCAGTTCCTTTAATTTGGCAAGTGCCACTTGCCAAATTGGAAAATTCGGATAAGTCAGAGAGTAGAAGTTGGTCTGATACGTTTTACCGTCTTCGGCAGTATGTGAAAAAATTGCACATACTGAACTTTCGACCAGTTCCTGCGTCTCGAAAACGTTCTTCAGATGTTTGGTTATAATGCTTCTATCCACCCCGAAGAGCTGCGCCATAGCCTTTTGCGTACACCAAAGCGTTTCGTCTTTGACCACAACCTGTACCTTGCCCTCGTCATCGGGCATGGCATATAGAAGAAATTGTATCTCGTTGCTCATAGCTTGGTTATTCCTTTCCTTCGTTCTCGTTGTCTGGATTTTCAAGTTCTTTCTCCAATTCCTCAATCTGCGGCAAAGCCGAAGCTACATCAGCAAAGAGTTTTTCCGTTTCGTATTGCGCTATGCCCATAGGTTGGGTAATGCCACGAAGCGAAAACTCTGCTTTCTTGTTGCTCTTAGTACGGCATAGAAGCAAACCAATAGTAGGTTTGTCTTCTGGCGACTTCACCATGTCATCAACGGCAGATATATAGAAATTCAGTTTGCTGACGAACTCAGGTTTGAACTCTACGGCTGTCAACTCCACCACAACATAGCAATGCAGTTTGAGATGGTACATTAGCAAGTCGATGTAGTAGTCATCGCCATCAACCGATAGGTGGTATTGTCTGCCTATGTAGGCGAAGCCACACCCCATTTCCAGGAGAAAATCTGTAATCTTGCTTGTCAAAGACTTTTCTATATCCAATTCATTTTGCAATGCGACTGTACCAAGGAACGAGAAATTGTATGGGTCTTTGAATAAGTAACGAGCCAAGTCGGACTGAGGAGGCGGCAATGTCTGCTCAAAGTTGTTGATGGCATGCCCTTTTGCGTTGATATAGCCATTGTCAATCTGAAGGAGCATTACGTCACGACTCCACCCATTATGTGCAGTCTCTGTGATGTAATAAGCTCGTTCGGCAATGTCTTTTACTTTCGATAGAAGCGAGATATGATGATACCACGATATTTGTGCAAGCGGTACTTGCACAAATTCTTTGTCATCTTCTTTAAATTGGTCAAGTGCCACTTGACCAATTGGGATGTTATTCATTTGTGCAAGTGGCACTTGCACAAATGGAAAGTGTGGATAAGCATCAGCAAATTGGCGCATATACTTCAAATTACGGACGGAATATCCTCTATCTTCGGGATATTTCGTTGCCAAATCCTTTGATAACTGTTCAACAACTTTCTTGCCCCATCCGTCCTTTTTCTGCTTCTCCAAAATTTGCTTGCCGATGTTCCAATACAAAGTAAGAGTGCCGACATTAACATTTAGAGCCGTTTTCAACTTTGCAGTGTCAATCAGCTGTTCTATGTCTTTACGCCATTGAATATAGCCAGTAGGCAACAATGTATCGCCTATTGTTGTTATATTGCTCATTTTGTTATTCCTTTCCTACATTAGCATTGAACTTGATGCTACGTAGCTGCTTCAAAATCTCTTGTTCCAGACGGTGGCTCTCCTCGAATTGCTCGGTGAGCGTGGTTTCGTAGTCGTTCATGCGGCGGCGGAACTCCTCCTCGGTGATGTCCACATAATCAATCTTGATGTCGAAATACTGACCGGCAGAGAGACTGTAGCCTTTCTCCTTGATTTCGTCGTAGGTGACAGCCACGGAGAAATCGTCCACCGCCTCCTTGTTTTGGAACGTGTTGACAATCTTGTCCACCTCGAAGTCGCGCAGACGGCGTTTCTGGTTGTTGCCCTCCTTGTATTCCTCGCCGAGCTTGCTTGCATCGATAAGAATCACCTTGTCAGACTTTGCCGACTTGTCGAAGAACAACACCGACACGTTAGTGCCCGTAGTGGCAAACACGTTAGACGGCATGGACACACAGCCATACACCCACTTCTCGTCCACGATGCGTTGGAGAATACGCTTCTCCACGCCGCTCTTCGACGTGATGAAACCCGTGGGAATGACGATAGCACCCTTGCCGTTAGGTTTCAACGAGTTGAGCAGATGCTGGATGAAGCAAGTGTAGATAGCCATCTTCGGTTTGTTGGGGTCAACCTTTTTCACCGAGTTAGGCACACCGGCCCAAAAGCGGATGGAGTCAGCAGCAAGTGTGTCGCGGTATTCTGGGAAATCGAGCTTGAACGGCGGATTGCTCACGATGAAGTCAAACTTCTTCAGCACACCGCTATTTTCCTTATGCGACGGTTCGGTGAGCGTGTTGCCCTGCACCACATTGGGGAGCGAGGAAGCAAAGTTGTTCAAGATAAGATTGAGGCGGAGCATCTCAGATGATTTTTCCGAAATGTCCTGTGAATAGATGGAGCAACGATCCTCACCAATCTGATGAGCCAGAGCCATGAGCAACGTACCCGTTCCGGCGGAAGGGTCGTAGCACGTGATGCCGCGAAGGTCGGGATTATCGCCCACCAACAAGCGAGCCATCACCTGTGCAATGGCATGCGGCGTGTAGTATTCGGCATATTTGCCGCCTCCGGCATTGTTGAAGCCTTTGAGCAGATATTCAAAGATGTGCGAGAAGAAATCGTACTTCTCGTTGAACACTTCTTCAAAGTTGAAAGAAGCTATATCGCGCATAAGTGCCTTGGCAAACTCGTCGCGCTTCTGCGTGTCGGTGACGTAAGTGGTGAGCGGAAAGAAGATGTTTACCTTACTTTTGCCCGAAGTGGTAACGGAGAATGTTTCGGCATTGAGCGCAGCAATGTCAACCAGTGTGGCATCGAGCAGCGTGGAGAAGTCGCCCTTGGTGGCAGAGTTGTAAAGGTGCGAGAGCGTGTGTTCCGGTTTCAGTCGTGGCACAGAGTGCGGCAGATAGCTAAATAGATCCTCCACCTCAGCTTCGGTGAACGTGTCGTATTCGGCATCCCACTTTTCTGCTTTGCTCAGCCGTTCGCCATACACCTCGTCGCGCTTGGCTTCGTAGCCGAACTTATCGTTGAAAAACTTGTAAAGGAACATCTCCGTTACAATCTTGTACTCGCTGCCCGTTCCAGCCAGACCGAAAGCCCCTGTGGTACTCTTCAAAGAGTCAATAAGGGCGATGGTGTCCTCCGATATATTGATATTGCTCATTTCCTGTTATTAGTAGGCGCAGCCATGCTGCTGTAAGTATTCTGTTGTAATAAGGTTGTTGATGTATTTGCGGTCTTTGATGTCCGCACGGATGTGCATCTTCAGCAGTTCCTTGCCAATGATGGCGAGAACGTCCTGCTGAAAAGCCGGCACGTTGTCCAACTTGTTGATGTCGAGGTAGAGCATCTCGTCAATGCCTTCCTTCATCTGTGCCAAGTTTTCTGCAATCTCATATTCCTGCTTCGAGATGATTGGGTGTTCACGCGTCTGGTTCTGCTCTTCGATGCGCTTGTGGATACGCACAAAGCGTTCATCACCCTGATATTTTCTCTTCAATAGCAGGTTGCGGCGGTTGATTTCGCGTATTTTCTTCATCACCTCGTCCATATATTCAATGCTCTCCTTGGCATCCGCCGTGTTTTTGGGTATAAAGCCTTTCTTGCGGAAGTATTCGCGGAACTCGTCGGCAAGGATGACGTACTTCTCCTCCTTAGTATCGAAGTTGGCTTCAAATTCAGCCTGCACACGTTCGCACCGCTCACGGATGTCATTGACGATAATGCGCATTTCCTCGGGCAGACCTTTCTTGAACTCAAACTCCAGTTCAGAAAGAGCCACATTGATGATGCCCGACACGTCAGCCTTGTGCTCTGTGTTTTCAAGCAAGTTGATGCGCTCGATGCGGTGGTTTACCTCGGTGATAAGCGTCGGGATAGAACCGACAGGCATAGATGCCAGTTTCTCCTTTGTCTCCTCGTCGCCGAAAGAGCGCACTTGGTTGATGATAGCCTTTGCCTCGGAGAGCGTGTTGCGCAGTTCGTAGAGACTATCCTTGTTGTCAATCTCGTCAATCTCCTTACGGAACTCCTCCTTGTCGTCAGTGGTGAAGTTGAACAGCACGCTCTTTACCTGCTTAATCTTCGCTTCTACGTCCTCCTTGCTGACAAGGATGTCGTTGCCGATGTTCTTCTGTTCGGTGTCCTCCGTGTCGGTGGTGCGGTTCAACTCTCGCAGATAGCGGTCGTTGGTAGCCTCGAAGTTCTCTTTGATATTCACGAAATCAACCACATAACCGTACTTGAAATCATGGTACGGACGGTTGACACGCGTAAGAGCTTGCAAGAGGTCGTGACCGTCGAGCGAGCGACCCAAGTAGAGTTTCTTTAATCGCGGAGCATCAAAACCAGTGAGGAGCATCTTGTTCACGATGAGCACATCCACCTCTTGCAGCTTCTTGAAACCCTCGATATACTCCTTGCGCTCCTGCTTGTCGCCCTCGTCATGGAGGATGAGCGAAGCCGTCAACGGTTTGTAAGAGGCATAAGCAAGCATTGGTTCTGCAGCCATACCGACTTGTTGTTCCTGCGTTTGCTGCACTTTCAACCCCGTCGCAAAACGCTCCTGCCAAAGGCGGAACATCTCCCTTGCTTGAGGATTGGTTTTGCAGACAATCATCGCTCCGGCGGTGTCGTCGTTCTGCTCCTTGCGGAAGCGGCGCAAGTCGGTTATGATGTAGTTGATGAGTTCGTTGAGATAACTCTCGTTTTCGATAATTTTGTTGCTGTCGATGTCCGACTTCTTCACCTCAACGTTTCCAGCCAACTTATTGAGAATGTCCTCAATCTTTTCCTTATAGACCGTCTCGATAGGCTCACGCATCAGTTTGCACGTGTAGCCATCGGCAATGGACTTGTCGTAATAGTAAGTATGGATATAGTCGCCAAACACACGCCACGACTCGCGCTCCTCTTTGAGCAACGGTGTGCCGGTAAGGGCAATCTTCACGGCGTTTTGATCGGCTTCGAGCAAGTTGGCCAAGAAACTGCCTTGCGGATTATAGCCACGGTGAGCTTCGTCGATGAAGAAGACACGTTGAAGATTGGTGCTGTAACTGTCGTCCACCTTTACCTTCGCCTTGTCCTCCTTGAACTTTTGGATGTTAACCACCATAATTTCCAGTTTGCCCTCATTGTTGGCAGTGATGGAACGACTTGAAATGTCGTTCATCAGTTCTGTGCGGCTCTTGGCATTATGCACGATAAGCCCACGGGCGGCAAACTCATCGGTGGCCTGCTCCATAAGGTCGATGCGGTCAACAATGAAGTAGAACTTCGCCACCACATTGCGCTTGGCAAAGAAATCGGTCAGACTACGAACACTGTAATAAGCGAGTGCCGTCTTGCCGCTGCCCTGCGTGTGCCAAATGATACCGCTCTTTACCCCTTTTTCCAAAGTGCGACGAATGGCATACGAAGCGAACATCTGCTGATAACGCATAATATGCTTTTGGAGCGTAGTGCCTTGCGTGCCGTCTTCCAGTTCCAACTTGCGCTCCACATAAGCGATTCCGTAGCGAAGCAAGAACAAGAAACGTTCCTTGCTAAGCATAGACGTGATGATGCGGTTGGTGGGAGTATTTACATCCTTGTTGGTCTCGTATTCTTTGAGATTCTTGATGACCACACAGTTGCGGTGTTTCAGCACCTTGCGTTCCGTTTCGTCTGAAAGTTCGCAGTAAGGATAATTCGAAACGAAAGACTTGTTCTCCTCACGGAACACATTGAAGAAAGCCTTATCCTTGGAAGAGCAGCAATAAAAAGCCCCTTGGATAGGCACACGGCTTTCGTTGTCATACTCTTGGTTGTTGGAAAAGATCATCAACTGCGTCACGTTGAAGAAGCGGCGGAAGCAACTCTTGCGCATACGTTTGTTGATGCGGTCGCGCTCCGCCAATATACCCTCATGGTTGTTGGGTTTCTTCACCTCAATAAACGCGAGCGGCAGACCGTTTACGAAACAAGTGATGTCGGGACGAAACTCGTCCTCGGTGTCCTCGTTTTCACAAGTAAACTCCGTGGTAACGTGCCAGTCGTTGTTGTCGGGATTCTCAAAGTCGATGAGTTTCACACCGCTGTTTGCCGACAGCATTTGGTAAAACTCACGCCCCAAATCGTCGTTGTCTGCCACATTGATAATCTTTGAAAACAGCAACGATGCGTCTTGACTCGACAATTCTGGATTGAGGCGTTTCACTGCATTCAGGAAAACATCTGTCAGAATATTGGTCTTGGCATTGTAGGTCTGGATGTTGTCCAAGTAAGTATAGCCCAACTTGCACAAGTGTAGTGCTGCCGGTACTTGCACCCTGGTATTCTCGGTAAAAACGGATAATGACATTGGCTCGCAGGTCTCTGTGATTCAAGTGGCAAAGTTATAAAAAAAACTTGCGCTGAGAAATTGAAAAAAGCGCCGTTCGAGTTCTGTAGTTCAACTTGTTTTGAATAACCGACAATTCGTAAATGTCAATTGCTTGACATTCCTTGATTTGTGTGTGTTGTATGATGGGTCTGTTGGTGTTCCTCATCGTTCCTTGTTCACAGAGGTTTGCGGCAAGCCTGTGAATCGTGCTCTCTCCGGTTGTGTTTTTCTATTCTCTTTTTTGAAAGGGGGGGGGGAACTTTTCTCGAAAAAAATTGCAAAAGTGTGATTTTTCAGTCAGTTTTGCTATTAATATATATAGAATGGTATTTTTGCCACGACAAAGTCTCACATTGTGGCAAGGATAAAAACGTAACGTGAGGCGAAAAGAATGTAAAATCAAAATGGAACGAAAAAATGAAAAGGCAAGGCATTATCGAATGTATTATCGGTGTAACAGGTACTATGTTGACTCTATTTTCGTTGCCGGTCAAATGGTGCTATGTTCCACTTGTCGTTATGGGTATTGTTTCAGTATTTATGATAAGGCGGAACGATAAGGAATGGTCTGCCGAGGAACTAAAGTGTATAAAAAAACGCAATGTTGTCGCAATTGTTTCGTGGCCGGTTTTTGCAGCAATTTGTTGGTTCGGTTCAAATGAAACGCTTATGAACGACTTCCTTTGGATTCTTTTATCTACTTATTTGTTTTTCGTGGCTCATGGTATAGCGTTTTTAGCCCCATTGAATGTTTTTGCAAACGAACGGAAGTAAAAGAAAGATTGAAAGGGATGCGTATTTTCTGAGAAACATCCCCTTTTAATAAAACAACGAGACAACAATAAATAATAACATTCAAAAATACAATCACTTAATGTCTGAATGTCAAGATATTTATATTTCATTGCCAGAAGATTCAACATTGAACATCTATAGAAACTATGGTGTTTTATGTCTAAAGGAAGAAAAAGTGAAAATAAATAAGAAGATTGTTGATGTTATACGCTTTTGTTTGAATGGATATCCGCTCTACGATGCAATTCAGCAGTGCAGCGCACATTCGAGTGATACTTTTATTGATTATTCCATTGAAGTATCTTCAGGCATATTAGAATTGCTTGCAGAGAACAAACTGGTATTATCAAACAGAAAACACGGGGAGCGCAATTATACAATAAATAATGAAGACACTGTGTTTTATCCACAAAGTCTACATGTGGAATTAACCGAGAAATGCAATCAGGATTGCTACTATTGTTATAATAATTCAGGAGCGAACCTAAAGAAAACAGAGATATCTGAAGAAATGTTATTTCCTGCAATCAGCGAATTGTCTGAAAAAGGATTAGAAGTCGTCGAATTAACCGGAGGAGAGCCGTTGCTTCATCCTCATTTTTTCGACATTCTTGATTATTGTTTTAAAAACTTAAAACTAGTTTCAGTGTTGACAAATGGCACGCTTGTTGACGATAGTTTTGTAAGCCGGTTGAAAAAAATACAAAACAAACCTGTTTTCTCAATCAGCCTCGACAGTTATTCCGAATATGAACATGAACGTAAAAGTCGTGTCAAAGGCTCTTTTAAAAAAACTACCGAAGCGATTAGACTTTTGTCCAAAGAGGATTTCATTGTACGTGTTTCAATGGCAGTTGATGAATCAAACTGGCAGCACATAGAAAAAACTTTACTGTTGGCCCAATCATTAGGCGCTTCTAAATTCACATATTCTCCAATAATTCCTGTCGGAAGAGCTCAATCGGAAAGTATGATACATAGAATCAGATTTCAACCTGAAGAATTAATGAATTATGAACAATATTTGATTGATCATTATTCGGATTTTCTTCATATTTTAGACAAAAAAACACAAAAAGAATTACACAATCCTGGAGGATGCGGGGTCGGAAGCCGCACTTTTGTTATGAATCCACATGGAAATATACGAATGTGTGCAACTTTTGGCAATGGTATTATTGGAAATGTTTCTAAAAAGCCATTAAAAGAGTTGTTCAGTAATTCCTTGTGTTTGTTGAGTTCTCAAATTACACCCCCGTCTTTCGGCCGCTGTCATAATTGCCGTTATCTTTCTTTTTGTACTGGATGCTTTATGAGAGCCACATTAGCAATATCTGAAATTGGTTCAGACAACTGCGGGTGGATTTCAAACGAAAAATCAAATAAAGAATGGTTTTCAAAAGCAACACATAATAGTATTTAAGCAAACTTTATTTTGAAATCCTTCAGCCGCTAATCTTTACAATAATGGAAGAGACTTTTTTAGAGATGGTCTCGGAAAACAAAGACCTTATACTACGAATCTGCCGTATTTATTGCGGTACAGATAGTTGTTTTACAATTGAAGATTTGTATCAGGAAATTGTTTTGAACATGTGGAAAGGATATCCAAAATACCTCCATGACAAGCGCTGCAAAGCCTCAACATGGCTATATAAAGTAGCAATAAACACTGCCCTCTCGCATCATAGAAAAGAACAAAAAACACATCACCAAACGTTAGAATCAAAAAATGGTTTACATTCGGACATAGATAATGACGACAAGATGCTCATACGACTCTATTGCCTCATCGATATGCTAAACGAAGAAGAAAAAACCATCATAACGCTCTATCTTGAGGATTTGCCTCAGAATGAAATTGCTGAAATTATAGGAATTTCCGCAACCAATGTTAGTACCAAAATCCAAAGAATCAAATCAAAACTTAAACGGTTGAATGAAAAATCAGAACAATAACGAATTGAATGAACTGAAAATAATTTGGCAAAAGGTAAACGCACAACAAACAGACTATATACCTGATGACATCAGATTTGTTTTCTCTCGAAAAGGCTGGTTTGTTCAAAACAGAATTGCTCTGGAAGGTATTGCCTGTATTGCAGTTTCTTTAGCAGTAGCGACAACGCTTGCTGTAAATTTCCATTCTTTTAAAGATATGCCACTGACATTTATGTTCGGCATTATTGTATCCGTTTATGTTTTAGTGAAAGGACTGCTTACACTCTTTTTCTTCAACTCGAAAAGAAAACTGGATTATTCTGTTAACATGTTTCGTCTCAGCCAATTGAAAAACAAACTTTTCTTTGTTTATGAGCATATGTTGTGGTTGTGGTTTTTAACCCCAGGCATCCTCGCGGTTTTGCCGTTTGTTTTGGCTGAATGCAGAAAAATGCCGGAGCATACACTTTTGCTATATTGTGTGTGCTCCGGACTACTTTATCTGTTCGCTCTTTGTCTGTTCAGCAGGCCTCTTGTGCGTAAAAGACGCCGCCTTAAAGCGGAAATAGAAGAAATCAAATCCTCTATTTGCTGAATCTTATGATGCTCTTGGCCTTGTCAACTGTGAAATCGCCCCAAGCGTTGCGGATGAAGCCATCGCCGACGACAAATGCTGCTGGCAGTCCTTTCCTGACAACTACTTTAACGTTCTCTTCATAGTCGTCGCCTACACGGAGTTCTTCCAGATAGAGCACCGCTCCCTCGATGATGCTGCCGTCCTCCTGCTTGATGGCACCCTCTTTGTCTTCAAAGTCGTTGACCTTGATGATGCTCTCTTTCAGGAAGCGGGTAGCGTCAGCATAGTTCATCTGTATCTCTTCGCTGCCGTTTTCAAGTTTGAAGTTCATTGACTTGCTGTTGGCGAAACATGTGCCTGTCACATCCTCGCCGCTTACCGTGATGGGGAGGGTGCGCTCCTGCACAACAGCAATGGCAGAAGAACCTTTCTTGACACTGTCAATTTTGTCGTTGCCGGGAACATAGTCGTCTCGCAGAATGAGGAACTCGGTGCGGCGGTTGAGGGCATGGGCGGCCTCACGCTCGTTTTTCGTCGGGAACGACTCGCAGAACTCTTCTGTCAGGTAGGTGCCTTTAGGGAAGAAATACTTTTTGCCGTTGTAGGTCGAGTACATGTCCTTCTCCAGTCTTCTGGGCATGCGCTCGCCATAACCCTTTGCCACAATACGGTCGGCTGCGATGCCCTTTTCTTCAACAAGAAAATCGACGCATGACTGTGCCCGGTTTTGCGAAAGCACGTCGTTTTTCTCTTCCGTGTCACGCGAGTCGGTATGCGAACGGAGTTCAATCACGATGGTCGGATTTTTGACCATAATATCATACAGATACATCAACGAGTCCTTGTATTGCGGTTTCAAATCCCATTTTGCCAAATCGTAAAGAATTTCAGGCAGCAGGATAGGCTCCTTTGGAATAGGTTCAAGCGTAAAATCCTGATTGAAATCGGTGTTTTCCATAATGCCGATGGTGGTCAGTTTGGCCGTATTGCCATTCTCCCAATAGCCTTTCTTGGCCACCTTGATATCGTAGGTCGTTGAACCGAGAATCTTGGTCTTGTCGAAGTGGTAGTAACCCTTGACGTCGGTGGTAGTTTTGTACGATGTGCCGTCAGAGCCGACGATTTCCACATCAACGCCGTCCATATACTGGCCGTTGTTCTTGTCTCTGATTTTACCCGAGAGGGTATAGACGATAGGACGAAGCAGGAAATAGTAGATGTCGTCGCCGCCGCGTCCGCCGGGACGGTTGGAGGAGAAGTATCCCTTTGCCAGATAGGGTGACTTTGATTGCGGGTCAATGGCTTCCGTCTCATCGAAGATGATGCCGATGTCGTCGCCGGAGGAGTTGATGGGCGACATCAGGTTCTCTGCAGGTCCGAAGTTGCCGTCGGCATCTACACGAGAGAGGAAGATGTCAAGTCCGCCCATGCCGGGATGTCCGTCAGAGGAGAAATAGAACTCCTCGTCATTGCGGAATGCCGGAAACACCTCTTGTCCCGCCGTGTTGATGTTGGGGCCAAGATTCGTGATGTTGGAGAACTTGGCCGACTTTTTGGCGCGCGTAGCCTTATAGATGTCGTATCCGCCGTATCCGCCCGGCATATTTGACGAAAAATAGATGGTCAGTTCATCGCCGCTGATGAACGGGTGAACATAGTTATAGGCAGAATCACCTAAAACCACGATTTCGGGTTCACCCCAAGAGTTGCCTTTCTTCAGGGATTTGTGGATATAGCATCCCTGCACCTTTTTCTTGTCTTGCGGGCATTTTGTGAAATAGAGGACAGAACCTTTGCGGTTGGCGCTTGCCTCGCCTTCGTTAACGGCACTGTTCACGATGCCGCCTTCGTCGAGCATTTTGACAGGCGACCACTCGCCGGGCCAATCGGTATTTTTGCTTTTGGGCTTGTTGGAGATATAGAGGTCTGAAAACGCGCCGCCGGTCCACTGGTCGGTGCCCTTGCCGGCAGAGCCCTCACGGTTGGAGGAGAAGATAATGGAGTTGCGTTTCTCGTTGTTGCCCCAACGCGGCGCCCATTCATCGTCGCGGGTGTTGAACTTCTTGAGGTTTTCGACTTCATAGCGGGTGCTGTTCTCTTTCCACATCTTGGCGTTGCGGCATCCTGCTATTGCGGTGTCTGCACGGGCATCGTCAGAGGCTCTTTTCTTGTATTTGTCATAATAGGCCAATGCCTGGTCATAGTCGCCGCGAAGGTTATAGATTGAACCTAAATGATAAAGAATCATCGGATTGTCTTTCTGGTAATTTTTCTTTTCCAGACGCAGATATTGTTGTTCTGCCTTTTTAAGGTCGCCCATGATGCGGTAGCATTCCGCAATCCGGAACGTGGCCCGTTGAATTTCCACGCGGTTGGACGAAAGCTTCTTTATGCCTTTTTTATATGCTTCGAGCGCTTTTTCGTACTGGCAGTCGCGGAAAAGGTTGTCGGCATCGCGCAGAACCTGGGCATTGGCCAGGGAAAACGCTAAGATAAAAACAGTTAACAGAAGTGCTGCGTTTTTATAGAATCTCATATCCAATTTATATTTTACCTTATAACCAAAAAGAGCGCTAAAATAAAAAAAATCGGGATAAGTCAGTCCTATCCCGATTTTTTTGTTGATATAGTGGGAAAGCCTATTTCAGTTCGGCTTTAACTCTTTTCACCTTGCCGCCGCGAGCGCGGAACAGGTCGTAAGCCAGCGGGCTTGAAACGAGAATGCCCGAGTAAGTGCCCAGCAGGATACCGACGAACATTGCGAATACAAATCCGCGGATGACTTCGCCGCCGAACAGGAAGATCACGAGCAGTGTAATCAAGGTTGTACCTGCGGTGTTCACGTTACGCCCCAGGGTCTGGTTGATAGCGTTGTTGAAGTTCTCGTAGTTGTCGCGTTTCGGATAGAGCGCCAGATTCTCACGCACGCGGTCGAAGATGACAACGTTGTTGTTGATGGAGTAACCGATTACCGTAAGGATTGCGGCGATGAAGTTCTGGTCAATCTCCATAGAGAACGGCATCACCTTATAGAGGAGTGAGAAGATACCGACGGTCAGGAATGTGTCGTGGAACAGGGAGAAGACGCCGGCAGCGCCGAACTGCCAGTTCCGGAATCTTATGGCGATGTAGATGAATATCAGCACAAGGGAAGCCAACACTGCCCACACAGCGTTCATCAGCAATTCTTTAGCCACGGTGGGTTGGATCTTCTGTGAAGACTGTATGCCACGAACGTCGTTTGTCAGATGGGTGAAGTCGTATTCAGAGAGGTCGGTTTTGTCGTAGAACACTTTCAATGCGTTGTACAGTTTGGTTTCGCAAAGTCTGTCGTCAGCGGGGTCGTTACTGTCAACCTTATAGTTTGTGATGATTCTGATTTGGTCGTTGCCGCCGAAGGTCTTCACTTCGGGGTTGCCGCCGAACTCTTTTGCAACAGCTTCGCGCACGTCTTTGGTGGTGACATCCTTGTCAAAACGCACCACATAGCAACGGCCGCCCGTGAAGTCGATGCCCGGTTGCAGTTTGAGCGTGCAGAACGAGATGATGGAAATCACGAAGAGAGAGCCGGAAAGGATATAGAAATACTTTCTCTTTCCTAGGAAGTTGAGGTTGGCGTGCATGAAAGCATTGATGGTGAGTTTGTTGCCGACTTCCAGGTTTTTGCCTTTCTTGAGTCGTGCCTCGATAATCATACGGGAGAGCAAGATGGCGGTAAACATAGAAGAGAGGATACCGATGATCAACGTGGTGGCAAAACCTTGAATAGGACCGGATCCGAATATGTAAAGCACGATGGCGGTGATCAAGGTGGTTATATTACCGTCGATGATAGCGGAGTAGGAGTGTTTAAAGCCTTCGTCAACGGACACGCGGATGCCTTTGCCGGCGCGGACCTCCTCGCGGACGCGCTCATAGATAATGACGTTCGCATCCACGGCCATACCGAGGGTAAGTACAATGCCCGCAATGCCAGGCAGTGTGAGCACGGCGCCCATTGAGGCAAGCACCCCAACGATGAAGAACACGTTGGAGAAGAGGGCTATGTCGGCCACCAGACCGGCGCGGCTGTAATACAAGAACATATACAGGATGACCATAACGAAAGCCCCCAGGAACGATAGGAGACCCGAACGGATGGATTCTTTACCCAGCGTAGGACCAACCACTTCTGACTGAACGATGTTCACGCGGGCTTCCAGATTCCCGGAGTTGAGGACGGTGGCAAGGTCTTTGGCCTCTTCGATGGTGAAATTACCGGAGATTTCGGAGTTGCCGTTCGGGATTTCAGAACGTACGGTCGGGGCGGAATAAACGAACTCGTCGAGCACGATGGCGATGCAGGTCAGTTTGTTTGCGCTGTTGTCGGCGGCTTCTTTTGTGATTCTGCGCCATTCGTCAGCGGCTTGGTCTTCCATCGACATGTTGACTACCACTCTGTTGTTCTGATCCACATCCTGACGTGCAGAACGCACCACGCGTGCGCCACCGATTGTTTCGGAACTCAACAGCGGACCTATGCGGTCGTTCTTCTTCTTCAGCGGATAGAGCGGGTAAGCGTTGCCGTATTCGCGTTCAGGGGCACCCCAGTAGAATACAACGTTCTTGTCTCCCAATATCTTTTGCAGTTGTGGAAGCATTGCGTTGATTTTGGGCATGTCCGACTCTTTGAAATAGCCGATGACGAAACTGCCGGGAACGGCAACGGCTTTGCCGAGGATTGCGCCAACGCCGGTTTCTTCTGCAACTTCCTCTTCCGGGAGCGCGGCGGTCAGGCTGTCAACAGGTGCTGTGACGGAGTCAACGGAAAGGGAGTCTTTGGTATGCAGGGCGATTGCTGCGGTATCAACGGCATGTTGCTCTTTCTTGCTCTTCAGCATTTGAGCCAGTTTCACGTCAGCGGCGGCAAAACGCTGCTGGATGCTCATGCCGCCAACGGCTTCGTTATAAACCTCCCAGAATTCCAGTTTTGCCGTGCTTTTCAGCAGGTCGGTGACCCTTTCGGGCTCTTTGATGCCCGGAAGTTCAACCAGGATACGGCCGCCCTGCAGCAACTGGAGGTTGGGCTGGGCAACGCCGAAACGGTCGATACGGGTACGCAAAATCTTGAATGTTCTGTCCACAATCTCGCCGGATTCTTTCTTGATGAAGCTGACGATCTGGGCGTCCGAGGCATTCTTGATGCCGGAACGTTCTCCGAAATAGGTGCGAAGATTGGCATTGTTCATCTTCATCTCCGCTTTTGTGCTGTTGAAATTCTTGACGAAAATATCAACGAAATCACCGTTCGTAGTGGCTTCATACTCCTTGACGGACTTGTTGAAAGCGGTGCTGAACAAGGGGTCTTCCCTGTTGGTCGCCAAACTTTGTACCACGTCGGGCATTGAAATTTCAAGTGTCACGTTCATACCGCCTTTCAAGTCCAGACCGAGGTTGAGCTCTTTGTACTTGCATTTCTTGTAGGTGTTGCCCAGAAACACGGTGGAGTCGTTCATGTTTGTCAGATATTGGCGTGTCCTTGCTTCAATCAAGGAGTCAACCAAATGTTTCTCCAACATCACGTCCCCGTGAGCTTCTTTCTTCACCTCTTCAATAGCGGCCGAATCGTTCGCGTATCTGTCCGCTGCCTTTTCAACCCGCCATGTCACAAACGAGAAGGAAAGGCAGTACAAGCATACCAAAGCCAAAAGAACTGTGAAGAATAAAATAAGTCCTTTGTTTTTCATTTTCCTATTTGTTTAATTTACAGATTATTATATATTCTTTCGCCTGATAAATTGAAAGTTGCAAATGTACAATTTTTTTTTATCCGACAATTGGATGGTCCGTATTTCCGAACGTATTTTGCGCAAGTGCAGGCAAATCGCATGGATTTATGACGCTTTCCGGCAGATTTCAGGCACTATTCCGTGTTTCACGCACGACATTACCGCGCCATTTTCCTAAAGGTTGTCCCTGAAGTCGTGGTGGAACGGCAATTTGAGCACATCCTTGAGTACCGCCGCCTTGACGTTGATGGTGAAGTTCCATCCCTTACGGTAACCGAACGGCACCCAGCCGAAACTCATCTCCCAGCAGTGCATGTCGCGGTAGATGTCTATGGAGGTGTAAGACATGGATTTCTGCACAAAGTCATAGCCGGTGTTGAACCCCACCTTCCATTTCGGCGTTACGTAGATCGTGCCGGACACGTTTAGGGTGTGGACCATATTGTGGGTGTATTTCACAGTGTCGAGCAGCCTGTAATAGGATAGGTTGTCGTTGATGCCGTATGAAAAAGTATAATTGAAAGTGAGAGACCAGCCCTGCCGGTTTTTCTTGTCGTCAGTCTTGCTTTCGGAGTCGCTTTTCTTCTTGAATGTGTTCTGGTCGATGGTCCAGTTCAAGGCCAGGCTTACGTCGGTGGAAGAGAGTCGGAACAGCCGTCTGTTGGCTTTCCATTCGGTGAGGCTGGTGCGCGTGCCGTTTCCGTTGATGCTGTAAGGGTCAAAGGATAGATTGAAGGTGATGTACAGCTGCTTGAAGAGGGTGCTTCGTCCGTTCAATGCCAGCCGCGACCAATTCATGGAGTCGGCGGCGAAGTTGTAGTCCATCGACAGGTTGAGATTATCGAAGAGTGCGATCTTTTTATAGCCTGTTATCGTGTCCCGGCGCGACCGGACCTTGATTTCTATGTTGTTGCCGCAGGTGAACCGTGCCACGGCTTGCGTGTTGTTGGTCACGGTGCCGAAGATCGAATTGTCATAGTAGGTGTATTCCACCTCTTGCCCTGTAAAGGGATTGACGTAGGTGTCTTTTATCCGTCCTGACAAGTTGGGCTGGTAGGTGAAGCTCAGTGTAGGCGTGATGACGTGTCGTATGGCATTCAGCGCCCCTTTCTTGAAAGCGTACATGACGTAGATTTTCGTGGTCAGCGAGGAAGAAAGGCTCAAGTCGTGCAGTGCGCCGAAGCCCCGTTTGAAATACGAGTTGACGCTGGCCGTCTCGGAGCCGCCTGTCGTGTCGATGGTCATGTCTTTGGTGTAATGTTGCAGGTACCACTTCTCCACCAGGGTGGCGGTGGTGTTCCAGTTGACCAGTTTGGCGATTTTTACCGGAATCGTCAAAGGTATGGTGTGCATCATGCCGAAGTCCATCTCTTCCCATGTCTTGGACTTGAACAGGAGGGTGTCGTATGTGTTTATTTGCCCCGTGGTCTGCGATGTCCATTTCATAGCGATGTTGTCGTACCATTTGAGCCCCCCGGTCTTGTCTTTTTTCCGGAAAGGATAGAACTGCACGACAGACATGTTGAGGTCCGGCAATTTGAAGTTGACTTCTTGGATGCCTGTGTTCTGCGAGTAGGAGGCGGTGGCGTCCACGTAAAAGAAATCCTTGACAGAAGTGGAAACGTTGACGGAGGAGGTATATTGGTTCGACAGGTAATCGCTGGTGGAGGTGTAGTTGTATTTTGAATAGTTGCTGCTCACAATGTCGATATGGGCATTGAACCGGGTGGTGGGGTGCGATTTCACGTCTTGTTTGTGGTCCCAGTAAATCTTGTAGTCGTTGGAGCAACGGTACGAAGAGTCGAGCCGGTCGCCCACTCTGGTTTGGGAGAACTGCAGGTTTAACGCACCGTTGCATTTGTAGCGGAACACATAGTTCGATTTTGCCTTGACTGCCCATGAGCCGCGCGTATAAAGGTCGGTGGAGAGCAGCAAGTCGAGGTTGTCGTTGATGGCAAAGTAGAAGCCGAGGTCCTGGAAATAGAAGCCGAGGTTTGAAGACTCGCCGAAAGTGGGCATTACAAGGCCGGACTTGCGTTCGGTTTCCAGCGGGAAGAACGCAAAAGGAATAGCCAGCGGTGTAGGGATGCCTTGGAAACTGAGGTATGCAGGTCCCATCACGATTTTGTCATGTTGGATGAATTTTGCTTTCGTGAAGTCTATCTCGTAATGAGGGTTGTCGAGTTCGCAGGTGGTGTATTTTCCGTTTTTGATGTACGCCACATTGTCGCCCATCTTCTTGATGTGTTCGCCATGCACGAAGCCATCGTCTTGTGTTGTAATGACATGGGTGATTTTTCCTTTGTGCGTGTTGAAATTATACTTGATCTCTCGTGCACGATACTGGTCCGCCCCCTGCACAAAAACGGGGTTCCCGCTGATGTTTCCGCCGGGAGCGGCGATGCCGGAGGCGTAAAGTTCGCTGTTGCGGAAATCTATGGCTATGAAGTCGGCATAAAGTTCCATGTCCTCGTATTTCACGACGGCATCTCCAAACAGGTAGGTGAAGCGTCGTTCAAGGTCATTGACAACCGAGTCGCGGGCACGGTAGGTGACGGTTGAGTTGATGGCATCGCGCGAGATTTTCTTTCCGTGCAAGGGCACGGTGTCTTGCCGAACGGCGGCAGAGTCGCCCGTGAGTGTGTCGGCGGGCACAGGCTGCGGCGTCAGCAACGTCCGTTTCCTGCCCGTTTCCTGCGCCTCGGCACAGAAAAAGAAGAGGCAGACGGCTATAAAGACGCAGCTTCGCAGAAATAACAAACGGCCTGTGTATATTTTTTTCTTCAAGACTGACCCGATACAAAAATAATATATTACATTTGTGCGCTACAAAAAACGGCAAAAGTAATCAAATTGTTCCAATGAAATGAACTTAAAAAAGCGGTTCTTATTGTTTTTACTCTCTTTTTTCATGTTCACGCCCGTTTTCGGACAGCAGACGCAGAAAACGTTTAAGGTTGTGATAGATGCGGGACACGGAGGCCACGACCCCGGATGTCTGGGAAGCACCTTGCAGGAAAAACAAGTCGTCCTGAAAGCGGCTTTGTCGTTGGGGAAACTTATCAGCGAGAATTGCCCAGAAGTGCAGGTCATCTATACGCGAAAGACGGATGTGTTTGTGGAACTGTACCGACGGGCGCAGATTGCCAACAACGCCCATGCCGACCTGTTCATCTCTATACATTGCAACGCGTCAGAGAACCACGCCGGCAATGGGGTTGAGACTTTCGTGATGGGTCTTGCCAAAAGCGAGGCCAACCAGGCCGTTGCCCGAAAAGAGAACGCGGCTATGCTGATGGAAAAGAACTATAAGAACAACTACGACGGCTTCGACCCATCATCCCCGGAGTCGAATGTGATATTCTCACTCTATTCGTCAGCATACCTCAACAAATCCATCATGTTGGCTGACAGGGTGCAGCGTCAACTTGTCGCCGTGTCTGACATGACTGACCGCGGGGTCAAACAGGCCGGCTATTGGGTGCTGTACAAGGTGGCTATGCCCAGCATCCTGATAGAACTCGGTTTCCTGTCCAATCCCTCCGACGAAAGCTACCTTGCAAAGCCCGAAAATGTGCAAAACGAGGCCATCGCCATCTATAACGCCTTTGTGGATTATGTAAATGCTGTCGGCGGTTACAACTATAAACATCTGAAGACTAAAGCAATTGTTCACAACACGGATGAGAAGCCAGTTGCGGCCGGCAAGGAGCATGCGGAAGACACCGAGACGGCCGCTTCAAAAGACAAAGAAACGCTTGCAGAGACGCAAACGACAAATGGAGACGAGATCCGTTTCAGGGTGCAGTTCCTGGCTTCCCCCGTAAAACTCAAAAGCAGTGATTCCCGTCTCCAGGATATGCCCGATGTGCGGAACTACAGCGAAAACGGCCTTTGGAAATACACGGCGGGCAACGAGGAAACCATAGCGGCGGCCTCCGAAATACTGAACCAAGTCAAGAAGAAGTACAAGGATGCTTTTATGGTTGCATTTCAGGGCGATAAAAAAATAACCATGGTGGAAGCACGGCAGTTGCTGAAAAAATAATACTTTTGCGCACTTTTCACCTTGCCGGAACCAATGAGTAAAAACGAAGGAACGCATCAATATCCCACCCCGAAGAATACCAGCATAAAAGTGGCCGTCTTCTGCATTACGGCCATTCTCGTTTTCTATTTCAGCATCAGTTTCCTCAAAGGGTTGAATTTCTTAAACAAGAAGACTTACTATTATGCGGTTCTCGAAAATATCGGGAACTTGCACGAAAGTTCCACCATAGCCATAAACGGATACCCTGTCGGTAAGGTGAGCGAGATCAAGATCCTAAGCACCGACCCCGTGAAAATCTGTGCCGAGATGATGATTACCGAAAAGATCGCACTCCCCGAAGACACCCGCTTTGAGGTGGCGCAGAGCGACATTTTAGGCGGCGTCATTGTCAATGTCATCGTCGGACATTCCAACGTGATGGCACGCAACAAGGATACGCTCTCTTGCACGCTGGCTTCCGGCATCTTCGACAATATCGGTGACTTGACGCAGCAGCTTTCAAGCATCCTCGCCTCCATCGACACGGTGGGGTTGTCTTTCAAGGAGGCTTTCCGTCCCGGTGACCCCAACAACGGCATCTCCAATATCCGCAATACACTCGCCAACATGGAGACGCTGATAGACAACTTTAACAAAATGATAGAGAGCAATGAAGATACACTCCATAATATGGTGCTCAAACTCAACGATTTCTCCACAACGCTTCATCAGGCGTCCCCCCAACTGAACGCTATCATCAACAACCTCGACAACATAACAGATACGCTGGCCCGAAACAACCTGAACATCCTGCTCCAAGACACAAGGGAAACGATGTCGAGTATGAAGCGCATCATGTATAGTTTCGAGCACGGCGAGGGAACGCTTGGACAACTGATGCAGAACGATTCCATATACAATAATATTTATAAGGCCTCAGAGAGCCTTGACCTGCTCCTGCAAGACCTTAAGGAGAATCCCGAACGCTATCTGAACATCCACGTCTTCGGGAAAGGGAAAAGAAAAAAATAAAAACACTGAATATGTCATTGGAAATTACAGGAAGATTGATACAAAAGCTGCCTATGCAGTCCGGAACTAGCCCGCGGGGAACTTGGCAGAAACAAGAGTTCATTATCGAGACAGAAGACCAGTACCCACGCAAGATATGTGCTAATCTTTGGGGAGACAAGGCCGATATGCTGAACCGCTTCAATGAGGGAGACCGGATCAGGATGTCATTCGAAATCGAATCGCGCGAGTTTAATGGCCGCTGGTACACGGATGTCAAAGCCTGGCGGCTCGATGCACCGATGGATGCGCCCGTGGGAATGCCGCAGCCAGCCGCCTACGGCCAGACCGGTTACAATCCTGCCGGCACGCCGCCACATACCGCATACGTTCCGCAGAGCACTCCTGCTGCTCCCTACGCTCCGCCAACGTCTCCTGCAGCGGCAGACACGTTGCCCGACATAGCTGCTCCCACCGACACTTTTACCGACGAAAGCAACACCGACGACTTGCCGTTCTAAGGTCACCAAGTCTCGCAAACCCATCGAATGGAACACGGAATCTGCACATTGGCAAGTGCCGCCCTGCGTTTGGAGGCTGCACACCATTCCGAAATGGTGTCACAACTTCTTTTTGGCGACACTTACGCAGTGCTGGAAACCGACGGCGAATGGGTCAGGATATGTACTGACGACTGTCATTATGAGGGGTGGCTGCAGAGAAAACAGCACACCCCGATAGAAGAAGAGGCTTGCCTGAAATTGTTGAACAAGCCTCGTTGTTGTGTCAGCAGCCTTGTGCTATATGTTCAGGAAGAGAAAACGAGCATCAGGTTCCCCGTTTTCTGCGGGACACGTATCCCGCGCCCCGAAAACGGAAAATTCCAATTAGGAAATCAACATTTCAGCATAGACCAGACAGAATACTTGTCGAATCTTGACGATAACAACCTTGCGGAAGAACGTGTCCTGCGGTTGCTTCAGTTTGCAGGACTGTACTTGAATGCGCCCTATTTGTGGGGCGGCCGCACGCCGGCAGGCATCGACTGTTCCGGCTTTGTGCAAGTGGTTTTCAGCAGTGTCGGCATTCAGTTGCCGCGTGACGCTTCGCAACAGGTTGCAAAGGGTGAAAGTGTGGACTTTTTCGACGAGGTCCGTCCCGGCGATGTCGCATTCTTCGAGAACAGCCATAAAAGCATTGTCCATACCGGCATCATCTGCGAAAAGGGGAGAATAATACACGCTTCGGGCCGTGTCCGCATAGACACATTGGACAATACTGGCATATATTGCAGTGAAACAGGACTATACACGCACCGGCTTCGCATCATCAAGCGGATTGTTTGACACTGCCGGTTATCCGCTTGGTATTGTCTGTTGTCTGGTCTCCGCAACTATTCAGCCGGTTCAAAATCCTCTTTCCCGACACCGCATAGCGGGCAAGTCCAATCGTCGGGTAATTCATCGAAAGCGGTTCCGGGTGCTATGCCACTGTCGGGGTCTCCGGCTGCAGGGTCGTAAATATACCCGCAGACAACACATTTGTACTTTTTCATCTTGTTTTGATTTTGATTGTTATGGATTGGTATTGATGATTTTTCGGGAGTTCCTTTTGTACTATGCGGCGCATTTTCAGGAACAACTCCTTTTTTGATGTCACGATAATGACGATAGGTCAGCGGTTCTTCGTCTGACAGCACCGCCGTATCCATTGCCTCGCCCACATACAGGATATGACTGCCTACGTCCAACCGGCTCACCAACCGGCACTCGAACCAGGCGATGGCATCATTTGTGACGATGGGTGTGCCTGTACGAGACCCTATGATTGGCTTGATATTGGCGAATTTGTTGTGGTCTTTGCCGCTTCTGAAACCGAAATTCCCCATTGTGGCAGCATCGTATTGCCTTTTCATCACAGAAACAGCAAAGCTTTTATACTTGTCAATGAGCATGCCCGTGTGGTTCTTCTTGTTGCATGCGACTGCAATGCGGCATGGGTTGTCTGTGACTTGGAAAACTGACGTGGCAACAAATGCATTGATTTCATGACCCTTTCCGGCACTTACTATATAAACTCCGTAGGTCATTTTGTCGAAAGCTGTGATATCCATAATGTTTTATGTTTGATTTCGCGAAGATATATAAATAAGTTGAACTTATCAAATTTCGGAAAAAATGTTTTCGCCGTCAATGCATAACGCCCCTGCCGCAATCAGTTGGCCCGTTCTTGCGGTAGCCGTGTGTACGGTCGAACTTGACCATGTCTTGAGGGGGAGAGACATGTCAACTCAACAGTCTCCGTCTTTCTTGTGGATGCAACTGCGGGGCGGGAAGTGGGATTATTACATTTGGGAACTGTTCTGCCCTTTTGAGGCCTGCGCTTCGAGTTCCATCTTGCCGAACCGGAACGTTATGCCGGCACTGATGCTACGGCTGTTGTATTCGCTCTTGCGGTTCGAAACATAATAGGGATTGTTGTCAGAAACCGTCGTTTTGTTCCAGTTGAAGATGTCGTTGACATTAAGATAGAGCGACAACTTCCGGTTTAGCATGTCGGCTCTGAAACCGCCGTCAATGGAGTACCCCGGACGACTTTCCGTGAACAGGGTTACACTCTTCGACCTGTAGTTTGCCGACAGGCTTACGTCCAACACTTTCCAGCACTTCGCCCAGAAATTGAGCCTGAAACTGTAGCCGAGGTTTGAGACGTGCTGCATATTGTCCGCATCCCTGAAGCGGAACTGCGAGTCATAATAGTAAACATTGGTGTAGAAACGGATGTTGAGCACCGACTGTAGCCGATAGGTGACATTGATGTCCGCACCGGTCCTGTAAGAACGGCCGATGTTCACGGGTTGCGTGAAGGTGACCACGCGCCCGAAACAGTCGTTGTATGCCACATCGGTGAGTGTGGCTCTTTCGTTGGCATTGTACTTGAAATAGGCATTCACGCCCACCGCCCCGAACTTTTGGAAGAACTTTGTCCAACCTGCCTCCACGGAGTGCGTGTAGGTGGACTTAAGGCCGCGATTTCCGGTACTGTAACTGTCTTCATTGTATAAGATATAGGTTGACAGGTCCATCAGATTTTCGGGATGGGAGACCCGGCGCATGTAACTCAGTTTGAAATTGTGCATGCTCTCCGTGCGGTAACTCAAATGCAACGAGGGATAGAGGTTCAGCAGGTTCTGTTTGACATCATATTGCGGCATGTTCTGGAACCGGATCTGCCTGTTGTCGTCATTGAGTTGAATCCCTCCTTTCACGGTGAACTTTCCGAACTTTTGCTCTATGGTGACGTAGGTCATAACATTGCAGAAAAATCCGTCAATGTCAACAGAACGCAACGAGTCAATCCGGTATTGTCCGTTTACCCGTTCCATGGTATCGACTTGCCGCGCAAAACCGACATCCCGGAAGTCTATATCGATGCCTGCCGAGATAGTTCCGTTCTTGTGGTAAGGCACCGCGTAGTCTATGCTGGGATTGATGTCAAAACTCGGATTGTCAGTGGATTGTTTCCGCTTTTTGTCCAGATAATCGCGGAGCAGATAATTGCGGTCGTACCATGAATTTGCCCAGGTAAAATAGCAATTCATCGGGAGATACACGCCCAATGTGTGCCGCTCGTCGTTCGGGAACACATGTTCGTACCATAAACCGCTCCAACCTCCGAATTGTTTGTTCTTTTCCTTGCCGCTCTCGTCGTATTCGTAGAGCCCTTCCTGTCGTTGGAACTCCCGGCGTTGTTCGTGCGTCATTGCCGAATTGTGAGCAAAAGAGGGGAAAAGGCTCACCCACCAGCCGATACTGTTGAGGGTGTCGAACGTATAGTTGATGTCGAAATAGATGTTCCCGCCATAATTTGCGGTGTGCGAACTGTCCCTGCCTGTCGTCACGGATGTGGTGTCGGAGTTATCATCCAACTTGATGCTTTGATATTCGTTCCTGTATTTTGTCAGACGGTAGGAACCCGACAGGAACACGCTTACCGACAGTTTTTCGTCGCCGTAGGCGTATGAGAAATAGGGGCTGGCATTCGGGGAGGAAGAGCCGTTGATGCCGAAACTGAAGAAACTGTTCCTCTTGATTTTTCCGGTTGTCACTACATTTATGATGCCGCCGGAACTCTTGGCTCTGTAGCGGGCCGACGGGTTGGTGATGACCTCGATGCGTTCAATGGCGTTGGCCGGCAATTGGCGGATGAAGTTCTTGAGCCCCTCCTCATTCATCCTCGATGGCTTGCCGTTCACCCAAATATCGACGCTCGAGACGCCACGCAAGGTGATGTTGCCTTCCACATCCACCTCTACGCCGGGAGCATTCTGCAACGCATCCGCCGCCGAACCGTCCTGCACCGTAGGGTCTTCCGAAACATTATACATCGTCCTCTCGCCGTCAATGAGGTAAATGGGCTTTTCGGTTACGATATTCACCTCGTTAAGAGTCGTTTCGGTCTTATTCATCGTCAACGTGCCCATATCGAGGGTTTTGCTTTTACCGTCTATCATAAGGCTTACTTTCTTCATCTCATAGCCCAGCAGAAAAGCCTGAAGTTCGTATTGGCCCGCAGGGATGTCCTTGAAAGAAAATGCACCTTTATCGTTCGTGAAAGTGTTGTTTTTCAATTGTTTTTCCGAATCTCCCATAAAGAGTCCCACACGGACGTAGGACAGTTTTTCTTGGCTCAGGCTATCGGCAAAGACACCCGTTACGACACTTGTGTTTTGTGCGGTGAGTGCGGGAATGATGGAAAGCATCACTAAAGCGAGTTTCAGCGCACGGATGTTTTTTTTCAAAGCAAATGACAACGAAACGTGCATAATACAACTTTTGGTGCGGATAGGGGGACTCGAACCCCCACGGCTCACACCACCAGATCCTAAGTCTGGCGCGGCTACCAATTACGCCATATCCGCTTCCGAATTTGAGGGCGCAAAAATAACAAAAATTATAAATGTGTAATTTTCTGGAGAAAATTACACACGGCCATAGATTTCAGAGGCGTTACGCCTATAGACCCATCTCAAGTCTCAGTTCACCGCGAACCTTTTGGACATGCCGCTCCCGTCGGGGAGTGTCACGTTCAGAATATAGATTCCTTTAGAAAGCGACGACACTTTCAGGCGGTTGTGACCAGTTGTTAAGGTTATTCGCTTCACAGCCTTTCCGCTCGTGTCGTAGATGGTGGCGGGCAAAGTCGTTTCTATATCATCCGCCCATATATCCAGGCAATCGGAAGCCGGATTCGGTGTCAGATATAGTTTTATGCTTCTGCTATGTTCTGCAATGCCGGCGGCCGGTTCGCCGACCGCAAGTACGTATTGGCCCGACTGTAGCATATCGGTTTCAAGATAGCCGGAATATGACGAGCCGCCTCGCTCTGCATGTATGATTTGCCAGGGGTCGGCTGTTGTTTGACGATAGAGCAACTTCAGGTTCTCGGGCGTATAGCCGCCGTCAAAAAGTCCTTGGTCGGGCAGGTATGCATTGCCTCGCAAGAATTTGAACTGCAGCGCTCCTGTGGGCACAGTGTTCACATCTTGCCGGTATGCCATATTGATGTTCCAGTAATGGTTGTCAGACATCTTGTCGATGCCGTCCGGAAGCTGCTGCGGACGGTCGGGCTCCGCCATATTGTGCTCTATGCGCACCAGCACCGTGTCCGGGAAATTGTCAAGCCGCACTGTGCAATACGCATTGCCCAAGGTTCGCCGTTCGCCCGGCACCAGCGTTTCGGCATAGTCGATGGTGGCATCCGCCACTTTTTCGTAATAGTCCACCATAGCAAACACCGGCACAAAGGGAACATTCACTTCAACGACGCCGGTTTCGCCGGAGAACATGACGTTTTCGACAGTGAAAAACTCGCGCCATTGTGACACGAAAGTCAAATCCAACTTGTTGCCGTCCGCATAATGTGTGGCGCCAGAGAGTTTCTGCCGCATATAGACATGGTAATTGCCGCCATCCGCAGGAACAACGGAATCGATGGAGAAATGGAGGAAACCGGGCTGGTGTACCCAACCTTGGTAGAAGTCTTCCAAATCCATTCCGCTGTTTTGAGCAAGACATTGGAATAATTGTTCGGTTGTTATGTTTTGGAACGCATATTGGTTGAGCATGGCCTTGCAGCTGTTGAAGAAAAGCGAGTCGCCCATGTAATGCCGCAAGGTGTGTACGACCAGCGCGCCTTTCTGATAGGAGTGCGTGCCATAGGTGACCTCCTGCGGGACATTGTCAAGCGCGTAATGTCCTCCATCGTCCTTGACGATGCTTTTCAAGGTGGAATGGTGGACATCGCGGATATAGTCGCGGTAGGACTCCGTGCCGTAGAGCACCTCTTTTGTCAGCGCTTCGGAATAGGAGGCGAAGCCCTCGTTGAGCCACATCTCCTCGGCGCGGCTGCAGGTAATCAGGTCGCCGAACCAGAGGTGGAAAAGCTCGTGCGCATAGAGCGTTTCGTTGGCGGCAGTTCCGTCAATGGCGACATTAGGATAGGCGATGTTGGTGGCGTGTTCCATGGCGCCGCTCGTGAAGTTGACGGCCACATAGCCCACCCGAGGCCAGCGGTACGGCCCGAACCGCGACTCGTATGCGCGCAACACCTCTTTGAGATGCACAAACGAGCCCGGCACGTTGCCTATCGTGCCGGGCTGTGCATAGATGTTGATAGGGATGACCGCTTGCATGCCCTGAAAGGTGTCTTGATAGAGGCGGTAAGGCCCCACGGCCACCGAGGCGAGGTATGTTGGAACAGGCTGTTCCAGTTGCCAGGTCCACAGCCGGCTGCCGTCGGCATTGGCGGCAGAGTCGGCAAGCATGCCGCCGCACACCGCCATCTTGCCCGCTTCGGTGCGTATGCGCATCGTATAGGTTGACTTGTCTGTGAACACATCGAGGCACGGAAACCAGCACCTGCCGAAATTGTGCGGCTGACTGTCGAATGCCACGCCCATATTGTAGCAATACTCGCCCGAATAGTAAAAACCGCCCCATCTGCTGTCCTGCACCGGCGTGCCATGGTAATAAACCCTGACAATAGTGGTGTCTCCAGAGTGCGTGGCAAAGGGGATGGCCAGTTTGTGCCCATAGCGGCTGAACGCAAGCGACTGCCCCGAGACCTCCACAGAATCAACGGTCAATCCTTGCAAGTCGAGGGTGAACGTGTCGAGGCTGTCTGCTTCTGTCACGAGCGTGAGGTCGGCATAGCCGCCGATGGTGTGATGCCCGAAGTCGGTCATGTCGAGCGAGAGGTCGTAGTGTGCCACATGCAGCGAATCGCTGATGTTTTGCGCCGCAACGTTCGCGGCAATAGAGACGAGGGCTGCAAAGAGGACGGTCGGCACGAAAAGAGGGATGTTTTTTTTCATGTAGCAGTAAAAGATAGCGTATTCATATTCTGTTTGCAATAAGAAAACTCCAAACAAAGCCAGACGGCTGCCGAGTTTGATTGCGGTTGCAAAACTATAAAAAAAGCGGCTGCCGTCTGAAACTGGGTTTAGAACTTAAAATATAGAGTTTAGAACTTAGAGGCGTTACGCATGTCGTTCAGATGCCCTTTCTTCATTGTCGAGCCTCGGAGAGGCTCCATTGACTTGGGTGCGGCTTCGGCATGCCCATTCCTCCCGAAAAAACGACTGGAAGCAGCCCGAAATGCAATTCCGGGAGAAAATGTTTTTGTCATCATTGCAAAACACCATGCCGCAATCTGTTGGCCCGTTCATGCGGTAGCCCTGACAACCGTCATTATAGTTGTCTAATACTTTTTTTTTATCATCAAGAAACGAGATAAGACTGTATCTTTGCCGCCAAATTCACAAGATTGTCTTTCTATGTTGATTAACAAATAATAACAACAATGGAAAACCTCAACAATATCGTCGCTTTGACTTTCATTTTAATCGCCGGCGGCATATCTGCAACTAAAGCACAGCACAATATGGATGCATTGAACAAAAAACAACAGAACTTGGTCACCGTGGCCGCTTTTGAAGCCAAAGGCGATATCGAAAGGCTGAAAATCGCCCTGTCTGATGCCCTCAACGCCGGACTGACCATCAATGAACTGAAAGAAGAACTCTCGCACCTTTACGCCTACACGGGGTTTCCGCGCAGTCTGAACGGTCTTGCCGCGCTACAATCGGTAATCGAGGCCCGGCAAGCGCAAGGCATCCACAATGAGCAGGGACGCGATGCGTCGCCGCTCACGCCAGATTACAACGCCTTGGCGCAGGGCACGGCAGTGCAGACTAAACTCGTGGGCGGCACACCTTTTACCTACACTTTTGCTTCCGCGACAGACTATTACCTGAAAGCGCATCTCTTCGGAGACATCTTTGCCCGGGACATCCTGACCTTTGCAGAGCGAGAAATCATCACCGTGAGTGCGCTCTCCTCGATGCCGGGTGTTGAGCCGCAGTTGAAGTCGCACATTGCCGGTGCCCGTAACATGGGCGTCAGCGATGCCCAATTGCATGCCATCACAAACGTGTTGGCCGAGAAAGTTGGCGCGCCGGAATCGTACCGTGCTGCCAAAGCCATAGCAGAAGTGTTGGGCGAGCCGTTCGATGAGGGCAAGCCTGTAGAGCAGATGATGTTCCCGCAAGGGGACTTGAATACGGCATACGCCCGGTATTTCATCGGTAACAGCTACCTCGCCCCGTTGCTCTCAGAGGGGCTGCCCATGTCGAACGTAACCTTTGAGCCGCGATGCCGCAACAACTGGCACGTTCACCACAAAGGCGGGCAGATTCTGATTTGCGTTGGCGGCGAAGGATGGTATCAAGAATGGGAGAAGCCGGCACGCAAGCTTCGCCCCGGCGATGTCGTGAACATCCCCGCAGAAGTTAAACATTGGCACGGCGCCACCGCCGACTCCTGGTTTCAACACATCGCCATTGCAGTGCCTGCCGACAACGCCACCACAGACTGGCTGGAGCCTGTAACTGACGAGGTGTACGACAAGTTGAAATGAAACATCAAGAGTCAATCGGCATCTCCCTATTCTGTAACTGTTACTTTTTCCTATCTTTGCCACGTTTTAAAAAATGACAGCCTTATCTTGTTTGGCATAACGGGCAAATAATTTTTCAGGTGCATTTTTGGGGAACATAGAAGTTTGGGAGAATGAACAAAGAACAATCTTATACGGTTTTAGACCTGTTCTGCGGATGTGGCGGTTTGTCGCTCGGCTTTGAAAAAGCGGGCTTTGACGTGCTGCTTGGCATCGACAAATGGCAAGACGCGCTCGAAACGTACAAATTCAACCACCATAACAGCAATACGCTATGCGCTGACATGTCGTCTTTGACGGGCGACGATGTAAGCACTCTCCTTGGGACAAAAAACGTTGACGTAATAATAGGCGGTCCGCCATGTCAGGGATTTTCCGTGGCAGGTAAACGTATCGTTGATGACGAAAGAAATAAGTTATATAAAGGCTTTGTTCGTATGGTAGCATACTTCAAGCCAAGTGCATTTGTAATGGAAAATGTTCCCAATATATTGTCTATTGGAGAGGGAGTTGTTAAGCAGTCAATACTTGACGACTTCCAAGAATTGGGTTATCATGTAGAAACAAGAGTTCTTCTTGCCTCTGATTATGGCGTTCCGCAAAATCGGCGACGAGCAGTTTTTGTAGGATTGCGCAACGGGGTTTTCGACTTCAACATTCCGACAGTAGAGCATCGTGTTACAACAGAGGAAGCACTAGGCGATTTGACGGAAGACTCCATTGTCGACGAAACGCCATATCCCATCGCTCCAAGTTGTGACTATCAACGCCTGATGCGAGCAAGCAGCAATGTGGTATGGAATCACGATATTACGCTACATAATGAACAGACCAAACGCATTATAGCAATGGTTCCTGATGGTGGAAATTATAAAGATTTGCCAAAAGAGTTGCAAGAAACCAGAAAGGTTCATATAGCGTGGACTCGCTTGAACAGTCAAAAGCCAAGTATCACCATTGACACGGGACATAGGCATCATTTCCATTATAAATGGAATAGAGTTCCAACGGTTCGTGAAAGTGCGAGAATCCAATCATTTCCAGATGATTTCATTTTCTTGTGCAGCAAGACTAGCCAATACAAGCAAGTAGGTAATGCCGTACCACCAATTATGGCACAGGCTATTGCAGAACATTTAAAGAAACAATTATGTCAGACAAAATAAATTACTATCAGATACCTGATAAATATTGGTTTAGAATTCATTTCGTTAGACCTCGTTTCAAAAGCAACATTGAAAATGTGTTGTTGTATATGGCTAACGAGTGTTGTCGGATACCTCAATGTTCATGCTCCGAGTACAATCAGAAGTATCTCAATGCTATAAAGATGTTTCCTGGGAACATTGGCATGACAAAAAAGACCCTTGACAACTGGCGTACAGAGATACCAGCTCTTTTTGGCTTCTACAAAGAGGATAAAGATGCTGACATTACCGAAACGTCACAAATGGCAGTTTTCCTGCACGAGAATCAAGACTTAACACAGTTCTTACGTCTTTTCTTGTATTCTTTCCAGTTCCCCGGTGGGCATATGAAAGCAGTTGATGTCAAAGACATTATATACAATAACATAAGATTCAAACCTGCACGTACTATCATTCAAGTTCTGCTTGCAGGAAATACCATTCTTAGCGAACAGGACAGTTCTAAGGAAATGTCTATGTCTGCAGAGGAAGCTACATATTGTATCTTTAATGACATTCGTGTTACAAGTGGAGATGTTTCTGCAAATGAAATTGCGCAAACAATCCTCAACAACAGAAAGAACAAGGTGAAGTATTATAATCCGAAAGATAAAAAGATACGTTCACTGACAGGTAGCCCACGAACAAAAGGTGATGTCACACGCTATGCAAAAGATATTTTGGACTATATGGAAATAGCCAATTTGTTGACAACAACAAATGGATATTACTATCTCAAGGGTAACGAGGTAGCTGCAATCCAAAAATTCCGTGATGACAAAACATGGTTCAAGGGGTACGATACGTTTTACGGCAAGAAAGACATTGAAACCATAGAACTGACTAAGATAGAGCCTGAATGGTTTGAGTATGTCAACAATTCTATGAAGCCAGACTTGTTCAAGACGGATGTACAGGCTATGTTTGGTCAAACAGGAACAATAGATGTGGTTATTGACGATCGCATCAAGGAGGTTGTTTCGTCTGATGATAGAACAATGAAAGACATCGGAAACTTGGGTGAAGCCATGATTTGTGGACATGAGAAGATGCGCCTAAAGATAAATGGCTACGAAGAGTTCGTTCGTCTTGTTCAAATTGTTGATAGCCCTTCTTATCATCCTGGATTTGACATAGATAGCTATGAAGCAGATGGTACAGAAGACCATAGATACATTGAAGTCAAGACAACTATAAGCAAGAAGAAAATACAAATGTTTGGATTTCACATGTCACCCAATGAATGGCGTGTTGCAGGAACGATAAAAGAGCATTATTGTATTTATCGACTGATGCTTAGTGAACAAGACAAGATATTGTATGTTCTCAGAAACCCAGTATCTTTATATAAAACTGACAAGATAGAGGCTGAGCCACGTAATGGCATGGAAATCTCATTCTCTACAGAATTGTTCAAACCAACAGAGTTGCTGACATGGAAAGAATAAAAGTAGCATCCTTGTTTTGTGGATGCGGTGGTATGGATTTAGGGGTTGTAGGCGGATTTTCTTATCTTGGCAAAGAGTATGCAGAGAATCCGTTCGACATCGTGTATTCTGTTGACAATGATGAGTATTGCACGAAAATATACAATGAGAACTTTTCTCATAAATGCATAGTCAAGGATGTCCGTCAAATTGAAATTGACAAGATGCCTGAATTTGATATGTTGATAGGTGGTTTTCCTTGTCAGTCATTTTCAATTTCAGCCCAAAACCCTCCTCGACTCGGATATAAGGATGAAAGAGGTATGCTCTTCTTTGAGATGGTAAAAATTCTCAAAGAACGCCAACCGCGTTTCTTCATAGCGGAGAATGTCAAGGGATTGTTATCCGCTAATAAGGGGAAAGCTTTTCCTATGATAATCAAAGAGTTTGAAAATGCAGGATATAAAGTGGTACACAAACTGCTGAACGCTTCCGAGTATGGGGTTCCTCAAAAGCGTGAGCGTGTTATAATCGTCGGTTTTAGAGACGAGACTGACTTGGCTAAATTCAAGTACCCTACAAAGGTAAAAACATCAGAGCGCAAAGTGCTTGGGGACGTGATTATCGAGGAAGCCAATCATGATGAAGGATTGTTCTTCAGCGAAAAAGCGGTTGCAGGAATGATGGCAGTTCGTGAGAAGATGAACAAGGGACGAGCGATGTCTCTTGACGAGCCATGTAATACCGTGAGCGCACATTTGGCAAAGGTCAGCTTGAACAGTACTGACCCTGTATTCATGGTTGGCGAAAGATACAGGCGTTTCTCTACCCGTGAAGCTGCCCGCATACAGTCTTTTCCTGATACATTCAAACTGGATTCTGTTTCTCAAATACGCCAATACAAAGCGATTGGAAATGCTGTTCCACCGGTAATGATGTGGCATGTCATTCAATCGTTAAAGAAAGTCTTTGCCGTACATATTGTTGATTTCAAAGAAGTTAAGGCTGAATATCCCAAATGTATCGTTGATAACGCCTCATTGGAAAACGACGAAAACGATGTGGTTATTGATAACCAAAAGCATCTTCTTGTAAGTTTGGTCAAAGCAGACAATATGGAACAATATTTAGACCGCTCTGCAAAGGTCTATTATACAGGGAAAAAATTTCCTTCTACGGTGGCTTTAAATAAGCTCTATTATTTCATGCCTTATATGAAACGAAAGGGAGTGAGAGACCTGTACTTGATAAACATTGCCCGTGTCGGTACAAAGAAGGAAGTGAATCCAGAATGCGATGACAATGACTTCCGCCTCGTTTTTGAAATTCAGTTTGTGAAGCAGATGTTCGATGAATATCAGCCGATACATCTGGATATATGGCAAGCCTTTACAGATACGACCATTGGAAAATTGTTGAACTCGATTGAAAAAACAAAGAACGTCGGTTAAAGTTTTCACCCCTCCCTTAACACCCATGCTGCCATGAACATTTTCTCTGTCATCGATGCTGTCAAGCCAACGGAGGCCACTCTGAACAACGGTTCTGCCGACATTACGGACCTTTGCATTGACAGCCGGAAACTGCGCAGCCCGCAAGGCACGCTCTTCTTTGCCATAGAAACCTACAAGAACGACGGCCGCCGCTACATCCCGGAACTGGTCCGGAACGGTGTCCGCAACTTCATCTTCTCCGGACCCCTTGCACTTGACAATCCGGAGGTCTTTGGCGGCGCACTGAACGAGTGTAACTTCTTGCAGGTCCCCGATGTTTACCAAGCTATCAATGACGTGGCCGCCGCGCACCGCCGCCAATACCGCTATCCCGTCATTGGGGTCGCCGGCAGCAACGGCAAAACGGTCGTGAAAGAGTGGCTCGCTACGGTACTTGACGAGGACTTCAACATTGTGAGAAGCCCTGACAGCTATAATTCACAGCTCGGCGTGCCGCTCTCCGTATGGCTGATGTCGGCAGAGAACAACCTCGCCATCTTCGAGGCGGGGATTTCACAGCCGGGCGAGATGCCACGTCTGGCCGACACTGTCCGCGCGGACATCGGCATCCTGACGAACATCGGCATGGCCCATGCCCAGTTTTTCAGCAGCACCAAAGAGAAAACGGCCGAGAAACTCGAACTCTTCAAGTATGCCCACGCACTCGTTTTCCGCGACAACAATGCAGAACTGAACGGAATACTGCAACAGCCGCAATACGGCCACTTGCAGAAAGTGTCGTGGGGCAGCAGCCGCGCCGCCTACCCCGTAGAACAACACGCTGAAGAGAACGGCACATCTTTAATCCTCAACGGCTTCACCTATCACATTCCTTTCGTAGATGCCGCCTCCGTTGAAGATGCGGCACATGTCATCGTGGCCGCCCTTTACTTGGGACTGCCGCCGCAACGCATAGAAGAGCGTCTTCAAAAACTCTCCGCCATCAGCATGCGTATGGAGATTCTGGAAGGCATCAACCATTCGGTGGTCATCAACGATACATACAGCCTTGACTTCAACGCTTTGAGCGCCGCGCTCAGTTTTATGGACACACAAACGCAACTGGCCCGCAAAACCGTGGTCATCTCCGACTTCGAGCAGGCCTCTGTGGACTATGGGCAACTTGACAAACTGCTGGCGGCACATCATGTGGACCGGCTGATCACCGTAGGCCCCGACTTTTCCCGGCACCGGAAGAGCCTCACTTTCCGGAATTGTCTTTTTTTCGAAAACACGGAAACCTTGCTCGAAGAGATGCCCGGTTTCTCATACGAAACGATATTGGTGAAAGGGGCGCGCAGTTTCCATTTCGAGCGAGTAGTCAACAGATTGCAGAAAAAGACCCACCTTACCATTCTCAACGTCAGCCTTCCGGCACTCGCCCACAATCTTGAATACCACCGCTCGCTGCTGGCTGCCGGCACCAAAATGGTGGCTATGGTCAAGGCCTCTTCGTACGGCCTTGGCGATGTGGAACTTGTGAACGAACTGATACACCACCGGATTGACTATCTTGCCGTGGCCTACACGGATGAGGGCGTCAGACTCCGCCGCCGGCATGTGCATACGCCCATCATCGTGTTAGGGGCTGAAGCACACAGCTTTGACAAGATGGTGCGCGAAAATCTCGAACCCGAAATATTCAATTTCTATTACTTGCACGAACTGGAGAATGTGCTGAAAAAACAACCGCACATCAAGTCTTTCAACATCCATGTCAAGTTAGACACGGGCATGCACCGTTTGGGGTTTGACGAGCAGGATCTGCCGGAACTCATCCGCATTGTCCGGCAAAACAAACAGCTGCACATAGCCTCCGTATTCTCGCATTTGGCGGCGGCAGAAGACCCGGGCGAAGATGCCTATACGCATCAGCAGATTGAACTGTTCAAACGCATGTCAGAACCTCTTTGCCGGGCGTTTGACTACAAGATATTGCGCCACATCCTCAACAGCGCCGGCATTTGCCGCTTCCGTGAAGCGCAATTCGACATGGTGCGGCTCGGCATCAGCCTGTATGGCTGCAGCGAACTGGACGAGGTGGCACAGCACCTCCACAATGTGGCTACGCTCAAGACCGTCATCACGCAGGTCAAGACTATCCCTGCCGGCGAAACCATCGGCTACAACCGGAGTTGTGTGCTGCGGCGCGACACGCCGGTGGCCATCATCCCGATAGGCTATGCCGACGGCTATCCGCGCGAACTGGGCAACGGAAAAGGCACCGTCATTGTGCAGAGCCATAAGGTGCCCGTTATCGGGAAAGTCTGTATGGATATGTGCATGCTGGATGTCACGGGACTCCATGTCCATGAGGGCGACGAAGTGATTGTTTACGGCGAGGGCAACAGCGTTTCGGATATGGCAAAGGCGGCAGGACTCATCAGCTATGAACTGCTCACCCGCATCTCAAGGCGCGTGCCGCGCGTCTATGTCAATGAATGACCCCCCTTTGAGGAACTGAAGAAACCTTTGCGGCGACATCTCTAATTTTGCTATCTTTGCGGCCAACTGAAACCGTGAAAATGAAAAAGACAATCCTGATTGCCCTTCTGCTTTCGTGTGTCGTGCCGCGGCCGCACGCACAACAAGAAAAGCTGCCTGCGACCGTGGCCTTCTACAATGTTGAGAACCTGTTCCACCCGTCTAAGGATTCGCTGAAGTCAGACGGCGACTTCACGCCCGACGGCGCCTACCGCTGGACTTTCTACCGCTACTACAAGAAAGTCAGCAATATTGCCAAAGCGTTGATAGCGTTGGGGCAGGGTTCGCCGCCGGCAATAGTCGGACTTGCCGAAATCGAAAACGAAGCGGTGCTGAAGGACCTCTGTTACCGGTCGCCGCTCAAGCGTCTCGGCTACCGTTACATTCATTACGAGTCGCCCGACTCCCGTGGCGTGGATGTGGCATTGCTGTACAGGTACACTTGCGTTACCATTCTTGACCATCGGAACATTCCTGTTGTTTTTCCTTTCGACACCTCTTCCCGGAACCGCGACTTGCTGTATGTGCGCGCCCTGTTCGACACGTCCGACACGCTCCACGTCATAGTCAATCATTGGACCTCGCGCTATGGCGGACATGCCGCCACTGTTCCCAAACGCAATTGCTATGCCGATATTGCGAGAGCCTTCATCGACTCAATCCTTACCGAAGAGCCCGCGGCCAATATTCTCATGATGGGAGACTTCAACGACTATGCCACAGACGAGAGCATGGTTGCTCATCTTCGTGCCAAAAAGCCTGACAGCCGCAATGACAAGGATACATTGTTCAACCTGATGTATTGTTTTGAAGACGGACGGAACATCGGGTCACACAAGCACGAGGACTTTTGGCGTTGCCTTGACCAGATTGTCGTGTCACGCGCGCTGCTCGACGAAACGTCAGGGCTCCATGTGAAAGAGCGTATGCCACATATCTTTCAGGCTTCTTTTCTGTTAGTTCCGGACAACAAATACGGCGGAACAAAGGCATACCGCACTTTTTCAGGACCGCGTTACATCGGGGGCTTCTCCGACCATCTGCCCGTTTATGTAATCCTTGAGAGATGAGTTAAAGCCGTATTTTTGCAGCCTGAAAAAAAACGATTCATGCAATTTAGATTATCCGGAATCCGAATTCCCGTCAGCAGCCGTCAAAACCCGAAACAGGCGGCCTGCCGGCAGTACCATATTCGTCCTCAAGATGTGCAGGAGTGCCGCATTGTCCGTCAAGCCATCGATGCCCGTAAGAAGAACAAGGTGCTCTATGACTATCAGTTAGAGGTTACTTTACCTGACAAGTACGCCTCGCTGCGTGGCATGGCCGGCGTGCAGGAATGCAAAAGCAGACCAGAACTTGCCTATCCGCATTGGAAAGACAAGCTGCGCCCGGTGATTGTAGGGTTCGGGCCATCGGGCATGTTTGCGGCACTCTATCTTGCCCGATGCCACGCCCGCCCCATTGTCATTGAACGCGGCGAGAGAATCGAGGAACGCACGAAAAGCGTGCAGGCTTTTCTGCAAAACCGCATCTTGAACCCGCAGTCCAACGTGCAGTTCGGCGAAGGCGGGGCCGGCACTTTCTCCGACGGGAAACTCAACACCAATGTCCACAGCGAGTATAATGCCTTTGTGCTGAAAGAGTTCAACTTGCATGGCGCTGACCGCGATGTCACCTATCTCCAAAATCCGCACGTCGGCACCGACTATCTCGGGAAAGTGGTGCGTAACATCCGTCTGGAGATAGAATCCTTGGGCGGCGAATTCCATTTCAGCACAATGTTTTCAGACTTCGAGCAAAAGGGGGACATCATCAAGGCTATATGCAGCAACGGCAGCGTTTTTGACACCCACCATTTGCTGCTGGGGTTGGGACACTCGGCCAGAGACACTATCCGTAAACTTCACGACAAAGGTCTCCGCATAGAGCCCAAGAGTTTTTCCATGGGCGTACGTATTGAGCATTTGCAAAAGAATATCGACAGGATGCAGTATGGCGAGGCCGCCGAATTCCTGCCACCGGCATCCTATAAGGGCGCCGTACACCTCGGCCAGCGAAGTGTCTATACTTTCTGCATGTGTCCGGGCGGACAAGTGATAGCCTCGGCCAGCGAGGCGGGAACCATCGTCACCAACGGCATGAGCGAACGGCTGCGCGACAAAGTCAACGCCAACAGCGCCCTGCTGGTGAACGTGACCCCTCAGGACTTTTTTGCAAACAGTCCGCTCGACGGATTAGGATATCAGGAAAAATACGAGCGCTTTGCGTTCGCTGTCGCCGGCGACTGCCGCGCACCGGGCAACCTGGTCGGCGAGTTCCTCGAAAACCGGGTGGCCGCGGCCGCCAGAAGCGTCCGCCCCTCCTATCCGCACGGCCTTTGCTACTGCGACCTCAGGCAATGCCTGCCCGGCTATGTCGTCGATGCGCTCAAAGAAGCCTTGCCGCTCTTTGACCGCAGAATGCGCGGCTTCGCCGCTCCCGATGCTGTACTCACCGGCGTGGAAACCCGCTCCTCTTCGCCCGTGCGCATCCTGCGCAACGAGAACAGAATGTGCAATGTGGCCGGAATCTATCCTGTCGGCGAAGGAGCCGGCTATGCCGGTGGCATCATGAGCGCCGCTATCGACGGACTGAAAACCGCCATATCCTTGCTGCCTTGAAAGAAACCTGCCCCGGCAAATGCCTGTCGTGCAAATTTACTATCTTTGCACCCTTGAATAGAAAATATTAAATATCTATGAATGAAGTTGTTAGAAAAACAACAGGCGGCGAGGAGTTTATCCGGGGAATAAAAAAAGGGTTTCCCATCTGCCTCGGCTACTTTCCCGTGGCTTTCACATTCGGGCTGTTAGCCGTCAAGATGGGCTTCACACCGCTGCAGGCCACGTTCATCTCGTTCACCAACATGGCATCTGCCGGGCAGTTTGCGGGTATCCGTCTTATTGAAGGCGGTGCGCCGTATATAGAACTGGTCGTCACTACCTTTGTCATCAATTTGCGCTATTTGCTGATGTCGCTCTCTTTGTCGCAGAAAGTCGAACCCGACACTGCATTCTACAAACGCTGCATTATGGCATTCTGCATTACAGACGAGGTTTTCGCCTTGGCCTCAATGGAAAAAGAGGAAGTGCGGTTCCCGTTCTTCGGAGGTCTTATGCTCACGCCTATTTTGGGTTGGACTTCGGGCACGCTGACGGGTGCGATTGCATCGGGTCTGCTCTCCCCGATGTTGCAAGGCTGTATGGGCATCGCGTTATACTGCATGTTTATCGCCATCATCATTCCGCCGGCCCGGAAAAGCCGCAAAATCGCCATCGCGGTTATCGTTTCCGCCTTGCTTTCCTGCCTGTTCACCTACGTGCCGGGCATCAACGTCCTGGCCGAGAGCGGAGGAGGAGGCTGGGCCATCATCCTCGCAGCCGTATTAGGCGCCGCCCTCTGCGCCTCTATCAAGGAAATCAAACGTAACAAGAAGAAATTAAAAGAAAAACATAGTCCAATATGCAATATATAGGAATCAGCATGCTTCTTATGGGGTTGACCACCTACATCATCCGTGTCACCCCGATCGGTTTTGTACGCAAGAAACTTGACAACGCATGGATACAGGATTTCCTTTACTATATCCCGTACTGCGTGTTGTCGGCCATGACTTTCCCGGGCGTCATCTATTCGACCACCCCCACGGGAGCCGCCTCGCCGCACTATCTGTCCGCGGCCATCGCCACAACAGTGGCCATCGCGCTTTCCTGGAAAAACAAAGGTCTGGTGCTGGTGGCTCTCGTGGCGGTGATTGCAGCTGTCGCCGTTGAGGTACTGCTGCTCCGGATTCCGTAGGAATGAGGAATTGATCTTTGTATTTTCCTGATCCGGGCTGACGGCTTTGTGCGGTTTTGCGGTTGTAACCGAAAAAAATGGGCTATCCGTCTATCTCGCCCATAAGTCTGTGGGTTTCGAGGAGTACGCAGATGATTTTTTGGTAGTGGGAGAGGTCGTCGAACGAGAGGGTGCGGCCCTTGCGGTCTTTGAGCCACTTTTGGGCGGGTTGGTAGCCGCCGATGTAGAACTGCCAAGCCGTTTCGGGCACATTATCGAAGTACTGCGTGGCGTTGATATAGACGCGCCCGGCGGCATAGCGGGGCTGCTCTACGGTGCAAGTGCCCGACACGGGGAATGTGGCCACACCGGGCATGGCGGGCCTGTCTGCCTCGGCCGCCCCGGCGGCCGGGGCAGGCAAGGCGTGCAGCAGGTGCAACTCGCGCAGCCGGTGCCCAAACGACACAAAATGCCCGAACTGCTCTGCGCTCTCGGGGTAGGGAATGCGCGGAAAATCGACCTTGAGGAACTCGCGGTAGTGCTTGCGGTAGCGGGGCGAATGCAGCACGCCGTAGATGTAGTCGAACACCTCTTCGGGCGTGGTTTCCTTGCAAGCCTGCCCCGGCAGGCAAGCCCTGCGGTTTATCTCTGCCCATATCTTTTCGTCTAAGTTCGCCCGCCGCCCCGACCGCCCCGGCGGCCCCGGCGGACAGGGCCGCTCCGTTTCCATAGAGCCCTCTTCGGGGTAGAGGTAGAGGGGAAAAACAAATGAAGATTCTTTCGTTTGTAATGATACAGAATTAATATCAGACAAATAGGTACTTACAAATACATGTTGGTATGTGGGTAAAATTATTTGCCGACAAAGAATCAGAGATACATTGGGGTGAAGCATATTCCTCATTACAGAATATCTATGTCTAATTACTTTTGACAAATCATAATCGATCCAACGATTATCAAGAGGTCTATAAAAGAAATATTTATTGGTTGTAGTTGAAAACCCATCGATGGAAACCAATGCTTTATCATTGTGTGTTTTGATTCCATTAGTGTTCACTCCCATTAGTTCGTCAATCTTAAATCCTTTCTTGTATTGTTCTTCCAATCCAAAGTCTTTCGGGACGAAAAAATAATAGGGTTGTATAGGGTTTAATTTCGTCCATTTTGTTGTGTTTAAGTTGTGTTCGGCAAGGAACGCATACTTATCTTTGCGCAGCCCATAGAGGTCGCAGTGATAGACCTCTGCTAATTGCTTGTCGTGGTTGCCTGTTTTGACAAAGATATTGATGCTGACGCCCTGCATAATGTCGAACACATTTTCGTCTTTGCTGCCGTCGGGGGCAGTCTCTTTTTTGCGCGCATTGCCGTGCAGATCAATGATGTATATCTTGTCAAAGCAGCGCATTAACTCGTGGCGCATTTGGCGGTGTATAAGTCCGTCAATGAAACTATTATTGCTGATGTATGCTAATACGCCCTCGCTGTTACGCTCCACATAATACTGACCGAGACGAATAAACTTGATATAATCGTCTGACAACGGCTGAATGTTGCGCTCGTTCAGGTTCTTTTTGTAGTCCTCCAGCAGGTGGCTTATCCATTCGCCTTTGTTGTTCGACGAAACGCTGAACGGCGGGTTGCCGAGCATGACCATGATGGGGGCGGATTTTTTGATGGTGCTGGCGGCGTTGGCTTCTTGGCTCAGCGCGTTGCCGAAGAGCGTGCCTGCGTTGGGGTTGTACTCCTCGAGCGAGTTGGTGAGGAACACTTTCAGCCGCCCCGGCGGCTCTGACCGCCCCGGCGGTTCTAGCCGCTCCTGCGCCGCCACGCCTATCTCAATATCGAGTTTGAGGTGGGCAATGGTGTAGGGTGCCATCATCAGTTCGAAGCCATAGAGGCGCGGCAACAGGTGTTCGGACACATACGCCTGCCAGCCACCCATCTGTGCGGCAAGGTTGCGCTTGATTTGCCGCACCACCTCGTCCAAGAAAGTGCCTGTGCCTACGGCAGGGTCGAGCACCTGCACACGGTGTTTCTGCACACGCTCCGCGCGGTGGCGGTTGTCTTGCCGGCCACGGCCGGCCTGCTGCCGCTCCTGCTCCACGCTCACCTTGCTTGTGTCGGCCAGCCCCAAGGGCAGCCCGAAGTCGGTGCGCAGAATGTCGTCAACCGCCCGCACGATGTAGTTCACCACGGGTTGCGGGGTGTAATAGACGCCGCACGCCTTTTTGGCCGCGGGGTCGTATTGGAAGAGGAAATCCTCGTAGAAGTGCATCAGCGGGTCGGTCATCTGCGTGTTTTTGCCGAAGCCCTGCATAATCTTCTCGATGTCGGTGGCGGCAAATACGGCCACAAGGTCGTCTACTATCCATGCGATACGCTCGTCGAGGTCGTAGCCCGCTATCTCTTGGAACACCTTGCGCAGGAAAGGGTTGGTTTTCGGAATGAGTTTGGCGGCTTTGTCGCGGGTAAAGGTGTCGGGCGTATTGTCGTACCCGTCTGCCATGGCAGACAGGCGTGCAGCGAACATGCCGTAGGCGATAGTCTGCGCATAGATGTCGGCAAAAGTTTTGGGTGTGATGTCGTGGAGCAGCACCTCTTGGAACGAGTGCATATAGCCCAACAGTTCGGAGTCGTAAGGCGTGTGTCCGTTCTGCTCGTCGTTGCAGATGGCCGTAGCGATGATGTCGCGCAGCAGGCGTGCCTTGGCGGCCATCAGTTGCGCCAGACGGCCAGCCGAAGTGATGTGCTGTGGGGTCTGTTGGCGCACGATAGCGAGCATTTCGAGCAGGCCTGCCTGCCGGGGCAGGCCTGTCCCGGCCGCCCCGGCGGCCTCGTCGCAGAGGCAGATGTGCTTGCCCTGTATCTCTGCCAAGTGGACCGACATCACCCACTCGCCGTGTCGGTAGAGTTTGAAGTCGAGGTAGTCGGTGAAGATGACCGTATCGAGCGAGGACTTGTAGCGGTCGAACTGCTCTTTGTTTTTGCGCCGCCCGTCGAGGTCGCCGTCCTCGAGGTTCTTGGCCTCCACAAACGCCAGAGGCAGGTTGTTGCGCAGCAGCGTGAGGTCGGGCGCGCCGCAGTCGATGTGGCTCTGCTCGTTGACCACCGTACACTGGCAGACCTGTTCGAGCAGTTTCTGCAGCGCCGGGCGGAAAGAGTGTTCGGTAGTCAGCCCCGTGAGGTAGAGCCGGTCGAGTTCTTTGATATATGCTGTTACGAATGGATTAGTGGGCATGATGGGTAGTGGTTATGGGGTTTTGCTTTTGCAGCAGTCATTTGTTACGATATGGTACATAGTCCTACCTGCTTGTTTTTGATGAGGATTCTAAAATATGGGCACTTGCCATTGATAGCCAAATCCTTTTCGTCGTCCCCCTTTCTAAATCTAATTATTTCAAATTGATTGGGGTTGAATTTGTGTAAAAATGTTATCGGAACACCCATTAATCCAGCGTAATCCGCAGGAATATCTTGCGTCTTGTTAATATTTATTCCGTTGCAGTTGTCGTACTTGGGATACTCTTTTTCATTTCCTCTATATCTTTTTGTAAGAATAATATTTTCATGATGTCGAGGGGTGTCTAAGTTTGTCAACCATAGACAATTGTTAGGTGATATTATTCTGTTTCCTTGTTCGTCAATTTTTGTTTCTGTTCCATATAGTTCATAGCTTTCGGGAACAATAAATCCCGAAATTCCTCTGCCAAGATTAATCCCTAACCACGCCTTATTCTCTTTTATTAGGTGAAATATCTCTTTGTATGTTATTGCATTTATATTTCCGATAATTAGAAATTTTTTATCGAACTTTATTAGTTGAGCCACAAATTCTCTAAATAATGAAAAAGGAGGATTGGTCACGACTATATCTGCTTGTTTCAACAAACGGATACTTTCTGTACTTCTAAAATCTCCATCTCCTATGAAATAACGGATATCTTCTAACTTTGGCACTGTTTCTTCTTCTGTGCTGCCTGTATATTCAAAAAAAGAACCTGTTATTTTAGGCTTAAGGTTGAACAGATCTGCAACTTGTTCCCTATAACAAGAAGCAATCAGTTTTTTTAATCCTAATTCCTTGAAGTGAAGAATAAAATACTTAACGAAATTACTCGTCAAAGGATCATCGCAATTACAATAAACAGTCTTATTCTTGAAATGTTTGGTGTAATGTTGCAATTCTCTTTCTATATCAACAAGTCGAGTGTAAAATTCGTCACTTTTTGTTTTTCGAGCCTTCTGTAATAATTCATTAGTTGCATTCCTTCCCATCGTTCATTAACTTTTGGGTTATTTGATTAAATATATCGCTGCCTAGTATACGTAGTGATGTTTTGGCAATGTCTGTCATTATATTGAATATGTCGTGAGCGTCCCATTTCCTGCCATCTCCTTGTGTATAAATGGAGGTTGCTTGGAGCATAATTGTTTTTTCTTTGTGTTTTACAAATTGATTCTCACATAAATTTGTATTGATGGGCATTCCATAATTTGCTGAAGTTAATCTGTCAAGTCGGTTGAGCATTCCCGAATTATATTCTAATGTAACTACTCTTCCATCAGGTCTTGTTACAGAAATCGTTTCAGTTAGGAAGTTAGAACCCTCCAAAAACAATACATAGGGGAAATGAGATTCGGACAGCATTAAATTAGCAATTTCTGATATATTCTTGTGTGAACGCTCTATAGCATTACCTGCAGCCATTAAATCTTGATTGTTATTTTTGCCAACAAGTATCCCTTTTTCTATGTTTTCAATATCTTTCCCTTGATGTTTTGCTTCTGACACTAACACAATTCTCCATTTTCCGTTATCATCTTTTACTTCTATTATCCCTCCATCTGGAATAATAGAAGAATTTTCTACAAAAAGGGTTTGCCCTAATTCCGGATCGATTTTTTTTAATGCTTGATTGATTTCCTCTTTTTTTATGCTTTCCCTATGCCGAAATGTCAATTGAGGGTAATCTTTCTTCAATTGCTCAATAACCAGAAGAGAAATTTTTCCAATGGTTATATCGTGCAATTGGGCTTCTTCACCGAATATGCCAACTACGCCTTTAGATTCTTTGTGCTGCTTTGCTAATCTTTCCGATTGATCCTTTTCCGCCATATTTCTTGTGTTTTTTCAGGGGGCTTCTATTTTTAACATTTTCACACCTGTCTGCTCTGCTTGTCGCCTGTTCTTCTCTCCGCGGGAGTTGCGCTGCCGGGGCACCTCCACGAAACTCCCGTCTATGATCACGCCTCGGTTCAGAAACAGATCCCGCTCTCTCAGGAACTTGTCGAAGTCCGAGAAAAGAAGGTCGAAGATGTTCTTCTTGACCAACTGCTCCTTGAACGCCCGGATCGTCCGGGCATCCGGCACCTTGTCGCCGCTTGCAAGCCCGAGGAAGTTCCTGAAACTCATGCGGTCAATTGTTTGGTATTCAGTTTGTTCGTCGCTCAAGTTGTACATCCGCTGCAGCACCAGGACCTTGAACATCAGCACAGGGTCGTACGGCCTTGCCCCTGCGTTGGTCATCCGTTCCTTGTAAAGCCCCGTTTCCAGCGTCCCGCGGAACATCTCGAAGTCAACCGCTTCCGGCAGCCTCTCCGGCGGGTTGCCTGATGAGGTCAGTTTTGACTTGTTCTCTTCCCGGTCAAACAATCCTCTGTTTCCAGATGTTTTGTCTGCTCTTTTGTCTGCGTTCATTTCCTATTCAAATTTGCCGAGGATATACGAATAATTATTTGAATGCCAATGATTTATTTTTAGAAATCCCCATAAGTCACCTGCTCTGGACGAACATGGGACTGCAACAGTTCTTGGCGCACCATGCGTAGCAGTTCTGATTTGCCGGAACGCCGAATGCCGGTAATTACCTTCACAATGGGTTGATTGATAAAGGGACGGATTTGATGCGGATAATTTTTGCGCAGTATCATAGCCGGTAACGATTTTGAACTTGCAAATATACGCTAAAAATTCGGTTATAACCGACAAAATTGTTGTTTTTGTTCGGTTTTCTGACTATAGTCCGACAAAAAAAAATAAAGCGTGAACTGAACGTGCCGGTAATTATGCTATTTTTGTGCTTTCAAACAGATGAACATAATAATGAAAGACAGATTTTCAAAAACTGTTGGTTTTCATATACAACACGCCGGCTTTTCCGTCTATGGAAAAACCCGAATTCCGCTCCGTCGAGACCGGATAAATTCCTAATTCCTAATTAAACAATTCATGAACAATCTTTACAGAACAACACCGTTTCTTCTTCTTCTTGCGCTCTGCCTCCTTGTGCAGACGCCGTTTTGCCGTGCCCAGGCGCCGGCCTTTGTCTGCGGACGCTCCATTGCGAGCGACGTTGACGGCAACATTTACACCACGGTGCAGATAGGCAGCCAGTGCTGGATGCGGGAGAACCTGCGCACCACGAGGTACAGCGACTGCACGCCCATCCCATTGGGCACTTCCGAAAGCCCGACAACTCCCTACCGTTATGCCCCGGGCAACGACGAAGGCAACGTTGACGTTTACGGCTACCTTTACAACTGGGCGGCGGTGATGAACGGCGATGGGTCGTCGTCGGCCAACCCGTCAGGGGTGCAGGGGGTCTGTCCTGCGGGCTGGCACGTGCCAAGCGACGCGGAGTGGACGCAGCTTACCGACCATGTGAGTTCCCAAAGCCGGTACCTGTGCGACGGAAGCAGCAACTATATCGCCAAGGCGCTTGCCTCCACAACGGGATGGAACAGCAGTTCCACCACCTGCGCAGTCGGCAACGATCCTTCGGGCAACAACGCCACGGGGTTCTCTGCCGTTCCGGCTGGCTACTACAACGGCAGTTACGGCAACTTCGGCAACGACGCGATCTTCTGGAGTTCTACCGAGAACTACAGCGACAACGCGTACAGCCGCTACCTCAAATACGGCAGCGCCGGCGTGGGCCGCGGCAACGACGACAAGAGCTACGGGCGTTCGGTCCGTTGCCTCAGGAACATCGAGGGGCTGCCGTCCGTGCGCACGGCATCGGCATCATCATTTTGCGGTTCTGGTGCCACTGTCTCCGCCGTCGTGGAGCACCAAGGCTCAAGCCCCATAACGGAACGCGGCGTCTGCTACAGCGCGTCTCCCAACCCTACAGTCGCCGACAGCAAGGTTGTGGATACGGGCACCGATGCCGACTTCACCTGCCGTATCTCCGGCTTGGCAGTAGGCACCTACTATGTGTGCGCCTACGCCACCAACAGCGCCGGCACAAGCTACGGCAACCAGATGACATTATCAATAGCCAATACCACAGTGAGTGACGTTGACGGCAACGTCTATAACACGGTGCAGATAGGCAGCCAGTGCTGGATGAAGGAGAACCTGCGGACAACGAAGTACAGCGACGGGACGCCTATCCCCTTGGGCAGCACATCATCGACCCCAGGCACGGCATACCGTTATGCCCCGGACAACAACGAAAGCAACGTTCCCGCCTACGGCTACCTGTACAACTGGAAGGCGGTGATGCGCAATTCGTCCTCCTCGTCGGCCAACCCGTCAGGGGTGCAGGGGGTCTGTCCTGCAGGCTGGCACGTGCCAAGCGATGCGGAGTGGCAACAGCTCATAAGTTACGTCAGTTCCCAAAGCCAGTACCGGTGCGACGGAATCAGTTCGAAAATCGCCAAGGCGCTTGCCTCCACAACGGGCTGGAACAGCAGTGGCGTCTCCTGCGCGCCCGGCAACAACCTCTCCGGCAACAACGCCACGGGCTTCTCGGCCGTTCCCGCAGGCAGCTTTATCGGCTTGTACAGCGGCTTTGGCGAATTTACGAGCTTCTGGAGTTCTACCGAGTACGATGGCAGCCAAGCGTTCTACCGCAACCTCGACTACGACTTCGCCCAAGAGTACCGCGACAACTACTTCAAGAACGGCGGGCGTTCTGTCCGTTGCCTAAGTGACTGACATTTATAGAATTATTGAATTAGGAATTAGGAGTTAGGAGTTATGTTAGAGTGATAGGCGTAACGTCCCCACTTCAGTACTTAGAACTTAGTTGGGAGAACTTAGATGACCATTATGGCGTCATGAATTGTGCCGCGTCAATTTCGGGCAACATCGCGCCGACAAGATTCACCATTTTGGGTTCTGCTTCTCCGGCGGCCTTCAGAATGTCTTCGTGTGTGTCTTTCATCGGCTTGCCCATGCCGCCCAAGTCTGTGATTACGGACAAGGCAAAGATTTCAATGCCCCTGTAGTGTGCCATAATGGCTTCAGGCACCGTTGACATGCCCACCGCATCTGCTCCCAGTATGTGGAAGGCCTTGTATTCAGAAGGTGTTTCATAACATGGTCCGGGCACGCCTATATAGACGCCTTCCTGTAGACGGATGTCCAGTTCCTGTGCTTTTTCATACGCCAGTTTGATGAGACGGGAGGAATAAACCTCACTCAGGTTCAGAAAGCGCGGTCCAAGCGTGTCGTCGTTGGGGCCCAGCAGCGGGTTGGTGCCGAAGAAGTTGATGTGGTCGCGGATGATCATGATGTCGCCGATCTTGAAGTCGGGGTTCATGCCGCCGGCAGCATTGGAGAGTATCAGCGTCTTGATGCCGAGGTCTTTCAGGATCTGTTGCGGATAGGTGACCGCATCCATAGAATAGCCTTCGTAATAATGGAAACGGCCGCTGAAGACAAGGATGTCCTTGCCGTTCAGCCGCCCGAAGATTATGGCTCCCTTGTGCCCCTGAACGGTTGAAACGGGGAAGTTCGGGATCTGTCTGTAGGGTATCTCGTCAATAATCTCCATTGTTTTGGTGAGCCCGCCGAGCCCGGAACCCAACACGATGGCCACTTCCGGGTTGTTCTTTTTTATTTCGAGCAGATAGTCTGTCGTCTCTATTATTCTTTTTCTTTTTGCTTCTTGCATGATTCTGTTATTAGGTTGATGAATGTTTCCTTCTCCTCCTGCGTGGAAAACTCCACTTGTACCGGGACAGTAAAAACCGGCAACAAAGATACTGCTTTTTTTATGCTGTCAGACTGCAGCCTCATCCAATCCTTTTCGGTGGTGAAAACGACAGCCCCGTCAGGCACCTGTTTTGAGAGCCGCAAGGTATCTTTCTCTGTATAACGATGATGGTCAGGATAATACAGGCGGCGAACGATATTGTATTCTGTGCAGACGTGCCGCCTCAGCGGTTCCGGATTGGCTATGCCGGCCAGAAGCACGCAGGCTTGTCCGCGCCGCAGCCCGGCAGTTGCAGCCGAAGCCGTCACGGGCTCGGGGTCTCCATAAGCATAATGGGTGAAGAACAGTTGCTGCCGCGCAGTAAGTTTCAATTTGCGTCGCCATTCCGCGCGGTCGATTTCACCGGCCTGCACCTCCGTTTTTGTCACAATGACGGCATCGGCATCGTGTACGGCAGAGGGGAACTCGCGAAGTCGTCCCGCCGGCAACGGGAAGTCGTGGAAATAGGGACGGTCATATTCTGTCAGGATGATGCGTAAAGATGGCGTGACTGCAAGGTGCTGGTAGGCATCGTCCATGACTATCGCCTCGAGGTCAGGGGCGTATTGAAGCAGGCGGAGAATCCCGTCTTTGCGGTTTTCATCAACGGCGAGCGGCAGTTGGGGCAGGTGGTTGTGCAGCAGGAGCGGTTCGTCTCCTATGAGGTCGGCAGACAACCGGGCCGGTGGCACGGCATTGGCAAGCACAAATCCTTTCGTTTTGCGTCCGTAGCCGCGGCTGAGCATGGCCGTTTGGCACTTGCCTGCCAGCATAGCGGCAATCAACGCCGTGTGGGGAGTCTTGCCGGTGCCGCCCACGGCAAGGTTCCCGACACAGACGACAGTAATGTCAGGGGTGTAGGATTTGAAGATGCCGCAACGGTACAACTGCCGTCTTATGGCGGCAATGCCACCATAAACCGCCCCGAAAGGGTATAATAACGTTTTCAGCAACCGGTTCACTCGCTATAGGGTTCAGAGTCCTTGTTCTCTTCAGGCATTTGTCGCTCTTCCCGCATTTTCCTCCTCAATTCCGTCTGCTTGGCATTCCGGTCCTCAAATGCATCATAGCTTTTGATGATCTTGGTGACCAGATGATGGCGGACCACATCGGCGGTGTCGGTATAGACGAAATCGATGCCTTTGATATTCCCTAAAATATCGTGTGCCTGAATCAGCCCTGACGACTGGTTTCGGGGCAAGTCTATCTGGGTGATGTCTCCCGTGATAAAGAATTTGGCGTTTTTACCCATACGGGTGAGAAACATTTTGAGTTGGGCGGAGGTGGCGTTTTGGGCCTCATCGAGGATAACGTATGCGTTGTCGAGCGTCCGTCCTCTCATAAAAGCGAGCGGCGCTATTTCAATGACCTTGTCTTCCATATAGGAGAGCAGTTTTTGCATAGGAATCATATCCCAAAGGGCATCATAAAGCGGTTGCAGGTAGGGATCCAGTTTGTCGCGCAGGTCGCCGGGCAGGAAGCCCAGGTTTTCGCCGGCTTCCACGGCGGGGCGGGTCAGGATGATGCGTCGCACCTGCTTGTTCTTCAAGGCCTGCACGGCCAAGGCTACTGCCGTATAGGTCTTGCCCGTGCCGGCAGGTCCGATGACAAACACCATGTCGTTTTTCGCGGCGCTTTCCACCATCCTTTTCTGGTTCGGGGTGATGGCCTTGATGACCTTTCCGTCGCGTCCGTGGACGATAACATTATTGTTCCCGGCATTGCGGCGGTAAAAGTCATCGTCCTCCAGTGCCGTAATGTTGAAAATGTCGGTCTCTGTCAACTTGCCGTACTCTTCGAGATGAAGCAGCAGCAGTTGGATGCGTTTCTCGAAATCTTCCACGCCGCAGTCTTCGCCTGACACCTTAATTTCATTGCCCCGCGCCACAATCTTCAATTTCGGGAAAATCTGTTCCAATATGCCGATGTTGACATTCCGGCTGCCGTAAAGACCGACGACTGAAACGGGATCGACTGTAATGATCTTTTCCATATTCTATAATATGACCAAATAATCCAACGGATTGACAGGAAAACCGTTATACCATAATTCAAAATGCAAGTGTACTTTTTCCCCCTCGGCGGAGCCTGTGTTGCCCATCAGGGCGATTGGGGTTTCGGCATAGACGCGGTCGCCGGCTTTCTTCAGTAGGGAGGCGTTGCGTTTATAGACTGAAACGATATTGCCCGGGTGCTGCACAATGATTACGAAGCCCTCGCCGCCGCTGTATCCGGCAAAAACGACCACGCCGTCGGCGATGCAGTTCACGGGGGCGTTCTTCTTGCCTGCTATGTCGATGCCGAAGTGGTTGTCGGGCACGCTGAACAGCTGCGTCACGGCACCATAGACGGGCGGGAAAATCGAGAGGTTAGAAATCTTGGCCCTGTCGATGGTCGGGGTGGCAGAAGCCTTGTCGTGCTTTGGGCGGTCGAGGATCATGTCGGCCTCCTCTATCAGTTCTTCCGTCTTCGACGAGCGTTGTTTGTCGCGTTCTTTCCAATGCACTTGCGGTGTGGCCGCAGCATCCGCGTCTGTCTCGTCGGCAGCAGGCACGCGTTCCTCAACCATAACCCTGAAATTGTCGATATACTGTTGGTTCAGACGGATAGTCTCCTCCAGTGTGTCGATGTGCGCTACCGCCTGCTTGTACAACTTGTAGTCTTTCTTGTCCGTATATCCCGGAATGTAGAGCCGGAGCGGCGTCAAGGCAATCAACACCGTGGTCAGCGCTATCAGCACAAAAGCGGCAATGACGACCGTTGCCGCCATCTTCTGGATGGTGATCTGCTTGATGGTAAAACGCTGTTCATGCGTCTGCTCGTTGGAGAAGACCAGCCGATACCGCGTTCTCCATTCGCTGACGATTATTTTCCGGAGTTTCTTTATTTTCTGAATCTTTCCCATGTTTTCTGTCCGGCTGTCCTTTTTTGGAAAACGTTGCAAAAGTACTAAAAAATGGAATTGTCCGGCTCACCTGCAAACTTCCGTGGAAGGCTACCCAAAGACTTTACATAGCCTGAAC
>CAVEXN010000007.1:0-85485 GCA_963620035.1 Oscillospiraceae bacterium | reverse complement strand
CCCCCCCCAAAAAAAACTATAATGAAACCAAAACAAAGGCGTTCCGAAAGAAAAAACATGTAATTTTGCAACGTCTTGTTTTCAGATTAATGTTTAACGAACCTCGCATAGTCTGAAGGTGAGGTGTAAAAAAGTTAATAATAGAGGTTCCCTTAAACTTTTATCCTCGCATTTCTTCTGTAAAACGTTGATTTCGAACAGAACAAGGCAAAATGATTATTGATTTGAAAAACATTCACAAAACATACGACAACGGGCAGCCCGTTCATGTGCTGAAAGGGGTTGACATGGGCATAGAACAGGGTGAGTTCGTCTCCATTATGGGCGCATCAGGTTCGGGGAAGTCCACCTTACTGAACATTTTAGGGATTCTCGACAACTACGATGAGGGCTCTTATCATCTGGACGGGAAACTCATCAAAGACCTCAGCGAAAAGGAGGCCGCTCATTACCGCAACAAGATGATCGGCTTTGTGTTTCAGTCGTTCAACCTGATAGCCTTCAAGACAGCCGTCGAGAATATTGAACTGCCGTTGTTCTATCAAGGGATAAGTCGAAAGCAGCGTCGTGAGACAGCCATGGAATACCTGGAGCGTTTCGGGATGACCGAGTGGGCGACCCATTATCCCAACGAGCTCTCCGGCGGGCAGAAACAGCGTGTAGCCATTGCACGGTCGCTGATAACGCAGCCCCGCATCCTTCTTGCCGATGAACCTACCGGCGCGCTCGACTCCAAAACGTCGCTTGAAGTCATGGAATTGCTCACACGCCTCAACCGCGAAAAAGGCGTCACCATCGTTGTGGTGACGCACGAAAGCGGTGTGGCCAACTGCACTGACAGGATAATCCACATCAAGGATGGCATCATCGGCGAAATCACTATGAACAACGACCATCATGCCTCCCTGTTCGGCACCGACACAGTAATGAAATAGGATTCCCTCTATTACAACATTTTCTTACCATATTACTATGCGGGATTTTTTGAATGAAATATGGAATTCGGCAAAACGCAACAAATTGCGCACTGCGCTGACGGGCTTCGCCGTTTCGTGGGGAATTTTCATCCTGATTGTGTTGTTAGGTGCCGGCAACGGTCTGATGAATGCCTTTCAGCAGAACGGGGCCGACTTCTCCTCCAACGTGATGATGGTTTGGGGCGGATTTACCACGAAACCTTACAACGGTCTGCAAGAGGGGCGGCATCTCGACCTGAACGACAACGACATAAAGATCACCCGAAGCGGACTTTTTGCAGACCATATCGACAAAGTGACGGCAAGTATAGAAAAGAGTTCTCTGTCGATGAACTACAAAGACAATTATATTTCAGTTTCGCTCTGCGGATGCTATCCCGAGTTTCAGGAAATGGAAGGGCTGAAAATGCTGGCCGGACGTTTTATAAACCAAAATGACATGCACTTGAAGCGGAAGTGCATAGTTCTGCCCAGCTCTTACGTGCAGACGTTGCTGGGCGACAACGCCGACTGTAACGACATCATCGGGAAACAGATTTCTGTCGGCAACATCCTCTATCAGGCTGTCGGCGTTTACAAAAAGAGGGACAATATGGGATCCAACAGTGTCTATATGCCTTTCACCACCTACCAGATTGTGTTCGGGAGTTTCAATTATGCCGATGATATCTCCTTTACTTTTCACGGGCTGAACACGGAAGAGGAAAACGAGCAATTTGAGAGACAGTATCGGGCGGCATTGAACGAAGCACACAAAGCCGACCCGGAAGACGAGGGCACTTTCTGGATCTGGAACCGTTTCACCCAAAATCTTCAGATGGAGAAAGGCAATTCGCTTATCCAGAAAGCGCTTTGGATCACAGGGTTATTTACGCTCTTCGGCGGCATTGTCGGCGTTTCAAACATCATGCTGATTACCGTCCGTGAGCGCACTTACGAGTTCGGCATCCGCAAAGCCATCGGTGCGACTCCCTGGGCTATAATGAAACTCATCGTGATGGAAAGTGTCGCCATCACCGCCTTTTTCGGCTATTTGGGTATGATTGCCGGTCTGCTGGCCTGCGAGGTCATGAAGAGAACCATAGGTTCCAATACGATTGACATGTTCGGGCAGTCCTTTCAAATTTTTGTCAATCCCAGTGTCGGCATCGATGTCGCCATCGGGGTTTCTGTCGTTTTAGTCATCGCAGGTACGCTGGCAGGGCTGTCGCCAGCCCTTAAAGCGGCACGCATCCGACCCGTAGAAGCATTGAAAGGCGTATGAAAAGGTTCGACATTGACACATTCAACGAGATTGCAGACGCATTGCTCCGCAACAAGAAACGCAGTCTGCTGACTGGATTCGGCATTTTCTGGGGACTTTTTATGCTATTGTTCCTCGTCGGCGGCGGCAAAGGACTCAAAGTTCTGCTCTCCAAGAATTTCGAGAATTTTGCCACCAACTCCATCATAATGGTAGCCCAAGAGACGACAAAACCCTACAAAGGATTCAAAGAAGGCAGGACTTGGAGCCTTCAGTATCAGGATGTGGACAGAATAAAGCAGTTGTTCCCCGAATTGGCCATTGTAACGCCGACCATCTCCCAATGGGGGGTCAGTGCGAAAAAAAACAGTTTCAGCCTTTCTTGCTCAATGAACGGAGTGGAGGCCTGTTACAGCCAAATAGTAACGCAGGAACTCAAATACGGCCGCTTTCTGAACGATGTGGACATCCGGCAGAAACGAAAAGTCTGCGTCATTGGCAAACGCGTCTATCAATCCCTGTTCCCTGCCGGCGGCGACCCTTGCGGACAAACCATACAAGTCGGCTCTTCTTATTATCAAGTAGTTGGCGTGAACGTCAGTTCGTCCAATATCAACATCGGAGGCGAAAGCGGCGGCACCATCACAGTTCCAATCTCAGTACTGAAAGACATTACCGGAGCCGGAGACAACGTGGGCATGATTTGCGTCGTAGGCAAAGACGGCATCAAAATGTCTTCGTTGGAAAACCGTCTGCGGCAAGTGGTTTCGCGCATTCATTACCTCGACCCTACCGACGACCGCGGCTTGATGATGCTCAATATGGAACCGATGTTCAAGATTGTGGATACGCTTTACCGGGGCGTCAATTTCCTGATATGGTTGGTAGGTTTAGGCACCTTGCTTTCGGGGGCTATCGGAGTGAGCAACATTATGTTAGTGGTTGTGCGCGAACGGACCGCCGAAATCGGCATCCGCCGCGCCATCGGCGCCACACCGGGCAATATTTTGTTTCAGGTCATAGCGGAAAGCATAACACTTACCCTCGTGGCAGGACTTTTCGGCATCGTCTTCTCTGTGTTATTACTCAACCTCTTAGAGATGTTGACCCATCAAGCCGTATTCCAGATAGGTGTCGGCACAGCACTGTTGGCACTGCTGCTGTTGCTGTTGCTTGGCATCCTTGCCGGCATTCCTCCCGCATACCGCGCTATGCACATCAAACCCGTGGATGCCATGCGCGACGAATGACATTTTTAACAACAAACAGATAACATTATTTATAAGAACAAACGAAATAAGAATATGAAAAAAGTATTGAAATGGAGCATTTTGGTCCTCGTCATCTTGATTTTTTTAGGGACACTTCTCTTTTTGGCCAAAAAGTCGAAATCCGAAAAAGTCAGATACAATGAATATGAGGTCACCACTACGAACATCCAGCGCAAGACGCTGATAACCGGAAGCATCGCCCCTCGTGACGAGGTTGACATCAAGCCGCAGATCAACGGCATCATTGCCGAGGTCTACAAGGAAGCCGGACAAGAGGTGGCCGAGAATGAAGTTATCGCCAAGTTGAAAGTCATCCCTGACATGACCTCGCTGAGTTCGGCACAAAGCCGTGTGCGGCTCGCAGAAATAAACTATGCGCAAACCATGACCAACTACAATCGCGAGAAAGCGCTCTTCGACAAGGACATGGTAAGTCGCGAAGCGTTTGAAGAGGTGAAGCAGCAACTTGACCAGGCACGTGAGGAGTGCTCGGCGGCACAAGAAGCGCTCGAAATCATCCGCGACGGGGTCTCCTCTTCCAATGCCAACTCCAGTTCCACCCTGATCCGTTCCACTATTGCCGGGCTCATCCTTGACATTCCTGTCAAGGTTGGCAACTCTGTTATACAAGCCAACACGCTAAACGACGGCACCACCGTGGCCACCGTCGCCAACATGAACGACCTGGTGTTCACCGGCAATGTGGATGAGACTGAAGTTGGGAACCTGCGCGAGGGCATGGCACTTAACATCACCGTAGGTGCATTGCAAGACTGCTCTTTTGATGCCGTTCTCGAATACATCTCACCGAAAGCCATCACAGAAAACGGAACTAACCGTTTTGAAGTGAAAGCGGCAGTCAAACTGAAAAACAGAGACAAGATACGTTCCGGCTATGGTGCAAATGCCGAAGTGATTATGGAAGAGGTCAAAGAAGTGTTGGCAATCCCGGAAAGTACTCTCGAGTTTTCAGGAGACTCCACTTTCGTGTTTGTAAAGAGCGGAAACGGACAATATGAGCGTCGAAGTGTACAGACAGGACTCAGCGACGGCTTGAACATCCAAATCAAAAACGGCCTCAAGAAAGGCGACATTGTCAGAGGAACCAAAATAATAGAACAGAAATGAAAAAAAGAGCATTAACCGCCGCATTTGCCGCTTGCCTCCTTTCGGCGGGTGCGCAGCAAGAACAAGGCAGCAAATCGTGGACCTTAGACGACTGCATCCGCTATGCTTCGGAGCACAACCTTACAGTGCAGCAGAACTTGCTCGCCCAGAAGCAGCGGACCATAGAACTGAATACCGCACGAAACAGCATCCTGCCCACCGTACAGGCAAGCGGGTCACAGAACTTCTCCATCGGCCGCGGTCTCTCTGAAGACAACACTTACGTCAGTTCCAACACCGCAAACACCTCTTTCGGTCTCGGTGCCAATCTGGATCTCTTCACGGGACTGAAAGTCAAAAACAGCATTGCATTAGGGAAACTGAACCTTGCCGCAGCCAATGCCGATTATGCCAACACCAAAGAAGAAGTGCGCATATCGGTAATGGAAGCTTATATGCAAGTACTTTATAACATGGAAATTGCAAATGTCGCGCAACTGCAGGTCAGCATCGACTCCATGCAGGTTGAACGTCTTTCCGCGCTCAAAGAGGCGGGCAGAACCAGTGCCGCCGAGGTGGCCACGCAACGGTCCACCCTTGCCAAAAGCCGGCTCACCCTCACACAGTCTCTCAACAGCCTGAAACTCTCGCTGCTCGAACTGACCCAACTGCTGGAACTGCAAAGTCCGGAAAACTTCAGCGTCGTGCCGCCCGACCTGACCGGATTTGACTTGCAGACCTTGCCCGACCCCGAGTATGTTTACAGCAATGCCGTCAACGAACGCCCTTCGGTAAAAGCCGAAATATTGCGCACCGACTATGCCAAAACCAACGTTTCATTGTCGAAAAGCGCATATTACCCTACCTTGTCAATGAATTTCGGCATAGGCACTAACTATTATGCCGTAGGTGGTGCCGCCACAAAAAGTTTTGCAGAGCAAATGCGCACCAACTTCAGCCCCTACGTCGGTTTGTCGTTGTATGTTCCCGTTTTCGACAAACTGGCCACACGCAACAATGTAAGGATGGCTGAAATACAAGCCGAAAGCCAACAGATACAACTGGAGTCCGAGAAGAAGTCGCTATACAAGAAAATACAGCAGGCCTATTATGAGGCAGTTGCAGCGCAAGACAAATACAACAGCAGCAAAGCCGCTGTAGAGAGTTCTCAAGAGTCGTTCAACCTTACCAAGGCCAAATATGAAGAAGGACGTGCAACCCCGACCGAATTCAACGAAGCCAAGAATAACCTTATGCAATCCAAATCGGAAGAGGCGCAAGCACAATACCAATGTCTATATCAGCGGAAACTTCTTGAAATTTACGGATCGCCTGCTTTTGACTAAAGCCTTTGGGCACATGTCGTTAATAACGTGGATGGTACAATGCCATGTTGCTCCGGATATAGTCGCGGTCAAGGTGGGTATAGATTTCCGTTGTGGTGATATTCTCGTGGCCGAGCATTTGCTGCACGGCACGCAAATCTGCGCCCCCTTCAATAAGGTGAGTGGCAAACGAATGTCTGAACGTATGTGGACTGACTTTCTTTGCGACCCCCGCCTCTTCCGCCCATTTTTTCACCAACATAAAAACCATCTCGCGGGAGAGATGATGCCCTCGCCGGTTGAGAAAAACATACGGCATCTCATCTGGGGCCGGTGTCACATTGCGGCGCGCACCATCTAAATACAGTTGTGTCATCTTCTGTGCCATCGCACCGATTGGAACAAACCGCTCCTTGTTGCCTTTGCCTACCACTTTTATAAAACCCTCGTCAAAAAAAAGGTGAGGAAGTTTGAGCGTCACCAGTTCACTTACGCGCAAGCCGCAGCCGTACATCACCTCAAGCATCGCCCGGTTGCGGTGTCCCTCCGGGGTGCTCAAGTCAATGACGTTCATCATAGCCTCTATCTCCTGCACAGAGAGCACATCAGGCAAATGCAGGCCTATCTTTGGTGCATCTATTAAGGCGGTAGGGTCATTTTCAAGCGTGCCCTCATACATCAGGAAACGGTAAAAAGCCCGTATTCCGGAAATGATGCGCGCCTGCGAACGTGTCGCTGCCCCTTGTTCATACAGTTGATGCAAAAAGGCTTGCAAATCAGACAAATCCACCTTTTCGAGAGGTTTCCCGGAGAGAAATGTGTCTAACCGCGCAACATCGTGCAGGTAGGACTCCACACTCCTGGGGGAGAGGCCTTTCTCATAGACAAGGTATTGCTTGAACCGGACTATAGGGGCATCCATTATGGATTGTTATCTTTCTGGCACTTGTTTCAAGTCCTTCACCACTTCGAGGCGCAGCATATTCAGTGCTGCGTTCGCACTGCGCTCTATAATCTGCTGTCGGCCCGAGCGGCTGCCAAAGTGAAACTCCTTTGTCACCAGACGGACGGGCGTTGCCACGGCGACCCACACCGTACCGATGGGTTTCTCGTCCGTGCCGCCGTCGGGTCCGGCAATACCGGAGACCGCAATGGTGTAGTCCACGTCAAACAATTCCATCGAGTTCAGTGCCATATCGCTCACCACTTGCTCGCTCACAGCGCCACGCCGTTTGAGGTTTTCTTCTCGCACATTAAGCAGGTTGCGTTTTATCTCGTTACTGTATGACACTATTGAGCCCCTGAAATAGCGGGAACTTCCCGGAATTGTGGTGACCAGATGTGCGATATAGCCACCCGTACAACTCTCCGCCGTAGCCATCGTCTTTTTGGCTTTGGCCAACAGACGTCCCACTACGGCTTCCATCGGAATATCCTCATCGGTGAAAGCATATTCACCCGTCAATTCTTTCAATTTTGCAAACTGTTCCTCCATTTCTGTCTTAAGGATGTTTTCATCATCGCCGTGCCCGGTAAGACGGAGCCGCACTATACCGGGTTTCGGCAAATAGGCAAGCGACATATTGTCAGGCAGTTGTCGTTCGTAACGATCCAGCAGGTCCGACAATCCGCTTTCGGTAATGCCCGTACATTGCAACACCCTATGGCAGTGGGGCAGACATCCTACACTGCGTGCTTTCATTCGCGGGACAACCTCACTTTTAAGCAACTCCTCCATTTCAAAAGGCACGCCTGGCAAAGCAACGAGCACTTTTCCGTCTTGTTCTATCCAAATGCCGGGGACCGTGCCAAGCGTATTCGGCAGCACGATGCACCCCTCCGGCACCAATGCCTGTTGACGGTTTGTCTCCGTCATCGCCATGCCCCTGGCCACAAAAAACTCCGTCACCCGCTGAAGGGTTGGCGCATCCTCGACCAACTTCAGCGAGAAGTACTCGCAAATCACCGTCTTGGTAATGTCATCCTTGGTTGGTCCGAGCCCCCCGGTCATCAGTACCAGATCTGTTTTGGCCATCGCACTGCGGACTGCCTCTGTGATAGCCTCTTTGTTGTCGCCGACAGTGACGGTTCCGGTCATTGTAAAGCCTGCGGCTGACAAATGCTGCCCGACAAAGGCAGCATTTGTGTTGACGACCTGTCCTATCAGCAGTTCATCTCCGATGTTAATCAGTATCATTGTTTCCTATTTTCATTTTCCATCATATCGAGCATCTGCATACGTTGCTGCATATTTTGGATGTATGGATTGTCAGGGTATTTGATTGTCAAAGACTGTGTAATCGTTTCCAGCATTTTGCGGTCCGTCTTCTCGTTGAAAAAAACGCCTCTGTTATAACTTTGATAGAAAGCGATATACGAAGCCATCTTGTCAGGATGCTGCTGTATAAACGTTTGCAGGTACTGTTTATGTTCTTGTCTCAATTGTAAATAGTTCTTTTCCACCTCGGTGCGGGCCGAATCGTCTTCTAGGTTCTTCACATAAAAAGCATAGAGTTGTTCTACCGACTGTGCAAAGGCATGCAGAGCGCTGTCGAGTTGGCATACCAACACCGCCTCCTCGCCGCCAGAGACCCGGTAGGTGGCGACCAGATTCTCGGCTTCTGCCGTAAACACAAGACGGTCGCCGCCTTGAGCAATGGTAGTCAGCGTATTATAGGGCGACAGCATCAACTGGTACATCATCGGGGTTGAAGCATTGGCGAGTTCCTCCTCCGTCTCCGGTTTCAGTTCAAAACGGAAATGCCCATCTCTCATCTTCACCGAATCCAGCATTTGAAGGCCGTTGTTCGCAACCATAGCCAGCACAAGTTCGCCACCGCCTCCTCCTTCAATAACTCCCTCCATAACAATCTTGTTGTTTGCATTTTCACAAGAGAGGCAAAAGAGGATGGCACACAAAAAAAGAATATATTTCCGCATAACTTTACCAATCATAACATACGACCAATGAATCTGTTGGCTGGCCGACGGCGCGGTATTCGCAGCCGCAGTTGCGGTCCTTGCGGTGAGGCCGCGCCCCGATAATCTTAGGCGCACATGACGTGACAAAAAAAAGCAGCACGACAGCAATCAAGAGACACTTTTCCATAATTCCAAATAATCGGGTGCAAATGTACAAAAAAGCCTTTCTTGCTCGTCCTCCTCTGTTTGAGGCTTCCTTGATTTCATCAAAAGATCCTGTCTTTCCACGACAATAACCGTTAAGCAAAACATTGACTTTGGCGAGCCTTAGCAGGGAGCATTTTCAAGATTCTTTCGCTGGAACAGGAAAACTGAAAATCTTTGCGTTCCCTTTTCTTTTATATCTTTGCGCCATTAATCCTAAAAACCTGATTTTATGAGAACCTTAAAAATCATCAAAACCGAATACCGCCGCACCGGATACGACGAGGCAGACATTGAAAAGAAAGAATATGTTGAACTGGTCGCCTGCTACGACGAGTGCGACAACCTGATAAAAGAAGAACGTTTTGACTCTGACGGAAAAACCAACACGCTCACAATCAATCAATACGACACACAAAAAAGGCTCGTTTCCACAGAGCAGTATGACGGAGACCATGTGCTGCTGCAAAGGATCGTGAACAAGTACGACGAGAAAGGACTGCTGGCAGAACAGGGAAACTTTTTCGGGGAAGACAGCACCGAGTACATAACCAAATACATCCACGACCCGTCCGGCAACGTGGTGCGCACCGAAATGTACGACCAAGGGAAACTCGACTACATAGAGAAACAGATGGAGTACAACGGGGAACTCTTGACACACGAAATCGAGAACGACGAATATGGAAACAAGATGTACGAGCACCGTTACGAATACGACGAGAAAGGACTGCTTGCCAAGCATGTCCGCGACGAAATTCAGAACCACGACCGCCGAACCTACGAATACACCTACAACGAACAAGGCAACCGCATCAAAGAACTGGTGTACGACTACAACGACACCCTGATTGCCAAGACATGCCGCACTTACAGCAATGCCGGACTGCTTCTTGAGACTGAAGAGGAGGACCTTGACAACTACCGCCGTATATCGATGGAATACGAGGGGACGTTAGTGCTCAAAAACACGCTTTTCAACCGGGACGGCAAGATTATGGGTTGGGCGGAATACTCCTACGACGACAACAAGAAAGAAATCGACTCAAAAGAATACTACCTCGACGAGGTGAACCCTGAGGTACACCGCCTCTTGCGCGAGACCCGCTATGAACGCTCTTCTAATGAGTAATTTGCCCATTTCTTTCTTTTCGCGCATCTCATTTCTTTATTGTATCTTTGCCACCTTAAAAAAAGGAATATTAAAATAACACACAATATGAAAGAAAGTACAGCTATGAGTATGAATCCGCTGGTGAACCACCTGAAGAAGAGTCCGAGCGAATTCACTAAATCCGACATCATCAAATATGTAGAAGAAAATGACATCAAGATGGTCAACTTCCATTATGTTGCCGGGGACGGCAGGCTGAAGACCTTGGCCTTCATTCTCAACAACCGCGATTATCTGGAACAGATCCTTTCAAACGGGGAGCGCGTGGACGGATCCAACATATTCCCGGACTTCATTCACGCAGGCTCTTCTGACCTGTACGTCATCCCGCGTTTCTCCACCGCTTTCATCCATCCGTTTGCAGACATCCCCACCCTTTCATTCCTTTGTTCGTACTACAACAAGGACGGGCAACCGCTCGAGAACTCACCGGAATACATCCTGCGCAAGGCCTGCAAATCCTTCACGGAGGTTACAGGCATGTACTTCCAAGCCATGGGAGAGTTGGAATATTATGTTATCGGACAGGCCGAAGAACTTTACACCATACCCGACCAACGCGGATATCACGAGTCGTCACCTTTCACGAAATTTGAAAGTTTCAGGGCCGAGTGCATGTTCGACATTGCCAAGGCCGGCGGACAAATCAAATACGGTCATTCCGAAGTGGGCAACTTCACGATGGACGGCAAAATATACGAGCAGAACGAAATTGAATTTTTGGTCACCGACGTGCAGCAAGCCGCCGACCAGTTGGTGCTTGCCAAATGGATCATCCGCAACCTCGCCTACAAGCACGGCTTGGATGTCACATTTGCACCCAAAATCACCAACGGGAAAGCCGGCAGTGGACTCCACATCCATACCTGCATCGTGAACAGCAGCGGCAAAAACCAGTATGTCACGAAAGGCAAACTCAACTCCATAGCCAAGACCGCCATCGCCGGCTATATGACCTGTGCCGGCTCACTTACCGCTTTCGGCAACACCAACCCCACGTCCTATTTCAGGCTTGTACCGCATCAGGAAGCGCCGACCTCCATCTGCTGGGGTGACCGCAACCGTTCGGTGCTGGTGCGCGTGCCGCTTGGCTGGACCCACAAGAACGACATCGTAGCCGAACTCAACCCGCTGGAGAAACCCGTCAACAAAGACCGGTCGCAGAAACAGACCGTAGAGTTCCGTTGCCCCGACGGCTCCGCCGACATCTATCTGCTGCTGGCCGGACTTGTTTGCGCCGCACGCCATGGCTTTGAGATGGAAGGAGCCCTCGACTTTGCCGCCAAAACCTACGTGGACGTTGACATCCACCGCCCCGAAAACAAAAACCTTGTCGATAGTCTGGCACAACTTCCCTCCTCCTGCTGGGAATCGGCCGATGAACTGAGCCGCCACCGCAACATCTTCGAAAATCACGGTGTCTTCAACAACGAAATGATTGACGACATCGTAAAGAGGCTGAAAGCATTCAACGACAAGGACATCCGGAAAGAAATCGAAAAAGACCCCGAAGTCATGAACCGGCTGGTTCTCGAACATTTCTATTGCGGATAACCGATATCAAAACGGAGACACAACATTCATTATGTCTCCGTTTTTTTCCTCTTGTCTAACCCTTGTACCTTAATTGTTTCTATGAACTTCGTCCCAGTAATTATAACAGCCATCATCGCCTTTGCCGTTGTTGCGGCCGTCAAGATGATAATAGAATACCGGCTGAAAGCGCAAGTCGTGGAGCGCAAAAAGAGCGTGGAAAACATCGTGCTTCCCTTGCGGCTTCAGGCATACGAGAGGATGGCGCTCTTTTTAGAACGCATTGAACCGAACCAGTTGGTTATGCGCATCCACGCCCCCGGCCTTACCGTCGCCCAGGAACAGAACCTCCTGCTTACCGCCATCCGATCGGAATTCGAGCACAACCTGTCGCAACAAATCTACATCTCCAACAGCGTCTGGAACGAAATCTGCAACGCAAAAGACGACATAATGGAAATCATCAACACCGTTGCAGAACAGATGGATGCAGACACAACGGGGCAGACCTTTGCAGAATCGCTGCTGATAGCCGCCTCGCAAAAGCCTATAGTTGAAAAAGCCTTGAAGATACTGAAATCAGACATGCACAAGATGCTTTAGCCCACAGGCCAATTTTGCAAGTCAACTTTTTGTATCTTTGCTCTGTTTTTTCAATCCACGGAAGACTCCAACCTTTTTAAAAATAATAATATGAACAACGCAAATTTTGAATTCAGAGAACCCCAAAACGAACCGGTATATTCGTATGCACCGGGCACGCCTGAACGTAACCTTCTGCAGGCAGAACTTGAAAAACAGTACAACCAGACCATAGAGATTCCTTTGATCATCGGAGGCAAGGAGGTGAGAACCGGCGATATGGGCAAGGTGGTGATGCCGACCAACCACAGCCAAGTGTTGGCAAACTACCATAAATCCGGCCCGAAAGAGGTGCAGATGGCCATTGACGCCGCACTGGCGGCACGCAAGGGTTGGGAAGAACTCCCTTGGATACAGAGAGCATCCATTATGATGAAAGCCGCCGAACTGCTTGCCACCAAATACAGATACGTGCTGAATGCCGCCTGTATGCTTGGACAAGGCAAGAACGCAATGCAGGCTGAGATTGACTGCCCTTGCGAAGCCATCGACTTTTTACGTTTCAACACCTACTTTGCAGCCAAACTGTATGGACAGCAACCCATATCCGACCATGCGACACTCAACCGCAACGAGTACCGCGGACTGGAAGGTTTCGTCTATGCCATCACGCCTTTCAATTTCACCTCAATAGCCCTGAACCTCAACGTGGCTCCGGCCCTGATGGGCAACGTGACAATCTGGAAACCGTCAACTACCTCCATATTGTCTAACTACTACTTGATGAAACTGCTTCAGGAGGCCGGCCTTCCCGATGGCGTCATCAATTTCCTTCCCGGCAGCGGCTCTGTCATCAGCGAAGTGGCTTTCAAGTCCCCTCATCTGGCGGGAGTCCATTTCACGGGTAGCACAGCCACTTTCAAGAGCTTCTGGAAATTGATTGGGCAGAACATTGACAACTACCGCACGTATCCTAAGATTGTGGGCGAAACCGGCGGTAAAGACTTCATCTTTGCTCACCATACCGCCACTGCGCGCGAACTTGCCGTGGCTGTCGTGCGCGGCGCCTTCGAATACCAGGGACAGAAATGCTCCGCCGCCTCCAGAGCCTATATCCCGAAATCGCTGTGGCCTGACACCCTGCGGAACATCAACGAGATGACCGCCACCGTAAAGATGGGCGATGTGCGCGATTTCTCCAATTTTGTCAACGCCGTCATCGACGAGAAGTCGTTCGACAACATTGCCGGCTATATTGACCGCGCCAAAGCTTCAGACGATGCCGAAGTCGTCGTGGGCGGACATTATGACAAGTCTGTGGGCTATTTTGTAGAGCCGACCATTATCGTGGCCAAGAAACCGGACTACGAATCGATGCGCGAAGAGATTTTCGGGCCAGTCATCACCATATTCGTTTATGACGACGACAAGTACGAAGAGATGCTGCATGTTTGCGACGAGACCTCCCCGTATGCCCTTACCGGATCCATCTTCGCACAAGACCGTTATGCTATCGAAACCGCCGAGCGGATACTTCGCCATGCTGCGGGCAATTTCTACATCAACGACAAGCCGACAGGCGCCGTGGTGGGATGCCAGCCCTTTGGTGGTGCCAGAGCCTCCGGAACGAACGACAAAGCCGGCAGCACGCTTAACCTCGTGCGCTGGATCAGCTCCCGCTGCATCAAGGAAACCTATTCTCCTGCGACGGAATACGGATATCCGTTCTTGGGGAAATAATTGTTTTAAACAGTACTGATTGACAAAACAACATCAAGGGTGTTATAATGGGTTATAATACCCTTTTTCCATATTATGATCAAACAAATCAACTTTTCGGGCAGGCTCCTCTCGTTGGAACAACCTTTAGTGATGGGCATACTGAACGTCACTGCCGACTCTTTCTACGACGGCGGCCGCTACCTGACCGAAGATGCCGTGCTGCATCGTGCCGGTCAAATTTTAGACGAGGGGGCAGACATTATAGATATCGGTGCCATGTCAACCCGTCCCGGAGCCGAAGATATTCCGGAAAGAATCGAATTCGAACGCATAACGCACGCAGTTCAATTGGTCAGAGAACATTTCCCCCAAGCGGTCATCTCGGTGGACACGTGGCGTTCCTCTGTTGTCGAGACCGCATACAAAAACGGAGCAGACATGATCAACGATGTCTCGGGCGGAACCTTTGACGACAAAATGATACAGACCGTCGGAGAACTGCAAATACCCTACTGCCTCATGCACACGCCCGCCAAACCTGACAAGATGCAGCAGCATACACAATACGAAAACATCTTGAAAGATATGCTCTGCTTTTTCGGCACACAACTGGAAAAACTCCGAAAAGCCGGCGCTCACGACGTCATCCTTGACCCCGGATTCGGGTTCGGCAAGACATTGGAACAAAACTACTTTGTCCTACAGAATCTGGATGCTTTCAACTGTTTTGACCTGCCTCTATTGGTCGGTGTTTCACGCAAGTCGATGATTTGCAAGGTACTCGGATGCACACCCGAACAGGCACTGAACGGAACTGTCGTGCTCAACACCATCGCCTTGTTGAAAGGGGCGCACATCCTTCGCGTCCATGACGTACGAGAGGCTGTCGAGGTGCGCAAAATCGTTGCGGCAACGTTTTTGGCAGAACAGAACTGACAAAAGAAAGGGAAAAGAAAAGGGCTGGCTCTCGACCTTGAGAAGCCAGCCCTTTTTTGTGTTATAATTTGCAGAGAAGCAACTGAAGTTATTATTCTTCGTCTTTGTGCTCTTCTTCGTACTTCTTGATGATTTCGCTCTGAATATCCGCCGAAACTTGCTGATATTCTGCGAATTTCATACTATAGGAAGCACGTCCTGACGTGATGGAGCTCAACGTAGTAGAGTACTTGTTCATCTCGGCCAACGGAATCTTGGCGTGGATGATCTGGAATGAACCCTCGTTGTCCATACCCATCATAATGCCGCGACGCCCCTGAAGGTCAGTCATCACATCGCCCATACGGTCAGATGGGACAAAAATATCAACATCGTAAATCGGTTCCAGGATCTTCGGACCTGCATTCTTGAAGGCCTCTTTGAAAGCATTACGGCCTGCCAGTTTGAATGCCAACTCGTTGGAATCGACGGGGTGCATTTTACCGTCATAAATATTGACCACGATATCACGGGCGTATGAACCTGTGAGCGGGCCTTCTTCCATCTTTTCCATAATGCCCTTCAGAATTGCCGGCATAAAACGGGCGTCGATGGCACCGCCCACGATACAGTTGTTGTATATCAGTTTGCCGCCCCATGGCAGGTCATACGTTTCCGTTGCACGAATCGGGTACTTGGTCTGAGTCGGCATGCCGTCATAATAGGACTCAATAAGCATGTGAACCTCACCGAACTGACCGGAACCGCCCGACTGTTTTTTGTGGCGGTACATTGCCTCTGCCGACTTCGTAATCGTTTCACGGTACGGAATCTTGGGAGCGTAATATTCAACATCAATCTTATTGAGTTTCTCAATCATCCACTTTACAATGTTGAGGTGTTGTTCGCCCTGTCCTGAAATGATCATCTGCTTCAGCTCTTTCGATTGTTCCATCAGGAATGTCGGGTCGGTTTTGCGGATTTCGTTGAGCACTTGACCAAGTTTTTCATCGTCTGCGCTGTTTTTTGCTTTAACAGCCGTACGGAATTTAGGATCCGGATAGACCGTCGGCTCGATAATGTCATCGCCCTTGGCCACAAGCGTCGTATTGGTCGGTGTGGACTTCAGTTTGATGGTAGCGACTATATCGCCGGCAACTGCCTTTTCCACCTCCACTCTGTTCTTGCCTGCAAAAACAAGAAGTTGGGAAATTCTTTCCTTGGTGCTGGTATTGTTGTTCATCACATCATCGGCCTTGCTGATGGTGCCGTCGCAAACTTTCATGAAAGCGACTTCGCCGAGGTGTTGTTCAATCGTAGTCTTGAAGATAAATCCGACGAAAGGTTCAGCGACGTTGAAAGCGTGCGTATTGCCGTTGGTGGCTTTCATGACGCGGCCCTCATCCGGCGTAGGGCAATTCTTCACCACAAGGTCGAGCAGACGGTCAATGCCCTGGTCTGTTTTGGATGCCACGCAAATCACAGGGAAAGTACCGCGGTTGGCAATGCCGAGTTTCAGACCTTTCACCATATCCTCTTCCGACAGGGTTCCTTCTTCAAAGAACTTGTCCATAAGAGCTTCGTCATTTTCGGCAGCAGCTTCAATCAGGGCATTGTGCATCTCTTCTGCCTTGTTCTGCTGGTCGGCAGGAATATCTTCAACGGTCATTTTCCCGCCGTTGACCGGGAATTTGAGCATCTTCATCTGGAGGAGGTCAATGACAGCGTCGAATCCGACACCGGCATTGACAGGATACTGCAACGGCATCACGCTGCCGCCGAAATACTCCTTAAGTTGATGCAAGGTTTCGTCAAAGTTGGCTTTCTCATGGTCGAGTTGGTTGACAACGAACATAACGGGCACATCCATAGCCTTAGTGCGGCGCCATTGGATTTCGGCCCCCACATCCACGCCATTCTGGGCATTGATCACCATCAACGCTGTATCAACCACACGCAAAGCGCCTATCGTTTCACCAATGAAATCATCAAAGCCGGGACAATCAACCATATTGATTTTCGTCCCCCCAAATTCAGCGTACATTACCGTGCTCTGTATCGACTGCTGTCTTTCCAGCTCCACGTCACGATAGTCAGATATCGTATTCTTGTCTTCGACCGTCCCTCTTCTGCTGATGACACCGCCATGAAACGCCATTGCCTCGGCCAAGGTCGTTTTACCTACACGGTTACCGCCTATAAGGGCAATATTTCTGATCTCTTTTGTTTGATAGATTTTCATTATGAATTAATATTAGATTGGAATAATGATTATTATAATGTAAACGGCGGCAAATATACACTTTTTTTATAATAATGCCGCCTGAATCCTTGGGAGAAAACAACATTTCTGAGACACAAAATAATCGTATTTTTGCACGCTTTTCAATCGTAAGGCTTTTTTATTATGTGCTCAAAAAAAAGAGAATCTTCGTGGGCATTCCTTGCAATGGTTGCAAAACGCATCCTGAAAGACGAGAAGAACCAGTTCTCCCGTCCCGTGATCCGTCTGTCCGTCGCCGGTGTCGCACTTGGCGTGGTTGTGATGCTGCTGGCTGTCGGGATTACTTCAGGGTATAAACACGAAATCCAGGACAAGGTCTCGGCTATGGGCAACCATGTGCGCATCTCCTTCTATGACCAGAACTATTCATACGACCAGGTGCCTATTGACTGCCAAGACCCATGCCTGCTTGCGCTTAAAAACAGTCCCGACATTGCCAATATGCAAAGTTTCGTCACCAAAGTGGGCATTGTGAAGAGCGGCGACCAGGTGGAGGGCATTGTACTGAAAGGAGTTGACGCGAACTTTGACTGGGCTTTTTTCGGCAAAAGTATGGTGGAGGGCGACTCGCTTTGCCTGACGGACACCGTGACCGACAACCGCGTGGTGATTTCCAAGAGAATGGCCGAAAAACTGTGCGTAAAGACGGGCGACAAATTGCAACTGTATTTTGTGCAAGACCCACCGCGCCAACGCCGGTTTGCCGTTGCCGGCATTTATGAGACAGGACTCCCGGAATACGACAGCCGCTTCGCGCTCGTTGACATGCGGCAAGTGCAGAAACTCAACGGGTGGGACAGCAGCCAGGTGAGCGGCGTGGAAGTGAGGATCACCGACTACAGCCGCCTCGACGAGACGGGCGACTATATACACCGCCACATCGGATATGGAATGAAAGCCGAAACGGTACGCCAACTTTATCCTGAAATATTCGAGTGGATTGCGCTCTTTGACACCAATGTGGCGGTGCTGCTCATCATCACGATGTGTGTCTGTATGGTCACAATGATGTCGGTATTTTTCATTGTGGCATTGGAGCAGACGCAGACGATTGGCATCCTGAAGTCATTGGGAATGAAAACACGGCATGTTGTGCGCCTGTTTATGCTGGTGGCAGCACGGATATTGACAGGAGGACTGCTGGTGGGTAATGTCATTGCCCTGGGGGTCGGAATGTTGCAGCAGCATTTTCATCTCGTGAAACTCGACCCTGCCACATATTATGTCCGTTACGTGCCGGTGCAGTTTGAAGTGTGGGATGTGGCTGTCTTGAATATTGGCGTGTTGCTTTGCTGTATGGCCGTGCTTGTAGTGCCTGCTTGGGCGGTGGCCCGGAAAACAACACCCGTCAAGGCTGTCCGTTTCGAGTAGAGCCTTCAGGGATAATCACATTCACCCTGTCAATCTCTTCACTGTCTCTGGGATTGTCTCTGTTGGGGGCGGAAAGAAAATCTTCAACAATGCTGTATTGTTCTGAAACTGACGGCTTTACAAATCTATGGTGGAAGCAGAAAAACAGTATCAGTCCGATGGGATTGGCTCCGCTCATCATCCAGGCAATCAACAAGGCGGTAGTCAGTTTCTTTTTAGCGCGGAGTATGAAAAGGTAAATCCAAAACAGACCAACCAAGACAAAATAAACAGAGAAGATGACATTGTAGATAATCATAGCAGCACTATTTTGAGGGTTCTGCAAGAATAAACGGGAAAATGATGCCCCAGGTCAGCAGCGCGAGCCACATCCAGGAAATGACCCGGCTGGCAGAATAATGGTCTTTTATCATTTTTCGGACAACTAGCACACAAGAGATTATCCATAAAATGCACCAGACGACCAAAAAACAAATTAGAAAACGAAAAAGAAAAGTGTTCATAGAAAGCTCTTTATGCTATTTAACATGACCCCAATATCCACATACTATTTCCTCGTTGCAGATTACAATGTCCGAAAGTGCCGAGAAAGGCAGCCCGCCTATGAACATCAAGGTTCCTATTGTTGTTTCAAGATGTCCGTCCATCTGATACCTCATACAATTGTTTAATTGCCTTCCATCTGAAATCCAATTGTATGTTGACCAATCAGACGTGAAACGTTGATTTTTTTGAATGTTCTCTTCATTGTTTTTAGTTGAACAAGAAAAGGTGAGCAATGCTATAACAAAATGGAACAATACATTTTTCCCTTTTTTGTAAAATTTGTATTTTATCATATTATTAATCAATATTTTATGTGTTTAACGATAAAACATTTGCTTTTTTTACAAAAAAAGGCAAATTTACGTTTTTTTGAGACCGCAAAAGTGGCATTTTTTTCAGGACGGTCCGCCGTACGGCGGACCGTCCTGCTCCCACGCTTTATAACTGTCGACGTTGGACTTATCTCGGAAAGAATGCAATACTTCCATTTTTAATATCTTATTGTTTGAAAGACTTGAATTTACATTTTTTGAAAAAGCACTAATAGTCAAAGGGAAACGCATCGGTTTTTTTTACTTTTGCACGTCTGTTGCAACAAGGCATAAAAACTAAAGAAAAACTAATTTTTTCAATTAAGCAATGTCAAAAAAACTAAATTTATTTTGCATTTTCGCATTTTTGTGTTTCTTATGTTTTTCTTGTGAAAAAGAAAACAACAATCAGACCAGAAGAGTTTCTCACAATTCGTCGCTAAACGAACTTACTATTAATGAAATTGACGCAATGGCGACCGAAATTGCTTCATTTCATTCCGAAACGATGTATGATTTTCTTCAAAACCAGTGTCTTTCTATTACGGTTGTCAATAAATCCGCATATGAAGAAATCATAGATTATGTGGCTGAAAAAATACGAACCCAAGACTTTGCCACAGTTAGTATTGTTGACGAAACTATTGACGACATCACTCAGGAGATGACATGGGATTTGTTCTGTGGGGCATCGAATGTGATAAATACTGATTTTGATTTCACCCTTTTAACAGAACTCAATGACAACATAGGTGCTGTTGTTGAAAACATTGATGTCAGCCTCCTTGAAAATAATTGTAAAAAAGTTGACAATCAGGCATACTCTATCATAGAGCAATCCTCTTCATTTGAAGATTTTACTTCAAGAATGAGTTCACTTATTAAAGATTCTCTCGAAACGTTAAGCAGCAATAACAAAAAAGATGAATATTTTTATTCTAAACTGTTTGTTGATGTTTATATGAGTTCTATAGACTACATAACGCAATATTTGTATGGAGACCAAAAAGGTCCCAGATGGGATAAGTTTAAATCTGTCGCAAAGCAGGTTTGGAATGATGTCAGGCCCATTGTGGCGGCTGATGCAGAAGGAGCAGTAACTGGCGCAATGATAGGTGCTGCAACAGGACCGGGGGTAGCAGCAGGGGCAATGGCAGGAGGCTGTGGGCAATCCGCAGGTTATTGTGTGGGGAAACTTATTAAGCCTTAATAACAAAACAAACAATCGAAAAATGAGCACTAAATAATATCCTATTATGAAACCATTGATATCTCCCGAAAAATGTTTGAAACACAAATACCTTTATTTTATTTGCGTTTCGTTATTGATTGATGTAATATGCACCCTTTTGGATAATCTCTTGAGCAAAGATAGTTTCCAGGTCAAGGACTGGCTCAATGATGTGTTCTTTTTGTGGGGCTTTATGTTCCTTGTCGCCTTCTTCCTGTTTCATCTGATAGAAAAGAAATATACGGCCAAACAGTCTGAGAAAGAATGAATTGCATTTAGGCAGTAACAGAGGGGGGGCTGAGTTAAAATCAGCCCCCTCTGTTTTGGTTCCCGTTACATTTCACCGCGGCACATTGCCTCCATATTCAAGATTCCCCGCACTTGATTGGGCATAACTTTTCGAAAAGGATAAATGACATTCACCAATAATTTCATCCATGGTTTGTAATAGATTTTCAGACGGCAATAGGCTTTCCGGAAATTAAACTTATCGACAAGGAATTTTTGGATGTTTGAATGCCCCGTGACGGTTCGGGCCCCGTCGCAAACATATCGCATACGTTTTTCTTGCAGGTAATGCCGGTTCATTTCGTATAACAAACCGTAATAAGGATAGGTGGAATTGTGGAGGGCTTCTGGCAAGGCTTTGAGCGTGCTGTAGTCACAATAATCACCGAAAACCAGTTCCTGGCCACCGCCACGGCCTTACCCATGTCTTTTCTGTAAACACCCAAAACTCATGAAAAGGCATTTGCGCAATCTCGTCAATGTCAGACTGAGAAACCGTTGTCGCTTTCACCTTGTAACTGCCAATGACTTCGTTGTAAATGTCACGGGCAATTATTCTGAATTCTTCGTTAGTTATTATTTTAATATGATAGGTTTTCAAAGCGCGCCGAATACAGTTGCGGACTTTAGAGGGCAACTCTTCCATGCCGCCAAAAGAGTCTTTCAGCACATACCAGAAATTGGTTTCCGATGCACAGTCAAAACCATAGACATTCCGCACCAACGCACCTCCGTTTTTTAACAGCCGTTTTGCAGAATCTTTCGACAACTCAGTTTCTTCGCTCGGGTTGCCATTAAAGACCCATGCGCCTTTGTAAAGACGATATGGTGTGTTGTCTGTGTCGTGATGTCGAGTATGTCTTTCCAAAATAATAACCTGATGTTTTTTGAGTTTTTTGATTGCTGAAAAAATCATCTTATGTCTATTGTCGCACCAGAAGGAACAGTGAACGGTCCATAGATGTCTGTGGCGCAACTTGCATCCAATGTTACCGTTGCCCGGTCTTGAACAGTGCTGTTCTGCAAGATGATTTTGTGTCCGCTGTATGTTCTGTAAGTGACTGTAGTATCAATCAGTTGCACATTGTTGCTGTATGCTGTAGGATAAAGATCAAGAATCGCAGATTGCCGCACGTTGAAAGTATGGCTTCCAGGGGTGATGTCCGTAAGCCGATACCATGCGTTATAGTCTCCGCGCCAGCCGAAATTGCAATGGAACAAGCCGTTGTTGTCGTAGCCGTCTATCACCCAAGCATGGCCGGCGGAATTGTTTTCGCTATAACCGGCATAGATAATAAGACATCTTTGCGACAATGCCGACTGTAATGTTGCAGCCCAAGCGGTGTCTGTCCTGCTGTGTCCTACGGTAGCATTTGCGAAACCATAATTGTTTTTCAATATGTTATTTATCGTTTCAATGCTTGAATATGTTCCGTTTGTCCCGAAATTTGAATTTATTGCGACGGCACAATCCGCCAAAAGCTTGGCGTTGTGCGAATCCGCATGATGTGAACTCATATTAAACCACTCGTAATTTTGACCTGACAGGTTTATCGTCGGGTCTGTGTGGCTGTTGTGTATTGTGCCGTGCGGACAGACATCACAAGTCCAGTAATGGAGAATTTGGGCCATTGCCACCGCGACGCAACCTACAAGTGTACGAATCCCGGACACTTCATCTTTAGGGCAGAAATAATTATAAGAGACAGCAGAACCGGCAAGTTGTCCGCCGCTCTGTCCCCATTGCGTCTGCAGCATGTAATGACAAGGGGCGAAGTAAGATTTTGTGTCATAGTCTATGAGTTTTTGCCATTCGTCTCGGATTTGTGCAGATGTTGAAGACTTTTTTTGCTGCGCGCTGCAAATTTCAGCACCGTAGCGGTCCAGAAGATATTTGACGGCTGGTGCGAGGTTCGCGGTGTCGGCAGGATTCTCGTCGCAGAATGCAAGCACGGGATATGCCACGTCGTCGGCAGAGACTATTATGAAACCATGGCTGAAATTGCAGAGATACATCACTGTGGTGTCGTGGTGCAGCAACGGGAACAAATCCCGAATGGTGTCATTGAGATTCGTAGAGCCGGTATAGTATTTGTAAGCGTTTGCAGCAACGGTCCTGATGACAGAATCGGGAACGACTTCAGCTTTGGCTTGGCAAATGGTGAGGCATCCCAACAATACTGACCAGATTTTCAACGCAGATTTTCTCACGGCAATTTATTTTGTAAGCACCATCTGTTTTGCTTCGCTTGTTTTGCCGTCTCCTTTCAGTACATACACGTATATGCCCGCTTGCAATGCGCCCTCCTGAATTTGGAGGTTCACGTCACCGCGTCCGTTCACGTCATAGCATGTCACAAGGCTGCCGCGAGTGTCGTAGATGCAGAGTTGCGCATGGCTGATTTCCGAGGGGACAAAACATTTCACTGTCGTGGCTGTGTTGAACGGATTCGGGATGTTCTGGTAAACTTTGAGTTCACGGGCACTTTCAAGGACGATGTTTTGTTCGTCTTCTGCCGCAGCGTTCTTGAGGAACTCGATTTCCCGGGAGAGAGAAACTATTTGCGCCTGCTGCTCTTTCACGGCCTCGATGAGGAACGGTATGAGACCGTCATAGTCAACTACTTTAATGCCTTTGACTTCCGTCACAAGTTCGGGCAGCACACGCTCTACCTCTTGTGCTATGACACCATAATCCTTCTTTCCTTGTTTGGATTGATCTTCTTTGTAAGAAAAAGAATAACCGCCAATGCCGTTAAGAACGGACAATGGTTTTTCGAGCATACAGATGTTCGATTTCAGCGTGCTGTCAGAAGTCCTTGAAAAGCTTTTGGCCGTCAATATGTTGTAACCGCCTTGAGAGTGCCAGAATATGATGTTGGAATTTGCCGTGCCGTCATAACCTCCTATTTCAAGATTTCCGGAGTTGTTGGGCTTGAATGTAAAACTGTTTGAGGATTGGGAGATTTGAAACTTACACTCCGGCGAAGTCGTTCCGATGCCGACATTGCCGTTCCAGGCCACGTGCAACTGTGCAAACGAAAAGGTATAACACAAGAAAAACAATATGGTTGCAGAAATTTTGTTCATTTTTTTGTCTTTCAGTTCACTTCTTTTTGTTAAAAACGCATGGCAATCCTTTGGATTTTTGCAAAAGACTATGCCGAAAAACGCAAAGTGATTCATGCGGCAAAAATAACAATTTCTTGTTCTGTTGATGAAGCCGTGCAGCAACATGGCTAGGTTACCGCTTCGTCCAACACACAAGCCCAGGACTGACTTAAAACCTATGATTGAAGATAGAAAATGGACAATTGTATTGTTTCGTTTTGCTGCCCCGTTATGTGTTGCACAGTTTACAAAAAACATAAAACATTAATGCGTAACGCCTCAAAATCCTAAGTTCTCAGTTCTTAAGTCTGTTTCGTGCGGTAGCCGTGTCGTTTTATGAAAATCCGACAGCGTTTGAGAAATTTTGTATATTTGCCCGCCCTAAAAGAGGGGTGTCAAATTAAGTTTTTAATAATCAACACAATACAAACTATGCCAAACATTTCAAAAAAAGGACAAACGATGCCCTCTTCTCCGATACGGAAGTTGGTGCCTTTCTCAGATGCCGCCAAAGCACGCGGGATCCATGTCTATCACCTCAATATCGGACAGCCGGATATTGAAACCCCTATTGGGGCGCGCGAGGCTGTGCGCAATGCCGACATTCCCGTCATCGCCTATACCCACTCGGCGGGCAACCTTTCTTATCGCAAAAAACTTGTCGAGTATTACCATAGCGTAGGCATTGACATTACGCCGGAAGAGATTATCATCACAACGGGCGGAAGCGAAGGACTGCTCTTTGCGTTCAACAGCTGTATGGATCCCGGCGACGAGATTATCGTGCCGGAACCTTTCTATGCCAACTACAACGGCTTTGCCGTCACGTGCGGCGTGGTGGTGAAACCCATCGTCTCGACAATCGAAACGGGCTTCGCACTCCCATCGATTGAGGAATTTGAGAAAGTGATTACGCCTAAGACAAAGGCCATTATGATCTGCAACCCCAACAATCCCACGGGCTATCTCTATTCTGAAGAGGAAATCCGCCAGTTGGGCGAAATCGCCAAGAAGCACGACCTGTTTCTGTTTGCCGACGAGGTATATCGTGAGTTCTGCTACGACGGCGTGAAGCATTTCTCCGTCATGGAACTTAAAGGACTGGAACAGCATGTGGTATTGCTTGACTCTGTATCAAAACGTTACAGCGCATGCGGCGTACGCACCGGCGCTTTTATCACCCACAACAAGGATGTTTACAATACGGCAATGAAGTTTGCACAGGCCCGCCTCTCTCCTCCCACCTACGGACAGGTTTTAGGCGAAGCCGCTGTGGATACCCCAAAAGAGTATTTTGATGCGGTCATTACCGACTATGTGGCTCGCCGCAACACGGTGGTGAATGGCGTGAATGCCATCCCGGGATGCTATGTGCCTATGCCTAAAGGCGCTTTCTACTGTGTGGCCCGTCTGCCCATCGACAATTCCGACCGATTCTGTCAGTGGATGCTCGAAGAGTTTGATTATCAAGGAGAGACGACTATGATGGCTCCTGCCACGGGCTTCTATTCTACCCCAGGTAAAGGAATCGACGAGGTACGAATCAGTTATTGCCTTAAGGTGGATGACTTGAAGAAAGCGGTCAAGTGCCTCGAGGAAGCACTTAAGGTTTACCCTGGCCGCACAATCAAATAATTCAATTCTGATGCAAAAACGGAAGTTGCCTTGCCTTCTTCCGTTTTTACGTTTTTTTACGGCTATGCATAAAAGATATTTCCTTGTTTTCCTGCTGTTGCTCTGCACTTTTGCAGTCGCCTCGGCCCAGCGGGGGAACAGCCACATAAGGACAAATTACAAAGACAAGAACTACGTAGATACGACTGCCACTATGGTCTGGACAGGAGTGGATATGGCCGGACATCTGCCCATTGGCGACCTTAGAAGCTGGTTCAAGCCCAACCTGTCCGTCGGCACAGGCCTGACGGTAAAGACCAGGGGAAACTGGACTTTCGGTGTGACGGGCAATTATATGTTCGGCGCGAACCTCCGTGACAAGTCTGCGGCTTTTCTGGGCGACATCGTCAGCGAATCTGGCGGCGACTACATTGTCCTTGACGGCAACGGCTTGCAGGCCAAGATTTACCTCGAAGGCCGATACTGGCAGTTCGGCGCCAATGTCGGCAAGGTCTTCCCCGTGAACCGCTGGAAGAATTCCGGAGTGTGGGTTCGCCTCGGTGCGGGCTATTTCGGCCACAAGATCCGCATCAACGACTACGACAACCAGGTGCCCCAACTGGACGGCAATTACAAGAAAGGCTACGACCACCTCTCCGGCGGCTTTGCCTTGAACCAATTTCTCGGATACCTCTTCATACAGAAAAACAGGGTGCTCAATTTCTACGGCGGCATCGAGTTTTATGAAATATGGAGCAAGCCGATGCGCAATTATATTATCAATGAGGGCTCTACCGCCAATCTGAAGTACAAGTTCAGTGGGCTTGTCGGGTTGAAGGTTGGCTGGAACATACCGTTGTATGAGAAAAAGAGTGTTACAACTTTTTATTACCGATAAGAATACCGTCCCATTTTATGCATACGCTGATTTCTGCAGGAGCAGCGCTCTGTGCCGCCCTCATTCGGGCAGCCTCGCCTTTTAACGAGAAAGCACGGCTGTGGGTACACGGTCGACAGGGCATCTTCCGCAAGTTGAAAAGTGCTTTTGCCTTCAACGAACGTCCGCTTTGGGTACATTGCGCTTCGCTTGGCGAGTATGAACAGGCCCGCCCATTTATCGAAAAGGTGAAAAAGGAGTCGCCCGACACGAAAGTGCTCGTCACATTCTTTTCCCCTTCCGGATATGAAATCCGCAAAAACGATTCTCTCCCTGACTATGTGCATTATTTGCCCGCTGATACGCTTCGCAATGCCCGCCGTTTCGTTCGTACGGTAAAACCTTGCATGGCCGTCTTTATAAAGTACGAATTCTGGTTCAATTATATGCGGGCATTGAATGAACAGAATGTGCCGTTTTATTACATCTGTGCCATTTTCCGTCCGCAACAATACTTTTTCAAGCCCATAGGATGCTGGTTTCGCAAACAACTCCGCCTTGCGTCCGGTTTTTTTGTGCAGAATGACCTTTCCGAGCAATTGCTTCGCCAGATAGGCATCTGTCAGGTGACGGTCTGCGGCGACATGCGCTTCGACCGGGTGCATGCCATTGCTTCGCAGGGCATCCGCCTTGACTTTGTAGAGAAATTCAAACAAGACAAGAAACTCATTGTGGCAGGCAGCACATGGGGGCCTGACGAGCAGTTGCTTACTGCTCTGTTTGCACAGTTGGAAGACTATAAACTGGTGGTTGCCCCGCACGAGACCGGCAGAAGAGATGAGGTAATGAAGACTTTTGCAGACTTTAAGACTGTGGCATACTCGGAAATGGAGCACACCAACCTTGCCGACTGCGAGGTGTTGGTCGTTGACACAATCGGGCTTTTGAGCAAAATATATCGTTACAGCACCCTCTCGTATATTGGCGGCGCATTTAAAACAGGGCTTCATAATATTCTGGAAGCCGCCGTTTTTGGCGTGCCGCTCTTCTTCGGGCCTCATTACAGCCACTTCAATGAGGCTGTGATGCTTGTGCAGTTGAGGGGTGCGTTCCCCATCACATCATCCGAAGAGATGCTGGCCATTGTGCGCCGATTTGACCGCGAACCGGAGTTTTATGAACAGATTTGCAATGTGTGCCGGCAATACGTGGCCTCCAACATCGGCGCTTGCGACCTGATATACCAAAAATTGTTCTCGGCACGGAGTTTGCAAAGTGGAAATGTGAATTATTCATGATTTAAAAACAATACAAAAATGAAGACGAACAAAACAATCATTATCGTAGTGGCTGCTATTGTGGGGGCACTGCTGCTCGGGCTGATTGGCCCGTACAACAAAATGGTCAAGAAAGACGAGAGTTGCTCCTCCGCCTGGGCTAATGTGGAAAATGTCTATCAACGCCGCCTCGACTTGATACCGAATTTGGTGAAGACAGTTCAAGGGGCTGCCGATTTCGAGAAAGGCACTTTAGAGTCCGTGGTGAACGCACGTTCTAAGGTCTCATCGGTGCAGGTGGATGCCAACAATCTGAACGAGAACGCTATCGCACAGTTCCAGAAAGCCCAGGATGAATTAGGGTCTGCCTTGAGCCGCTTGATGGTAGTGGTGGAAAGATACCCCGAACTGAAATCAAACCAGAACTTCCTGGAGCTCCAGGCACAGCTTGAAGGCACAGAAAACCGCATTGCAGTTGAGCGCAACAAATTCAATGAGGTGGTAAAAGGATACAACACTTATATTCGAAAATTCCCCAACAGTATTGTGGCCGGAATGTTCCATTTCGAGAAGAAAGGCTATTTTCAGGCTACGGCAGGCGCAGAGAATGCCCCCTCAGTGGATTTCAATTTCGAATAAACTCTTTTGAATGGAGATGAAGAGGCTTTTTCTGCTTCAGTGTATGCTGTGCATCCTCTTCTGCTGTACGGCTAAGAAAGACGGTGTCATTCCCGCCGTGCCAAACCCTCCCCGGCTGGTGAACGACTTTGCCGGAGTGCTGACCCGAGAACAGACGGATGATATGGAAAGGCGGCTGGTTGCGTTTAACGATACGACGACCAACGTAATCTGCGTGGTAACCGTTGAAGACCTTGGCGGCTACTCTTCCGCTCAGTTTGCCTACGAGATAGGCGAGCAATGGGGTGTGCGGTCCAAGGACAAACGAAACGGGGTGGTGATTCTTGTGAAACCTAGTCGCAGCAATGGCGACGGCGATGTCTATATTTCGGTGGGCTACGACCTCGAAAGTGTCATTCCCGATGCTACTGCCAAACGCATAATAGAACGGAAGATGATTCCGCAACTTCAGAACGGCAACTATTATGCCGCCATTGATTCGGCCTTGGCGTACATACTGCCGCTCGCCTCTGGCGAGATCAATGCCGACAGGTTGGAGGACCCTTTCACGGCGGGCGACGCTATTGGCGTTGGCCTCGGCCTTCTTATTTTGGTTGTTCTGTTCGTGTTGTATAGGAAACCGAACAAGCCGGGGCACGGCAACTCCTCGCACGGCGGCGGTTATTCCGGACCGGTCATCATAGGCGGTCCGTTTATGGGCGGCAGCCCCTATAGCGGCGGCTCGGGCAGTTTCGGGGGCTTCGGCGGAGGCGGCGGTTTCGGGGGCGGAGGTGCAGGCGGCAAATTCTGACGCAATCCCTATGCCCGTTTCCCGTTCAGGAAATGTTGCTCTATCTTATTCTCACCAAAACCGTAACTCATAAAGTATATGGAGTCCATCGGCTTCGTGATGAAAAAGTTGGCTCTCTTCCCAACAGTGATGCTGCCCACTTGCTCATGTTCTCCTAATGCGTATGCGGTGTTGACGGTTGTGGCATTTACCGCCTCTTCGGTCAGCATTTTGTACATGACAGATCCCATAGCCAACACAAGTTGCATATTGCCCGAAGGACAGGAGCCCGGGTTGTAGTCGGAGGCAAGTGCTACAGGCAGCCCGGCTTCCATCATCTTGCGCGCCGGAGCACAAACCATACCTAAGAAGAAAGCGGCCCCGGGCAGTATCGTGGGCATAGTCTCGCTTCCGAGCAGTGCGGCAATTTCTTCGTCGCCCGTGTATTCCAGATGGTCGACAGAGAGAGCGTTGTATTTGACACCTACCTGAATTCCGCCCGAATAGTCCAACTCGTTGGCATGGATTTTAGGACGAAGTCCGTACTTGATGCCCTGCATCAGCATCCTTTCGGTCTGCTCGACGGTGAAAAAGCCTTTGTCGCAGAAAACATCGATAAAATCGGCAAGTTCCTCGGCGGCAACCATAGGTATCATCTCGTTGATAATGAGGTCCACGTATTCGTCGGGGTTCTGTTTGTACTGTTCGGGCACGGCATGGGCACCCAGAAAGTTGGCCTTAATCAGCAGGGGGGATTTCTCTTTGAGCCTTCGGATGACGCGGAGCATCTTCAGTTCGTCTTCAGTGGAGAGTCCGTAGCCGCTCTTGATCTCTACGGCACCGGTGCCCCACAAAGCCATCTCTTCCAGCCTCCTCCACGCTTCGTCAAACAATTCTTCCTCCGATGTGTTGTGCAGACGGATGGCGGAGTTGAGAATGCCGCCGCCGCGCCTGGCGATTTCTTCATAGCTGAGCCCTTTGATTTTGTCAATGTATTCAACTTCGCGAGTGCCGGCATATACGATGTGCGTGTGCGAATCGCAAAAAGAAGGGAAAACCATCTTGTCCGTGGCGTCTATCTCCTGCAACGGCTCTGCAAGACCGTCGAGAAGTGCCGGGCTGAAATCTTCCATCTTTCCGAAAGCCTTGATCCTGTCACCTTCTGTGAGCAGATAGGCGTTGTTTATAATGGGCAGATGCTGCATGTCTTTGCCTGCCCTGACTGTTATATTCTGCGGTTCTGCCTGAACCAGTTGTTTGATGTTTTTTACGAGTATTGCCATAATAATATATTTTCAGTTAACGATGATGAATGATGTGTTTCTGCAACGGAAAAGCATGTCAGTCTTTGTAATCGTACCCGAAACGTTTCATGTGCAGTTCGCTGTTGCGCCAGTCTTTCAGCACTTTCACGGAAAGGTCGAGGAAAATGTGCTTTTGCAGGAAATCCTCGATGGAGGCGCGGGCGTCGGTGCCGAGTTTCTTGATGGCGGTGCCTTTTCTGCCGATGATGATGGCCTTCTGCGTGTCACGCTCCACATACAGAATCGCACTGATACGGATGAGGTTTTCGTCTTCTTTGTAACTGTCTATGACAACTTCCACGCTGTAGGGAATCTCTTTTTTGTACTGCAGCAGAATCTGTTCGCGTATCAGTTCTGACACAAAGAAGCGTACGGGCCGGTCGGTCAATGCGTCTTTCGGGAAATAGGGCGGACACTCCGGCAGCAGTTCCACAATGTGTCGGCAGAGTATTTCAACGTTGAGGTTCTTGAGTGCGGAGACGGCGATGATGTCTGCATCGGGGAAGATTCCGCGCCAATGCTGTCTTGAGGCTTCGGTTTGTTCTTCTGAAAAACGGTCAATCTTGTTGATGACCAGAATGACAGGTTGTCGGAGGGCTTTTATCTTCTCCACCAGTTCGGCATTGTATTTAGTTTCCCCGCACTCTACCAGATAGAGGATGATGTCCGCATCTTGCAGAGAGTCAACCACAAAACGCATCATCATCTTTTGCATCATATAGGCAGGGTCAAGCACACCGGGAAGGTCGGAATAGACAATCTGATAGTCGTCGCCGTTGACGATGCCTTTGATCCGGTGCCGTGTGGTTTGTGCCTTGGAGGTCATAATGGACACTTTCTCGCCCACAAGCCGGTTCATGAGGGTGCTTTTGCCGACGTTGGGGTTCCCGATGAGATTTACGAAGCCGGCGCGGTGCCCGGGCGGTATATTGCTGATAGTTTCTGTGTTGGTCATTTCGGATGGGTTATTGTGTTTGTTTTGCTATGAATGGTTCGCTGTGTCGTAGAAATGAAGTTCCGGCTGGTCTTCTCCTGCCTTGAACAGAATGTAGCTGAAATTGTCAATCCAGTCGCCGGCATTGAAGAGTTTTGACCGGCTGCTGAGCGGATAGACGACGGGGATGTGCCGGTGCGCCAGAATGAAGAAATCCACGTCGTGGTTTTGGAGTGCTTCGCGGGCAAACATTACTTGATGTTCTGCCTCGTTGCGGAAGACGGCAACATCGGCGGGATGTGAGGCGCGGCTGCGGGCAGAGCAGTGACGTGCAACTGCAAAGGCGATGCGGGGGTGCAGCAGGCTGTAAAAAAAGCGGTCTGGACCGAAGCCGAGCACTTTCTTGATGAAAAGATAGCGCGGTTGTTTCCCGCCCAGCCCGTCTCCGTGCCCTATCAGACAACGTTTCCCGTTCAGCACAAACAGACGCGGCTCGCGGAACACTTGGCAGCCGAAACATTTCGTGAAATAGTCCTCAACCCACATATCATGATTCCCGGTGAAGAAATATATGTTGACGCCGCGCCCATGCATTTCGTGCAGCAGGTTCAACAGGCGGAAATAGCCTTTCGGGACGACATCGGCATATTCGAACCAAAAATCGAAGATGTCGCCTAAAAGAAACAGATGGTCAATGTTTTCTTTTTCCAAAAAACGGACGAGAAAGCTTTCTCTCTGCCAGCTCTCCTGGTCTTGCGGTGCCCTGAAATGGGTGTCGGAGAGGAAGCAGGCATTGCCTTGCAGAGAGACGGGATTCTGGAAAAAGTCTTGTCTCATCTTCAGAATTTATTGACCCAGTCGGACACTTCGATGGCAGGGATCATATTCATGCACTTGAAATGTTTGCGCGGGCATTTGGCGCGTCCGAGTTTGGAACAGGGGCGGCAACGGAGCGGGCATACCTCAAAATTGCGGTACATATACCGCTGCCCGGGCATATAGGGATACATGCCGAACTCGGGGATGGTGTTTCCCCACAACACCGCAACGGGTTTGCGGAAAGCGGCGGCCACATGCATCAGCCCGGTGTCGCCGGTGATGACACAGTCTGCCTGTTTCAGGATGGAACACGACTGGTAGAGCGTGTATTTCCCGCATCCGTTATAGGCACGGTCGCCCAATTGCAGTGCGATTTCTTCGCCTTCTTCCGCAACATCCTGCCCGCCTAACAACATGACAGGCTTGTGCAGGATACTGCCGATTTCGATGACTTTGGAGGCGGGAATGCGTTTGGTGACATGTTGGCCGGCCAGCACAATGGCCACAAAGCCGTCCTCGAAGACCATCGGAAGGTCGTCGCCGTCGAAACCACACCCCTCGGGGATGAAGAAGTCCAACCCCTTGTGGTCATTATGCACGTTAAGGTCGGCAACGGCTTGGAAAAAACGGTCAACGATGTGCTTGTTGGGCAGCAGGTTGATTTTGAATGCCACGCAGAATGCCCGCCCGAGCGTCAGCTTGTTGTAGGTGAGTGTGGGGCGGTTCAGCCTCCGCGCCACCTGACGCGTGCGGTGCTTGCCATGCAAATCTATTACATAGTCAAAATGCTCTGCCTTCAGTTCTTCAAACAGGTCTTTCTTACGGCTTTTGCCATAAAGGTGAATCTTGTCAATGTAAGGATTCGCTTTTATGACCGTCTCATTTTCTGTTTTGGTTAGGAAATGCAGTTCTGCTCCCGGGATCTGCGTTTTGAGTGCTCTGACAACCGGCGTTGTCAGCACAATGTCGCCAATAGAACTCAATCGAATGACCAGTATCTTCAATGTCGACGGAGGTTGTATCTCATCCATTTCGTGTCAATATTTATAATGTGTTTTTTACAATCTTCTGTCTGCGGGTTGTTTGTAATGATTGTCCACAGGAGTGGCGTAGATGCGCAACAGATATGTTCTCATCTTCTCCCGTGCCACATCCTGCACAACGGACTTGCGCTCGAGGTATTGTTCAAACTGTTCTTTCTGTTCCGCAGTATAGCAGTCGCGGTAACGCTCGTCATTGTCTCTGATGTCGTGGGCGATATAGTTATTGGGGTATAATTTGTATGCTGCGTATATCTGCCTGTCAATCAAGTGGCAGACGTGGAAAAGTTTGTCGTTGTTGTTGATTTCTTTCGGTATGGTGTCCAATTCTTCCTTGAGCGGCTTCCCGATAGTCAGGGTTATGTGTCCTTTTTGTCCGAAGATGCCTTCTTTGATGCTGTCAAAATCCTCGCCCGGGCGTTTCCGGTAATGGACACCGTTTTCGCTGAGTGCCAGTTCGCGGGCCTTGAACTGTGCGCATGGCTCATATTCGTAGGAGATGGACATCGGTGTGATGTTCATCCGCTTTAGAGTCTCTATCAAGTTGCTGTCGTGCCCCATCGAAACCATCTTTACGAGCCCTTGCTTGGTATAGTCGTTGCCGTCTTTGGTACGGCCGTCGCGCTGCGCTATCCATACCGATTCTTTCTCCTCAAACAGGCTGTATTGGATATAGGCAGAAAGCCGCTGGAAGTTTTGCAGTTTCTCGCGGAGCGACCCACTGCGCAACACCAGGAACATCTTGTTGAGGCGCGCGAACTCACTCAAGACAGGCGTGGCTATGAGGTTGTCGCCGATGGCGATTTTGGAAGTGCGCCGGTGCTCAAGAAAAAAATAGTACTGGAGCATGGCCGGGTCGAACGTGATGTCACGATGGTTGCTGATGAACAGGTATGCCTGGTCCGGGTCGATGTTCTCGATGCCCGAAAAGGTGAGTCCTGTGGCGAACTGTTTGGTGAAAACATCCATAAACCGCTTGTCGAAGCCGGCCTGCACCTCGTCTATCGTGTGCCAATGCTCAAAATCTCTGCGAAAGTCGTCGATGGTGTAGTCAGGCAAACACTTGGCGATGGCGTCCTGAAAACGCTTGTCGTCCATCAGTTTGTAATAAGCGTGACGGGCCTCCGCTTCGCTGTATGGTCGAATGTCATCAAAATTATCCATACTGATGATAAAAAATATGGGCGCAAAAATACTATAATTTTCAATACTGATTTTTTCGCTATTTTTGCCGCCACTAAAAAAACAAGTTAATTTTTTTGCTATATGGCTGCAATAACACACTCTGATTTCGATTTTCCCAAACAAAAAGGTGTCTATCACGGCAAGGTGCGCGACGTCTATAATATCAACGATGAAATCCTTGTCATGGTCGCCACCGACCGTATTTCAGCTTTCGATGTGATTCTGCCCAAAGGCATCCCCTGCAAGGGACAGATCCTGAACCAGATTGCCGCAAAGTTTCTGGATGCCACTACGGACATCTGCCCCAACTGGAAACTGTCAACGCCCGACCCTATGGTGACGGCAGGGCTGCTGTGCCAAGGCTTTCCGGTGGAGATGATTGTGCGCGGCTACCTCTGCGGCAGCGCTTGGCGATTCTACAAAAACGGCGGCCGCAACCTTTGCGGCAACATCCTGCCCGACGGCATGCACGAGAACCAGAAATTCCCTGAACCTATCATCACTCCTACTACCAAGGCAGAACAGGGCGAACACGACCAGGATATTTCTAAAGATGAAATCCTCGCCAAAGGACTGGTGTCTCCCGAAGATTATGCCGTCATTGAAGACTATACGCTCAAACTTTTTGAACGCGGCACCGAAATCGCCGCCCGGCAAGGATTGATCCTTGTGGACACGAAGTACGAATTTGGCAAGAACGACGGCAAGATCTACCTCATCGATGAAATCCACACACCCGACTCCTCCCGCTATTTCTATGCAGATACTTACGAGGAGAACCTCGCCCAAGGCCAACCCCAAAAACAGCTGTCGAAAGAGTTTGTGCGCGAATGGCTGATGGCTAACGGCTTCCAAGGACTGGAAGGACAGCAGATGCCTGAAATGACCGACGCCATAGTCAAGAGTATAACAGACCGATATATAGAACTTTATGAACATATTCTCGGCGAAAAGTTTGTGCCCGCAGAAGACGGCAATATAGACGAACGTATCTACAAGAATGTAACGAATTGGTTGAACAACAGACAATAACGACACAATCACACATGGAATTAGCTGCAAAATATGATCCGCAAGCCGTAGAGGACAAATGGTACCGGTATTGGATGGACAACAGATTGTTTCATTCTGAACCGGACGGCCGTCCGGCATACTCCATTGTGATTCCGCCGCCTAATGTTACCGGCGTGCTGCACATGGGACATATGCTCAACAACACGATTCAGGACATCCTGGTCAGACGTGCCCGCATGCAAGGCTTCAATGCCGTGTGGGTGCCCGGAACCGACCACGCTTCCATTGCCACTGAAGCCAAGGTGGTACATTATCTCAAGGAAAAAGGCATTGAGAAGAAAGACCTTACCCGTGAACAGTTTCTTGAGTATGCCTGGGAATGGAAAGAAAAACATGGCGGCATCATCCTGCGGCAACTCCAGAAACTCGGCGCCTCGTGCGACTGGGACAGGACGAAATTCACGATGGATGCAGACCTCTCCGAAGCGGTGATCGACATTTTTGTTGACCTTTTCAACAAAGGCAAAATCTACCGCGGCGTGCGTATGGTCAACTGGGACCCTAAAGCCCTGACCGCCGTTTCTGACGAGGAGGTGGTATTCAAGGAACTGCAGTCGAAACTCTATTATGTCCGCTACCAGATTGAAGGAGAACCCGGCGAATATGTCACAATTGCCACCACCCGTCCCGAAACTATTTTGGGCGACACGGCCATCTGCATGCACCCCGAAGACGAACGGTATGCCAAATACAAGGGCAAACGCGCCATTGTGCCAGTCGTGAACCGCTCCGTGCCGCTCATCTACGATGAATATGTGGATAGAGAATTCGGCACCGGCGCACTGAAGATAACCCCCGCCCACGACATCAACGACTATAACCTCGGCATCAAACATCATCTGGAGACGATTAACATCTTCAATGACAACGGCACGCTCAACGAACAGGCTGGCTATTTGGTCGGCCTGGACCGTTTCGAGGCCCGGAAAGCAATCATACCGCTCCTCAAAGAGGCAGGAAGCCTTGTGAAAATCGAGGATTATGTCAACAAGGTCGGCTTCTCTGAAAGAACAAACGAAGTGGTGGAACCCAAACTGTCGATGCAATGGTTCTGCAAGATGGACGAATTGGCAAAGCCGGCCCTTGATGCCGTGATGAAAAATGAGATACGCTTCTTTCCCGACAAGTTCAAGAATACGTACGCACATTGGATGGAGAACATCAAGGATTGGTGCATCAGCCGCCAGCTCTGGTGGGGACACCGCATCCCGGCCTACTATCTGCCTAACCATGAAATGGTGGTGGCACACAACCTCGGGAAGGCTCTCTCTCTGGCGCAGCAGAGATTCCCGGAACTGAATCTTTCCAAAGAAGACCTCAAGCAGGATGAGGATGTGATGGACACCTGGTTCTCTTCGTGGCTATGGCCGCTTTCCGTGTTCGACGGCATCCGTCATCCCGACAATCCGGAAATCAATTACTATTATCCTACGGCAACGCTGATCACCGCTCCTGACATCATCTTCTTCTGGGTGGCCCGCATGATTATGGCCGGCCTGGAATGGCGCGGCATGATCCCGTTCAAGGATGTTTATTTCACCGGCACCGTAAGGGACAAACTCCGCCGCAAGATGTCAAAGTCGCTCGGCAACTCTCCCGACCCTATTCTGCTGATAGAGAAATATGGCGCCGACGGCGTACGTTTCGGCATGCTGCACAGTTCACCCGCCGGCAACGACTTGCTTTTCGACGAGTCACTGTGCGAGCAGGGACGCAATTTCAGCAACAAGATATGGAATGCGTTCCGTCTGGTGATGGGATGGAACATCGACGAAACGCTCTCGCAACCGGCACATTCGGCAGTGGCTGTCAAGTGGATGAAAGAACGCATCAATGAGGTGATCGCCGACATGGAGGAGGATTTCAAGATCTATAAATTGTCAGAAGCCCTGATTTCGGTCTATAAACTGATTTGGGATGATTTCTGTTCGTGCCTCCTCGAGATTGTAAAGCCGGGCTACCAGCAACCTGTTGACCGCAAGACATTCGACGACCTTGTTGACCTTTTCGAGACGCTGATGACGATACTACACCCGTTTATGCCTTTCATCACCGAAGAACTTTGGCATTCGATGCGCCAACGCGAGGAAGGCACTTCTGTCATGACGGAAGTCATGCCCGTGCCCACGCCGCTCGACCGCCCACTGCTTGACCGCTTTGCCCATGTCCGCAGCGTTGTCGAATCAATACGCCATATCCGTTCAGAGAAGAACATAGCCGTGAAGAACACCCTCTCTCTGCGCGTACACGGCAGCAAGTCCGGCGACGGGGACAGCACAGATGCCGTAATCTGCAAACTCGCCAATGTCGATAAAATCGAATATATACCCGAAGATATGGAGATAAGCTGTGTTTCGTTCATCGTGCAGAATATAAAATACTCTGTTCCTGTCGAGGGACTCGTCAGCGCAGCAGAGGAACTGAAGAAACTACAGGCCGACCTCCGTTATGCGGAAGGATTCTTGCAAGGCGTAATGAAGAAGCTCTCCAACGAACGTTTTGTGCAAAGCGCACCGGCCAACGTTGTGGAAAATGAACGCAAAAAGCAGGCGGATGCCGAACAACGTATCAGGATCCTCAAAGACCAGATCGCTAAACTGTCATAGCATGAAGGCAACGCTCCGTTATTTTATGATTCTTGCCCTTTGCCTCATCCCGTTCACTTTTATCGAGATTAAGGAGCGGTTCCCTGTTGTGATAGGCATCTTTCTTGCGGTCACGATTGCCTATTGGATAGGATATGCTCTTTTGGAGAAAAAAAGGAAACGTCAGGAGCAGGAAAACTGACGTTTCCTTTCCCTACATCCCTCGATTTCTGCCGTTTCATGGCTTCTTGCTGAAATGTTGTCTGCCGGTGCGGTAGCCTATTTCGCACAGGTCGTCCAACCGGTTGAAGTCGTACATCCGGCAGGTGCCAGGGTCAATCTCAACGGTGTCCGTAAACATCGTTAAGGTTCGGAATGAGGTGGCATAGATGCTGAACATAAAGGCACGGTTCCAGATGTTTCTGGCTTTCAGGTTGTTCATCGGCTTTACGAGGCGCAGGTTTACGGCAATTCTTTTGTCGCACGCTTCCTCAAGCAGCGGCTGCACGGGCAGGTTACACAATACTCCTCCGTCAACGTAATAGTCGCCGTCGATGGTTACCGGCGCAAATACGGCCGGCACGGCGGCAGAGGCCATGACATATTGCACCAACTGGTCGCCTTTGCCCCGGTATATCAGCTCTAAGGTGTTCATGTTGACGGTGCAACAGTAAAATGGGATTTTCAGAGAGTCGAAACTGTTGTGCGGCACATATTTGAGCAGAACCTGCTGTATTTTTTCAGTCCCTACGAGACCGCCGCGGTGGTGCAGCCCGGGGCGCGCCAGTACCACCAATTCGTCCATACGTTCGTTTTTGACGATCTGTTTGATTTCCTGTGGCGTATAACCGGCGCAGTACATCATGCCCATAATGGCTCCCATAGAGGTTCCCGAGATGCAGTCGGGTTTGACGCCGGCTTCGTCCATAGCTTGCAAAAATCCTATGTGCGCATATCCTAAAGCGGCTCCTCCACTCAATGAAATGCCCGTCTTCTGGGCACACATAATCATCGGAATTGTTATTAAAAGGATAATGAATAATCTTTTTCTCATAATGTTTTGTTTTTTTTAGGACATCGGACGGTTTAGCGATTGTAAGAGCCTTTCAGCGACCAATCAGAAAACTCCGTATTGCTGTAAGAGCCACCGCGCAGAAGCCCGCCGCGCTTTTGGACGGAGCAGTTCCGGAACGTCACCGCATTGTCTTTCCCGATGAAATCCACCTGCATCTTAGGGGCACACGGAATGAAAACGCACTGGTCGTAAAAGGCATGGTTGTCGATGTAGTAGCGTGCGTCGTCACAGCAGTTGAGATATATGTGACAGTTCCGGTAAGTGTGTGTGGCGGTTTTCGGGAATGAACTTGGCGTGTTTCGCACTAATCCTAAAGTACACTTGTCGAAAATGATGGGGTATTCAGCATTTGCCGAGACGTTATAGTTAAGCCGCGAGTCTGAAACACGGATGACGTCTTTGTCCGATTTGCTCTTGAGGTTGATCTGCAGACTGGCGGGATAACTGTTTTTCTTTGTCGCCTGGGTGATTTTGCTGTCTGGGAGAGGCAGGATGTTCAGACTGCTTACGTTGCACGAAAGCCTGTTTGCAAGTTGCACTTTTTCGCTGCAAAGGCAAAAACTGGCGGCATGACCTTCCGTGTTGGGGTTGAATTTCATGCCGCTGACGGATATTTTTGACAAGTAGCCGACCTCCTGTTGCGCCGGCACGCTTTTCCTGGGCTTGAAGAGGATGATTTGGCGAACATTGTCCGGCACGTTGACGGTGAGGTTTCTTATGGTGACATTGGGCCAGCATTTGTCCGAAAGTTCGGGGCGACTGTTGGGACCGTCGGTGAACTGCCCGGCCTGAATCAGATAGTTGCGCCCCGCGGCGGCATCAAAGACACAGTTTTCAAAGAGCACCTCAAATCCGGTGTATGCGTTGTAGGAGGGCTCAATCAGGATGGGAACGAAGTTCGTGAAACGGCATTTGCGGAACGCTATGTCCCCGAAGACGGACGAGAATTGGTTGTATAGTTCTGAAAAGGTGCAGTTGCTGAACGTGACATCGCGCCCATAGCAGTGAATGTCAAACCGGTTAAGGTCGCAGTTCAGTAATTCTACCGTGTTGAGGTTGTTGGTGCCGAATATGCCCCAATTGGCATGACCGGTTAGCCGTATGAAGCGGCTGTTCCAGACATTGTTCATCAGGATGCCGTACCCGTAGCAGTTGGTGCGCGAGTAAGAGCCCCGTATCGTCACGTCCGTCAGCGTGACATTGGTGCAGTTGCTGATGGAGATGGCTTCGTCGGCAACCAGGTTGCTTTCGGGGGTGAGGATGGTGACATTGCTGATTTGCAGGTTGTTCAGGTGCTCCAGCCTGAAGCAATAGGTCTTGAAGGTACACGAGTCGTCGCGTACGACTGTCAAGTTGCTGATGACCGTAGGTTCCTCGCAGACGGCGCTATAGGTGCATGTGGGATACGACTGTCCGTTGTTGTAGGGTGACACCGGATGGTTTTGCGCAATGCCGTCTTTTACCAAAAGGATGTCTTTGCGCACGGCCCCGTAGCGGTAGCCAAGTCTCTTTTCTACCCATGGGGTCGTGTCTTGTATGACCAGTTGGTGAAGTCCGTCGGACAGTTCCGCCACGTTGCGGAAGTCGCCGCTGTCAATTTGGGCCTTTGTTGTATGAATGGAATCTGCAACATTCACGCGTTCAAACAGGTAGCAGTGCTTTGTGCGGTTGAGGACACGAAGCCGCATACCTCCGAAGTCGGTGTTTTGTGTCAGCGGGATGCTTTTTGCAGTCGCAGGAATTTCGATGGTCAGGGAGTCGATGCCGTTGTAGGTTACGGGCACGTTTGCCGCAACAGCTGCCAGATGCGTGCTGAAAAGAACCTCGAACCGGGCGCTGTCGGAGGTGGCCTCGGCCAGTCCGAAAGAATATGGCGACAAAGGGACGGTTTGCGAGAGGCCGTAGCCGGGCAATGACATTAGGGTAAAAATGAGAATTGTTGTAATGTTGGACAAACGTATTCGCATAGCGTAGGTTAAGACGGCAAAAGTAAGCAATTTTTGCTATATTCGCTGCATATTTATCTACCCTTAAAAAATCTCAATCATGAAGAGGTTTTTCATCGCTCCGCTTTTCTTTTCGGAGTCGGCAAGCCTCTTTTCGAGACACCTCAGGTCATTGCGTCCATTCCGTTGGCGTAATACCACAGCCTGAAATGCCGGAATGTCCAGTACCAGGCTGCATGTCTATGGTCGAGCACCTTAATAGTTTCGGGAGTGGAGCGTAGAACTTTAATATTCATGGTCGAATAATGCTTGTGCATTACATTTATTGATATTGTCTGAGGCTCCCGCTGAGGTAAATGGTACGTTTTGCGGACTTCGAGTGCGATTTTGTATGCCAACAGCGGTGGAACAGCATTCCCAATTTGGTTGTAACGCATAGTTTCGGTTCCCGAAAATGCAAACCAATCGGGAAAACTTTGCAACCGGGCGGCTTCTCTGTCCGTGATTCTTCTTCCATCATTCAGTCGTACACGTTGCATATCACGGGTGGCGCCGGCGAGGTTTCGGCAAGTGATGGTTCTTGCAGGTTTGTCCGGATACAAATCGCGAGGATTGACACAATGCGATTTTTTCTCGTATGCAGCGATGTATTCATCTTGGCGAGGCGTCAGGATTTTGTCGGCGAGTTCGAGGTTGAACATAGTGTCGCCTATGGCTTCCCTGACAGTGGTCTTTTTCTTTTCTGGCGCAGGATAATGAAAAGAGGCCCGATGTCCTATGCAAATAAGCCGTTCATTATTTTGCGGTATCCCGAAATTCACAGCATTCAGCACCCTATACTCCACAATATATCCAAGATTCTGTAATTCTCTTACTATTAAATCAATATACCATTTATGCCGTCCTATGATATTGGCCACGTTTTCAAACAAAAACACGCTTGGTTGTAGCCGATTGACCGCATCTATGAAAATGGGGAATCCATCCCTTGAGTCTTCCATGCCTTTTTGATTGCCGAAACGACTGAAAGGTTGGCAAGGTGGACCCCAATGACAATATCAATGTTTTCTGCTTCAGGATATTCGAAACCGACCGTCAAAAACCGTCTGTTGCATTTACCTTTGAGATTCTTATTGTAGGTTTCAACGGCCGGTTCCGACATTTCGTAACCGATGGTTCTGAATCCGGCCGCTTCAAAACCCAACGACAGCCCGCCGCAGCCTGCAAACAGGTCAAGCACAACGGCTTGTTCCTGTATGTCAGGTTTCAACACTTCATTTATGTAGTTGCTGTATTCTGTCATTTGTTTTTTCCAGTCAGGTGTTGGACGTGCGGTTTTGATTGCTTTAATAAAAAAGCCGCAAAAGTACATTTTTTTATCCTTGGCCATTTGAAAGTTTCGAACCTCGCTTTATGGCCGCCTGCCGGAAGAGTTCTGCCTCTGTTCAGAAAGTGGTTCTGGAATAGCCGCTGAAAAATGTTTACATCTTTCTCTTGTAATTGACGCTTTTTGCCCATTGTTTTTGAAAACTTTAACTTTTTTAAAGTTTTCCGGGCGGAAAAAAGGTGTATTTTTGCCATATAAATAATAAATATTATGGCAAAACATTATTCAATTACACATTCCAATACCACAAATTGGTGGGTTTGGGAATGCAAGGACGGTTCCGCCCACGGAACAGCTCCGTCAAGAACGGAAGCAAGAAGGTTGGCTCGCGCAAATTGTAAAGGCGACAGTGTAATTACCCCTCCTTCTGTTGATTTTGAAGTCGTGAATGGATATCTCGTTGATTTCCAAACGCTATCCCTTGATGACAGGAATCAACATTTCACATCTGGAGAGATTACAGAAGACGTGTTTAATTACTTGTTCGGTTTCGATGAAGATTGTGAGGATTTACGTGATGCCGACATTGTTGCAGCACAATTGAAAATTTGGGGAGTATATAATGGTGGGCGTTCGATGAAAAGTCTTATGGTCAACCATAATCTCACGTCTGAACAGTTTGTTGCTTTGTCGAAAAAATCTTGGGGAACAATAGAACTTGAAATAGATGAGAAAAACAATTATTTTTGGAATTTTGACGGTAGGGTTGCTGCCCGTGATTAACACAAAGTGTCTGGCAACAACCACATATCCTCCCGGCACGAAGAAAGTAAAACTTAAAGACAGTGGTTCCGTTCTATATGTTGACAAGAACCCTGTTTCCAACATTGGCTGGCAAGAGGCTTTATGCTGTCTCAAAGCGTGTCCGGAAGAGAAAATAGGCACGCCTGAATGTGAATGCAATTGCTTTCAGAGCGACAGGAAGTCCACCGCAATGGACATTGATTCCGTTGTGTGGAAACAAGTCTATGACAACAAAGGTGGGAAAGAGGATTTAAGATGCTCACCCATAACAGGCATTGACAACAAACAGATGGTCGTTTATTGTAATATACGCAGCAAGCTCGTTAATTTCAAATACCCGGACAAAACAGTAAAATACGAACTGCTTTCCGAAAATGAATACAGGCAACTGATGTCCGAGCAATGGAAGTTTTTGGATAAGGAGGGCGAATTTGGCGAAGTTACCGCTGACGGCACGGTGTTTTACAAAGGGGGCTTCACTGCACTTCAAGACTTCCACGGACCGGTCACATTCCGCTGCAAGGCTACTTTGACGAAACGGTGATTCTGAAATAGCGCTTCCTGTTCAGGACATTGAAGAAGACAATAACAACAGGAATCCCGAATACACCGTAAAGCCACCATAAGACTGGGAAAGGGGATATGTGGAACAGCACGATAATGACAACAAGGATGTCGAATGCTGCTGAAGCAAATAGTGGAAGGCTGTCAATGGTCTCGTATTCAATGGTGGAGATGTTTCTCTCCACCTTACAGTGTGCTGTCCCGGAATAGCAAAAGTTTTTTATCGAGATATCAAACCCATCACAATCCAGTGAAAGCGTCAATGGGTGCAATCGAGAAGTCTTTCCGGAAAAATCCCCGTTGATGTAAACGTCAAAAGGACGAAGTGGCAGCAACTTCTTTTGGGTGACGACAATCGTTTTCATAGTGACTAATTATTTGATTCGTTACAGTCTTCACATTCGCGTACCGAAAAAGCCATGTCTGGAAACAGTTGCAAAAAGTATCCAGACATCAGGTCTGTCAATGCTACTAAGTTTTCGAAAGATATGACCTTGTCGTAATCCTTTTGATAATTCTGTAAAATGTGATTTATACATTGATAGTGTAACGCCGCAACTTCATCAGGGGTGATGTCTTTAAATGAATTGCTGCTGCCAATGTGCGGCACTATGGAATTAACAACAGCAATTTTATTGAATAAATCCATAATGTTGATTAATTTGAAATTGTTTTTTTCGATGTTGCAAATATAAGTGTAAGGAATGATACGAGAACATTCTCGATGCTATTTTTATGATTTTTTGTGATTATTTTGTGATGGAAGCAAATGCGAAGTGCTCTTTCAATACCGAGTTGTTGTATGAAAGATTTGTCAACAAGGATGTTGAAGCGTCATTCTTAATAATCTTTCAGCCGCTTTTCAATCTCCTTGCGTAGTTTTTTTATAACTTTGCCACTTGAATCTATGGGGCAAAGTTGGGTTAAAACACCAAAGATGATGTTGTAATAATTCCTATTTTTGCAATCCTTTGATTCTTTTAAAGAATAATGGAGATGACAACAACGGAGCATACTATAATAAATGGAGATAGCCGGAAGATGAGTGAAGTACAAGACGGGAGCGTCCATCTTATTGTCACTTCCCCTCCCTATTGGCAATTGAAAGACTATGGCAGCGAAGACCAAATAGGATTCAATGACAGTTATGAGCAGTACATCAACAATCTGAACTTGGTATGGAAAGAGTGCTTCCGGATCCTGCACGAGGGTTGCAGATTGTGCATCAACATCGGAGATCAATTTGCCAGATCGGTTTACTATGGCCGATATAAAGTCATCCCAATCCATTCGGAGATAATCAGGTTTTGCGAAACAATAGGATTTGATTTTATGGGACAGATTATCTGGCAAAAGACTACTACAACGAACACGACAGGTGGCGCTGCCATCATGGGAAGTTATCCATACCCACGGAATGGCATTGTCAAGTTGGATTTCGAATATATTCTGTTGTTCAAAAAGGCAGGAAATGCGCCAAAACCAACTGGGGAACAGAAAGAAATGGCTGTTTTGTCAAATGAAGAATGGAACACTTATTTTAGCGGACATTGGCATTTTAACGGAGCCAGGCAAGACAAGCATCTGGCTATGTTCCCAGAAGAATTGCCAAAACGTTTATTAAGAATGTTCTCTTTCCCGCAAGAAACAGTTTTGGACCCTTTCTTAGGAAGCGGAACTACCGCTATGGTTGCCAAAGCCTTGGGACGGAATTCGATTGGCTATGAAATCAATGCTGATTTTATCCCATTGATTAAAGATCGTGTCGGTTCGAACAACCTTCTGGAAAAGGTCAAACTGCAATTTCTAAAACAAGATTTGACAATTGACCTTGACAAGGAGTATGCAACATTGCCATACTGGTTTACGGACTGTCATAAAACAGACAAGAAGATTGATGTCAAGAAACTGCAATTCGGCTCCAAAATTGACATGGAAAGCAGTATGGTCAAGTCGGAATGTTATATGGTAAAACAAGTGGTTTCGCCAGAACAAATAGTTTTGGACAATGGCATGACAGTCAGATTGTTAGGAATTAAGAACAACCCTGAAACTCAAAAAGAGGCAGTGGATTTTCTTTGGTCAAAACTGAAAGGGAATAAGATTTTCCTGAAATATGATAATGTCAAGTATGACACCGCCCACAATCTCATGGTATATATGTATTTGGGAAACAAAACTTTCATAAATGCCCATCTGCTGAAAAACCGACTTGCAGATTTAGATAACACCCTTGAATTCAAATATAAAGAAAAATTCAAAAAACTAACATCATGGCAAAAGAATGGTTATTGAACACTGCAATGAACAGATTCCAATTTAATTTTAAGCGGAATGTGGGGGCGACTTCGGAGTCAATCAGAAAATGCGCACCGAAGAATGTAGAGGAATGGCGGAATTACTACTATAAGAATGTTAAAAAAGAATCAGAAATAAAGGAACTTGGAAGAAGACTCTATGTTAAGATAACGGAGGTGATACAGTCAGAAGTATCCTGCATAACAGAACAGGATTGTATAGATTATATGAAACAAATGGTTATCGAACGTACCTATGATGGCTATACAACTGAAATAAGCACTATTTATGGTCAACTGAAAACAATCTTGAATATTGATATAGAGCCGGCATCAGACGAATGGGACCGCAAGTACAATGTGGATTTCTTCATCAAGATAGAGGATAAATATATTGGAATTCAAATAAAGCCTGTCAACAATACTCCACTTTCTGAAATCTTTAAAGAACATAATCTTCAATCCAAGTCACATCAAGCATTCTCGTCAGAATATGGCGGTAATGTTTTCTATGTTTATTCTCAAAAAGTGGATGGAAGAAAACAAATAGTAAACAAGGAAGTGATTGATGCTATCAATGATGAGATGAAAAGGTTGAAGACTCTTCCTTAATATTCTTTCAGCCGCTTTTCAATCTCCTTAATGCGGTCGCGAAGGTCGGCGGCGGCATCAAAGTCGAGTGCTTTCACCGCTTTCTCCATCCCCTTGCGCAGCTTTTTCGACTGTTGTTTCAGCTGCTCCTGATTCAGTAAGAGGATGTTGTCCTCGGCCGCCACATCTGCGGATGTCCCACCGCTGTCGCGTTTTATGCCGCTATGACCTTTCGGCACTGCTACGGCCGTGTCAATGTTGCCTGCCAGGTACATGTCGTCCGATTTGATGACGCCTTTAGGGGTGATGTGGTGCGATTCGTTGTAGGCGATTTGGATGGCTCTCCGGCGGTTGGTCTCGTCGATGGTCTCCTGCATCGACTTAGTCATCTTGTCGGCATAGAATATCACCCTACCGTTCACATGCCGTGCGGCACGTCCTGCCGTCTGGGTCAGCGAGCGGGTGTTGCGCAGAAAGCCCTCCTTGTCGGCATCCATGATCGCCACTAACGACACCTCGGGCAGGTCTAGCCCCTCGCGCAGCAGGTTTACGCCAACCAGCACGTCGATGGAGCCGAACCGCAAGTCTTTGAGGATCTCCACGCGGTCCAGCGTCTCTACGTCAGAATGGATGTAGCAGGACTTGATGCCGATGCGGATCAGGTATCCGTTCAGCTCTTCCGCCATCCGCTTGGTGAGCGTGGTCACCAGCACCCGTTCGTTCTTAGCCACGGTGTCCTCAATTTCTTCCAGCAGGTTGTCCACCTGGTTGGTGGCTGGGCGCACCTCGATGGTGGGATCCAGCAGTCCGGTGGGGCGCACGACTTGTTCTACGACCACACCGCCGGACTTCTGCAGTTCATACTCCGCGGGGGTCGCGCTCATGAAGATCGTTTGCCCTACCAGCTCTTCAAACTCGTTGAATTTGAGCGGGCGGTTGTCGAGCGCGGCGGGCAGCCGGAAGCCGTATTCCACCAGGTTGGTTTTGCGGGAGCGGTCGCCGCCATACATGGCCCCGATTTGCGATACGGTGACGTGACTCTCGTCAACGACTAACACGAAGTCGTCGGGGAAGAAGTCGAGGATGCAGAACGGACGCTGTCCGGGCTGCCGTTTGTCGAAATAGCGGGAGTAGTTCTCGATGCCGGAGCAGTAGCCCAGTTCTTTCATCATTTCCACGTCATAGTTCACCCGGTCCTCGAGCCGCCGCGCCTCGAAGTGCTTGCCTATGGATTTGAAGTAGCGCACTTGCTCGCCAAGGTCAATCTTGATGTTGTCAATGGCTTCGTTCATCGACTGTTGTGTTGTGACGAAGAGGCTGGCGGGATAGATGGTCAGTTGCTCTCTTTCCTCAATGATGCCGCCCGAGGAGGCTTCTATTTCCGCAAGGCTCTCAATCTCGTCGTCAAAGAAAACAATCCGGAAGGCGTGGTCGCTGTAAGGCGGGAACAGATCCACCGTGTCGCCTTTTACGCGGAACTGTGCCGGCTGCAAGTCGAGTTCGGTGCGCGAATAGAGACTGTTGACAAAGGCCAGGAGCAGTTTGTTGCGGTCGAGCAGCATGCCTTTTTTGAGGTTGATGACATTCTTGGCAAAGTCGTCCGGGTTGCCGATACCGTAGATGCAGGACACAGAGGCGATGACAATGACGTCGCGGCGGCCCGAGAGCAACGAAGCCGTCGTGTGAAGCCGCAGTTTCTCAATCTCGTCGTTGATGGCCAGGTCTTTCTCTATGTATGTGTTGGTGGTTGGAATGTAGGCCTCGGGCTGGTAATAGTCGTAGTAGGAAACATAATATTCCACGGCGTTGTCCGGGAAAAACTGTTTGAACTCGCTGTAAAGCTGGGCGGCCAGTGTCTTGTTGTGGCTCAATATCAGGGCGGGGCGCTGCACCTTGTTCAGCACGTTGGCGATGGTGAAAGTCTTGCCCGAGCCGGTAACGCCCAGCAAGGTCTGTGCCTTGTCGCCCCGGCGGAGCCCCTCGGCCAGTTGCCGGATGGCGTTGGGCTGGTCACCCGATGGATTGTAAGATGAGGTCAGTTTCAGGTTCATTGCTTTTTTCAGGAAAAGGCGGCAAAGTTACACAAAATAGCGATGGCAGAGAAGTAGGGGTGGCACGCTTTTTTCTGATGTCGAGGTTCCGGCGCAGCAGTCAAGAAGCGAAAACGGCCAAAATGGAATAGAGCGGATAGTTTGTGAGCCGGTCTTGCTTGCGGTAGGGCGACATTGAAAAGCGTATGGCATGCAGAGAGGGATTGCGTTCCACAAAAGCACGGAGGCTCTTGGCTTGTAGGTTCTCTTGGGCTTTTACCTCTATGGGGATAATCTCTTCTTTGAATTGCAGGAGGAAATCTATCTCTCCGCGCGAATTGTCCGCTGACCAATAGTAAATGTTAGTATCGGGATTGCAGTTGAGTTGCTGAAAAACATATTGTTCAGACAAAGCCCCTTTGAAATCGGAAAAAAGCGTGTTGCCGTCCAGAATACTTTGTGGCGGAATATTACTCATAGCGCACATCAACCCGACATCTGACAAAAACATTTTGAAAGCAGAAAAATCTTCGTATGCCGATAGAGGCAAGAGAGGCTTCTTGCATCTGTTCACTTTATAGACAAGACCCGCATCCTTGAGCCATTCAATGGCAAGTTCAAAATCTTTAGCTCGAGATCCTTTTTTGACAGCACCATATACGAATTTTTTGTTTTCTTTCGACAATTGAGAGGGAATGGATTTCCATACCATTCTTATCCGTGGCACTTCAAGGGCTGGGGCGTGTTTCGAGAAATCTTGCTCGTAGGCTTCGAGGATGTCCTTTTGTAATTTGCGAACATTTGACAGGTTGCCATCGGCGGCAAAGGCGGCAACAACAGCAGGCATGCCTCCAACGATGTAGTATTGCCGCAGACGCTCTTCAAATTTGTTGCGTAACAGTGTAATCGTCGGCCAGTCTTTTGATTGGAGCAGCGCCGACATCTTGCTTTCTCCAACCGCCTCAAGGAATTCGAAAAAGGATAGGGGGTACAGGTGCATAAAGTTGACCTTGCCTACGGGGAACGAATCGTTATGATGCATAGCTATGCCCAAGAGTGAGCCTGCTGCCACGATAGGTAAGTGCGGGACTTTTTCATAGAAGTACTTGAGTGCAGTTATACCTCGTGGAGCCTCCTGTATCTCATCGAAGATAATAAGGGTGTTTTCATCGATTTCCACTTCCGAACTCCACTGTAGGGCAGTGATGATGCGCGTGGTGTCAAAATCATTCTCAAAAAGGTTTTTGAGAATCTCGTTGTCCTCAAAGTTTATATAGACGTATCGTTGATAGGCCTGTCGCGCAAATTCTTGCATTAGCCAAGTTTTTCCCACTTGACGTGCTCCGAGCAATATCAGCGGTTTCCGGTCTTTGTTCTCTTTCCATTGATAGAGTTTATGAATGGCGCTTCTTTTCATAGTCGTTTGATACCTGATGTTTTTGGGGCAAAGGTAGTGTTTTTTTCTTTCAAGTCACAAAAAGTCGTCCTTAAAAATGTACAAAGTCACAAAAAGTCGTCCTTAAAAATGTGATATTGCTTGAAATCAGCCAACTGCAAAAAACGGCTGGAAAAGGCGGTATCAAGCGCCAGTTTTTGCGCGGGAAAAGCCCGAAAATTCCGAAAAAAAGCCGTCCTGCCACCTGTCGGAAACAAATTGTTTTTCATCGGCCATTGTAAGATATTGATGTTTAACAAATTACCACCCCCCGAAATGCGAAAAATCAAAAATAATCAATATCTTTGGACGCTTCACATCCGCCGGATTTTGGTCGAAGGGGCTTTACAAAATTCGGCAGATGGGGAGGATAACGATAAAATCAAAAGTCCCCAAACGATTCACATCAAAAAAGTAAAAGATGAAAAGACTTCAACTGCTTCTAATCATTGCTGTTGCAATTGTACTATTGGGTTGTTCGACAACAAAATTAGTAATAATGCCATCTACTATTAGCAATGCGATTAATGAAATCGATAATGATCTTGAAAATATGGGGTATCATTTAACAAATACATCAGTAAAAAATGAAAACCAACTGGTTTCTTTAGGTACATCGTATTCAATTTATAATGGATTTGGCACAGCATTAGGAAACGATATTTGGCAAAACATTGAATATGGATATTCCGACTCGCTTGGGAACGAAGTTGCGTATGGTTTCAAATACAAAACGAGAGATACACGTGACGATGAAGTTGTTATCACAGAGATTCAACTTGTTGGATGCAAAGCAAAAAAAGATTATGAATCTATTTGTGGAAGTAGAGGTGTCGTTAGAGATAATTTCAGCAAAGCTATGGACAACAAAACAGAAGCTGAATTTTTCTCAAAAGGGAAAACCCTTGGCTTAGTTTTAGGTCTTGGTGGAGGAGTATATGTTGCATTATTAGTGTTTTTGATGTTGTTGTAACGTGTTGACGGAGGTTTTGCCAAGAATGAAAACTAAGAGTTATGACTTTTTTGTCCCACTCACAATCCTCGGGTTGACGTAAAACTTAAGATTTATGATGAAAGTTGGAACGCTACGCGTAACGCTATTCATTCTACATTCTACATTCTAAATTCGTGCGGCAGCCGTGGGCGCAGCCCAGGGAGAGGCTCAACTATTCAAAGAAAACTGTACTTTTGCGGTTTTGTTATGAGAATCCTGGTTTGCTGCGCTACGGTCCTCTTGGGAAGTCTGGGCCTTTTTGCCCAGAAAGTCTCCCCTTTTCGGATGTGGGAGGATTCCCTCGTGTCGCTGCGCACGGAGGTGATGACCGAACCCGACGAGACAACAAGGCTTTCGCTGAACGAGGATTTCATGACCCTGCTGGAGGAGGTGCTGGCCAAGCCCGGCTCTTTCAACTATGCATGGGATTCGGTGAAGAATTTCTCTGTACTCGCCTCGCCCGACAAACTGTTCAAGATTTTCACTTGGTTCGTGCTCAAAGAGGACTATTCTGCCGAGAATTTCGGCTTCATCCAGGTCTATAACCAGAACCGCAAAAAATATGTCCTTTTCCCGCTTTACGACAAACGCGGCTCTATCAACTACCCCAAGACGGTGGTCGGGAACCATAACCGCTGGTACGGTGCCGTTTACTACAAGATGATTCCCATCAAGTCAAAAGACTTTACCTATTACACGCTGCTCGGCTGGAACGGGAATGACCTTTTTACAAACCAGAAAATCATTGAGGTGCTGCATTTCAGCAAGGAAACGGTGCCGGTTTTCGGGGCAAGGATTTTCAAGAACTACCCCGAGAAGGTCAGCCGGATCATTCTCGAGTATTCCAAGGAGGCTACGCTGCACCTGGGCTATGAAGAACAGCAATACAGGGTGCGTACCGGCAAACTGAACCCTAAAACCCGCGAGCCCGAATACGACCTGGTCCGCAGCCCGATGATCATTTTCGAGGAGATTATACCGCTGGAGGAGAATGTGCAGAACATTCCCGCCTATATGGTGCCCGAGTCAAGCCTCCACCACGGATTGGTGGAGAAGAACGGCAAATGGCTGTTTATGAAAGATGCCCGTGGCACTAACCCCGACAGGGTCAAGCCTCCCCACCAACACAAGAACAGACAATTCTACAACCCTTATCATAATAAAAAGTAACCATGTCATTGTATCCTTTCAAATTCAAACCGCTACTGAAAGAGAAGATCTGGGGAGGCATGCGTCTGCACACGCTTCTCGACAAGAACTTAGGCAAAATGGAGCATTGCGGCGAAAGCTGGGAAGTCTCGGGTCTTGTCAACGACGAGTCGGTCGTGACAAACGGTTTCCTTTCAGAAAACAACCTCAACGAATTGATTGAGGTCTATCTGACGGAACTTGTAGGAGAGAAAAACTATGAGCAATACGGTCTCGGCTTTCCGTTGCTCATCAAGTTCATTGATGCCCAAGACAACCTTTCGGTGCAGGTTCATCCCGACGATGCTTTGGCCGGGAGGAAATACGGACAGAACGGCAAAACCGAGATGTGGCACGTTGTTGCGGCGGATCCTGGCAGCGGTCTCTATGTGGGATTCAACAGTCCGGTGACGAAAGAGCAGTACGGCAACGCCGTGGCCAGCGGCGCCGTGGCCGAACTGCTGCGCTTCTATCCCGTGAAACAGGGCGACACGTTCTTGATCCCCGCAGGCACGGTTCACGCCATCGGCAAAGGCGTGCTTCTATCCGAAATCCAACAGCCATCAGACATCACTTTCCGGATCTTCGACTGGAACAGGACGGATGCCGACGGAAACAGCCGACCGCTGCACACCGAGGAGGCATTGGAGGCCATCCACTTTGACGACAAGAATCAGCAGTACCGTCTTGATTATGAACCCAAGATGAACGAGACGGTAAAGTTGGTACATTCTCCCTTTTTCAATGTCAATCTGTTGGTCTTTGACAGAATCATAGACAAGTCGTATCTGGGAACCGACTCTTTTGTGATTTACATGTGTTTGGAGGGTCGTCTGACGGTAGAATATGACGGCGGCACCGAGACGCTCGGGAAAGGTGAAGTGATGCTCGTCCCCGCCGAAATTGAAGAAATAAGGCTGTTGCCCGAACAGCGAAGCCGTATGCTGGAAATCTATTGCTGATGCCCCCTTTCCGCTTTAAGCGTTTTACGTTGAACCACGACAGGAGTACGATGAAGATAGGCACCGATGCGGTGCTTTTGGCTGCTTTTGCAGATGCCGCCACCGAAACCCATATTCTCGACATCGGCTGCGGCTGCGGTGTAGTGGCGTTTTGCGTGGCTCAACAACTGACCCTGCAAGGACAGACCCCGGAGGTTTACGGCATTGACCCCGATGCGGATTCTATCGCCGAAGCCCGGGCTAATGCCGTGACATACCCGCTGCTGCCGGCCAATCATTTTCATTTTGTCAAAGGAAGAATACAGGAGTTTTCAGCCGAAGCCCCCTTTGACCTCATCATTTCAAACCCTCCCTATTTCAATGACAGTCTGAAACCCACTGCTGCCGGCCGGCTCAAAAGCAGACACCGCGACTTTCAGTTGCCCTTTGGGGAATTGCTGCATAGTGTGTGCCGTCTGCTCGATGCAAATGGCCGCTTTGTGCTGATCCTATCTGCCGCCGAGAGCGAAGAGTTTGACAAACTGGCCGCCCCGCATCTCTGCTGCATTCGCCGGACGTTTGTACAGCCCTCTATCCGGAAACCTGTATGCCGGGTCATTCAGGAGTACAGGCATCATCACGGAAACAGTGTCTGCACAGAGCACCATTTCGTAATAAGAGACCGACAGAACCAATACACGCAAGAGTACCTGAACGCAATGAATCCCTATCTGTTGTAAGTTTGAATAACTTAATTCTGCGGTTTTGTTCTTTCTCGGTTGATGAGGGAATGGGAAAAAACAGCAAAGACGGAAAAAGATATCAAAGATTATAATACCAAAACTAAGCACAATGGCAATGGACAAGAAAGAATTGAGAAGACATATCAGAAGTTTGAAGAAAAACTATACACCAAATCAGTTGAAAGCGCAATCGGAATTGATTATGAAACAATTGGAGGTCTATCCTATCTTTCGGGAAGCGCGGACGGTGATGCTATATGCCGCTTTGCCTGACGAGGTGCAGACCGCCCCATTCATCGAAGCGTGGCGGCATACCAAGAGAATCGTGTTGCCTACAGTGGTAGGAGACGACATTGTGCCCGTAGAGTTGACGGACGACTGCGGTATGAAAGAGGGCGATTTTCACATTATGGAACCCGAAAACGTGCCATATTGTGGAAAATTCGACCTTATTGTTGTCCCCGGGATGGCCTTCGACAAGGAGGGGCGTCGTTTAGGGCGCGGCAAAGGATATTATGACCGGTTTTTAGCCAAACATCCCGGAGTTGCCACCATTGGTGTCTGCTTCAGTTTTCAGATGCTCGACAGTATTCCCACAGAGCCGCACGACCGCAATATGGACAGGGTGTTGACGGGTCAGTCGGAACTTTTGTTGCCGTAAGCCAAGTCGCCGGCATCGCCGAGACCGGGAACGATGAAAGATTGTGCGGTCAGTTCCTCATCGACGGCGCCGATCCAAAGGGTGCATTTCAATGGGGAGAGATGCCGCTGCAGATATTCGAGCCCCTGCCGCCCGGCAATGATGCTCACAATGTGCGTATGTTGAGGTGTGCCTTTGGCCAACAGTTCGTCGTATGCCAACTGCATGGAGCGTCCGGTGGCAATCATCGGGTCGGCGAGGATGAGTACCTTGTCGTTGATGTCAGGTGACGACATGTAGTCGATCTGGATTTCAAAAGTGCCGTCTTTTTCGTATTTACGGAAAGCCGAGATAAAAGCGTTCTCGCTGCGGTCAAAATAGTTGAGCAGACCGCGATGCAGCGGAAGCCCGGCGCGCAGAATGGTGGCCAGCACAACTTGGTCTGTAAGCCTGTTCACCGGCGCGATGCCTAACGGTGTCGTGACTTCGGCGACTTGATAGTTCAGCGTCCGGCTGATTTCGTAGGCGAAAATCTCGCCCATTCTTTCCAGATTCCTGCGGAAACGCATGCTGTCAGTCTGCACCTCCACGCTCCTTATTTCAGCCATGAATTCATTGAATAGCGAGTTTTGATGCCCGATTATCCGAATGTTTTTGTCCATAATAATATGATAAAGTATTTAAGGATTAGTGATTGAAAACTCTGTCAAAGATGGTGGGCACTTCTTTCATATAATAGTCCAGCGTAAAACAATGTGCCAACTCTTCCGGAGAGAAATGTGTGCGAATGGTTTCGTTTTGCAGCAGCAGTTCCTGATAGTCTTTTCCTCCGAACCAGGCCTCCATAGCAATAGGCTGCACAAGGTCGTAAGCCGTTTCGCGCGGCAGCCCCTTGTTGATGAGGGCGGTCATGACGCGCTGTGCAAAAATCACCTTGTTGGTGATGTAGATATGTTCGAGCATGTGTTCCGGGAACACGACAAGGTTTTCTAGGATGCGTCCGAAGCGGTTCAGCATATAGTCGAGCAGGGTGGTGGCATCGGGCAGCATGATGCGCTCGGCGGAGGAGTGGGAGATGTCGCGTTCGTGCCACAAAGGAATGTCCTCATACGAACTGACCATATACCCCCGGAGCACGCGGGCACATCCGCAGATGTTCTCGCTTCCGATAGGGTTACGTTTGTGGGGCATTGCCGAAGAGCCTTTCTGCCCTTTGCCGAAAGCCTCTTCGGCTTCGCGCAGTTCGGTGCGCTGCCAATGTCGCACTTCGGTGGCCATCTGTTCCATAGTGGAGCCAATGAGCGCAAGCGTCGCCATATAGTGGGCATGGCGGTCGCGCTGAAGCACCTGCGTGGAGATGTTGGCGGAATGGATGCCCAACTGCTCGCACACATAGTCCTGCACAAAAGGTGGCGTGTTGGCAAAATTGCCCACGGCACCGCTGATTTTGCCACATTCCACATCGGCGGAGGCCATCTCAAACCGTGCCATATTGCGCTTCATCTCTTCATACCACAGTGCCCATTTCAGCCCTAACGAGGTGATGTCGGCATGCACGCCGTGCGTGCGGCCGATGCAGGGCGTGTCCTTGAACTCGTATGCACGTTTTTTCAGTATCTCCATAAAACGGCGGATGTCGTCGCGCAAAATGGCGTTTGCCTGTTTCAGCAGATAGCCGTTTGCCGTATCTACGACATCTGTAGAGGTGAGACCGTAGTGAACCCACTTCCGTTCGTCGCCGAGCGACTCGCTGACTGCGCGCGTGAACGCCACAATGTCATGCCGCGTTTCCTGTTCTATCTCATAGATGCGCTCAACCTTGAACGTAGCTTTGTCGCGAAGCTTCTGCACATCCTCCGCCGGAACAACCCCCAGTTTGCTCCATGCTGCTGCTGCTTCTATTTCTACCTTCAGATAAGCGTTGAATTTGTTCTCTTCTGTCCAGATGGCACTCATCTCCGGACGGGCATAGCGTGGTATCATACATTCGTTTTTTTAAGCGAGCAAAGATAGCATAAAATCCCTGACGCCGGCTAAGGTTTTTCAGCTTTTTAAAAGGATTGTTTTTTATGCTCCGGGATGAGCGTGTCGGATTAAATGCTACATTTGCCCTCTGTTTTCATAAATAGAGGAAAAAGATTACGTAAGGACAATGACTGTTGAAATCTGCGCCAATTCGCGGCATTCAGCCGAAAACGCCAAGACCGGCGGCGCACACAGGATAGAATTGTGCAGCCGGCTCGAAGAGGGAGGCATCACGCCCCCTTTTGAGGATGTCGCCTATTGCGTGAATGCGTTACAACTGCGCACCCATGTGCTGGTGCGGCCGCGCGCAGGCGATTTCAACTACAGTGACAGCGAGTTTGACACAATTTGCCGCGACATTGGCACGTGCCGCATTCTCGGCGTGTCTGCCATTGTAGTCGGCTTCCTTACCCCCGACGGCCGCATAGACGAGCCGCGCCTCCGCCGGGCAGCAGAACTGGCGACGCCGATGGAGGTCACTTTTCACCGGGCCTTCGACGAGATGCGGCAGCCAATGCCCGAAGCGTTGGAAACGCTCGTCGCATGCGGCTGCACGCGCCTTCTCACCTCTGGCGGCTGCCCCTCCGCTGAAGAGGGTACAGGAGTAATCCGGCTGTTGCAAAAGCAGAGCCAAGGGCGCATCATCATTATGGCCGGCGCAGGCATCACCCCCGACAACGCCGTCCGCATCGCTGAAGCGACCGGAGTACCGGAACTTCACGGCTCTTGCAAACGCCGCCTGTCCGACGGAACATTCGAAACCGACCCCTTGCAGGTGTGGAAACTGATGGAAAAATTTGAAAACTCGAAATCACAATAGATAATGACAATAAACAATAAGCGTATGAAAACCCATTCAGTATGCAGATGGCTGCTCTGCCTGACCGCCATGCTTGCCGTGGCCGGCTGCGGCCGCAATCCCCACTTCATTACCGACCGCAAATACCGCAAATTGGTGCATGCCGACTTCATGGAAAGGAAGAAGGTTGCTCAAGGGCGCGCCAAGGAACTCTTCAGCGGCATGGACACGCTCAACAACCGCGACCGGGAGGCGTTAGAGTTCCTGTACGCCTATATGCCGTACAGTGACCTCGCCGACTATGACGGCGCTTTCTACCTCAAGCAGGTACGCTCCGCTTTCGAGGCCCGCGACACTTTCAGTTGGGGCAAGGACATCCCTGAAGATGTATTCCGCCATTTCGTGCTGGTATATCGGGTCAACAACGAGAACCTTGACACGGCGCGGCTCTATATGTACCGGCAGCTGAAAGAGCGGGTCAAGGGGCTTACGATGGAGCAGGCCGCTCTGGAGGTGAACCATTGGTGTCATGAGCATATGGCGTACCGGGCTTCCGATGCGCGCACCAGTGCACCCTTGGCCTCGTTGCGCACCTCGCTGGGGCGCTGTGGCGAGGAAAGCACCTTTGCCGTCACGGCCATGCGCGCAGTCGGCATCCCTGCCCGGCAATGCTATACGCCCCGTTGGGCTCACTGCGACGACAACCACGCCTGGGTTGAGGTTTGGGTGAATGGACAATGGAAATTCCTCGGTGCCTGCGAACCCGACCCGGAACTGAACATGGGCTGGTTCTCAATCCCCTCAACACGCTGCATGATGGTGCATACCAAAGCCTTTGGACGCTACAATGGTGAAGAGGAGGTTGTCAGAAGCACCAGCCTCTATAGCGAACTTAACCTGCTCAAACACTATGCTCCCGTCAGGCATGTCACTGTCACCGTCCGCGACGCCGCCGGAAAACCCGTACAAGACGCTACCGTGAAATTCAAGTTGTACAACTATGCCGAATACTATACGCTGGCCTCTTACAAAACCGACTCTGAAGGAAAGGCCGGTCTTACCACGGGTTTGGGTGACCTGCTGATATGGGCCACGGACGGAAATCATTATGGCTATGCCAAACTCGATGTACGCCGCACCGACACGCTTACGCTGCACATTGACCGTACGGGTATGACCGAGTATGTAGAGGTTCTTGACATTGTGCCGCCCGTGCCCGGCGAAGCAAAAGTGGTTTCATCCGAAGCGGCGCAGTCTGCTAACGCCAAGCGTATTGCCTACGAAGACTCTCTGCGCGGGGCATACGTGGCCAGTTTCATGTGCAACCGTCCGCGCGAAACCTGGCAAGTGAAACCTAATGCCAACCTTACAGATGAGCAACTCACAGACTTGATAACCCGAAGTGAGGGCAACTATGCCGAAATAGTGAATTTTATAGATAACCATACAGACGCAGAAGCCGGAGTCTATCTTTATGACTATCTTAACTCGTACAGTGACAAAGACTTGCGCGACATTACCGCTGAAGTGCTGGAACATCACCTTACCCGCCTGCCCGCCGGTATGGATGTAGAGGTGTATAAAAAAGGAATAATGCCCGCCCGCATCTCCAACGAACTGGTTCGCCCATGGCGCAACCTCAAGCCTTACCAGACCCCCGAGGTTGACAATGTCGGCAACTACTTCAACTGCCCCATCTCGCCCGAGGGCGTTCAGGCACTCCGTCATTCGGACGCCCATAGCCGCGACATCTATTATGTGGCCGCCTGCCGCGCCAACAACATTCCCGCCTACCTCGACAATGCCACCAACACTATATACCGTTGGCAAAACAACGCTTGGAAAAAAATCACACTGGATTCCAATAGCGACAATGCCGACAATACCGCCGTGCTGACACTGACCTACAGCGGCACAGACCCGAAAGCACCCGTCTATTATCCCCACTTCACATTGCAGAAATTCGTGGATGGTGATTTTGTCACGTTCGACTTTGAGGGTGACGCGCGCATGGAAACATTCCCTGCCACGCTGGAAGTCGAGCCCGGATACTATTGCCTCAGCACCGGCAACCGCAACTCGGCCGGAGAAGTAGGTAGCCGAATGGATTTCTTTACGGTAAAAGCCGGACAGCACATCGAGAAAGAGATTACACTGCAGCCTTCCCTTGTGAACCAAAACGGCGAGGTCAATGCCATAATCTCAACGGATTTGACGATAAACGGCACAACACTGGAACAATATGCCGGTAGCATGGGAACGATACTTGCCTTTATGGGTACGCATCGTGAGCCGGCCAAGCATCTGGTGAAAGAGATGCTGCAGCACAAATCCGAGTTTACGAAGTGGGGCGGCCGGATATATGCTGCCACCTCCGCCCCCAAAAACAAGGAACTCCAATTGCTTGAAAACACCGACATCGTAACAGCGCCTGCAGGGACGAAAAACGAATTGGAGAAAGCCGTGGCCGACGCTTTGGGTCTGAAAAAGTACGAATATCCACTTGTTGCGGTGGTGGACGAAAAAGGCCACATCCTCTTTTACAGCGCCGGCTACAAGATAGGGTTGGCGGAACTGCTTTTGAAATACTGCAAATGAGTATTGCAGGTTATCTTTGAATCTCTGAAAAGAGTTGACGCTTCCAGACAAAACGCTGACAAAGGAGAGGAAGACTTATGTTCTGAAAAAAAGCCCGAAGTCCCATTTCAAAGAACTTCGGGCAGAATCAGTGCTTTTCCGATTTCAGCGGGCTGCAATAACAACGTGACATTATCGTCCTTTTGTACAATTAACCCTCGAGTTCGACACTCTTTGACCTTGCGGGACGGCAAAGCCAAAAGCCTCGCATATTGATGCCGCCGCACCGCCACCCGTCCGTCTTGACGATTTCGCCGGTGTCCGCGTCTAACCGGCCAATGAGTCTGCGTTTGCTTTGCGACTAATTCAACTTCTTGTCCCAGACGGACTTGGATTCATAGACATATGTAATTCCTGACCTTTTGTCAAACTGTTTTACTTTTGCCATGTCCTTTGTCTTTACGAGTCGCAAAGATATACATAACGATGGAAAATGCAAGAAAAATTACAGGAAATCAGCAGTTTGCGTCAGTTTTTTTCCGGCATCGTCAGGAATAAAAATGGGAATGCAGGATGTTTGTGCGAAATAAATCAAAAAAAAAGCAAGGTGAGTGTTGGGAGATTCCGATATGTGAGAAAAGGATCCTAAAAGTTTATTTTGTCTTGTTTTTTCTGACAATTATTATTACATTCGCGACATCTTCAATAACCTTATAATTATCACTATGTATTGTTTTTATTTTGCAAATTGGCAGAGAGTCTCTAATCATACTGCCAAATCTTTAGACCGGCTATTACTTTTCACCTTTACGTTGCTGCTCTTCGCTTGTGCCGGGTGTTCCAAAGAAAATGAAGACAATTTAAATCAGCAGAAGTCCGGGCAGACCGACAATTGCTCCGAAGGCGCTGTCGTTCTGGGTGATGAAATCATCGACCCTTACCGTCTCGAGACTATGCAGGCGGCTTTGTCAAAACTGGATTATTCCAATCCGCCCGTTGCCGACATTACAGCAAATTTCAAGTATGTGCGCATCAAACCGGCGGATGACAGCCAGTTGGATTTACTTCAGAGCGACACCAGTCTCGTGCTCTGGTCTTATCCTCTCAACTACGAAATCAAAACCAACGGCACATATTACCATGATCCAACGATCCCTGACGGGGAACTGACATGGCAGTACTGCGTTGTGCCTGTCAATTATCAGTTTCCGGTCGGGTTAGATGTGCAACAGATTTATCTGGTTTTCATTCCGCCGACAGATGGCGGAGACTTCTACGAGGCCCTTGAGGACAAGGCTTACGAGATTGCTGGCGTTGGTTCTGAGGATGATGGTAAAGGCTCAAAATGGACGCCGTCGGCGACAATAAAAGCATACGATGACGTGGCTGGTGCGTTCCTGCCGCTGGCGGGCGTTCTTGTGCGTGCACGATACGGTACGAATGTTGCGACAGCAACCACCGACCAAAATGGCTGTTGCAGAATGACAAGACAATTCAAGAAGAATGTCAACTACTCCATTAAATGGGAAACGGCATATTGGGACATCCGCAACGGCGCAATGGGGCAGGCTTTCTATAACGGTCCTAATATGCGTGGCGCATGGACGCTGAACATAGCAAAGAACGGGAAGTCGATATTGTACGCCACAGCGCACCGTGCAGCATACAAGTTCTTCTATGGTAACTGTCTCGGAATTCAGAGACCAATATTGACTTTCGGCAAGACAAAAATAGGCGTGATAGACAACAGCCCAAGCTGGGGGGCAGGTTGTTGCTGGGGAACTTGGAGTCTTTTGGGCGCATTGCCAGACATACTTGTAGCAAGACCCCACAGTTCAAGAACGGATGCCGTTTTTGGAGTTGTTATCCACGAACTGGCGCACCAGTCGCATCTGCTCTTTGTCAATAAGGTTACATACATACAATTGGCCAAGGAAATACACGAAAGTTGGGCTGCGGCCGCTGCATGGGCTATAACTAACCATCACTATCGGACAGATTTGTACAATTACACAAACGGTATTTATTTGCGTGGTGTAGACAACCAGTCGTGGCCAGAAGGGGAATCTTTCTGTTTTGGAAATAACCGGTATTCTTGTTATACACCTTTATTTATAGACCTTATGGATGACTACAATCAACGAATTGAACTTCAAAACTGCGCATGTCCAGACGACAGAATTTCAGGATACACATTAAGTTACATTCAGAACAACATTCTTGTGTCGTCCTACGGATTGAGCAGTTTTAGGGATGCTTTGAAAGCGCATAAGATTAACGGAACGACGGACGATGACATAGACCGGCTGCTTGAACTGTATTGGGACAAAACATTGGCTAGACATTAATGATAGTGGTACAACAATTTAAAGTAAGACAATTATGAAGAAGATTTTTATCGCTCCGCTTTTCTTTTCGTTGCTGGCAAGCCTCTTTTCGGGGTGCATCTGCAAACATTGCGATCGGTTTTGGTTTGATGATTATTATTTTAAAAACGGATTAGAAACCCCCGTGATATATGCGGTTTTAAATAAAGATACGGTTGGAAATACAGTCTGTTTCATTGTTGATACTATTCAGCCGAGCGAAAGCATCTTTGTGGCAAGTGTTCAAACGGCTGGTTATGGCTCTTTCTCTTTCAACGAATCAAATGTCCATCTGACCAATTTCTGGCCAAGTGTGAATGGATGGTATTTTAACGAATATCGTTTTATCTTCAGTGATAGCACATACGTTTCTTATTCTGTCTTTGAGGAAAACAACATCAGAAAGACCCCTCAACTTGCCGAGTACTGGGACATAATAGACATGCCGCAAAAAAACCGGAAAGGAGAATACAAACTCGGGGATTATACATATCAATATACTATTGACGAGGAGGATTACCGCAACGCATTGGAACGGAACGGCAGCAACTGAGTTCATCGGTTGAAAAACATCCACTCGATATAACACACATGTCAAGGGCTAAAAACGAAACAAGGGCTTTTGTGGGGTTGTGGACTACGTTCGTCTTTTTGCCGGATTTAGCACAAGACAGAAACAAAAAAGCAGAAACCGTCATTGCCGCGTTTCTGCTTTTCCTGGTGACCCATGCAGGATTCAAACCTGCAACCTTTTGATCCGTAGTCAAATACTCTATTCAGTTGAGCTAATGGGCCATTGCCTTTTTTGACGGCGCAAAAGTACAATTATTTTGATATGCTCGGCACAGGGGAATTTTTTTTTGATAATATTTTTTGTAACTGCGAAAAAATCAACAGGAAAATTTTATATTTGCCGAACCGGTTTTCAGGATTTATCTTTAACGAATCAGACTTATTTCAGGATGGGGAAGATTGCAATGATAGCACTTGTGGCAAGTTTTACAGGCTTGTTGTTTTCAGGATGCGAGAAAGAAAAGGTTAATCATACAACTCCAATCTCTTCTCAAAATGAAGGGCTGAATTTTTCCAAAGGTACAATTGTGGTTTTTTATTTTACTTGGGACGAATGGGGACGAGCAAAAAGTAATTGCAACGGAGGTGGTTTATGTAATTTCAGGTTGGAACGTGTTGAACTTCATATAGACCTCCAAAAATCATCTGCGGATTATACTTCCCCTGTTTATAAAGATGAAAACGACAATTATTATGTTGAAATTCCGATTGATACGGATTTCGTCTTTGAAGATGACACTAAATGCTTGTATGTTGATGAAGACATCGAAGCTTTGGCACCCGACGGGCAGTATTATATATTAAAAGCAGGTACTTATTCATATCACAATAACATTGGAGATTTGGGCGGATACCTTCTTCATTTAGGGAAAAGATAACATGGTTTCAGAAGTCAACTGGTTTTGCGGCAAACATCAGATTTTGCTATGATATATGAAAAGAATTTTGATCCCTGCACTTTTATCCGTGATTTTTCAAGCTTGTGCTATTATTCATACGCCTGGATTTAACAGCGGTTATAAACGATTGACAAACGAGGAGAAAGAGAAAATATTTTTCGTGAGATCAATAGATGATATCCCTTGTCAGAATGATGGAAGAATTATGGCAATTACCGCCCGCCAACTGACCGGATTGCTGAATAATAATGGCGAAACGCTACTTTATTTGTGGTCGCCTCACTGCTCGAGCAACGTTTGCGTTTCTTTGAAAAAAATCCAAGCTTTTTGCGACAAAGCAGATCTCCGTCTATATGTTTTAACAGAATATTACACAGACGCATTCTTGCAGAACGAAATCTTGTCAAATCCAATGTTGAGTGTCAATGAGTTATATTATAAAACCAGTTACTGCAACCTGTATTTGAAACGCTTTCTGTCGGAACTGATGCCGAAAGAACAAAAGCAAAGCGTTTCTTATAATCGTTACCTTCTGTTCTTAAATGGACAATATATTCAATCGTATGAAAAAATAGAAGAAATCGAGTCGTGTTCAAACAGTAACTGTTCAGATACTCGCCCATAGACATCCGTTTAAGTTCTGACTGTTATGGTGGTTCAATCTGTGATGTCATGCCTACGCAATGACTGCACAGACCTGACGGGCCTCGAAAGTTTTTCCGCCCGTTCTTGACCGCCGACTGCATGACGGATGCGATGGTGGCGTGGTTCTCCGCGCCGGTTTCCAAACAGAAGTGTCCGCTTGCCTTGAGTTTCGCGGATTTAACACCCCGTTGCCGTTTTCACATTTTTTGTTTTATTAACAAAAAATGGGTGTGATGAAAAAGATTCTTGCTATTTTTGCCAATAGTATTTCAAACATACATTAAAACAAAACATTAACATTATGAAGAATTATTATTTTTTGGTTGTAGGATTTTTTGCGTTTCTTTTCGTTTCATGTAATAGGCCGGATCCCGTCTCTTTCTATCATTTTATAGTCAAAAACGAAACTGACAAGATCTTGACACTGGATTTTAAAGATAGCCTGCCATATACTATTTCAACATATACAAATCCCGACCAGCTTGTCTTGAAACCGAATCAAGAGAAGAGGGTGAGGACTTTTACAACTGATGCCCCGAATGTTGCTGATTTCAGACAGTCAGATTTCGACTTTCTGTTTGGCGGTTTGGTTTTCGACACTTACATTGACGGCCGGAAATTTGACAAGGAATTATGGCGTTCGGAAAACTGGACTTTCTGTTCTGTTTCCAAGAATGTAGCAGAATATAAGATGACGATAACGGAAAGCGACCTATAGGAGATAAGCAAGAGATTATTGTAATTTATTCGCTTGTTTCACAACAGATTAAAGGAATTAAAGCGGAGCGGATTGTTAAACTCAAGTTTTTGAGACTTTACCTTATGCATAGGCAGTGTGCGAACAGTCGCTGCGGTGAAAGGCCCGTTCCCGTCGCGAAAATTATTTTTTTTCGGACAATTGCCAACAATTGAAAAAAAGTGTAGTTTTGCAGCCTCAAAAACTACCAAGGCTATTGAGCTATGGTGTAACGGTAGCACTACAGTTTTTGGTACTGTCTGTGTAGGTTCGAATCCTGCTAGCTCAACGAACGAACTCTCACCCGGTAAGGTGAGGGTTTTTTTATAAATGATTGATATTATCGGCAATAAAAAAAACGACACAATAACATTAAACGGATAAAAATGGAAGAACATGTAAATCTTATCGACACCTTTGCGGAATTCAAGGAATCCAAAAGCATAGACCGCGAGACGCTGATGCACATACTGGAGGACGTGTTCCGTTCTGCTCTGCTCAAGAAGTACGGGCCGGATGCCAAATTCGACATCATCGTGAACGTTGACCGCGGCGACCTGGAGATTCAGCATACACTTGAGATTGTGGAGGACGGCGAAGTGGAAGACGAGGGGAACCAGATTGCACTTTCAGACGCCATCAAAGTAGAACCGGATTTCGAGATCGGCGAAGAACTCGTCAAGAAGATCAAGCTGTCGGACTTTGCACGGCGCGAGATCCTGGCCCTGCGCCAGAATCTGAGTTCCAAGATTATGGAATATGAAAAGGATGTGATTTACAAGAAATATGAACACCGCATAGGCGAACTGATCAGCGGCGAGGTGAATCAGGTCTGGCGCAAGGAAATCCTGGTTTACGATGAGGACCATGTGGAACTCGTTCTTCCGAAGTCTGAACAGATACCCGCCGACAAATACAAGAAGGGCGACACGCTGACAGCAGTTGTGGCACGTGTGGAGGTGCAGTCCTCTTCGCCGCGCATCATCATCTCCCGCACCTCCCCCGTTTTTCTGGAACGCCTGATGGAAAGCGAGATTCCGGAAATATACGACGGCCTCATTACAATCAAAAACGTGGTGCGTGCCCCCGGTGAACGGGCAAAGGTGCTGGTAGAGTCTTTTGACGACCGCATTGACCCCGTGGGCGCTTGCGTCGGCATGAAAGGAAGCCGTATCCACAGCATCGTGCGCGAACTCAGAAACGAGAATATCGATATCATCAACTATACTTCCAACAACGAACTGCTCATTTCCAGATCGCTGAGCCCCGCCAAGATCTCTTCTATCGAACTTGACGAGGAAAACAAAACCGCCAACGTGTATATGAAGTCCGACCAGGTCTCCCTCGCCATCGGAAAAGGCGGCTACAACATCAAGTTGGCGTCCAAGCTTTCAGGCTACGAGATTGACGTGTTCAGAGACGATGTGGTACAAGAAGAAGATGTGCCGTTGACCGAATTCTCCGATGTGTTTGACCAGTGGGTGATTGATGCTTTCGTCGGCATCGGCTGCGATACCGCCAAGAGCGTGTTGGCCATAGACCGCAACGAACTGATTAAGCGCACCGACCTCGAAGAAGAGACCGTAGATGCTATGATTGCAGCCGTCAAGGAAGAACTGGACATTGCCGAATAACCAGATTCCCGAAAGGTCCGTTTGTCAACGAAAACATTTGTAAGTTTTTAAAAATCAATATGTCAGAGGAAAAAAGAAAAATACCGCGTTTAGGCAAGGCCGCCAGTGAGTTCAATGTCTCCGTCGAAACGATTGTTGCCCTGTTCAAGAAGAAAAACATAGAAATCAAAGAGGACAGGAACACCAAACTGACAGAGGAGATGTACGATCTGCTTCTCCATGAGTATGGCAAGGAGAAACATATCAAGTCGGAAGCGGACAAGATTGAAATCGGAACGTTTGTGGCCAAGTCGAAATCCGAAAACAAAGCCAAGGAGAAAAGCGCCCCTGTCAAGGGGAAAGAGGAGCACGACGAGCCTGTTGAGCAGAACCTCATCATCAAGAACACCTCTATCATCAATCCCCCTCAACATATTGACACGGAAATCCCGACTCCAAAAGTGCTTGGGAAGATAGACCTGCAAGATCTGGAACTCAAGAAAAAGCCCAAGAAGGATACCGCCCCGAAAGAGAAAACCGAGAAAGAGGAACAGGTCTCCGCACCGGTTTCTGCCCCTGAAGAACCCATACCTGCAGAAATCCCGGCTCCCGTAGATGAATCCAAAACTGAAGAGAAGCCCGGAGAACCCGTGGCTGAAACGCCGGAAGCACCGAAGCCCACAGAGGACAATAATGCGCCTGAACAGATTGTGACGGTCGTTCCTCATCTGGAACAGCCTAAAGTCATTGATACGATTGACCTTTCTGCTTTGAACAAGAAGAAAGAGACGGAGACTGAAACAAAGGCAACGAAAGAAAAAGCAAGCGAAAAGACCGTCGACCCCAAGCCGGAAACCGCTTCCGCACCAGCGGCAAAGCCTGTATCCAGTCCGTTAGGCCGGGCAGACCGCGAAGTAGAGTTCATCGAAACGCGTGTGGAGAAGATCCAAGGTCCTAAGATTATGGGCAAAATCGAACTGCCTGTAGAAAAAACGAAAGAGACCTCGAAGAAACAGGACAATGGCCACGGCAGCAATGACGACAAGAAAAAGAAGAAACGGAAACGCATCCTGAAACAGACCCCGGGAGTGAAGACAGGGAACAATGCCGGCCGTGATGACAACAAGAAAAAGAGCGAGCCGGAAAAGACAGAAATCTCTCCCGAAGATATCCAACGCCGTATAAAGGAAACAAAACAGCGGCTGGAACCGACGGGGAAAACCAAGTCCTCGAAGCGGAGAAAGGAAAAACGGCAACTGATACACGAACGTATGGAGGAGCAGGAACAACAAGCCATAGAGAACCAGAAGGTGCTCAAGGTGACGGAGTTCCTGACTGCGAACGAATTGGCAACGCTGATGAACAAGGAGGTGAACGAGATTATCTCTACCTGCTTGAGCATCGGGCTCTTTGTTTCTATAAACCAGCGGCTTGATGCCGAGACGATAACGCTGCTTGCCGAAGAATTTGGTTTCCAAGTTGAGTTTATTGGCGCAGACGTGGAGGACACACAGACGGAAACGGACAATGAAGAGGACCTCGAACCGCGCCACCCGATCATTACCGTCATGGGACATGTGGACCACGGCAAGACTTCGCTGCTTGACTATATACGCAAAACGAATGTGATTGCGGGAGAGGCCGGCGGCATTACGCAGCACATTGGAGCCTATTTGGTGCAACTCTCAGACGGCCGGAAGATTACGTTCCTGGACACGCCCGGACACGAGGCCTTTACGGCGATGCGGGCCCGCGGCGCCAAAATCACAGACCTCTGTATCATTGTCATCGCCGCCGACGATGCGGTTATGCCGCAAACAGTGGAAGCCATCAACCACGCACAGGCTGCCGGTGTACCTATGGTGTTTGCTATCACTAAAATAGACAAACCTAACGCCAACCCGGAGAAAATCAGGGAGGAACTCGCCAACATGAATATCCTGGTGGAGGACTGGGGTGGAAAATACCAATGCCAGGAGATTGATGCCAAACACGGCGACCATGTCAAGGATTTGCTGGAGAAGGTGCTGCTGGAGGCAGAAATGCTGAACTTGAGGGCAAATCCCAACCGCAACGGCACGGGTGCTGTCATCGAGTCGCTGCTGGACAAAGGGCGCGGCTACGAGGCCAAAGTGCTGGTACAAAACGGCACGCTCCGCGTCGGTGACCCCATCTTGGCCGGCAATTACTACGGAAAGGTAAAGGCTATGTTCAACGAACGCAACCAGCCGGTCAAGTCGGCAGGCCCCGCCACGCCGGTGCTTCTGTTAGGTCTGAACGGTGCACCGCAGGCCGGCGACACGTTCAAGGTGTGCGATACGGAGCAGGAAGCCCGCACAGTCGCCACGAAAAGAGCCCGCCTTACCCGCGAAATGGGACTACGGACCCAGAAGCATATCACGTTGGAAGAAATCGGCCGCCGAATCGCCATCGGTGACTTCAAAGAACTCAACATCATCGTCAAGGGCGATGTCGATGGCTCCGTAGAGGCTTTGGCAGACTCGCTGCTTAAACTGTCCACCGAGCAGGTGCAGGTCAACGTCATCCACAAGTCGGTCGGTATGGTGACCGAAACGGATGTCATGCTTGCTGCCGCCTCCAATGCCCTCATTGTGGCATTCCAAGTGCGCCCCTCTGCCAATGCCCGCAAGATGGCAGAGGCAGAGCAAATCGATATCAGAACCTATTCTATCATCTATACCGCCATCAACGAAATCAAGGATGCTATCGCCGGCATGCACTCTCCCGAAATCCGCGAGAAAGTGGTCTGCAACATCGAAGTCCGCGAGGTGTTCCATATTTCCAAGGTGGGCAACATTGCGGGATGTATGGTGCTCGACGGCAAACTGCAACGTTCGGGACGTATCCGGCTTATCCGCGACGGCATTGTCATCTATACCGGCAAACTCGGGTCGCTGCGCCGCTTCAAAGACGATGTCAAGGAGGTGGTGGCCGGACAGGATTGCGGCTTGAACATCGACGGATGCAACGACATTAAAGTGGGTGACATCATTGAAGGCTTCGAGGAATACGAAGTCGCCTATAACGCAAACAAATAACAGGACAATCAAAGCATGGCAGACAATCAGTCATATTACAAAATAGGAATCACACACGGCGACCTCAACGGGATCGGATACGAGGTCATCATCAAGGCACTGGCAGACTATTCTATAATGGAACTATGCACCCCCGTGGTCTATGGTTTGGCCAAAGCCGCATCGTACCATAAAAAGTATATGGACTTGCCTGAATTCTCGTTCCAATTCATCAAGAACCTTGGGCAATTGTCGATGAAACGCCCTAACCTGCTGAACATGCTCGACGAGGAGGTGAAGATAGAACTCGGCACTTCAAGCAAGATTGCAGGACAGATGGCGGAAAGAGCATTATATATGGCAGGAAAAGATTTGAAAAACAAGCAGATAGATGCCATAGTAACGGGTCCTGTCAACAAGAATAACATACAATCCGACAAGTTCAAGTTTCATGGTCAGACCGAATTTTTCGAGTATTATTTCGGAGGAAAGAACACCTCGATGATGATGATGGTTTCTGAACAGCTGCGGATCGGCTTTGTGACGAACCACCTGCCCATCAGCGAGGTGTCGTCTGCGCTGACCAAGGATTTGCTTTTGCAGAAAATTGACATAATGCGGACGTCTTTGTTGCAAGACTTTGCCTTGACTAACCCGACGATAGCGGTGCTTTCGCTCAACCCGCATGCCGGCGACGACGGGCTGCTGGGCAATGAAGAGGACGAAATCATTCGCCCGGCCATTGCGGAGGCCTTCAACAACAAGGTCAATGTGTTCGGCCCATTCCCGGCCGACGGATTCTTTGCTTCCGGAAAGTACGACAAGTTTGACGGCGTGCTGGCGATGTATCACGACCAAGGTATGATACCATTCAAGATGCTGGGCAAGGACGGTGTGAATTTCACGGCCGGACTGCCTGTGGTGCGCACTTCGCCGGCCCATGGCACGGCATACGACATTGCCGGGAAGAACACCGCCGACGGACAGTCTATGCGCAATGCCATCTATCTGGCCATCGACATCCTCCGTAACCGCGACAGGCTGAAAGAGAAATGACGTAAATTTAACGTCGGAACGGGAGATAAGATAAAAAGTGTATTTTTGCAGTTCAATTTTTTAATCATAAATTATAACATTTTACTAATCTAAATTATGGTAAATCAGTACGAAACCGTTTTCATTATGACACCCGTTTTGTCTGAAGATCAGATGAAGGAAACGGTACAGAAATTTGAAACGATTCTCACCGACAAAGGTGCGGAAATCGTTCATCAGGAGAACTGGGGACTCCGCAAACTGGAGTATCCCATCCAGAAAAAATCATCAGGTTTCTATCACCTGTTCGAATTCAAGGCAGCCCCCGGCGTCATTGCCGAACTTGAACTTCAATATCGCCGCGACGAACGCATCATGCGCTTCTTGACGGTCAGTATGGACAAGTACGCCATTGCATACGCCGAGAAGAGACGCGCAAACAGAAGCCAAAAAGCCGTTGAGAAAGAGACGGCCGCCGCAGAACAGCCTGAAGTCAACAACGAGTCCAACAAAACTGAACAAGCAGAATAATTATGGCACAGCAATCAGACATCAAATACATTGCACCTGTTGCAGTTGATATCAAGAAAAAGAAATACTGCCGCTTCAAGAAAAGCGGTATCAAGTACATCGATTATAAAGACGGTGAATTTTTGAAGAAATTTGTGAATGAGCAGGGCAAGATACTGCCGCGGCGTCTTACGGGGACCTCTCTGAAATACCAGAAAAAAGTGGCCCAGGCTGTCAAAAGAGCTCGCCATCTGGCATTGCTCCCATTCGTAACCGACAATTTGAAATCTAACTAACAGGAGGAATTGACATGGAAATTATATTGAAACAAGACGTTAACAATCTGGGATATGCCGATGACCTCGTAAAGGTCAAAGACGGCTATGCCCGCAATTACCTCATCCCTAAGGGCTATGCAGAACTTGCCACGCCCGCCAAAAAGAAAATGCTGGCCGAAACCCTGAAACAGCGTGCTTACAAGGCTGAAAAGATCAGAAAAGAGGCTGAATTCTTGGCAGGTAAAATCGAAGGCCTTGAGGTTACAGTCGCTACGAAAGCTTCTGAAAAGGGCACGATTTTCGGCTCCGTTACCGCTATCGCTGTGGCTAACGCACTTAAAGAACAGCACGACATCGATATCGACAGACGTAAAATCATCTTGCACGAAGACCGCATCAAGGAACTGGGCAAATATACCGCTACGGTTAACCTTCATAAGGATTTCAACAAGGTAACGCTCAACATCAATGTCGTAGCCGAAGAAGAGTAAAGACTTGATATTTTTATAGCAAAAGGCTCTCCCTGTTCCGGTAGAGCCTTTTTTTTTATATTTTTGCACTCAAATTCTTTCTATGAAGTATCGACGTATTCTTTTAAAACTGAGCGGGGAATCTTTGATGGGGGATGACAACTATGGCATTGACTACAAAATGGTTCGTCATTTTGCATCAGAAATCAAGTCGGCTGTTGAGCAAGGCGTGCAGGTCGGTGTGGTCATCGGCGGCGGCAATATTTTCCGGGGCGTGCAAGGTGCCGGCAAAGGCTTTGACCGCCGGCAAGGCGACCAGATGGGAATGCTCGCCACTGTCATCAACGCTATGGCACTACAGGCTGTACTTGAAGAACTGCAAGTACTGGCAACGGTACTCTCTGCCGTCGAAATCGAGAGCATCGCCGAAAAAACGTCGTGGCGCAAAGCCGTGCGTCTGCTGGAAAACGGACACGTGGTCATACTCGGCGGCGGCACGGGGAATCCCTTTTTCACTACCGATTCCGGCGCAGCCTTGAGAGCCGTGGAAATCAAAGCCGACTTGCTGCTGAAAGGCACCCGCGTGGATGGTGTCTATACCGCCGACCCTGAAAAAGACCCTTCTGCCAAGAAGTATACAGACCTCACCTTTGACGAGGCCTATTCTAAACACTTGAAAATCATGGATATGACGGCATTCACGCTCTGCAAGGAAAACAATATGCCAGTCTATGTATATGACGCCAACTGCCCTGGGAACCTACTCAAGGTGCTCAATGGCGAGCCTATCGGAACATTGCTCCACTAAATTATTGCCCGTTTTTTATTATGGAAGAAGAAATAAAGAAAAAACAGACCAGCGACGAAACCCCTATCCCCGCAGAGGAAGAAAAACAGATGAGAAGCGTGGCAGTAGGACGGGTGTCGTTCAAAATCCATCTTACCGTATTTGTTGTCGTAAATCTCGTGCTGTGGTGCCTGTGGTTTACGATTTTCAACGCTATTGTGACAGACGAGACCATTTCAGACGCTATCCTTAAGATATCCGTCTGCATTACGGTGGTGTGGCTTCTTATTGTCCTTGTGCATTACCTGATTGTATATAGATGGAACAGCACGTTGATAGAGAAAGAACTCCGCAGAATGAAAAAAGCCCGCAAGAAGGCGCTTAAAGAGATAGAAGAACTGAAGAAAAGCAGTCAGCATACGAAAAAAACAGAAGAAAAACAATAAACTAACAAAAGAATATGGATACACAAAGTTGCCTGAAAACAGCGAAGGAAAGCATGAATGCGACCGTATCGTTTTTTGACAAGGATTTACAGAAAATACGGGCAGGAAAGGCTTCGCCTCAAATGCTGGAAGGACTGAAAGTTGACTATTACGGAAGCCTGACACCAGTTGAACAAGTGGCCAACATAAACACGCCGGATGCCCACCAGATTGTAATCCAGCCGTGGGAACGGAATATGCTCTCTGTTATTGAAAAGGCAATTCTGGCCGCCAATTTAGGGCTTACGCCTCAAAACAACGGCGAATTCATCCGTCTAGTCGTGCCAACTCCCACCGAAGAGAGACGCAAGGAACTGGTAAAGAAAGCAAAACAGGAGGCAGAACAGACGAAAGTTTCTATTCGCAACATCCGCCGCAATGCCAACGATGAAGCCAAGAAACTCAAAGAAGATGGCGTAGAGGAAGATGCCGTGAAGAAACTTGAAGCCGACATACAGAAAGCCACAGACGAAGCCATCGCCAAAGTTGACAAGATCATGGAGGCCAAAGAGAAAGAAATAATGACAGTGTAGAACATCACTTATTTTTCATAAATCAATAAAACTAACAGTATGAATATTCCTGAGAATTTGAAGTATTCCAACGACCATGAATGGTTGAAAATGGACGGTGAATTTGCTTATGTCGGCATTACGGCATACGCCGCCAACGAATTGGGCGACATTGTATTTCTGGACATCACTTCCGTCGGAGAGACCCTGGATCAGAATGAAGTGTTTGGCACGATTGAGGCCGTCAAAACCGTTTCTGACCTCATGTTGCCCGTAGCAGGCGAGGTTGTTGAGTTCAATGAGGCTTTGGAGGCCAATCCGGCTCTGGTCAACAGCGACCCGTACGGCGAAGGCTGGATAGTGAAAGTGAAAGTCTCCGAACCGTCTCAAGTTGACGGTCTTCTTGATGCGGCCGCTTATCAGCAACTGATTGGATAATGTTCGAATCGGACAAAGAAAGAAAGCAGCAGCCGCAATGCGGCTGCTGCTTTCTTGTATGATTTGCGGTTATGCTTTAATGCCGGCAGCCTGACATGCCGTTATGGCAACCAAACTGACGATGTCATCAACGGAACAACCGCGCGAAAGGTCGTTTATGGGAGCGGCCATACCTTGCATAACGGGTCCGATTGCATCGGCACCGGCCATGCGCTGCACCAATTTGTAAGCGATATTGCCAACCTCAAGCGACGGGAATACCAAAACGTTGGCTTTGCCTGCGACAGGACTGCCCGGCGCTTTCTTTGCGGCCACCTCAGGGATGATAGCGGCATCGGCCTGCAAGTCGCCGTCAATCAGGAGATCGGGAGCCATTTCCTTGGCTTTGCGGGTGGCGTTGACGACCTTGTCCACTAACTCATGCTTGGCAGAGCCTTTGGTGGAGAAACTCAGCATAGCCACGCGCGGCTCGATGCCGGCAATGGTGCGGGCAGTCTGAGCCGTAACTACAGCTATCTGGGCGAGTTTGTCTTCGTCGGTGTTGGGGTCGGCTGCACAATCGGCAAACACCATAATGCCGTCGTCTCCCCATTTCTTGTCGGGGAAGCACATAATAAATGCTCCAGACACCACGGATATGCCGGGCATGGTTTTGATGATCTGGAATGCGGGACGCAAAACATCTCCCGTGGCATGTTGCGCACCCGTGACCTCGCCGTCTGCATCTCCGTTTTTGATAAGCAATGTGCCAAGGTAAAGAGGATCTTCGACCAACGCACGCGCTTCCTCTATGGTCATGCCTTTTTTCTTCCTGATTTCGCAGAGCATCTCGGCATATTGCTCCTTGTGAGGGTTGTCCTTCGGGTCGATGATTTCTGCCTTGTCGATGTTCTTCAGCCCGAAAGATGCGGCCTTTTCCGCAATTTCAGCTTTGTTTCCTAACAGGATGAGGCCGGCATAGCCTTTCTCTAGGATGATGTCTGCGGCCTTCAGCGTTCTTTCCTCTTCGCCTTCAGCCAACACGATAGTCTTGTGGGCTTCTACAGCCTTTGCTTTGATACTGTCTATCAAATTCATAGTTCTGAGTTTTAGTTTATAATTGAGAATGACGATAGCGAAAACAAACATCCATAGACCGGTTGTCTAAACTTTTTTTAACGCCTCATTGAAACAGCGCCGGCACAAAGGCTCGTACGACTCTTTCTCGCCGAGCAGCAGTTGCTCATTGGATGCGACAATTCTGTGCGAATGGTGGGCCAGGTTGCCGCAACGGACGCAGATGGCATGCTGCTTGCTCACATATTCGGCTACGGCCATCAGTTTGGGCATGGGTCCGAAAGGATTGCCCATATAGTCCATATCCAGTCCGCTGACAACGACCCTGATGCCGGCGTTGGCAAGCGTTGTGCAGACATCGACAATCCCGTCATCGAAGAATTGCACCTCATCGATGGCTACAACCTCTACCGTTTCCATATTGACATAGAGCAAAATCTCTGACGAGTTGTGGACGGGTGTGGAGACCCGCGAATTGTCATTGTGCGAAACCACCTCCGTCTCGTCATAGCGCATATCGATGGCAGGCTTGAACAATTCTATGTTCTGGCGGGCAAACTCGGCACGTCGGATCCTACGGAGCAATTCCTCCGTTTTCCCTGAAAACATTGACCCGCAAATGACTTCAATCCACCCTTTTTTGCTGCTCTTGCTCGATTGATTTTCTAAAAACATTTCAGCACGCCGATAAAAGAATTTTGTATTTTTGTCCTCTTTTTGGCGGCAAAGGTAAAACTATTTATGTTCTAAAAGAACCTTAAATTCTCATAAAATGAAAAATTCTTTCAAACAGATCAATGAAGCAATTGATAATCTATATGTTATATTAAAAGATCCATGCGGGATGCCTTTGTTGGAAAAGGACATCATTCTCGGCAGGATCAGAGAACTCTATGTTGCGATGCAAACGATAGAGGTTGAAGAAAATAAAGTACAGCAGGTTGCAAAACAGCAACCTGAACAGATTAGTTATGACGTTTTTCAAGGTATTGACGATGATGTCGACCTCTTCTTCGATACTGAACACGATTCTTACACGCATTCAATCCCGGAATCTGCCGATGCCTCAAAACTGGTGGAGGAACAACATCCGGAGTCTGAGGAGAATATGGCAAGGGACAATGCAAAACCTAAAGACAATCAAGATGCTTCGAGCAATTATGAAGAAGAAAAAGACAAAACAACGGTAGTTGAGGTCGAATCAGCACCGGAAGCCGAGATGCGGAAGGAACAGCCCGAGCCCGCAAATCTGCCGGAAGCCGGGATGAATGATGACCGGACTAAAGCAAAGCCGGAGCCGACGCCGGAGTTGGACTTCGGAGCAGAACAGGACGATGTGGCAGAATTGTTCTCGCATTCGTACCGCCCTGAACCGCCTAAGGCACCGGCCAAGCCCGATGAATTGATAACCCCCGAGCCGCTGATGGCCGATGACGAAGACGACTTGCTCCAGTTTGTGCCACAACGATTCGAGGCCAAAAAGGCAGAACAGCCCGCAGAGCGCCCGGAACAATCAGCCAAGCCACGCTCGCTCAACGACCTTTTCATGGAGCGCAAAGAAGACCGCTCGCTCGGATTTCAGTACCAGCATGCCAAGGTGGGAGATTTGACAAAAGCAATCTCTATAAATGAGAAATTCACCTTTATCAAGGAACTGTTCAACAACCGCGGCGAGGAGTTCAGCGCGGCCATTCAACAACTGAACCAGTGCTCCAATATGAATGAGGCTTTTGACAAACTCGAGACGTTGAAGCAAAAATACTTTTGGGATTCCGCCTCTACCGCATATCTTTCTCTGTGCGACTTGTTGAGGCGGAAGTTTATGTAGATTGGGGAGATATGAGCAGGGGGTTTGTCAAAGAGGGCGATCAGGAGGAGGTGCCCATGGTGCCGCCGAGGGCATATCTTCCGTCAGGCGTGGCCAATTATGTTACGCCAGAAGGCCTTAATCTGCTAATCGCTGAACGGAAGGCATTGTTGGATGAACGCGACGGCATCAAAGAAAGCGGACAGGAGGCTGATGTCAGGGTCATGCGCAATTTTATCAACGCTAAACTCGAGTTGTTGGAAAACCGAATCAAGTGTGCGCAGGTGGTGAATGTGCCCAAGAAGTCTAAAAATCCCGAGATTGCTTTCGGGACGACAGTCACTATGGAGATGGATGGCGTGGAGATGAGTGTCCAGGTCACCGGAGTGGATGAGGCGAACGGCAATCGGCAGAAAATCCCTTTCACTTCACCGCTGGCAAAATCAATGATGGGGAGAAGGAAGGGCGACAGTTTTGAGGTTGTGCTTCCGTCTGGCAAAAAAAATGTTAAGATTGTTTCAATACAATAAACACAATAAAAGGGAAGCCCCGCCAATGGCGGGGCTTCCCTTTTATCAATAAGCCGTTTTTATTCGGCTGAAACATACTCATGCTGGCTGTTGACTAATTTATCGTCAATGAAAATACGGCCGCAGGCTTCGCATACGATGATTTTCTTGTGTAAGGCGATGTCCAGCTGACGTTGGGGCGGAATCTTACTGAAACATCCGCCGCATGCATCGCGCTCGATTTTCACAATGGCCAGACCGTTGTGCGCACTCTTCCGTATTCTTTCAAAGGCATTCAGCAAACGTTGGTCAACTTTAGATTTCAGTGCTTCGGCTTTCTCGAGCAGTTCCCGCTCTTCTATTTCAGTGTCGGCCACGATGACCTCGAGTTCTGACTTTTTCTGCCCGAGAATCTCTTCCAACTCTTCGAGTTTGGCTTTGGTGTCGGCTATGGCTTTTTCTTTGTCGGCGATTTCAGCCTCATATTTGGCTTTGTGCTTGTCTGAAACCTGCATCTCAAGGTTCTGGTATTCTATCTCCTTGCTGAGCGTTTCGTACTCGCGGTTGTTGCGAACGTTGTTCTGCTGCTCTTCATACTTCTTGATGGAGGCTGCCGCTTCCTCTTTTTTCGTGTTTTCGGCTGTAATCTTTAACTTGAGATTGTCGATTTCATCCTCAAATTTTCGGATGCGCGTGCGTTTTCCCTCACATTCGTCCTCGTTGTCTCGGATTTCCTCTGGAAGCTCTCCGCGAATCATCCGGATGTCATCAATCTTTGTACAGATTTGCTGAAGATTATACAAGGAAAGAAGCTTCTGTTCGATAGAAATCTCTTCAGAATGACCTTGTGCCACTTCATGCTTTTTCACCTCTATTACACCGTCAGACGTTTTTTCAATCGTAACTTCTTCTTCAAGAATGGTAACCGTAGGGGTATTTTCTACGTTTTCAGATGCATCAACCGGCACAGCTTTTTTTGTTGGCATATTATTACAATTACTTATTTATCAAATAGTTATATGTACTGTATCTCTAAAATGTCCAATTTGGAAATGGCGACGGCAAAGGTACTAAAATTTTCTTTTAATGCTTTGAATATAATTTCTTTGATGAAGTGCTCTCCTTCATAGTGCCCGATGTCGGCTATGAGCATCTTGCCGTTGGCGCGGAAAAAGTCGTGGTATTTGACATCGCCGGTGACGTACGCGTCGGCACCGGTGGCTGCTGCCTGTTCGATGAACGAAGCCCCACCGCCGCCGCAAACCGCCACTTTCCGTATGGGTTTCTCTGATGCTCCATACCAGCGAACAACTTTGAGGTTCATTTTCTCTTTCACATATTGCAAGAAGTCAGCTGCGTTCATAGGCTTTGGCAAATGTCCTACACGCCCGAGTCCGTTTCTTCGGTCCGGATTTTCCAACTTGAATATGTCGAAAGCGGGCTCCTCGTATGGATGCGTGTCATAAATTGCAGCGATGACTTTTTTCTGGAGGCTGGCGGGGAATAACATCTCCAGCCGGTCTTCTGCGACCTCCTCCTCGCGGAGTGTTTCGCCGATATAAGGGGTTGCGTCTGGCAGTGGGCGGAAACTGCCGGTGCCTTGCATCCGGTAACTGCAGCGGTCGTAATGCCCTTGAAATCCGCAACCTATTTCTGCCAAAGCGTTTTTCAGTCGGTCGGTATGGCTTTGCGGAACAAATGTCACAACTTTGCGGAACTGTCCGTTTGCGGGCATCAGTACAGAGGTGTCACAGAGTCCAAGCCTTTCGGCAAACGCATCGTTTCCGCCGCCCTCGGCACTGTCGATATTCGTATGCATAGAATAGAGTGTCAGATGGTTAGCCATGGCTTTGCAAAGAATTGAGCCTATGGTGTTTGTAGGTTCAATCTTGCAGATGCCGCATTTGAGCATCAGCGGATGGTGGGAGATGATGAGGTTGGCGTTCATTGCCAAAGCCTCGTCCAGCACTTTTGTTGAAAACTCGAAACAGACCAGCACGCCGGTCGCTTCTTGCTGCACATCGCCACATTGAATGCCGCAATTGTCGAAGTCTTCTTGTAGGCAGAGAGGGAATTGACGTTCCAAAACGGAAACGATTTCTTTGATTTTCATAAATCTGAATCTTTAAAACTGCCGCAAAAGTACAAAAAGATAATCATTGTCTTAAAATGTGCAAAAGAGCGGCAGCCGTGTCCGGGACATATCCCAATACAGCAAAACTTTTTTTTTGTATTTTTGCCAGAATTTTTATTTTACAAAATGCAGGAAATCAGAAACATAGCCATTATTGCACATGTTGACCATGGCAAAACCACTTTAGTTGACCGAATTTTATACCAGTCACATCTGTTCAGAGAAAACCAGCAAGTGCAAGATCTGGTACTTGACAACAACGACCTTGAGCGGGAAAGAGGCATCACTATTCTTTCAAAGAATGTTTCCGTCCGCTACAAAGGCGTAAAGATAAACGTCATAGACACCCCGGGGCACAGCGACTTCGGCGGCGAGGTGGAGCGGGTGCTGAACATGGCCGACGGCGTGCTGCTGGTAGTGGACGCTTTTGAAGGCCCTATGCCGCAAACACGCTTCGTTACACAAAAAGCCATAGAACTCGGGCTGAAACCCATCGTGGTCATCAACAAGGTGGACAAGCCCAACTGCCAGCCCGACTTGGCGCAGGAGGCCGTTTTTGAACTGATGTTCAATCTGGGCGCCAACGACGACCAGCTCGACTTCCCGACCGTTTATGGCTCCGCCAAGAACGGATGGATGGGGGCGGACTGGAAGACCCCGACCAGCGACATTTCGTACCTGTTAGACACCATCATAAAACACATTCCCGCACCAAAGGCAGATCCCGGCACCCTTCAGATGATGATATCGTCACTGGACTACTCCTCGTACGTAGGGCGTATTGCCGTGGGGCGCATAAAAAGAGGCAGCATCGCCTGGGGACAGAACGTTTCGCTGGTAAAGCGTGACGGCTCCGTACAGAAATCGAAAGTCAAGGAACTCTACGTTTTTGAAGGGCTTGGCAAAGAAAAAATCAAGGTTCCCGTTGAAGCCGGTGAGATATGTGCCGTATTAGGGCTCGATGACTTCGAGATTGGCGACACCGTGGCTGACTATGAGAATCCGGAGCGGCTCACGCCCATCAAAGTGGACGAGCCTACGATGAGCATGCTGTTCACCATCAACAACTCACCATTCTTCGGGAAAGAGGGCAAATATGTGACCTCACGCCATCTGCGCGACCGGCTTTTTGCCGAATTGGAGAAGAATCTGGCCTTGCGCATCGAAGAGACCGACTCGCCCGACCGCCTGAACGTGTTCGGACGTGGCATCCTGCACCTGTCCATTCTCATCGAAACGATGAGACGCGAGGGTTACGAACTTCAAGTCGGGCAGCCGCAGGTCATCATCAAAGAAATAGACGGCAAGAAATGCGAGCCTATCGAAGAACTCACCGTACTGGTGCCCGAAGAGATGTCAAGCCGTGTCATCGACTACGTGTCGCGCAAAAAAGGCGAAATGCTATCGATGGAAACGTTGAACGACCGTGTACACCTCACCTTCAACATCCCGTCGCGAGGTATCATCGGCTTGAGCAACCAGTTGCTGACCGCCACAGAGGGCGAGGCCATCATCTCGCACCGCTTCCTCTCCTTTGAACCTTGGAAAGGCGAAATTCCCGGGCGTCATGCCGGCTCTCTGATTGCCATGGAAACAGGACAAGCATTCGCCTATTCTATGAACAAACTGCAAGATCGCGGCCGTTTCTTCATTGAGCCGGGCGAACAGGTATATGCCGGGCAGGTCATCGGCGAGCACATCCGTCAGGGAGACCTTGTCATCAATGTTTGCAAATCCAAGAAACTGTCCAATATGCGAGCTGCCGGTTCTGACGAAAAGATGGTACTTCCGCCAGCCGTCAAATATTCGCTGGAACAGTATATGGAGTTCATCGCCAAAGACGAATATCTCGAGATAACGCCGATGTCGTTGAGGCTCCGCAAAATCATTCTCGACGAAACAGAGCGCAAACGTGCAAACAACCGTGCAGAATCTGCTGATTAAACGCCAACACCATGTCTTCGATTATCCTTTCTGGAATGAGATTCTACAGTCATCACGGCTGTTTTGAAGAGGAGCGCACCACAGGCACCCGCTTCGTGGTAGATTTGACATTGGAGTGTGACTTGACGCACGCCGCTGCCACAGACTGCATAGACGACACCGTTGACTATGTAGCCGTTTACGATAGCGTGCAGAAAGTGATGGACGTGCCGGCGCACCTGCTTGAAACGCTTGCCGCACGCATTATAGAGGCTATAAAAAAGAAGTTTTCCACCATCGTTAACGTTCGCGTTAAAATATGCAAACTGAACCCACCGTTGCATGTGCAGACTGACTTTGTAGCCGTTGAGATGGAAGGCTAGCCCATGACACCGCTTGAGAACTTGATACAGACGCTGCAACAGTGCGGAGCGCAACAGGTTGTCGTTCTGACCGACCATAACGTAAACACTTTATACCCACACCTCCTTGACCCATTGTCCATGCACTTCAAGGCAGACAAAATCGTAGTGCCTGCCGGCGAAGCATCCAAAAGCATAGAACAAGTCATCGTCATCTGGCAGCAACTGTTGCGGAAATCTTACGGGAAAGATTTGTTTCTTGTCAATTTCGGAGGCGGAATGGTCTGCGATTTAGGCGGATTTGTAGCCGCCACCTACAAACGGGGAATCCGCTGCATCAATTATCCCACCACCCTTCTTGCTATGGCCGACGCTGCCATTGGGGGCAAGAACGCCGTCAATATGGAGGGGGTGAAAAACTGTATCGGCACCATACGGCAACCCGATTATATAGTGCCCGCCGACACACAACTGCTGAAAACACTGACACCTGTGGAGTTGCAAAGCGGCTTCGGCGAAATGATTAAATACGCCCTTACAAATTCCGCCGCACTGTTCAACGGATTTGAACGGATGGGGAAACTATCCGCCGCTGACATCCGCCCCGAATGGATTGACACGTGTGCCTCCATCAAGCAACAGATTGTAGCCATTGACCCGATGGACCGCCGGCAGCGGCACATACTGAACTTCGGGCACACGTTTGGGCACGCTATGGAAAGCCTTTGGCACTCAAAGGGAAAACAATTGCCGCATGGCATTGCCGTGGCGATGGGAACGGTTTATGAGAGCAGATTATCTGTTTCGCAAGGACTTCTGTCCAAAGAAGAATATGCAAGAATAGAAAAACTTGTGTCCCGCCACTATACAATACCGCCGCTGACGGCGGAACTGCTGTCGCATTTAAAACCCTATATGAAGCATGACAAGAAAAACCGGCAGACGGGTATCAACTTCACCTTGCTGCGGCACATCGGTGAGGCGGTCACAGACTGCATCATTCCTGAGGCTGACCTTTGTGTTTGATTTTATAGCCTACAATAGCGAAAAACAGGATATACACATACGACACGAACAGAAGCGCATAGGCGGTGTGCGGCGAGGACACATCCGCAATTTTGCCATACAGAAGCGGCAACAGGGCACCGCCGACAATTCCGCGAACCAGCAGTGCGGAACCGAATTCTGTATAGTTGCCTAAATCATGGATGGCCAGCGGCCATATTGCAGGCCACATAATAGCATGTGCGAAACTGAGGCAGATGACGGCCGTAACAGAAGCCAAGCCGCTCGTACACAATGCCACAACAACCAAGGCAATAGCCAGAAAGAGCTGCACAATAAGGGCCTGCCTTTGAGAGAGGACGCGAGGCACCGTAAAGATGCCGACAACATAACCGGCCAGCAGTGCCAGCAAAGCATAAACACCAAAATAATGCGAAACGGATGTCGGGATACCATAATAATCACCATAACCGATGAGCGTATCGATGGCTATGACCTCTGCTCCGACATAGAAGAAAATGGCAAAAGCGCCCATCAGCAGATAGGGATAATGAAAAATACCGGCAAAGCCTTTTTGTTCGTCCTGACTCTCGTTTTTTGCGATTTCGGGAAGACGTGCGGCCTTGACAAACAGCACCAACGCCACCAGAACGGCAGTTATGACAATATACGGAAGCACTACACCATCAGAAAGTTCTTGCAACAATTGCTCTTTCACCAGTGGGTCTGAAGCGTTGGATATATCTTGGATAAGTACTTCCTTGCCGCTGAAAAGAGCGTTATAGAGCAGCAAAATGCCCGTCATTCCAGCCACCTTATTGCATATACCCATAATGCTCATTCGGCGAGCCGCCGTCTCGACCGGTCCGACAATGGTAACGTAAGGGTTGGCGGCGGTTTGGAGCAGCGATAGACCACTGCCTTGCAGAAAGAGTCCCGCAAGGAAAACCGGATAACTCCGAAGCATTGCGCCAGGTATGAAAGTCATACATCCCACAGCAATGACAACCAAACCAAGCGCCATACCATTGCCGTAACCGGTTTTCTTCAGAATAAAAGAAGAGGGTATCGCCATGAAGAAATAGGCAATATAGAATGCAAAAGTGACAAGATATCCTTGCACTTGTGTTTGCAACTCGCACGCCATCCTCATATAAGGGATGAGAATATTATTCAACCATGTAATAAAGCCGAAGACAAAAAAAAGTGCTCCGATGACAAACATGCTGTAAGATGTTCCTTTGCGTTCAAGTGACATAATTGGATACGGTTAATGCGGTGTATAAAAAAAATGGGTTGACAATGGGGTTTACTATGCATCCTTAAGCGTCGAAATTGCCAAAAGAGGATCTTGGGCACCAAAAACTGCACTGCCGGCGACTACAGCATCGGCACCGGCTGCAACGATCTTCGCAACATTGTCTTGGCATACGCCGCCATCGACCTCAATCAAGGCCTTAGAGCCGGAACGTATTATCAAATCTCGGAGACGGGAGATTTTAGGGAGAGACTGTTCAATAAATTTTTGGCCTCCAAAACCGGGATTAACAGACATGACAAGAACCAGATCCACATCATTTATAACATCCTCGAGCAATCCTGCAGGGGTGTGAGGATTAAGGGCAACACCGGCAAGCATATCGTAATTCTTGATGTACGAAACAGTACGATGGAGATGAGTACATGCTTCATAATGAACTGTAAGCAAATCAGCACCTGCCTCCTTGAAAGCGGGGACATAGCGGTCTGGTTGTTCTATCATCAAGTGGGTGTCGAGCGGCTTTTGTGACAAACGGCGGACGGCTTTTACCACGGGAATGCCGAAAGAGATATTAGGGACGAACATACCGTCCATGATGTCGAGGTGTATCCAATCGGCTTGGGATCGGTTAAGCATCTCAACATCTTTGTCGAGGGATGAGAAATCAGCGGAAAGGAGGGAAGGGGCAAGAATAGGTTTAGGGTTCATTAGGACAGGTTTAAAAAATAGATTTGCAAAGATAGTTTTAAAACGGTATTTGAGGTATGGCGGCGGGCAAAAAAAAAAAGGGTCTCCGTGACAGGAGACCCTCTGTGGCATTGGGCGACGACCTA
>CAVEXN010000006.1:0-96256 GCA_963620035.1 Oscillospiraceae bacterium | reverse complement strand
GGGTTTCATTGAGGCACCCCCTGACTTACTGCGTTTTATCAAAACGTTTAGGACAATAATGGGACTAAAAACAAGAAACGAACTCGTCAAGAAAATAAGAAAATATGGGGATGATGAGAATCAGAAATCACTGTTTTTCATGATAATGTTTTCCATGGCAGCCGCACGCGAATGTGAAGATTGTAACGAATCAAGTAATTAATTCCTATGAGAACCATTGTCATTACCCAAAAGAAGTTGCTTCCCCTGCGTCCTTTTGACGTTTATATCAACGGGGATTTTGCCGGAAGAACCTCTCGTTTACACCCTTTGACGCTTTCTTTGGATTGTGATGAGTTTGACATCTCGATAAAAAACTTTTGCTATTCCGGAACGAAGCATTGTAGGGTGGAGGGGCATTTCTCCAAAATCGAATACGACACCATTGACAGCATCCCACTTTTTATCACAATGGCATACGATATCGCTGTTGCCATTATCGTACTGTTTCACTTGTCTCCTTTTCCGATCGTATGGTGGCTTTACGGCATATTTGGAATACCAATCATCATTTTTTTCTTCAACATTCTGAACAGAAAACGTTATTTTAGAATTTTTGCGGTCCGATAAAAATATCGACCCAAAAGAAAGGAATGTCGTTTCGTCAAAGTCATGTTGTCCTCAACAGGTCCAATCCGGCACATAAGGATAGGCAATGAAAGCAAATCCGTCAGGGAACAAGCGGCTTGCGACAGTCTCTTATCGCCTCGTTTTGCAACGGCCGTGAATGCAAGGTATTGTATTTCGTTCTTTTCCTTACTGCAAGTTTTTCTCTATATCTTTCAGTTCAGATTGAAGTTTTGAAATCTGATTTTCGAAATCAGCTTTTTTCTTGGCCATCTCGTTAAGGCTCTGGTTCAGCTTCTCGATCTGTTTTGCGGTCTTTTCCTGCTCTTTCTCGACCGAAGCCTTTGACGCCTCGAGTTTGGTGATTTGCTCTTTCAGTTGTTCGGCTTTCAGCTGTTGTCCGTAGGCTTGCACTTTCGGGGCGAATTGTGCCAAGAATGTTTTGATTGCCTGATCTGTTTCGGGTTTGTTTGCTGGCGTAACGGCGTTCATGTTGCCCGTGCAGACGATCAACACAAGTTGCGTGGTCTTGCTCTTTTTCTTGCCGAATTCGGTCACCGTGTAGTAGATGTCGAAGTTCTCGGACCCGAAAGGCTGGAAACCCTGGTTCAGATAAGCCCTAAATCCGCTCTCTTTGGAAGCCTTGAGTCCGTAGCGGTTTTCCATTATATTGCGGAAAGCCCCATCCGCCAATTCGATAGTGGCATTCGGGATATTGACGAGATATCCGGGAATCTGTGTTTTGGCAAAGTCAATCATCGATGTGTTCACTTCCTGTGCCGAAACTGTCAATGCGGCTACAAAGAACGAGAGTAAAAAGATACATTTTTTCATAATATTTAGAGAATTTAATGTTCTTCCCATTGTTTTTTCATTGGGTGCAAAAGTAAAAAAAATATCTTTGCGCTTTTTTTGCCATGCACATTAAGGATTTTCTTAAGCAATACCCTTTCCCCATCTATCTTGCGCCGATGGAGGGCGTGACAGACCAGTCATTCCGTATGATTTGCAAAGAGATGGGTGCGGATGTGCTCATTTCCGAGTTCATCTCTTCCGACGCGCTCTCCAGAGAAGTGGACAAAAGTCTGAAGAAAATGCAGTTCGCAGAGACGGAACGTCCGATAGGAATACAGATTTTCGGGCACAATGAAGAGTCTCTTGTCGCCGCCGCACGGATTGCCGCCGCCGACAGCCCCGATTTCATAGACATCAACTGGGGCTGCCCCGTACGTAAAGTGGTCAACAAAGGCGCCGGCTCCGCCATCCTGAGGGATGTGCCGCGGATGGTGGCATTGACCGCTGCTGTCGTCAAGGCGGTTGACATCCCCGTGACGGTAAAGACCCGGCTGGGCTGGGACAGTTCCGACAAGCCCATTGTTGAAGTAGCCGAAAGGCTCCAGGACATTGGCATTGAGGCGATAGCCATCCATGGGCGCACCCGGGCACAGATGTACAGCGGCGAGGCCGACTGGTCTCTGATTGAAGCCGTGAAGCGCAACCCCAGGATGAAAATCCCCGTCATCGGGAACGGCGACATCGATTCTGCCGGCAAGGCGCTCCTCTGCCGCGACAGATATGGTGTCGATGCCGTCATGATCGGTCGTGCGGCAATAGGCAACCCTTGGATTTTCAAAGCAATAAAGGAGAGTTTGGCGAACTTGGAACCAACGGTGCCCTCCTATCAGGAACGCATGGGAACGGCGTTGCGGCATCTGTCCATGATGGCCGCGGAGAAAGGCGAGCGACGGGCGGTTCTGGAAATGCGCGCCTTTTACGCCGGTTATTTCAAAGGACTCCGCAACTTCAAGAGCGTACGTATGGGGCTGATGCAGGCAAAAACACCAGAAGAAATCCGCGGACTGCTTCAGACTTACCGGGAACGGGAGTAGCATTTTCCTTTTCCCATGGCAAATGGCCGTCGTGCAAAAAATGCTATCTTTGCACCCGACTAATGACATTTCTATGGTGGCAAATTTTGATGCAATCAAACGCCGCTTTGGCATTATCGGTTTCGACCCGGCTTTGGAAAGAGCGATAGACATTGCCGTGCAAGTGGCCGCAACGGACCTTTCCGTCTTGATAACGGGCGAAAGCGGCGTTGGGAAAGAGAATTTCCCGAAAATCATACACGAGAACAGTGCGCGCCGGCAAGGCAAATACATCGCCGTGAACTGTGGGGCTATCCCGGAAGGGACAATAGACTCTGAACTTTTCGGTCACGAAAAGGGCGCTTTCACCGGGGCGGTTGAGATGCGAAAAGGCTATTTTGAGGTTGCCGACGGCGGCACCATCTTTCTGGACGAGGTGGCCGACCTGCCTTTATCCACCCAAGTACGTCTGCTGCGTGTGCTTGAAAACGGCGAATACATACGCGTAGGCTCTTCAAAGGTCATGAAAACGGACGTCAGGGTGGTTGCCGCCACCAATGTGAACGTGGCAGAGCGCATTGCCAAGGGCAAGTTCCGGGAGGACCTTTACTACCGTCTCAATTCCGTCGCGATACACTTGCCGCCCCTGCGCGAACGTCAGGACGACATCTACCCTCTTTTCGTGAAATTCTCAAGCGACTTTTCTGCCAAATACCACTCTCCCGCCATCACGCTGACGGAAGATGCCATCGATGCCCTGAAGAAATACCGCTGGCCCGGCAACATACGGCAACTGAAGCATGTGACGGAACAGATTTCGCTCATTGAGAAAAACCGGCTCATTGACGCCGAAACACTCAAACCCTATCTTGTCTCGCCCACAGGATCGAACCTGCCTGCCGTGCTCCGGCCTGAAAGCGAGAGCAACGAACAGTTCCAAAGGGAAATACTCTTCAAATTCATCGGCGAACTGCAAAGGGAGATTTCTGAACTCAAAACAACGGTGAACCAGATCCTCAACGGCACGGCCGTCCACTCGAATCCGGTACAACTGAAAGACTATCCGCTTGAAGACAATGAACTGGACTATGAAATAACCCACCCTCCTGTCGCCCAGAAAAAAAACGATGACGAGCCCCATTACGACAACACAATCGTCATAGAAGAGGGAGACCTTTCTATGGAGAACACCGAAAAAAACGCCATATCAAAGGCGCTTGAACGGAACCATCAGAACCGGAAGCTGGCCGCCGAGGAGCTGCGCATATCGGAAAGGACACTTTACAGGAAAATCAAGGAATATGGACTGTAGGACATTATTGCGGCCTGCTCTGCTCTGCACTGTTCTGCTGTTGTGTGCGTCCGGATGCAGGATGTCTATTTCATTGACGGGCGGCACGATAGACCCGAGAGCCAAAACGGTAGAGATCACGACGTTTCGCAACAACGCCTCGCTCGTGAACCCCTCATTGAGCCAGTCGTTCACCACCGCACTAAAGGACAAGATACAAGGGCAAACCCCCTTGACCATCGTCAGTGGGCAAGGTGACTATGCCATTGAGGGCGAAATTACCGGCTATTCCGTTTCACCTGTCGCCATTCAGGGCAACGACACGCCGGCCATGAACAGGCTCACGGTAACCGTCAAGGTGCGCTTCACCAACAAGTTCGACGAGTCTCAGAACTTTGAGCAGACTTTCTCGCGCTATGCCGACTACTCGAGTACCAGGAACTTGAGCAGCGTGGAAAATACGCTTGTCGAAGAAATCAACGAAGCGTTGACAGACGACATATTCAACAAAGCCTTCGTCAATTGGTAAGTGGCACGGCATCATGGACGATTTTTTGTATCTTTGCGCCCCGCTTGGTCTATAGCAATGAATAGGATATTTTTCAACGATTTTGTGAACGTCAAAGACAAAGAGGAGGCGAAACAGACGCTGCTCGACTTGCAGAAGAAGTACCCTGCCTCATCGATGGTCAGTTTCTTCTGCCTTAAACTATTGTCGCCCAGAACATTGTCGCATAACCGCAACAGAATGTTGCTTACGTTGTCAGACATTCACCGCTTCTATCGGTTTTCAGCAGAGTTCGAGCCTGTAGTGCATACAGAACGGCCTCGAATGAACGTGTTGCTGACGGCAGTGCCCAAAGAGCCAAAACAGCCCGGAACACAGCCGGTTTTCGTGCGGCATCCCGCAGAAAACCACAACCAACGGCAGGAACTGATCGACCAGCTGATTGAAAAATTCTCTAAAGACGCTCCTAAAATCATCTATTCACCAGAAACGCACGATGCGGAAGCCAATTACGGAGCCGACAGTCTTGAAGAGGATCCGAACATCGTAAGTGAAACATTGGCAAGAATTTATGCAGAGCAGGGGTGCTCAAGCAAGGCCGTGCAGATGTACGAAATTTTAAAGTTGCATTTTCCGGAAAAAAATCGTTACTTTGCAGCCCAAATTGAAAAACTGCAGAAAGAGCAGGACATTCAAGACGAAAAGAATTAAAACTTAGTATTAAAACAGTAATTTAAAAACGATGTTTACACTTTGTGTCATATTGATCATTCTGGCCTGCGTAGTGCTGGCTTTTGTGATTTTAATCCAAAACTCTAAAGGCGGCGGCCTCGCATCCAATTTCGCCTCGTCAAACCAGATAATGGGCGTGCGCAAAACGGCTGACGTCCTCGAAAAGGCGACCTGGGGAATTGCCACGTTCATTATGGTTCTCTGTTTCGTATGTGCTTTTATGTCAAAGAGCGAAGTTAAATCACTGAACGCCAACAATTACCAAACAGAGCAGACCCAAAATGACAGCGATACGCAAACCCAAGAGTAACGCAACACTTTGACGGAAATTCAGAGACATGCAACACCGGTGGTGCTGTATGTCTTTTATTATGAATAATTATATAGCTTCAGTATGAATATTAAGCATGAGAATGTTCCTGGCCAGGTGCAGGAAGTGACGTTTGAAATCAACAAGGAAGACTATGCAGCCAGTCTTGAGGCTGCCCTGAGAAAACAGAGACGGAGCGTGCAGATTCCAGGCTTCCGCCCCGGCAACGCCCCGATGGGAATTGTGAAGAAAATGTATGAGAAATCCCTTCTTGTTCAGGAAATCGACAGACTTGTCAATGAAAGCATGGACAAATTCATGAAAGACAACAACGTCAAATACATCTTCGAGCCTCTCCCTGTAGAGGGCAAGACGAAAGCCGACTTCGATTCCGCCGACAACTTTGAGTTCGTCTATGAATACGCACTGGCCCCCGAGGTGAACATCGATTATGCAAAATTGCCCGAGGTCATTGACTTCAAGATGATTCCGTCTGACGAAGAATGCAAGAAATACATCGACAATCTCCGCAAACGCCACGGCAATTACTCCGAGCCGGAAACGATTGAAGACGACGACAATGTTTCCGTCAAATATGGGGAAGACAAAGTGAGCTATATCGCACTTGAACAGCTCACCCCGGACGCCCGCAAAGGGTTTGCGGGAAAGAAAATCGGCGACACGGTGACGCTTTCCTTGAGACAGGCTTTCAACAACAACTATGCCCTTGCCCATTTCCTCCGCATCGACGCCAAAGACCTTGAGGAGGGCAACGACTACACGTACGAATTGACCATAAGCCACATCGGACGAATTGAACTTGCCGTAATCAACGAAGAGTTCTTCAAGAAAGCCTTCCCGGATGGCACCGTGACTACCGAGCAACAACTGAAAGACAAGGTGATTTCTGTATTCCAACAGCAATATGCACAAGAAATAGACCGCAAGTTCATGAATGATGCTGTCGAAATGCTCGTGAACAACGTGGCAATTGAATTGCCCGATGATTTCATCAAACGCTATGTCCGTCTCGTACAGAAAGATATGACGGAAGAGAAACTCAACGAGCAATATGACGACATCAGGAAGTCGTTCAAGTGGCAAATCATCGAGGAAAAACTGGTTGCGGGCGAAGATGTGCGCGTCAATGCCGAAGAGGTGAAAGATTATTTCCGCCAGTATTTCATCAACAACTATTTTGCGAACTTCAACGCTGAAGACGTAGCGCCCAGAATTGAAGCGCTTGTGAAACAAGCGATGGAAAACAAAGAGAACCTCAAGAATGTGTATGACCAACTCTATGATGCAAAATTGGTCAAGGTGCTCCGCTCGAAACTGAATCTGAAGACAAAAGAGGGCAACATTGACATGTTTGTCGATATGCTTGTCGGACGAGACAAAAAAGCCGAGTCTAAAGAGGAAGAGGCCGCCCCCAAGAAAAGCGCTTCCAGAAAATCCGCTGCAAAATCTGAAGAACAATCAGAAGAGAACTCGAAAGAAACTGTAGAAAAGCCCAAAAAGACGGCTGCAAAGAAAACAAAGAAAACCACAGAACAAGAATAACCGCACACATGATGATAAACGATGAATTCAGAAAGTATGCGATGAAGCAGTGTGGCATCAGCAGCATGAAGATGGACAATTATGTCTCGATGACACGCAACTACATCACGCCCTACATCATTGAAGAGCGTCCGATGAACATCACCCAGTTGGATGTGTTCTCGCGTCTGATGAAAGAACGCATCATCTTCCTCGGCGTGCCTATTGATGATGATGTCGCAAACATCATTCAGGCGCAGCTCCTCTTTCTTGAATCTCAAGATCCAGACAGAGACATCCAGATTTACCTGAACAGTCCCGGGGGACAAGTTTATTCGGGTCTCGGCATCTATGACACCATCCAGTACATCAAACCAGATGTTTCCACGATCTGCACAGGCATGGCCGCTTCCATGGCTGCCGTAATCCTCTGTGCCGGAGCCAAAGGCAAACGTTTTGCGCTGCCCCACTCCCGCGTGATGATTCATCAACCTATGGGCGGAACACAAGGACAGGCTTCTGACATCGAAATCGAGGCCCAGGAGATTATGAAGATCAAAAGGGAATTGTACGATATAATAGCTGAACATACCGGGAAAGATTTTGAACAGGTTTGGAAAGACTGCGACCGCGACCATTGGATGATTGCAGCCGAAGCCAAAGAGTACGGACTGATTGACCAGATACTCTCAAAAGAGCGCCAATAGTTTATGGCCAAGTACAAACACAACGACAGAATATGTAGTTTCTGCGGACGCTCCGTCCCTGAAAACGAGTTCCTGATAAGTGGTTTGTCGGGTACGATTTGTACACAATGCGTCGATTCCATCAACATCATTATGCGTGACAAAGAGGTGCGTGAGAAGAAAGAGACGCTTGCCTCTCTGAAAGTCAACCTGCTCAAGCCACACGAGATCAAGGCCAAACTTGACGAGTATGTCATAGGTCAGGACGAGGCCAAGAAGGTTATCGCCGTGGCCGTCTATAACCACTACAAACGCCTGCTTCAGGAAACGTCCTCCGACGACAAGGAGGTGGAAATTGAGAAATCGAACATCTTGATGATTGGCGATACGGGAACAGGGAAGACACTGTTGGCCAGAACGATAGCCAAATTGCTGGACGTGCCGTTTTGCATTGCTGACGCAACGGTCTTTACCGAGGCCGGCTATGTGGGCGAAGACGTTGAAAGTATCCTTACCCGTTTGCTGCAGGCTGCCGACTACGATGTCCCAAGCGCAGAACGGGGCATCGTCTTCATCGACGAAATTGACAAGATTGCCCGCAAAGGCGCCGACAATCCCTCAATCACCCGTGATGTCTCCGGAGAGGGCGTACAACAGTCGCTGCTCAAACTGCTGGAGGGGTCTGTAGTGAATGTACCGCCAAAAGGAGGGAGGAAGCATCCCGAACAGGAATTTATTCACATCAACACCCAGAATATCCTTTTCATCGCCAGCGGTGCGTTCAACAATCTGTCACAGATCATCAGCGAACGTATGAACACCAATGCCATCGGCTACAACAAGAAGAACCGTACTATTGACAAGTCGAACATGCTGAAGTATGTTTCGGCTCAAGATGTCAAGCAATTCGGACTGATTCCGGAATTGTGCGGACGCTTCCCCGTCATCACTTCGTTGGATCCGCTCGACGCCCCGGCCTTGAAACGAATCCTCACCTTGCCAAAAAACGCTTTGGTGAAGCAGTATATGAAACTTTTCAAGATGGACGGCATAAACCTTGTTTTTGATGACGAAGCGTTGGACTATATGGTTCAGAAAGCCATTGAGCTGAAACTAGGCGCACGCGGCCTGAGAGCCATCGTTGAGAAGATCATGACCGATGCCATGTACGATTTTCCCAGTATGAACCGCCGCAAGATGTCTGTGACCCTGGACTATGCCCGCAAGCATTTTGAGAAGTCCATATTCTCAATTTCCGACAAACAAGCATAGACGACAAAATCCTCGTCTTCATATACCACTGGCAAGTCAAACGAGGGGACAGAAGGTTTATGCTTGTCGAGCACGACATAACAACGTACTTTCGAGTTCCTGTTTTCCATTGATACAACACGAAGTTTTTCCGCAATCTCACCGCCACGGCACGACCATCCTTTCCTGTGGGCGAAATACAGCATCTGTCCGTTCCCGTCACCATTTACAAGGATGAGATCCTGCCTTGTACTGCATTTGTCCATCTCCTTTTCAAGATTGAGAAGATAACAATCCTCTTTTTTAAGGATAAAATCCTGATGCTGGTTGGCAATGCCTTCGGTGACAACAGCTGCCGTCAACAACGGAACGGCCCATTTTAACCTGACAGAAGACAATGCGTATGCCGCAACCGTCGCCATTACAGGCACAAAAGGTATCATATAGTAGTTCTGATCGTAGAAACTGCTTCCCGACTTAATGATATAGAGCACGAAAACGGCAAACGGATAGAGGACTAATACCATCATCTTACGGTCACCACGCTTGAATATCAGAATCATCCCGGCAACGAACAAGAAGAAACCTATATAGCCGCAAAAGCCGTCAAAACAGAAACGGTGGAGAATCTGCGGAAGATGACGCGCACAATCTTCCAACCCGAAAAGAAACGGCACGCCTGTATTGTACCAGTTGTGATACTCGTGAACCAACTTATGGTTCCATCCGAAATACCAGAAAATCGTCAGGGCGACAGGTATTGCAGAGGCTATTACAACTATGCGTAGTTTCTTGCGGTCAAGAGTCCGTGAAAAAAGCAGTGGTATGATGTATATGAAATAGATTGCTGCCGGAATCTTGGAAAGAGACGCTAACGAAGCGAAGAGCATGAACAGAAACAAATCATAATGCCCGCCCTGCTGCAGATAACGGCCCGCAAAGTACATGCCAATGAACACAAGCGAAACACAATAGGTGTCGGGCATCATTTTGCGGGAGAACGAAAACCAGACAGACGAAAGAAGAAACAGCGCCGACAGCAACACCGTTCTTCTGGAAAAGCCAATCATCTTCAACAATTTGGAAAAGAAAAGCACTCCTATCGACGACACGGCCAGATTGATAAGTCTACCGTACCAGTCGTCGAAGCCGAACAATTCAGATACAAGAAAGTGCAGATAATTGAGGGAGGGGAACTCCATGGCAACAATGCCCACGTTGTCGCCGCAGTCGTCAACGCGCGGATAGAAGATATTGGCATCGGTTTCATAAAAGTTGCGTGCCACCATAAGTCCGGTAACCTGCCGCCAGTTATGCCCCACCTCAAGCGGCGGATTTGTTATCCCATACAAGCGCACAAGTGCGAAGAGCATCACATAAAACGCCACATTCGAGAAAATGCGTTTCAGTGATAGAGAAATACTGGCAGAGAAATGCGTTTTCATATCACGCACTATGTTCAGGTATGGGACTCCCGCATCTTGTTCAGGGCTTTCTCTGCTGCGGCCTGTTCTGCTTTCTTGACGGAAATGCCCATTCCCTCCGCATAAAGGACACCGTTAATGGCAAGACATGAGCGGTATTGGTGTTCTTTTTTCACAAGTTCGGAACTGAAATGGACGTTATGTTTGTTTTTCTGTGCCCATATCATGATGCGGCTCTTATAATCGTCATCAACCTCATGGATGGCATCAATATCGAGATGAATAAGGAAAATGTTGTTGATAAGGATATTGTAAGTGTTTTTGAAACCTTGGTCTAAATAGATAGCACCGACCACGGCTTCAAAAGCATTGCCGTCTGCATATACAGCCGCAGCATTGGCATGGATACGGATCATATCGTGAATACCAATTTTGCAAGCGAGGTCGTTGAGCCTGTTGCGGTTAACAAGTTTTGACCGCATTCTGGTCAGCGAGCCCTCATTTTCGAGGGGGTATTTATGGAAAAGGAAATCGGCAACTACGGCGCTTAAGACCGCATCACCGAGGTATTCGAGCCTTTCGTTGTTCAGTCTGCCGCAAAACGCATCTATATTGGCAGCAGACCTATGCGTAAGAGCAGTTCTATAGACATCCGGATGTTTTATCCTGAAACCGAAAACATTGCGGAAATAGGTCCGGATTTCCTTGTCCGAATGTTCCATAGTCGTTACGGTTTGAATTTCTTGAAGAGTACGGAAACATTGTGTCCGCCGAAACCGAAAGAATTGGTGATGCCTACATTGACGTCGCGGCTCACCGTAGTGTTGGCGGCATAATTCCAGTCTTGCGGCAATTTCGGATCAAGGTGGTCCAGATTGATTGTCGGGTGCATGATGCCGTCGCGGATTGAGAGAATGACGGCAATACTTTCGATGGCTCCGCTGGCGCCAAGCAGGTGACCTGTTATCGACTTGGTGGAGTTGAAAGTCATCTTGCGTGCGTGTTCGCCGAAAACCTTCTGTATAGCCACACATTCCGAAATGTCACCGAGAGGTGTCGAGGTGGCGTGCATATTGATATAGTCAACCTCCTGCGGTTTTACACCGGCGAAACGTAGCGCTTGTTCCATCGAAAGGATGGCTCCGCCGCCGTTCGGATCGGGGGCAGTGGCATGGTAGGCGTCTGCAGACATTCCGACACTGCCGAGTTCCGCATAGATTGTGGCGCCGCGGGCGATGGCATGATCCATTTCTTCCAAGATGAGTGTGGCAGAGCCCTCGCCCATCACAAAACCGTCACGTTCCACGTCAAAAGGACGTGAGGCTTTCCGGGGATTGTCGTTTCGGACCGACAGTGCGTGCATAGCATCAAAGCCGCCAATTGCCGTCTCTACAATGCTGGCTTCCGTACCGCCTGTAAACATCACATCGGCAATGCCACATTGTATCATACGCAGGGCATCGCCTATAGCGTTGCCAGACGAGGCGCAGGCGGAACTTGTGACGTAAGCAGGACCTTTCAAGCCGAACTTGACCGAAATATATCCGGCGACCATATCCGAAAGCACCCTGATAATCAGGTAAGGGCTGAAACGCGGCGTGTTTCCATTCTCGAAAAAAGTGTTAGCCCCTTCCATAATAGAAGAGAAGCCGCCTACGCCTGTTCCGTAGATGGCTCCTATTCTTGTTTTATCCATTAGTGCCAGATCGAGACCCGAGTCGGACAACGCTTGCATCGCTGTAACCATAGCATATTGAGCACATGGATCCATCCGTTGGATCTCTTTTGGATTTAGATAATCCGAAGCGTTGAAGCCCTTGATTTCACATCCGAACTTAGTTTTGAATTTCTCGGGGTTGAAACGCGTTATATTAGCAGCGCCTGAAATTCCGTTCAGGAGGGCGTGCCAATAATGAGGTACATCATTTCCGACTGGAGTAATAGCACCCAAGCCGGTAACAACTACTCGTTTGAGCTTCATTATAGAGAGTGTGTAGAAAAGGTAATCCTGAAGCTATTTTGATGAAAGCTTGTTTTCGATGTAGGCAACAGCATCGCCCACTGTCGTGATTTTTTCGGTTTCTTCATCGGGAATCTTGATGCCAAAAACATTTTCGAATTCCATAATCAGTTCTACCGTATCAAGGGAATCTGCACCAAGGTCGTTTGTGAAACTCTTCTCTGGTGTCACATCAGCAGCGTCAACACTTAATTTTTCTGCAATGATAGATTGTACTTTTTCTAAAATTTCTGACATAGTTTATTGTTTTAAAATAGGCTGCAAAAATACATATTTTTTTTTAACTGCAAAGAAATCCAATCATTTGAGCGTATGTAAGTTACCAGTAAGGCTTGACACATTGGTACTTACAGCGGGAGGAAATTTGGAAGATTCATGCAACAACAACTAAACAAAGAGAGAACCTTTGGAGGTTCTCTCTTTGATAAAAAAATCCAAAAAAATCGTAATTAGTCGAAAGATTGAAGAAATGCTCGCTTAAGTTATCTGGAGCCTTTGTCCTTGCTTCCAGCGTGGCCTCTGAATATACGTGTCGGGGCGAACTCGCCGAGCTTGTGGCCGACCATATTTTCAGTGACATAAACAGGAATGAACTTGTTACCGTTATGCACAGCGATAGTCAGTCCGACAAAGTCTGGAGAAATCATCGAGGCGCGCGACCAGGTCTTGATCGTGCTTTTCTTGCCGGATTCCTGGGCGGCTATCACACGTTGTTCCAGTTTGTAATGAATATATGGACCTTTTTTTAATGAACGACTCATAGTTTGGGGATTTTAGGTTATTTCTTTCTTCTTTCGATAATATACTGCGTAGAATTCTTCTTCGGGTGTCTTGTCTTGTAGCCCTTGGAAGGAATGCCTTTGCGGGTACGTGGATGTCCACCGGAAGCACGGCCTTCGCCGCCGCCCATCGGGTGGTCAACCGGGTTCATGACAACGCCACGGTTGCGCGGACGTCTGCCGAGCCAGCGGTTTCTGCCTGCCTTGCCGGACACCTCGAGGCTGTGGTCGCCGTTAGAGACGATGCCGATGGTAGCTTTACAAGCGCAGAGAATCATACGGGTCTCGCCGGAAGGCAGTTTGATGATGGCATACTTTCCGTCTCGTGACATCAGTTGGGCGTAAGAGCCTGCGCTGCGTGCGATCTTGGCGCCTTGGCCGGGACACATCTCTATGTTGTGGATGATGGAACCGAAAGGAACTTCACCTAAGGGGAGGCAGTTTCCGAGGTCAGGAGAGACGCCTGATCCGCTAACGATAACTTGACCGACCTTAAGACCATGGGGCGCCACAATGTAGCGTTTCTCGCCGTCTGCATAAAAGACCAAAGCGATACGGGCGGAGCGGTTCGGGTCATATTCGATTGTCTTCACTGTTGCAGGAATGCCATCCTTGTTGCGTTTGAAATCGATGATACGGTACATCTGTTTGTGGCCGCCGCCGCGGTAGCGGACCGTCATTTTACCACTGTTGTTTCTTCCGCCTGTCCTGTGTTTCGGACACAGCAAACTCTTTTCGGGTTTGCTGGTGGTAATGTCATCAAATGCGCTGATTACTTTGAAGCGCTGACCCGGCGTTACTGGTTTGTACTTCTTTAATGCCATCTTTTTTAAATATTACTATAAAAATCAATTTTTTGATCCTTATCCACGAACACGTAGGCCTTCTTGAAATTGTTCTTCTGACCTGTTATGACGCCGGCTTTTGTATTTCGGTTCGTGACTTTTCCGCGCTGGATCAAAGTGTTAATGCGGACAACTTTTACACCATAGACTGCCTCAACCTCGCGTTTGATTTCGGGCTTGGTTGCCTCACGGGTCACCATGAAACCATAACGGTTGTATTTCTCGGCCGTCTGCGTCATTTTCTCGCTGATGATGGGTTTTATAATGATGCTCATTTTCTTCTCTTTTAAAGGATTTGTAATTATTCGCCTAACATTTTGTCGAGCTCGGGCAGGCTGCTCTCGCAGATGATGAGATGTTTGGCGTTCAGCACGTGGTAAGTATTGGCTTCACTGGCGCGCATGACCTTCGTTTTCGGGAGATTGCGGGCGGAAAGGAAGACGTTTTGGTTGGATTCGGGGAGAAGCAGGAGGGTCTTTTGACCTTCGAGGTTCAGGTTCTTGAGCACGGCCTTGTAGGCTTTCGTCTTAGGAGTGTCGAAACTGAAATCCTCCACGATGGTAATGTTTCCTTCTCTCTGTTTGTAGGTAAGTGCAGAGAAACGAGCCAGTCTTTTCAGCTTTTTGTTGAGTTTGAAAGAGTAGTCTCTCGGATGGGGGCCGAACACGGTGGCACCGCCTCTGATAGTCGGGCTCTTGATGCTGCCGGCACGTGCGCCGCCGGTACCCTTCTGTCTTTTCAGCTTGCGCGTGCTGCCTGAAACTGTGGAACGCTCAAGGGTATTATGGGTACCTTGTCTCTGGTTAGCCAAATATTGTTTCACATCAAGCCAAATAGCGTGATCGTTTGGTTCTACATTGAAGACACGGTCGTTCAATGTGACCGTTCTTGCAGCTTCGCTGCCGTCTGTTTTATATACTTTTAGCTCCATCTCTCTATAATTATATAAGATCCATTTGCTCCGGGTACGGAACCTTTTACTACTAACAAATTCTTTTCCTTGACGATTTTCAAAATCTGGAGGTTGATTACCTTAACCTTGGCATTGCCCATCTGGCCTGCCATACGCATACCCTTGAACACGCGTGAAGGGTAAGAAGAAGCGCCCATAGAACCTGGCGCCCTCAAACGGTTATGCTGGCCATGCGTGGCATCGCCTACGCCGCCGAAACCATGACGTTTCACAACGCCCTGAAAACCTTTACCCTTGGAAAGTCCGCTCACGTCAACGAACTCGCCTTCCGAAAACACGCTCACGTCCAGAACCTCTCCGAACTTCTTCTTTGAACCCTCCTCAAAACGGGTGAACTCGCGGAGAATCTTCTTCGGCGTCGTGCCGGCCTTTGCGAAATGACCTTTCAAAGGCTTCGTGGTGTTCTTTTCTTTCTTTTCGTCATAACCCAATTGGATTGCACTGTAGCCGTCCTTTTCGACGGTCTTGACTTGCGTGACCACGCAAGGACCAGCCTCCAGTACTGTGCACGGCACTATCTTGCCGGAGGCATCATAGATGCTAGTCATCCCAATTTTTTTTCCTATTAATCCTGACATTTTTTGTTGATTTATGTAATTTATAGTGTCTTTCGCTACATTTACAACAAACCCCGTTTTTCGCTAACCGCTTGCCATCAAGTCAGTTATGAACACAATCTGGTTTATTGCAACAAGTGTGCAAATATACACTTTTTTTAATCCAAGACTCTGTGCAGGAATATTTTTCTTGTCGCCTACCGCGTAAAGACGTACTGCAGGATATTGGCGCCCATCTTCAATGCCTTGGTGCGCATGTCTTCCGAGTCTTTATGCACGGTATAATCTTCCCATCCGTCGCCAAGGTCACATTCGTATGTGAACAGGAATACCATTCTCCCCTCCCAAAACAGTGCGAAGGCTTGAGGCGGCTTGTTGTCGTGCTCGTGTATCTTGGGCAGTCCGTTTGGGAAGTCGTATTTCTGGTGGAAGATGGGATGGCTGAAAGGCAGTTCCACCAGTTCGAGTTCAGGGAACACTTTCTTCATCTCCTTCCGGATAAAGGGCGACAGGCCGTAGTTGTCGTCGGCATGGAAAAAACCGCCGGCCATAAGATACCGGCGCATGTTCTCCGCCTCGGCATCGCTGAACACGATATTGCCGTGTCCCGTGGCATGCACATAGGGGTACTGGAAAATGTCCGCGCTGCCCACATCGACCGTGGCGGGCTTGGCGTCCAAAGCCATCCCGAGGTTCTGGTTGCAGAACTTTATGAGGTTGGGCAGTGAAGTGGGATTGGCATACCAGTCGCCGCCGCCGCTGTATTTCAGCAACGCCAGTTGTTGCGACGAAAGTGACATTGTCGCAAACAACAGCAAGGATAAAAGCCCTGTCCTTTTCATATTCATCCTGTTTCTTTTAATCTTTCATTATCGGCACCTCAATAGCCGCCGTTCCATTTCCGCAAAAACCATTCTGTGCCCAAAAGCAACACTATGACGGCAAGATACCACGGCGAATTGAGCAGCACGCTGTACTTTTTCCGGTACGATGCTATAGGCTTGATGTTGTCGTTGGTCTTGATTTCTTGCACAACTTTTTGCATCTCCGCCTTTGTGAAGAAGCGTCCGCCCGTGGACGATGCCATATTTTTCAGCAATTCGTGGTCGGCCACCAAATTGGCCGTTTCCACCATCACCGGCTGCACGGCAAAATGCCCTTTTTTCTCTAACCGCTTGTTCCCCAACTCCGTTGTCGCGGTCCATGAATAGTTCCCGGACGGAAGTTCGCCCATGTCGAGATAATAACCGCTGTTCTGTTTGGAGAATTGCGCCTCATAGAGCGTGTCGCCGCCGCCTTTTACCGATAGTTTAACATCGGGCTCATTGATCCGCTCATAACTGTCATTGAAGAGTTCTGCCGTGAACTCCACGGGCATGTTTTCGGCAAACACATCTTGGTGATGAACCCTGAACTGGCTCTTGTCGCCCTTCGCCGCCAGATACTGGGCGATTTTCTGCACCGTCTCGTTGAATGCGTCATGGTTGCCGGCATACATATAGTCATACAGTTTCCACATCCAGATGCCGGAACCGGCAATTACACCATTTTTCATTCCGTCTCTGCCGTTGAACAGCACCAGCGGGTATTTTGTGTCCACTCCGCTGATTCTCTGGTACAGGAAGACTTCAGCGGAAACCGCAGTCTTGTATGTCCCGAATACAGTCTTTACAGGCGGAAGCTGTTTATACCTTTGCCTCATCTCCTCAGAACATGTGAACAGCGTGAAGTTGTCGTTCAAGAGTGGCATCGCATTGTTAAGCAGCGTTCCGCTTTGCATTACCGTCAGCCCGGCGTTCAGCGCATTGAATGCGTTAAGGTCAGTCTGCTGCCCTATGACATACAGTGCCGGCACGTTGCTTTTGCGCATCAGCGCAAGCAGGTTGGAGGCCGGATTAGCGCGGGACGGCAACTGGTGCAGGATTATCAGACTGTAGTCGGCGGCGTTCCCCTTGAAATCTGCCGCGGAGACAACCTCAACATCATAGTTTTCGGTCAAGGACAGGGCTTCGCCGATGGCGGCAATGTCAGGATGGGGCGAGTTATAGACAATCGCTATTTTGTCTTTGGATTCGATGACTTCTATGAAAAACCGGACATGATTGTTCTTGTGTGTGATCTCGCCGTCCAATTCGGTGAGTTCAGCACGGTAATGGTGCAGGCCGGCACTCTTGGCCTCGAGGCTGAAACGTACCGTCTCAAAGAAACGGTTGCCAGATATGGTGATGGTCTTGCGGTACATGAGTTCGTCGCCCTCATAAACGGTCAGTTCTGCCGACTTTCCCGAAAGCCGTCCGGCGGACACTTTCAACTCGACGGGGAACATATTGCCCTTGAGTGCCTGCCGGTTGGTCTTCACGTCTGCGAAGCAGAGGTCAACGGGGGAATCGGTATTTCCGAGCCCTACCGTATAGACGGGGCATCCGACTTTTGACGCTTTATAATAAGGGTTTGCGCCCGAGTTGTAGATGCCGTCGGTGATCAGAACCACGGCGCCGGTGTTAGTGCCGGAATAGAGCATTTCGGTCCGGTCAAACACCGTGGAAAGGTCGGTTGTCTTGTCGGAAAGGTTCACTTCAAGGCTTTTGCCCTCCTCGACGGGCATGGGGCGGTCGCCCACGAGGAATGGGCGTACCTCATAGCCGTCACCGAGTTCGTCAATCAGTCGGCGGACATCCTCCTGATAGCCGCCGTCGCGGTAATATGCGGAGTCGGCCGTCGCACTGAGCGATTCGCTGTTGTCAACTGCCACGACCACAACAGGTTTTTCTGTATGCTTGACCGTCATCATAAGCATCGGTGCAAGGAGCAGGAAAGCAACCATCGACATCGAGACTCCGCGTAGGAGAGCCATCACGATTTTGGGCTTGTGCTCAAACACTACAGTATCATTCCTGAAATAGAGGAACATAGCATAACCCACCCCGATGAGCAGGACGAGCGGGAAGAACCATAGCGAATGTCCGGTCAAAAGTGCCATAGCGATTGTCAGAGCGTTTTAAAGCCGATTATTTCCCTTACCTCTTTCACCGTCTTGGCAGCGCTCTCGCGGGCCTTTTCGGCACCTTGACGGGCCACTTTCGAGATGTAGTCATTCTGGGAACGCAGGTCAAGAATGCGCTCATAGATAGGCTGCGCAAAGGCAATCATATCTTCGGCAAGTTGTTTTTTCATATCGCCGTATCGGATCTGGCACGACTGGTAGCACTCTTCAAAATGCTGTACCGTTTCGGGGGCAGACACCGCCCGCATAAGGGCAAACAGGTTTTCGACAGCCTGCGACTTGGGTTGTCCGGGCTCTGATGGCCCGCTGTCGGATACGGCACGCATGATCTTCTTGCGGATCACCTCGGGACTGTCAGACAGGTAGATGCATGCGCCCTCGTTGTCCGACTTAGACATCTTGGTAGAGCCGTCCAGCCCGGGTATCTTCACCAATTCGTGACCGAAGTTGTACGCCACGGGCAGGGTGAAATAGTCGTGGCCGTATATGCGGTTGAAACGTTGTGCATAGTCGCGCGTCATCTCCAGGTGCTGTTCCTGGTCTTTGCCCACGGGCACCTTGTCGGCACGGTGCAGCAGGATGTCGGCAGCCATCAGAACAGGATAGCAGAGCAGTCCGGCATTGACGTTGTTGGGGTTGCGGCGAACTTTTTCTTTAAAGGAAGCCACGCGCTGCAATTCTCCCACATAGACGTTCATAGAAAGCAGGAGGCTGAGTTCGCACACTTGCGGCACGTCACTCTGCACATATATCGTGACTTTCTCGGGATCGAGACCGGCGGCGATATAGTCTATGAGGATATTGCGGACATTATCCTGCAGATCGGAGGGGGTGGGATGCGTGGTGAGCGAATGGTAATCCGCTATGAAGAAGAAGCACTCGTTCTCATCCTGCATGCGGATAAAATTACGCAAGGCACCGAAGTAATTGCCTAAATGCAGAAAGCCTGTGGGCCTGATTCCGCTGACTACTATATCTTTTTTCATAACAATCGGTTATTATTCTTGTAAAACAATAAAAGGGCGCAAAGATACAAAAAATGTGCGGAGGCGGAAAGTATTGAGCATGCACTTGTCCGCTACCGCACAAATGTGATTTAAGACTTGAGACTTAAGAGGCGTTACGCGTAACGTTCCAACTTTCATCATAAGTCTTACGTCAGCCTGAGGATTCTGCGCCAGGGAATAGCGCCGCCACCATCCTCTTCCGGCCATTCAAGTCGCTGAGGGAGACGAAATCGCTGTAGCCCAGCCCGCCAAACAAGTTGCGCAGCCCGTCGTGGTACGCCTCGTAGGTTTCGGCACACACGCAGCCGCCGTCCCGCAGGCGCTTGCTTCCTATGATGCCGATTTTCTCGTAGAACGCCAGAGGATTGCTGTCGGGCACAAACAAGGCCTCGTGCGGTTCATAGTTGCGCACGTTGGCGTGAAGACCAGTCGCCGCACTTTGCGGTATATAGGGCGGGTTGCTGACCAACATATCAAAAGAGACCCCGTCGAACGGCAGGCTCTCCGTGTCGCGCATGTCGTGCTGCGCAAAGGTTACGTCAGTGCCGTTCGTCCGGGCATTTTCGCTTGCGACAAGCAGAGCATCCACGGAGATGTCGGTAGCATAGACGTGCGCTTGAGGCAACCGTTTGGCCAATGCCACGGCTATGCAGCCGCTGCCGGTGCCAAGGTCCCAAACCGCCGGTCGCTCTATGCCTTGCAGCCGCTCAACGGCCAGTGCCACCAACTCTTCGGTTTCAGGGCGCGGGATGAGCACCGCAGACGACACCTTGAGACGCAGCCCGTCAAACTCGGCTTCTCCTAACACATATTGGACGGGACTGCCTTCACGCAACTGTTCAAGGTCAGACTCGAACATCGAGAACTGCCTTTCCGCTATCGGCTCGCTGCCAATCAGCGCCAACCGGTAAGCAGGCATCTGCAACCTGTGCACAAGATATAGTTTTGCAATTGCAGCCGCTTCACGGGCATCGTAAAGCGGCTGCAAGGTTTTTGTTATGTGTTGTTTGTATTCCCTTATGGTCATCATTCAGCGCTTTCAGGAATGTCGCGCCAAGCCCATTTGCCGGCCACCACGCCCTGCTTGAGCAACATTAGGCCGGGATTTGAACGTACGGCATCGCGTACCATAAAAGGTCCCTTCACAGGGTCGATGGGATTGTAATAAATCGGAAAAACAATGCCGTTGTTCTTCACGAAGTCGGCAATTTCCTCCTCGGAGGAGTTGGTCACTGCCACAAAAATGATCCCTTTGGCGGAACAGTCTGCGGCCAGTTGCTTGGCTTTGGCTATGCCTTTGGAATTGGCCTCTTTGAGGTTGTGGACAAAGAGCACATAGAGGTCGTCGGGGTTGTCGTGGCTGACCAGTTCGTAGGAGTGGTCGGCGCCGTTGGCATCGAGCATATTGAAACCGTCAATCTTGGCGCGCACCAGTTCCTTGATGACGCTGTCTTTTCGGTCAATGCAGTCGTACTGTTCATAGAAATCGTCAGGCTGTGTCATCAGTTCGTCTTGCGAGAGCGTGACTTTACTGTTGTCGGCTTTGTTTTGATAGACGAACATCACCTCTTTCTGGGCCGGCTGCTCGATGAAGCATACCACGTCTTTGCCTTTTTTCCAATCCGTAAAGTCAATCAGCGGAAGGTGTCGGATGCAGTACAGTTGGAAGACGACAGTGACGGCAGCAAAGATCAAGATAAGAAACCATTGCAACGCATCGCTGATTTTAACCTCCGTTATCTTCTTGCGTTTTGCAAAGACAATGATGGTAGGAATGATGATGACGACGTTCTTGAGGAAAGTCTGCAGGTTCGACATCTTGACGGCCTGTCCGAAGCAGCCGCAGTCTTTCACAACACCGAAGTCATGAATATGGTGTAATTCAAGATACTCTGCCACTGCGAGCCAGAGGGTAAGGAAGAAGAAGAAAATCATGAAAATCAGGTAACCCCAGGCGGCAAGATCAACCTTGATGCGTAGGAGCAGCATACACCCCAGCACAAATTCGCAGGCGATGGCACAAACGGCGGCCACCTGGGCCAGCGGGTGCAGGAAGCCCATCCCGAACGAGACAAAATAGTCGTTCATGGTAATGCCGAAGTTGACAGGATCAACAGCTTTGGTGAAACTCGAGAACAGAAAAAGACATCCTAACAGTATTCGGATGATTTTCAGCCAGATTGGTTCTTTTTTTGTTGACATAATGCAATTGCTTTAAATGTGGGTTGTCCATATCCGGACCCGTCAGGACTGTTCTTTCTCGAGTACAAGCCGTATGAGTGCGAACATGGCATAATTTATAATATCATAATAATTTGCATCCAGTCCTTCGGAGGCAAGCGTAGTGCCGTTGTGGTCTTCAATAGACTTGATGCGGAGCAGTTTCATCAGGATGATGTCGGTAAGCGAACTGATGCGCATCTGCCGCCAAGCTTCGTCATAGTCGTGGTTCTTGTTCATCATTAAACTTTTGGCAGTCTGTATATACTTGACATACAACGCCGTAGCCTCCTCTGTCTCCATTGTTGCCTGTTCAGAGCCGTCGGCCGCACCTATTTCAAGTTGTATCAAAGCCATAACGGAATAATTGACCATGCCGACAAACTCGGGAATGATGCCTTCAGCGATGCGGGCTTCGCCTTTCTCCTGAATGCTGCGGATGCGGTTCGCCTTGATGAATATCTGGTCAGTCAGCGAAGAGGTGCGGAGAATGCGCCATGCCGTGCCATAGTCGGAGGCCTTCTTGGTGAAGACCTCCTGACAGTAGCGTATCATCTCATCATATTGTCCTGACGTGTTTGACATTGCTTATTGTTTGATGAATTTAAGGGTACTTTCTTTGCTTGCACTCTTTATGGTGATGAAATAGATGCCGTCTGCAAGGTCAGCCACGTAAACCGTACATTTCATCGCACCGGCTGCCGCAGCAGTGCGAACCAGCCGCCCGCTCATATCCGCCACGGCAATCTCCCGAATCGGGTTGTTGCTCTCAACCGCAATGCTTGTAGTGGCGGGGTTAGGATAAAGGCGCACGTCCGTTTCCGCGGTGATGTACTCAGCAATGCCTACACAGTCGGTCGTGTCGGCCTCCACCATCGTGCCGAACCCCGGGATGACGATGTCGTCAACCCAGACACAGTCGCTGTTTGACGACGTGTTGACGTCTTTTGAGTAATCGAAACGGTAGGTATGTGTTCCTGCTTTCACAGGCACCGTAATCTTCGTCCAGTTCACCACACCGGAGGCTTCGTCTTTCTGCTCGTTGTCCACATAGAATGTGAACTTGTCGTAATTTGCTTCGGAAGAGACTTTTCTGTAAAAAGAAAAATCACCGTCCGTCAAAGAAGTGACCGTCAATTCGAGGCGTGAGGTCTTGTTGTTGGCCAGGTTCTCTTTCGAGCGCACACTATAGTTTCCGCTATATTTCTGGTCTGAAGTGACCGTCCATGGGTAGGCGGAAGTGTTGTCCCAGTCAAAGCGCGGCGAAAAGTCGCCAGTCTCGAAATCTTCTGTACACGTCCCTACAATCATATATAAGGTATCGATAACATGGGAGGAGCCTATTACTCTATGGTAGTAAAGCGGTATGATGGCGTTGTCGGGCACATTGTCGGAAACTTTCACCGTAAAGGTATTGGTAGTTGTCTGGTCAGGCTGCAACGCGTACATATAATAGGAAGGTGAGATTACCCTTGCGCCGGTATAGTTGGATGTAAGGTCCACGATGGCAAACGGCAGTGCGGCATGACCCTCATTTCTGTTGTCAATCTCAACCGTAACCTCGCTGCCGGCGGTTATAGTCTGGGGGGAAATGCGGTTTGCAGCCATCACGAGTTTGGGGGCGGCAGCGTTCTCGGAAATGGCTTTTTCAGAGTGTCCTGTACCCCACGAAACGGTCACATTGAATGTTATGGGGGTTTCATCCTCAAGAGATCCTGAAATGGCGGCGCTGAAAGCATTCTGGAGGTGTTTCGTTTCCTCTACGGCCACGCTGCCGATATAGACAGAATCCTGCAACAGCGTGACTCCTTGTGCGGTAGTTGTCATCTTGGCATATACGGAAGAGGCGGAAGAAACGCCCAGATTCTTGACGGCAAGGTTCCATGTGACGGTTGTACCCACCTCGGCGATGCCGTTCAACTGCACATCAGAAGCGGCAATATATGGACCTTCGGGGACAATGACCGTGATGGTCTTGAAATACTGTACATAGTTCTGTGCGCCGACGGCCAGTTCATATTGTCCGGGCTCACTGAGCGCGGCAAAGGAGAGCGTGGCCTCGCCTGTGGTATCTGCAAAGGCGGCGGCCACAAATTCGTTGTTGTGCGTCAATGCCACATATGCGTAAGGGACGGCCGTCACCACCAAGGCGTTCACGCCTGCAGTCAGCACATCTGCACAGGTGACCGTCATTGTGTTCGGCATTCCCAGATAAGGACGGATGGAGGGGTCTCCAAATACGTGATAGATTTCCCAGTAGTATTTTTTTCTGGATGAGGTTGAAGACTGAACCGCAAGGTTCCCGCCCTCCATGTAGCCGCCGATTGTAGTGCTCCACTTGTCGTGCGTCTCGTTGTGGGTATGGAAGATGCGGTCGTACGCACCGAGATTCGACGAGGAGTAGGTCATATTGGCGGTTATGCTGCTGCGCACGCCGACAGCCCAATAGACGTCCTCGTCCCAATAGGTGACGTTCGAGCCGCCTATGTAAGCCAATGCGCCTTTGTTGCTGGCACGCACCAAGGCCTCGCCGAAGCAGTTGTCCTCGTCAAACTTGCCCGTAAGACAACAATTGCCGATCATCAGACCGTACTTGCCGGCGTTGGAAAGGGAGGGAATCTGCGATACGGTGAACGAGGGGTCGTACCACTCCTGTTCTGCACCATGGGCGGTATAGTTGACCCAGCCGGCACCGGCGCCGATCTCGCTGCGGATGGTGGCGGCCTGACTGCTACAGTTATAGTCGTGTTTCAAAACCGTGGTGTAATTATGGTTTGTAGATGTTGTGTTGATATAATTATTGTAGATGTAATTGACTTGTCCTTGTGCGTGCGTGGGTGACCAATACGTGTCTGTGCCGGCAATCAGGATTGCGGTGCCCAGATAAGAGGGGTCGGGCATCGAGTATTGTTCATACATCAGCGACTTCTCGATCTGGGGCGTCAGTTCGGAAATGTTGCGGGCAGAGAAACGTCCGTAGTAGCAGTCGGGGAGGTTGTCGCCGGAGGTCCAGGTGGCATAATAGAGGTCTGTCACATGGGAGTTCCCTGAGACCTGACTGTCGAATGCCGGCAGTTGGTCCACATCGCCGATGAGCAGTAGAAATGTAGGGGCGGGATTGTCGGGTGTGGCGGCGTTGTAGTGGCTTAAGATATAGTTCTTGATAGAGGTTGTCGTAGTGCCCACATTGGCATCGCTGGTATAGGCCACTTCTACAAGGTAACCCAACCGTTTTTTCCATTGCACAAAATTGTTGAGATTGTCGTTTCCGGAAAACATCGAGTTGGCGATGATCAGGTATTTGATTGGGGCGGCAGTGAATTCCGTACGGATGTCGGTTATCGGGTTGATGACTGCGTCGGAGGCCAGTTTGAAGAGCGGACTGCCGAACTTGTTCTTGAGTTCGTAAGTTGCGGGGAGGTCGGCATTCACGGGCGACACGACCACGTCGATTTCGCGGTAAATACGGATGCGATTCGTCACGGGGTTATAGGCCACGGGCGATACCATAATGCAAGCCATCGTGATATCGCGCATCGTCCCCGACTTCTCCACACTGACGATGGGCTCACTGTAGAAACTGTTGAGACTATAGACCTCGTTGTTTTTCGTAAAGGTGCGTTCTCCCTTGTACGACTTCGGGTAAGCATGTTGGACGGGATAGATTGGTGCGGTGATGCCAAGTTCTGCCGCATCGTACTCGTCATATTCGCTGTGTGTAACATGAGCCACGACGGAATCGCAAACCGGAATCTCAATCAGTTTGCTCATCACGGGGAGTTGCGGATAGCCTTCACGCATGCTCAGGCTATAGTCTTCCATTGTAATCTGCGTATAGACGCCATCGGCCTCTTTCACCGTCCGGGGAGTAATCTTGCCCGGCGAGAATGAGATTTCCACCTTACTGTAATCGTTCTGCTTAACGGTATAATGCTGGGCAGATGTGCCGGATACAACAAACAGCAGCATCCAAAACAAAATGACTGATTTTTTCATCTAACTGTCTTATTTATTTAAAATTAGTATTTCTATTATCCTTTTGGTAAAAACGTGCAAAAATAGAAAAAAATAGATACAGGGGGCTCTGCTGTTTTTTACGCCAAAATCCATAAGAAATCCCGGGGAAACAGCATATGACTAATTGTGTCCCCGAACAAATAGAAACATAAAACCTAAAATATTAGCATTTTAAAGACGTAATTATGTTTTCTTCATCAAGCATTAGATAAAAAAAGTGCAGACTGTCGGGGGATATTGATTTTTTTGTATTTTTGCCGCCCGAATCACAAATACGATTTTAACAATAAAAAAAGGAATAGAAATGTCACGAGTTTGTCAAATTACAGGTAAAAAAGCAGTTGTCGGGAATAACGTTTCCCACTCCAATATCAAAACAAAAAGAACTTTCAAGCCCAATCTGCATACAAAGAAATTCTATGTTCCTGAACTGGACGAATGGATTTATCTCAAAGTGTCTGCACATGGCATGCGCCACATCAACAAGAAAGGCATCTTCCAATGTCTGGTAGAAGCCGCAGAGAAAGGCAACCTCTAAAAGATCCGTTCTTTTCATAAAAGTCACAACTGCTGTAACGGAATCCCTGTTGCAGCAGTTTTTTTTTGCACCCTGTCATACAATTTTTCCGGGATTTGTCCGTATATAGTAGTCAGCAAAAAAACAGACCCTAACATTGAGACATAGAATATTGTTTCTGTTCTTCACCACGATGCTGTTTGCCGGTATAACCTATGGGCAGAAGGCTATCGTAAAGGGTTCAGTCGTTGATGAATATGGTCAGCCCATTGAAAACGTTGTCATCCGCGTACTGGATCTTGGTCTCCAGACCATCACCGACGACTATGGGCAGTTCTCGCTCAATGTACCTGCCGGAACCGACCTGCGCCTCTATTTTCAGCAAATAAGCCACAAAGACACCCTGCTTGACATTCGCCTCAAGCAGAGAGAGACCGCCGTGCTTTCTGTCGTGCTGGCCACTGTAGGCAACCGGTTAGAGCAAGTGAACATCCATAGCCGCAGCGAAAACGGCTATGTGCGGGTTAACCCCCGTCTGTCGTTCCAGATGCCCTCCGCCACGGGCGGCATGGAGTCGCTCATCAAGATGCTGCCCGGTGCCTCCTCGTCCAACGAGTTGAGCTCGCAGTACAATGTGCGCGGCGGCAACTACGACGAGAACCTTGTCTTTGTCAACGACATCCAGATATACCGGCCTTTTCTGGTACGCAACGCCCAGCAAGAGGGCATGAGTTTTGTGAACCCCGCCCTTACCGGCAATGTAGTCTTCTCCGCCGGCGGCTTCGAGGCCAAGTACGGCGACAAGATGTCGTCGGTGCTTGACGTGCAATACAAGGAGCCTACACAGTACGGGGGATCCGTCTCCGCCAGTCTGCTCGGCGCGTCAGTCCATGCCGAGGGGCGCGTTGACAGTTGCTTCTCGTTTCTCGTCGGTGCGCGCTTCAAGTCGAACGCCTACCTCCTGAAGTCTATGCGCATCAGCGGTGACACAGGCGACTACAAGCCGCGTTTCTTCGACACGCAGATGCTGCTCAAGTGGGACCTCTCTGACAAGCTCAGCATCAGTCTGTTGGGAATCTTCACACGTAACAGTTACATCTACCAGCCCTCCAACAAGCAGACTCGCTTCGGTTCCATCTCCGACTTCAAGCAGTTCACCGTCTATTTTGAAGGACAGGAGGTAGACCGCTACGAAAACTATTTGGGCGGGCTCACGTTCGCATATGCACCGAACCTCCGGAACCGCCTGAAGCTGACATTCTCATCCTATTATGCCCAAGAGAGCGAAACCTACGATATCTTAGGGCAATACCGTTTCAGCGACATTGAACTTGACATCGCCGAAGGCACCGTCAATGAGACCTACACCCGTGGCATCGGCAGTTATCTGGAGCATGCCCGCAACTACATCACCTCTATAGTCTCCGCCGCAGACCTGCGTGGCGAACACACCCTGCCGTTCTCCAACACGTTCAGTTGGGGCGTGAAAGCGCAACACGAGTACATTGACGACCGCATCCGGGAATGGACCATGAACGACTCCGCCGGCTACACCCTGCCTTTCAGACAGGAAACCGTAGGCATTGCCGTGCCGTTGGACGACCTTACTCGCCAGCTCACCTTTGAAGACAACAGTTTCCTGCAATCCGCCAACCGTCTGAGCACGTTCCGTTTCTCCGGCTTCATACAAGACCATTGGAACATTGACGGCGACAGTATGCCGCACTATATGCTGAACGGCGGCATACGGTTTCACTATTGGACGTACAACAAAAAAGAGTTCACCGTCTCGCCCCGTCTCTCTTTCATCTACAATCCGCAATGGCGACACGATTGGCTTTTCTCGCTACGCACAGGCCTTTATTACCAACCGGCGTTCTACCGCGAAATGCGGTACCGCGACGGGACACTCAACCCGGACATCCGCTCGCAGCGCTCTTTCCAGGTTGTGTTGGGCAGTGAGTACAACTTCAACCTGTGGCGGCGACCGTTCAAATTCACCGCCGAAGCCTACTACAAGTACCTTGACCGGCTCATCTCCTACAACGTTGACAACGTGCGCATCACCTATAGCGGCGAGAACGATGCTGTGGGGTATGCCACCGGACTGGACCTCAAAGTAAGCGGCGAGTTCATACGCGGGCTCGAGTCCTGGCTCTCCGTATCGCTGCTGAAGACGGAAGAGAACATCACCTACACAGATGCAGACGGGGAGACCACACAGACGGGTTACATCCCGCGCCCCACCGACCAGCACTTTGCCTTCAACCTCTTCTTTCAGGACCACATACCTGGATTCCCGCAATTCAGGGCACACCTTAATTTTGTATTTGCCACCGGTCTGCCTTACGGCCCCGACGACGGCGACACCTTCCTGCGGCTGCGCGACCACACCTGGTACCGCCGCATCGACCTCGGCTTCTCGTTCATGATTTTGGAACAGAGCCGCGACCGTATGCGCAACAAGTCGAGATTCGTCCGCAGCATTAAAAACGCCGGCGTCTATATCGAGGTTTTCAATCTTCTCGGCATCAACAACATCTCCTCCTATTCCTGGTTTTCTGACATCGACAACAACCGCTATCCGGTGCCGAACTACTTGACCGGACGGCTTCTCAATGTTAAGTTTTCTGTAGAATTCTGACCGGAACACTTTTTTTCCTATTTTTGCCGCCGTTTTCAGGTGAAGAGTTCGCAAAGCGAATTTCTGAAAGGGAAACAGGTGCAAATCCTGTACAGTACCCGCTGCTGTAAGTTTCATACGTTTCCGCAGTACCTTTGTCACTGTCGCAAGATGGGAAGACATTGCGGAAGAAACAAGTCAGAAAACCTGCCTGCAGACAGTTGTTGACCGCTTCGGGAGATGGGCTGGTCGTGGCAAATAAACTTCAGGACATTCCGTCCAGATCTTTTTCCATTTTCCCCGAAGCATAGTTTGTGAATAAAACAATGCGAAAGAAATGAATCTGACACGGACATCAAAACGAACCTTAATCCTCCTCCTGGGAGTCTGGCTTGCGGCATCCTGCAACCCACCCGAGCCTCAAGTCCCGAACACCCCACCTGTCGACTATCAGGCAGAGGGGGTTTATGTGCTCAACGAGGGTCTCTACCAACACAACAACAGCACACTGACTTACTACGACTACACCGCTAACAACCTGACAAATGACATCTTTCTTCAGAACAACGGGCGCGGATTGGGAGACACAGGCAACGACCTGCAACTATACGGCGACAAGTTGTACTGCGTCGTCAACAACTCGAACCGTGTGGATGTAATGAACCCGTCGGATGCAAAATCCATCAAGGCCATACAACTGAACGGCAAGCAGCCGCGACGTCTGGCCTTTTACCGCGACAAGGCCTACATAAGCTGTTTTGACGGCGATGTAGTGCGTGTCGACACCGCCACCCTGACCGTTGACGCCACTGCACACTCGGGCAGCAACCCCGAGGGCATCTGCGTATGCAACGGAAAACTGTACGTTGCAAACTCCGGCGGTCTCAACTACCCCGACTACGGCAAGACAGTATCTGTGTTCGACATCGCCACTTTCACCCTGCTAAGCACCATAGAGGTCTCGACAAACCCTTACATCATACAAAGTTACGACGACAAATACGTATATGTCGCCTCGCGCGGCAATTACGGTTCCATACCCTACAACTTTCAGAAAATAGATGCCACGACCGACCAGGTCATCAAGACATACGACCGGGAGGTGCTGAACTTTGCCATCTCCGGGAAATACGCCTATCTTTACTACAGCGACTACAACACCTACAACTACTGGATCAAGGTAATGGACTTGGAGAGCGACCGGATTTCCAACGAAAACTTCATCACCGACGGCACCTCGCTCAAGCGACCTTACGGCATCACCGTCAACAGTCTCAATGGCGACGTTTACATCTCTGATGCCTACGACTTTACCGTTAACGGAGACGTTTACTGCTTTGACAAAAACGGGAAAAAGAAATTCTCTTTTGCTGTCGGGTTGAATCCTGGAACGATATTGATAAAAAACTAGGCTGACATTTAACATCCATTATTCATTATAACACATAAAAAGATTATGAACGCTATGAAAAAGAATTTTTTATTATTTGCAACTATGTTGCTTACAGGCACCATTTTCGCCCAGTCACCGTATCCGTACCAGAACGGTGGGACAAAGTTCAACCCCGGCGGCAAAGCCGTCACGACCGCAGTTGACACTGCACAAATCCAATTTTGGATCGGACAAGGCAGCAACCGCATTGCCGCCGGCTTCTACTTCTGCAACAACGACGACCCCGTCGGTGTAGTTTATGGTTATGCCTGGAACGGTTCAAAGACCGTTCAGGAGTTCTTCAATGAAATGAATGTTGCCGACAGCCGCATCAACATCAACGTCACCAGCTGGGTTGAAGGCGTAACCTACCAAGACTCCACCCTCGACCTCACCATCACAGGCGACATGTTGACCTATACGAGCGGAAGTTATTGGTACAGCGGACTTGGCGACGAATTACAGACCGGAGAGGCATTCAGTTTGCAAGAATGGGGAGGATGCACCTTTGACAATGCCACCCTCTACTATGTGAGCGACCCGACCCAGACGCCCGACACCGTCACACCGCCAACGCCCCCAACACCCGTTGTGCCGGACACCATATTTGACGGCATCGTAGGCACGCCGGGGTGTCAGGCCATCCATTGCGAAGATCCCGCCATCTTGGGCTGGGCTACAGGCTGCCAGATCACGCGCGGCTATCAGGACATTGCTTCACCCACTGCTTTAGCCTCGTACGGCACAGACCAAGACGGCACAGGCGCTGCCTCTACCGTTACGACAACCGGTGTCGTAAGCCTCGGCGACGGCGGCACGGCCGTGCTCACCTTCGATATTCCCATCCAAAACGGGGACGGCTACGACTTTGCCGTATTCGAGAATGCGTTGAACGACACCTTCTTGGAACTGGCATTTGTGGAAGTAAGTTCTGACGGCGAGCGTTATGTACGTTTCCCCGCCACCTCCAACACGCAAGACAGCATACAGATCGGCAACGGCGGCAGCGTTGACGCCACCAAAATCGACAACCTCGCCGGCAAGTACCGCATCGGCTGGGGCACCCCCTTTGACCTGACCCAGCTTGCCGACAGTGCCGGCATCGACATCAACAGCATCACCCACATCAGACTGGTTGACGTTGTCGGCTCCATCGACCCGCAATACGGCACACGCGACCAGTACGGGCAAATCATCAACGACCCTTACCCCACCCCGTTCGCCAGCAGCGGATTTGACTTGTCAGGAGTGGCCGTCCTCAACGGCTGGACACCTGCCGCCGTCAGAGAGATCCCGGCCGAAAAAGCACGCATCGCCGTCTATCCCAACCCCGTATCCGACCACTGCACCGTCGTCTGCGGCGAAACGGTGAATGTAGCATACCTCTATGACATCTCCGGCAAACTGGTCCGCACCGAACAGCTGGACGGCAACACCACCATCGACCTGAGCGGTCTCGAAAACGGCTTCTACCTGCTCAATGTCAACGGGCAAAACATAAAAATCATAAAACAATAAGTATTTTCACACCACCATTATTCTGACAGAGGGAGATGCCCACAGCGGTGTCCCCCTCTTGTTTTTCACCAGACAATGGCTGTTTTTGAGTTTCAGAAATCAATCGGACAGCAATGATAAAAATTCAACAGAGATTCCATAATTTTACGGCATTTCTGAAAGTCACCTGTTCATATTGAGCATTTTTGCATACTTCTTTGAATAATTTCAATTTCCTTTGTTAATAGGCTCGCATATCCTCTTTAGGACGATAACACTTCGGAATACACATATCTGTTCCCCATAATAATTTATGGGACAGTCCTTCTCGTATAATCTGAAACATATCTGTTATTGGCATAAAAGCCGAATCTGCATAGGCATTAGAATAATTGTGAAGCAAAAGAACAATCTGTGTCAATGGTCTTCCATGAGCAAGGATAAAAACAACATCTGGATTATTCGCAACCAACGATTCGTACTTGCCGCAAGGACAAATTTCATCGTTCCCTGTATGTATGAGCAATGGCAGATCATACTCTCTTGAAACATCTATAACTTCTTGAAATTGACCACCGTCAGGCCGCCAATGATTGGGGGGGGGTAAAACGGGTGAACTTTCAAACACTTCCATTTGATACCCGATTCCAGAAACCAAGCAATGTTCCCTTTTAGTTCTGTTGGTGTAATCCACATTACTGGGAGCACTTTCTTTTCATCCATATCAACAAGTTTATGGATTTCGTCGATGACTTTCGGATAGTCTTCTTCGCACATTGTGGTTGAAGAGACTGCATAATAATCTATCCTTAATTGCTCTACCAACCGATGAATAGTTGACGGATCATAATAATGTTCGCGGAACTGGCCGACGTGGATATGGGTATCGATTAGCATTACAGATATTTTGAAGCCTCTTTTATTGTCATTTTTGGATATATGTGCGACACATTATCTTCATGTTTAGAGGCACGTTCACGCAGTTGCACTTTTACTTTCTTTGCTGTAGATGCAATTGTCTCTATCCATTTTACGGCTTCCTCCTGCAAGCAATAATACGCAATTACCTGCTGAGCTAATTCCCGCTTTTTCTTGCCATAGTGTTCCTTAATCAAAAAAAACAGTGGTATAACTACGCCTAATACACAAATAATCAGCTCCAACAAGTCTTTAATATCATTAACTTCCATTATAGCAATCCTTTTTCTTTGTATTCTTCAACAATTTTCTTGTTCAAAAAAGCCACATCGCAGAAATGGTGGTTCACCGCAAACATGTCGCCTCCGCTTTCATTATAATTACGGACAAGACAGCGAGCGCAATAGTCTCTTGCCAAACTTTCAGCAAATTCTATGAAATCGGACTTGAGTGTCTCAGTATCTACATCGCAATAATTTTTTTGAAGGCGATCAATTATGTCGTCAATATTTTGCGTTTCTCGGGTTATCTCTCTCAACCAATCAGCGCCATTTTCGTCGTATGTTCTGTCATGGCGGGTCATCTGATTAGTAATGTAGCCATATCTTTCTGTCACTCTTATGAAAGTGTTCTTGCTTTGTCTTATCAACATATATTTTTGTGTGTGTTTTGAATAAAAAAGAGAAAGAAGGAACCTCCCGTTCTATAGGGGAGACTACTTCCTAATTGTTTGCAAAGATTACTTTGTACGCTCGCAATTGAGGCAACCCGTTGGTTTAGGAGAACGAATTTCGACCCCTCGATCCTTTTCAGGGCATCCTGCAGCGTAAGAGCCAGTTGCGAGGTTCTTTGCAATCATTTTAGCTTTTGAATAATTTCTCATAGTTTCAATAATTTTTTTGATTGATGTCTTCATCCTATCGAGCGACTCGACTTTCTCTATGCCTACATCCTGTCCAGCGATTCGGCTTTCTCTGTTGTCATATTAATCCACAAAGTATTTTGAAATTACAGCTCATAAATTAAATCTTAATTCTATAAAATTATATTTTTTCACTATTCTACTTCTCTTGCAAAGAGAAATATTTTATTTTAGCGTATTGATTATAAACATATTACATCATGCAAACGAATCAAATTGTTTCTTTTCAGTTCTTTTCTGCGGCAACAATACTTTTACAAATAGTTTTTTATTACTTTTGCAGCGTTTAATCATTCTCTTTGCAAGAAAAAGATGAAAAACTGGTACGTTTAAATTGCAGAAACGTACCGTTTTTTGCGTTTTTTAGCGCAACGTCATAAATTTTTTCAATATTTCTTTTTCGGTTTTCATTTTCACTATCAACCTTTTGGTACGAATACTGTGACTTTTTGGATTACGACTACCGCATGAATTTAGATTATAAAACTTAGACCTTAGAGGCGTTACGCTTATTGTTCCGTTTCCAATCCCACGTTGATTAGCCTCGGTGAGGGACAACAGCAACGCCTCTCAAGTCTGAAATCGTTCTGCGATAATGTCAGATAATACTGTCGCCGGTCAAACGCTCGACTATGCTATAACTGCGATTTTTATTGCAGCCATGCGCCTCAAGGTATCCGAACTCTGTGTGTTGGCGCATGTAACGCTTGGCAGTGGTGGAAGTGAACCCGAATTCGGAAACGATATCGTCCGTAGCAATTTCTTGTTTGTCGGCCACAAAGACAAGAATATTGACCAGTTTCTCTGCCAAAGAGGACCTTGTCGACCATTTATGGACCATTTTCTCCGTAATGGAGTTGATGTAATGGGCGATATCCGATTTCAAGTGACGGCAATGCAGCTCGGTCAGGCAGTTGATAAAAATGTCTATGTAAAACTTTTTATTCCAGAGCACAATCCTCGGGCTGACTTAAGACTTATGGTAAAAGTTGGAACGACACGCGTAACGCCTCTTAAGTCTCAAGTCTTAAGTCACTTTCATGCGGTAGCCGTGTTTTTCATGAAAACCATCATCGGGTTGCAACAAAAAAAGCATACCTTTGCGCCGCTATATTACACCGTAAAAAAACAAGACCATCATGTACTGGATCATTTTCATCGTCTTCATGCTGTTGAGTTTCATCGTCAGCAAAGTTCTGAACTCAAGAATCGCCAAGTATTCCAAAATGCGGCTCAGCAGCGGGCTTACCGGGCAACAGGTTGCTGAAAAGATGTTGCGAGACAACGGCATCTACGATGTCCGCATAACAAGCGTGCAAGGGCATCTCACAGACCATTACAACCCGCAGAACAAAACCGTCAACTTGAGTCCTGACGTTTATTCAGGCTGCAGCATCGCCGCCGCCGCAGTTGCCGCCCACGAGTGCGGCCATGCTGTGCAACATGCCACCGCCTACCACTGGCTCAATATGCGTTCAAGGCTTGTGCCCATAGTGCAATTCGGCGCCAACTGGTCACAATGGATCCTGCTGGCCGGCATCGTGCTTCTCGGTTTCTCATCCGTGCTCGGCGAGGCGGTGCTCATCCTCGGCATTGTGCTCTTCGCCTTGACCACCTTGTTCTCCATCATCACCCTTCCGGTAGAATACAATGCCTCCGCCCGTGCCGTGGCATGGCTCGAGAACACGGGCATCACCAGCGGCCGCGAGACCATATGCGCCCAAGATGCGCTCAAGTGGGCCGCCCGCACCTACCTCATCGCCGCCCTCTCCTCATTGGCAACCCTGCTTTATTATATCGCTTTGTTAGCAGGCCGTCGCGACTAAAACAACAATCTGTCAATTTGCACCAATACAGGATCTATGAAACAATCGGTTCTCTTCTTCGCTACACTCTGCCTGCTTCTGGTCCCCGCCAAGGCACAGAAAAATGTACTTCCCCTTCCGCTCGACAGCGGCGTTGCCGTCAAAGGCAACTCTTTCAGGTACGCCTTGCCCACTACGGCCTTCAAAATCACCGTAAAGACCATAAAAGTACGCGATCTCAAAGGTTACTATGCCGAACATGCGCAGTCGCTGCTCGGGCTCTCGCACATCATATCCGAAAACCGCACCCACTACCGGCTTCACCAAGTGCAGATACAGGCCATTGAGGTTCCCGACTACAGACACGCCTATCTGGTAGAGTTGTCCCCGGCACAAGACAAAGGCAAACTCCTTTGTTCCCTCTTCAATGAAGGTTTGCCGACGCTGCCTTCAGACGGCATCATCGACTACACTGTAACCACAGATTCCGCGCCGGACTTCTTCAGCAATTATGCAGACCCCTCCTTCACCCAGACGGAAGCCGCCTTTGTTGAAACCAAAATCATTGACGGTGTCGTGACCCAAATACCCTCCAACAAGACCAAGACGGTTCAAAGAACTGACCGGCAGAAAGCGCAAGAAGCCGCCGATGTCATCAACAAAAGCAGACAAGACCAGTACCAACTGGCTTCCGGCGAGCAAGAAACAGCCTATTCCGCCGAAGCCGTAAAGGCTATGATTGCAGAGTTGAAACAAACCGAAGAGAACTACCTCAGCCTCTTCAAAGGCCTGACCCTTGAAGACCTACAGGAATATACATTCCATGTTCTTCCCGGCAGGGAAACCACCTTTCCGTTGTTCTCATTCTCGGAAGACAACGGCATTTCGTTCTCCGGCAACGACAAGACATACAATCTCTCCCTTTCTCCCTTTTTTGACCTTTCAGCCTACCACTCCGGAACTGGCGGCAAGAACTCCAAAACGTCGTACGGATACCGTTACCGTACCCCGATGCCGACACACATAACCCTCACCTGTGGCAAAGATAAAGTCCACGACTACGGCATTATGAACATCTACCAATTCGGTGACATTCAAACCCTTCCGGCAGGGTTGGATAATCTGTCCATTGACAAAATCGGCTATGTTTTCTAAGCTTTTCTTTCGATGAAGGACAACATCATCCTCTTGACCCTCCTTGCTGTTGCCGTACTGGCACTGTCTGCCTGCCAAAACCGGGACGCAAAAAAAATGCAGCGGCAGATGAAGTCGCTTGCCAAAACCTATCTCGAAGAGGAGCAAATCACGGGCTACGACTCGCTCACCATCGTCTGCGTAGATACCCTGACGGAATTGCGCTATGCACGGCTCAACTCACAGCTTCTGCAAGAGATGATACAGGCCTATCAGCAGCAGTATGAAGAAACGGCATTGGACGGAGACCGGCAGAAACTCGAGTACCTGAACCTCTACATCAACGAAGCGCTGCGCACCCAACAGGACTTTGACGACATGATTGATGCGGGCGACCTCCAGGACGAAGACCCCTTGTTGTTCATGGTATCCTGTTCCTATTACAAAAACGGACAGAAGACACCATTCATCTTCTTGTCCACCCCGGACAAGAAAACGACCTACACGCTGGACCCTTTCGGCGACAACCTGCTGTACAAAGACTGATTGGCGTGGCAACCGTCTATCCATGGGGTGACACCCGGCGTTTCAACTCCTACATCCGGTTCTCGCGCAGCCATTTCGGGAAACGGATGCAGCGCATTGCCATCAACGGAGGCTTTACATGTCCCAACCGCGACGGGCATTGCGGCACCGGCGGCTGTACTTTCTGCAACAACGAGGCTTTTATACCCGCCTACTGCATCGCACAGAACAGCATCACCCGGCAGATAGACGACGGCATCACATTCTTCCGCAATCCCCGCAATGAAGAGAGCGGTTTTCTGGCCTATTTCCAGACTTTCACCGGCACATACGCCCCATTGCCGGTTTTGCGGGCGCGCTATGAAGAGGCCTTGCGGCATCCGGCCATCAGCGGCATTGTCATCTCCACACGCCCCGACTGCATCAGCGAAGCATTGCTTTGCTATCTGGAAGACGTGAAACGACACACCTACGTGCAGTTGGAATTGGGGATAGAGAGCTTTCAAGACCGCACGCTCGCACGCATCAACCGGGGACATGGCGTAGCATGCACCCTTGAAACTCTGCAACGTATTGATGCACATCATATTCCCATCGTCGGGCATCTCATCTTCGGACTCCCTGGCGAGACGCCGGAGCAATGGCTCGAGGAGGTGAAAATCGTGAACAGGTTACCCCTGCACGGTCTCAAACTCCACCAGTTGCAAGTCATACGCGAAACCCGTTTGGCGGAAGATTTCAGGCTGCATCCTCGCGACTATCACCATTTCTTATATGACGACTACATACAATTCATCGCACAGTATCTCTCCCGGCTCAATCCCGACATCGTCATCGCAAGGCTGGCCAGCGAAGTGTCCTCGACATGCCTCGCCGTGACACCATGGCAAGGGGCAAAATACGACGCCATAGTGCAGTCGATAGAAAAAGAACTCGAAAGCCGCGGCCTGTGGCAGGGCAAATGCTGCCAAGGCAAAGACATAGCGAACGGATTGCAGCCTTCTACATAAATATTGTATCTTTGCGCTTTCAAAAACCGAAGACGGTTTTATTCATCAAATTGAAATCCAAAAATGCAACGCACAACATTCTCCTTCAAAAAAATCGTTCCTGACATCATCATCATCTGTCTCTTTATGCTGGCGAACGTCATCTACTTCTACCCCGCATTCGAGGGCAAGGTCATCAACGCCGGCGACAGCATCACGGCTACTGCCGCACCGCATGAGTCTGTCGAATACCATAATCAGACGGGGGACTACTCATACTGGAACGGCGCCATGTTTTCAGGAATGCCCAACTATCAAATCGGCGGCCATGGCAACTATGCGGTGGACAAATGCCTGAAACCTTTCCGCACCATACTTCTTTGGTCAAGCCGCAATGCCTGCTTCATATTTCTCTACTACCTCATCGCCTTTTTCTTGTTGCTTCGTACTTTCAAGATAGACAAATGGATAAGTCTTGCCGGCGCTTTTGCCATCGCCATGTCGAGTTACTTCTTCATCATCGTTTCGGCCAGCCACATCACCAAAACCATGTCTATCACCTGGATGACGTTAGTGATTGTGGGGTTCATCCTCATATTCCGGAAGCAATACGGGTGGGGAGCCATTCTCGTGATGTTTTTCACCCTTTTCGGGCTTTTCTTGCACCCGCAGATGGGCTATTACATCTGCATGCTCATCGGTGTGCTCTGGTTCGCCGAATTGGCCATTGCATGGCGTGACAAAGCGTGGAAGCACTTCGGCATTGCCACGGCAGTATTTGCCGGCTCTATGGCCATCGGCATCGGAATGGGCTGTGCCAACATGTTCGCGAACCGGGAGTATGCCTCCGAGACCATGCGCGGCGGGCACTCCGACCTCGTGAAGACGACCGACGTGACCAACAAGACCAAAGGGCTCGACCTCGACTATGCCACCGCCTGGAGTTATGGCATCGACGAGACTATGACATTCCTCATTCCCAACTACATGGGTGGAGCCAGCGGCTACAATCTCGGAGATGGTTCACAACTTGAAAAGGACCTCAAAAAGATGGGTGTCCCGTCACGGCAGGCACGGCAGTTCTGCCAAGGCGCACCTACCTATCGGGGCGAGAAGGCTTTCACCAGCGGCCCCGTCTATATGGGAGCCATTGTCTGCTTCCTCTTCCTTTTAGGGTTGCTCATCGTTGACGGTCCCTACAAATGGGCGCTCCTCGCCGCTACTGTGTTCTCTGTATTCCTCGCTTGGGGACGTCACATTATGCCGTTCACGGAACTGTTTTTCAACTATTTTCCTATGTACAGCAAGTTCCGCGCCGTAGAAAGCATCCTCATCGTGGCGGAAATCACCATGCCGCTGCTCGGCTTCCTTGCCATCAAACGCATCACAGACGGCACACTCTCGTGGCAGCGTCTCCGCAACAGCCTCTTCATTGCCGGCGGCATCACGGCGGCGGTTTGCTTGTTTACGGCACTGTTCAGCGGAAGCATAAACGTGGTCTCCACATACGACGCTCAATGGAAAGACCAAGTTGGACAACAGATCTATGATGCCATCCTCGGGCAGCGCACCGCCATGATCAAAGCTGACGCTTGGCGCTCGTTCATATTTGTGGTGCTTGGCGGCCTGTTGGTTTTCGGTTTCGCTTACCGGACCTATTTCAAACCGGGCAAGAACCTCAACCTCTGCTTCGGGCTGCTACTGACCGTCTTCATCGTAGCCGACATGTGGCCTGTTGACAAAAGATTCTTGAATGACAGCAATTTCATTGCAAAAAAAGACAGAAGCAAAACGTTCAAGAAACTGCCCTACGAAGAGGAACTGCTTAAAGACACGACCTACTTCCGCGTGCTCAACCTTTCAACGAACACATTCAACGAGGCGCGCACAAGTTACTACCTCAAATCTATCGGAGGCTATTCGGCTGCCAAACTGCGCCGTTACCAAGACCTCATCGACGTACACATCGCGCCGGAGATGAACCCGCTGATGCAAACCATCGCACTTACGGGCGGATTCCAGACCCCCTGCAACGGTGACAGCATCTTCCCCGTGCTCAATATGCTGAATATGAAATACGCCATTGTACCGCTGCAAAACGGGCAGCAGGTGCCGGTACAGAACCCGTACGCAATGGGCAACTGTTGGTTTGTGAACGACTTGCACGTCACCGACAATGCGAATGACGAGATTGCAGCCCTTGACAGCGTCAACCTACACACCACGGCCGTGGCGGACAAGACCTTTGCAGAACAGCTCAAAAGCGGCTTGGCAGCCACGAAGCCTGCGGCCGGCGACACCATATCGGTGAAACATTACGCCCCTAACCGCATCGACTACACCGCCCGCAACAGCAGCGACCGCATCGCCATATTCTCCGAGATCTTCTATCCTTTCGGCTGGAAACTCTACCTCACCGACGAGAACGGCAAACTCGGCGAGCAGTTGCCCATTGCCCGCGCAAACTATATGCTCCGTGCGGCCGTCATTCCCGCCGGCAAGCACACGCTCGCTATGGTCTTCGACCCTGACAGCATCCGCCGCGGCAACACCATCGCCCTATCCTGCTTAGGCGTTTTCTGCCTTTCCCTCATCGGCGTATCAGTCTATCACATACGCAAACGCAAGCAGGAGGCATAGTCTGCCGACTTACAAGAGATAATTCTGGTTTGACGGACCGCCTTATCTGACCATTAAGCAATCCCAGCGTAGTTTTTTTATCAACAAAACTTTGTTGATAAAAAAACTACGCTATTCCATATCAACAATCAGAAAAAAATATACACTTGCATTGTTATTTAATCATCACAAAATCAAATCATTATGGCATTATTAAATCAAGAGTCGCTAGACTTTTCCGGAAAAGGTGTACCAAGACACAGAAAAAGAGAATAGGTCTCTTTACGAAATAATCACAAACGCTTTATGAACCCTTTTAAAACGGACATGTCCAACCCTTTGATTTCCAATATAAAATGGGATTTCATCCTGTTGTGCCGCCGCATCAGACGTTTCGGTCTGCACCCTGCTCTTGGTTTTTTTCTGGTACTTTCTGCCGTTCTGCTGCCTGCCTTTTTTTTGGGGGGGGAAAGCTGAAATACTTTACGCCAACCTATTTTTGCGGAGGGCTCTTGTTTCTCCTTCCTCTGTGCAACAGAAACCGTTGCGATTTCATGAAGAATCTCTTTTCCAAGCGGGATTACTTCTTGATTCGATGGGTGGAAAACCTGCTCGTCATAACTCCCTTTGCCATTGTCTTTTTGATTTGCCATGAATATGTTTATCCCTCTATTTTGGTTGTTGCAACGGCTGTCAGTTTGCTGTTCTCCCCAAAGAAGTTTTCCTTTGTGTTTCCATCCCCTTTCCTGAAATCTTCATTTGAGTTTCTTTTAGGTTTCAGATATTCCTTTTTTCTTGTGTTCGGTCTCTATTTCTTGTGTTTTATGGCGGCGTTACACCAAAATATTGCATTAGGCATTGTTGCCTTATTGTTGTTTTTTGTGATATTCATGGGCTACTATTTCTATGCTGAACCGGACTATTACGTTTGGTCGCACCGGCTGACACCCCGTAGCTTTCTGAACTACAAAATGGCACAAGCGGCGCTCAACGCCATCCTCCTGTCTATTGCACCGGCACTGTTCCTTTGTTTTTCTTTTCCTGAAAACATTGTTGCAGTGCTGTATTTCTTCATCCATGGCCTTTTCTGTCTGTTTTGTTCAGTCGTCTTGAAATACCGCAAATATCCATCGCCTATGAACATCGGGGAGGAGGTATTGTTAGTTCTCACGATATTATGCCCCATTCTCCCGTTGTTATTGTTGTTTTGTATCAGAAAAAAGACCTGTAACAACTTATCCGATTATTTATGATTCAGTTAATTGATTTGAGCAAATCTTTTGGGACAAATACCGTCCTTGACCACCTTTCCTTTACTTTTGAAAAGGGGACCGTTTATGGAATTGTCGGGAAAAACGGCGCCGGCAAAACCACTTTGTTCAGATGCCTTACCGGTTTGGAAAGATTTAAAGGCTCCATAACGGCAGATGTTTCACCCCTGAAAAATCATCTGGTATTCTTGCCAACAGAACCTTTTTTTTACAATATGATGACAGGAATGGAATATGTGGATTTTATATGCAGCGCCAGGCAATATAAGGTGAGAAACATCTCTTCCAAAAACATTTTCAACATTCCGCTCAACCAGTATATATCTACGTACTCTTCAGGGATGAGGAAAAAGTTGGCTCTTTTTGCCGTTTTGGTGCAAGATGTTGATTGCTACATCTTAGACGAGCCTTTCAACGGCATTGATTTTCAAAGCAGTATGGTTCTGTTCGATTTGATTGGATTACTGAAAGACAAGCACAAAACGGTTTTGATGTCCTCTCATATTTTCTCCACTTTAAAGCAGAGTTGTGATGAAATTGTGTTGTTGGAGGACAAACGTTTCAAATGCCATGTCAACAAGGAACAATTTGATTGGCTGGAGGATACGATTCACGCCGAATCAATGGATGTGAACCTGAACATTTGGGAATAGCCAACCTTTCGGTCGTATTTTGCTGATTGCGTTGCAGAACTACAAAATCCCATTGGAATTGCTGCTTTTGATTAGTCGCCACACTATCGGTCCGGGTTCTCTCTCTTGTCCAGTTCTTCCTTAACTTGGGCGGCCAGTTCATAGTCCTCGCATTTTACAGCATCGTGGAGCAGTTCTTTGAGTTCCTGAATACTCAAGTCCTGTAATTTCACAGGCTCAAATGGATCATCCGGTTCCGGTTCTGAACATTCCGTGCGCAATTGGTCACACAAACAATTGTCATTGAAGATGTCCTCATTCATAAAAAAAGGAACATTCGCTTTCAATGCCAATGCTATGGCATCTGAAGGGCGTGCATCCAAGTGAAAGAGCGAGCCGTCAACTCTTCTCATAACCAAATCTGCAAAAAAGACCCCCTCTTCATAATAGATGATGTTGCCCTCAAGCAAAGAGCAACTGAAATTGTCTGCCAACGTCAAAAACAACTCATGGGTCAGTGGACGTTGCGTCTTGGTCTGTTTCAATTCGATGAGAATAGCGCGTGCTTCACTTATGCCTATGATGACCGGTATGTAGCGTTCACTGTCCCTGTCTTTCAGGATAAGCGAAAACGCCTCTGAACGAGGTACGGAACGTATATCCGCCACGACAAGTTGAACTTTTTTCATAGCCTATCCTCTCTTGAAATAATCGACCGCATTGCGGAAGATGTCTTGAAACTTGTCTCCATCGATGTTTTTGTACAGGTCCGTACCTTTTCTTTCGCTGTGTCCCATCTTTCCGAGCACCAGGCCGTCAGGGGAGACGATACCCTCTATGGCATAGAAAGAGCCGTTAGGATTGTCGGATGGGGCCATGCTGGGGTTGCCGTTCTCGTCGCAATATTGGAAAGCCACCTGTCCGTTTTCGAAAAGTTGCCGGGCCATAGGTTCGGTCACCACGAACTTGCCCTCGCCGTGACTGACGGCGATACGGTGCATGTCGCCCACGGCAAAAGAGGTGAGCCACGGCGATGAAACGGAGGATATGCGTGTGCGCACCAGACGCGAGATATGCCGGTTGATGTTGTTCCGGTAAAGCGTGGGGGATTCCGGTGTAACATCGCCTAACTTGCCGAACGGGAGCAGTCCCGACTTGACCAAGGCCTGGAAACCGTTGCAGATGCCGATTATCAGACCTTTGCGGGCAAGGAGGTCTTGAACGGCTGACTTGACGAGAGCGTTGTTCAATACAGTAGCGATGAACTTGCCGCTGCCGTCAGGCTCGTCGCCTAAGCTGAAGCCGCCGCTGAGTGCCAGGATCTGCGAATTGCGGATAGCGGCCGCCAGTTCGTGCAAAGAATCGTTGATCTCTTTTTCGTTGAGATTGCGGAACACGAGAATCTGCGTTTCCGCGCCGGCTTCTTCAAAGGCCTTGGCGGTGTCATAGTCGCAATTGGTGCCCGGAAATACGGGCAATACAACCTTTGGCACCTCGACCCTGGCGGGGGCATGTTCGCTGAAACATTTTTCACCGCCATTGATGAAATCCTCCCCTGTAGAAACGGTCTCATTCCGGACTTCGTCAGGATAGAGCCCGTTGTAAACGCCGCGCCAGACTTCCAGACACCTCTCTTTGTCGATGATCTCTCCATTGATACTGAATCGGTCTGATACACATCCGAGTGCGATGGCAAAGTCGGCATCCAGTTCTGACGTGGTTTCCACAACAAAACTGCCATAACCGTATTCAAACAGGTTCAGGTCAGTGTTGATTTCGAAGCCTAAGTCATTGCCGAAACTCATCTTGGCCAACGCTTCGGCAATGCCGCCATACTGCAGCGTGAATGCCGACACGATACGTCCGCTCAGGATATGCTGGCGCATAAAGTCGAAAATCTCGGCAGTACGCTGCGCATCCGGTAGACAATCTTCTATTTTATTCTGGATAAAGTAAATATGATTACCTTTTTGTTTGAATTCGGGAGATATAACCGTGCCCGACTTTTCAGTAGTGATTGCAAAAGACACAAACGTAGGGGGCACGTTGAGGTCTTTGAAAGTGCCGCTCATCGAATCCTTACCGCCGAGGGAGGCCAGGCCAAATTGTTTGAGCATCCACACCGACCCTAACATGGCTGCGCAAGGTTTACCCCAACGGCTTGGCTCATGTCCCATTTTTTCAAAATATTCTTGGAAAGTAAAGCGTATTTTGCGAAAATCACCGCCAACCGCCACAATTTTGGACATAGATTCGAGTATAGCAAACACAGCCGCATGGAATGGCGACCGCATAGCGATATAGGGATTGTATCCGAAAGCCATAATGCTCGTGGTGTCGGTGTGGCCGTGCAAGACGGGCAGTTTCTGGGCTGAGACCTGCGTTTCGGTCAATTGGCGTTTCCCGCCGAACGGCATCAGCACGGTTGATGCGCCGATCGTGGCGTCAAACATCTCAATGAGTCCTTTTTGGGAGGCTACGTTTGGATTGCGCAAGCAATCGTACAACTTCTCGCCCAGTGAGTTGCCTTTTACGGGATAGGCTTCAAGCACATTGTCGGGAACGGCGTCCACTGTAGCCTCCGTTTTCTGGCGCACGCCGTTCGTGTTGATGAAATCGCGGCTGAGGCTGACTATCGTATGGCCTTTCCAGGTCATCGTAAGGCGGTTGTCATCTGTGACATAGGCGATGATGTTGGCTTCGATATTCTCTTGGCGACAGTATTCGAAGAAAGTCTCCACATCGTCCTTATCGACCACGACGCTCATGCGTTCCTGCGATTCGCTGATGGCGATTTCGGTACCGTTGAGTCCCTTGTATTTGGTTCTGACGGAGTCGAGGTCGATGAACAGGCCGTCTGCCAGTTCGCCGATAGCCACGCTCACGCCGCCGGCGCCGAAATCGTTGGACTTCTTGACAAGACGGGTAACTTCGGGCCGTCTGAACAGGTGTTGTATCTTGCGTTCCTCGGGGGCGTTGCCTTTCTGCACTTCGGCTGCGCAAGTGTCGAGCGATTTTTCGTCATGTTCTTTAGAAGAGCCGGTAGCGCCTCCGATGCCGTCGCGTCCGGTGCGTCCGCCGAACATAATGACCACATCGCCGGGCATAGGGCGTTCGCGGCGCACGTGGTTCACGGGAGTTGCACCGACCACGGCTCCGATTTCAAGCCGTTTCGCCTTGTAGTCGTCATGGTAGATTTCGCGCACATGGGTAGTGGCAAGGCCAATCTGGTTGCCGTAGGAGGAGTAGCCTGCGGCGGCGGTTTTGGAAATCACCGACTGGGGGAGTTTCCCTTCCAGCGTTTCGCTGATGGGGGCATTGATATTGCCGGCACCCGTCACGCGCAAGGCCTGATAAACGTAACTTCTTCCACTGAGCGGGTCACGGATGGCACCGCCCACGCAGGTGGCAGCCCCGCCAAAGGGTTCAATCTCGGTTGGGTGGTTGTGGGTCTCATTCTTGAACATCAGCAGCCATGGCTCCGGTATTCCCTCAACATCCACCTGTATTTGTATGCTACAGGCATTGTTCTCCTCCGATACTTCCATATCGTTGAGATTGCCGGCCTTACGTTCGTATTTGCCATTGATGCTTGCCATATCCATCAATGTCTGCGGCCTTTCGGTATGTTCTCCGTAAACATCTTTGCGCAAAGCCAGATAGGTCTCGTATGCTTCCTGAAGCTGGTATTGCAGACGCGAGGGCGTAAAGACAATCTTCTCAAGCTCCGTCTCAAAAGTGGTGTGGCGGCAATGGTCGCTCCAGTAGGTGTCAAGCAGTTTGATTTCTGTATCAAATGGCTCGCGGCGTTCCTCGTTCCTGAAATATTGCTGTATAAACATCAAGTCTTCCAACGACATGGCAAGACCTAAATGTTTACGGAATGATTCCAACTGTTCTGAAGTCCAATTGGTGAATCCTTCAATGACAGGTATATCGTTGGCAGTCGGGGTTTCTGTAATGGACAGCACCGAAAGATCTTTTTCACGGGCCTCGACCTCGTTGATGCAGTATTTCTTTATTTGGGTCAGCTGTGCATCGGTCAAGTCGGCTTCGAATATATAGGCACGCGCACTTTTGACTGACACGTCGGACGTGGGGTCAAGCAGCGAAAAACACTGCATGGCACTGTCGGCACGCTGGTCAAACTGTCCGGGAAGGTATTCAACCGCAAAACAGGTCTGACTGTCCAGTGACAATGATTCTGACACATTGTCTGTCACGGGCTCGGAAAGGACACCTACCTTGGCTCGTTCCAGCAAATCATCGCTGACATTGAAGATGTCATAAATGTTCAGCAGCCGGAGATGCTTGATGCTTAAGTTGAAATTGCGGTTGAGGGTTTCTTTCAGACTGACGGCTTCCACATTGAAGCCCTCTTTTTTCTCGACAAAGACACGGGCGTTGCGCATGACATTAATTTTTATATGGCGGCAAAAGTAGTGAAAATAATCTGATTGTCATTCATTTTCAGGAAGGGCTTTGAATCCGAGTCCCATGATTTCTGAACTTTCAATGACGTTGACGAAAGCGGAGGGGTCTAAACGGCGGAGGTTGGCTTTCAATTTCACAAGGTCTGTGCGACCAAGAGTCACATAAACCATCTTGCGGTCTGAGCCTTGGTACATGCCCGTGCCTGTAAAGACTGTACCGCCTCGTTTCAAGTCGTTGATTATGAAATTGCGGACCTCGTCGGTTTTGTCAGTTACAATGAATACGGTCTTATATGACTTGATGCCATCTACGATGAGGTCGATAACCTTGCCCTCGATAGCGATGAGTATGACGGAATAGATGGGCAGTCTGATCTGCTTGAAAGCCACAAGCGTCGTGAGCGTAATGCAAGAATCCACAATAAGCACCAGCGTTCCGAGTGAAATCTTCGTGTATTTGTGCAGAATCATAGAGATAATATCGCTGCCTCCGGAAGTGGCGCCCGACTTGAATATCAAACCTATGGCAACACCGTAGATGACACCGCCCACCACAGTGTTCAGAAAATAATCGGGCATAAAAAACAAGTCGCTGTGTGGTATCTGTACGCAATTGCTGGTGACGGCAGTTTCAAAAATGCCCTCGTGAATAACCGGGTTATAACCCCACACGGTTTCTACGAGCCATGTGAAACAGAATATAAGAATGGTGGAAATGATGGTCTTGATGCCGAAGCGGGGACCTAAAATCCAGGTTCCAACGAGCAACAGCGGAATGTCCATGCAGATAGCATAATAGGAAATCTTCCACGGCCATAGCGTATTGAACACATTCGACAAACCATATGTTCCGCCAGGGGCGAGCAGATAGGGGTTCACAAACATCACATCACCGACGGCAAAGAGAAAACTGCCCAACGTGAGCAGAAAATACGGCCACACTAAATCCTTTAATTTGTTCTTTTTCAGCATTTTAATCGATTTGAAATTAAAAGTGCAAAAATATAAAATATATCCTCACGAGCCTATCAAAAAGAGGTGGGCTTTCAAATGAAAATCGGAGGGGGCTCTGGTATAGAGTCCCCTCCGATTTGTTATTGTTCTACGTTGGTTGGCCTTAGTTTTTGGTTTGTGTTCCCACGCGAGCCATGGCGCATCTGAAGCCGATATAGTCGGAGGCTTCGTCCTCGTCGAGATAGCGTCTTGTACCCGGGGAAGACCAGTAGGGGATGTCTCTCCATGAGCCGCCCTTATAGACTCTTGCATGGTCGCTGACCAACGAGAAAGCATAGTTGTCAGAGAGTTTGCGGTACATCTGGTCGGTAGCTTCAGTGTTAGTGGTAGCCGACTTCCAACTGTCCATATCGTGCAGTGACTGCCAATCGCCGTCGAGGTAGTTCTTGTTGTCTGCTGCGCGGTAGTTGCGTCTGCGGTCGTTCTTGAAGTCGGACACGGGAACCATCGGGATTTTGCCTACGCTGTCGCGTTCAGCCACGGTGCCGTCTTCGAGGAGTTTTTTAGTCTCGAAATAGTTGCCACGGAACGGGTTGACTTCAGCCACATCATCGTGAGAGCCTTGTCTATAAACGTCCATCACCCATTCAGCCACATTGCCGGCCATTTGGTAGAGACCATAGTCGTTTGGCCAGTCCGACCTGACATCTTTGGTTTTGAAGCCGGCGTCGTTCAAGGCGGAGGCCACACCCATAAGGTCGCCTCTGCCGCGGCGGATGTTGGTCATCATATCGCCATAGTACTTCTTGTCTTCGGTACGCAACTGTTGACCGTTCCAAGGATAGACCTTACGTTCGAGCACGCGTTCGTTCATTGTGTTGCCGATAAGGCCAAGTGCGGCGTATTCCCACTCGGCTTCGGTTGGAAGTCGGTATTTGGGCAGCAGGATGCCGTCTTCCATCTTCACATTGCGGTACTCTCCGGAAGAGATATAGCGGAGACGTTTTTCACCTTCAGCCTCGTATGTTTCATAGGTAAGGTAAGCATCCGTATTGAAGTAGCCCTCTGCAGTCGGAGTCTCGGCGTATTCCACGTAGCCGCGGTCGGCGAGTATCTTCTCGTTCACGCGGTCGGTACGCCAAGCGGCATAGTTGGTGGCCTGCAGCCAGTTGACACCCACAACGGGATAGGTGTTGAATGCAGGGTGGCGGAAATAGTATTCCACGTCAGGCTCATTGTATCCGAGACGGTCACGCCATACATTCTCATCGGGCACAGCATTGTCATAAACCACTTTCAAGTCCTGTGGAATAAACACACGTTCCAGCCAGTAAAGGTACTCGCGGTAGTCGAGGTTCGAGATTTCACACTCGTCCATATAGAAAGATGCTACGGATACGCGACGCGGATTGTTGTTCCAGTCTTTCATAACATCTTCTTCCATTGCGCCCATGACAAAAGTACCGCCCTCAATGAATACGAGTCCGGGGCCGGTGGCCTGATCCTCATAGGGGGCTACTTCAAAGCCACCGTTCTTGGCGTCGTTATAGTTCCATCCGGTGGTAGGAGACGCCTCCTTCTTGCAGGATGACAGCATTGCCAGCAGAACCAATGCGGTGAACAGACTTGTTGTTTTTGTGATCTTATTCATGTTCTTGTTTTATTTGTTCTTTTCTCGATTGTAATGATGAACGTAAATGCTACAATATATATTATATGATCTCGGTCTAGAATGAGGGGCACTTGAGGTCCTTGATGGCCTTGTGCTTCTCGGGGCATGGCAAGAGGAACTGCAGCGAAGCCTCGATTGCGCCGCCTGTGTCGTTCTTCAATTGTCCCAGCGTGATGTCGTAAGAGATGCCGAATTTTACCATTTTATATTCGAGACCTGCCATGAACACCAGTGCGTCAGAGTTATTGATCTTGCCTATCACTGTGTTGGTACTGTCCTTGACGTTGTATGCCGGCACGAAACGATACCATACGCCCACCGTGAAAGGATAGAAATTAGCATAAAGTCCGAGGTTGAAATAGTTAAGGTATCTTTGGTGTTGATAAACAAAGTTAGGGCTTAAAGAGATATCGCCGAAAGACGTTTCGCGTTTGCTTTTGCGCTTCACATCGAAGTTGGCGCCGATATGTGCCGTCCATTTCACGGGCATCATATCGTACATGTCCGCATAGCTTTCGGTCAGGTAACTCGTGTTCTGTCCATCAAGGGCGAAAGTCGTGATGTGGTGAACTGCCATGCCAAAATAGACGTGGGGCGTATAGCCTAACAGTCCGGCTGAAAGTCCTGCCGTCCAATGGTGCAGGCTGCCCGGGCGTGTCTCCTGCGTCTGATAGACATATCCATAGCGGGAGTCGATCTGGTCACCGAACACGAGGTTGTCCCAATTCAAGTACTTGTCCTGAATGTCAAACTGCAGGGCGAGCCTCAAGGCAAATTTCTTGCTGATCTGGGCCTTGAAAGAGTACATTGGGCTGATTGTAGAAGTATTGATGTATCCTCCGTTGGCTCCGGCGTGGTCATGCATGAGAATGATGCCTACGCCGCCGGCGATTTTGTCGAAGTGCTCGTCAAACGAACCCGTATAAGTGATATAGTTACCTTTCAGCTTCGGCCATTGGTCGCGGAAGTTCAAAGCCACCCTGGGACAAACGTTTGTCCCCGCCATTGCAGGATTCAAATAGAGCGGATTGGCATAGAATTGGGAAAACATTGCATCCTGCGCATCAACTCGCACAACGGCAAAAGCCGTAATCGCTGCCAGTAAGATTATGATTCTTTTATGCATAGTAACTATATTTGATATATTAGCGGGCAAAAATACAAAATTATTTCATTGTAACATTCCTCTTTCCCTTCTCATTCTTTCCTTTCATATCTGCAATATTCACAGCGCTTTTTCGTTATCGCAATTGTTATGCATCTATCTGTTAAACGTCAAATGAAAAGCAAACCTTGGGCATTCTTCTGCCTTTTGTGCCTTTTTTTAATCCAATCAACTGATATTCAAGCACAAAAAATTTCAAAAAACATTTCAATCTCTTGGACAGACAAGGTGTCTTTCACTTTCGGAGAGGACAAGGTGAGGGATTTCCTCCATTTTGACGGGGCGGTTTACCTTCAGCCGCAAGTGTCGTTGCCCTCCTATTATGAACGGATTCCTGTTGATGGCTTCCGTTCCGGCTTCGACGTGAAGTTGTCGGAAGTGCAGACGGATGCGCTCGGCGAACAGGATGCCCGGCTGCTTGAAGGCCACGACTTGCCGGCACAGGTCGAAGTGTCGGTGACACCGGCGCGCGAACGTGGAAAGAACTATGCCATACTGTCGTTCGTGCCGATCGTGCGCACCTCCTCCGGACAATACCGCCGCATCACATCACTTGCCATCGAGATTACAGGACACGTCGCCTCCTCGCCAAAAGGCGGCCGGAACCATGCTGCACGCTCCGTGCTCTCGCAAGGGCTCTGGTTCAGTTTTACGTTGGCGGAAACAGGCATCTACAAGGTAACTTACGATGACCTCGTCGCCATGGGCATGCCTACGCCGATTTATTCAGACCGCATCGCTCTTTTCGGCAACGGTGGAAAAATGCTGCCGGAAGCCAATGCCAAACCCAGGGCCGATGACCTCCGCGAACTTCCCATCATGTTGTATGACAACAGCGACGGCATCTTCGGCGAAGGCGACTATTTTATCTTCTATGGCGAATCACCGCACACGGTGGAATATGACACCTCCGACAAACGATTTACGCATGCCACTAACATCTATGCGGACGTTTCCCGCTACTTTGTGACGGTAACCTCTGGCGTGGGTGAGAAAAAACGCATCGCTACGGTTGACAATTCAGCCTTGTCTGCCACCGCCTCGGTGAACGGATATACCCACTTCGACTTTTACGAAGACGACCTCTACAATTTCGGGGAGAGCGGGAAGGACTGGTTCGGAGACCTGTTCGACATCACTACCGAACGGTCCTACACGTTCACGGCACCCGGCCAGAACTTTGTCCAGGGGCGGCTGTCCGTGGCGGTGGCAGGCGTTTCCAACAGTTATTCTACCATGAACGTCAGCGTGAACGGCAACGCAACAGGCATCGTCAGCATCAGAGGGCTACAGACCGGTTCCATGGCGACCTTGAACCGGCAGGATTTCAACTTCACCCCCGACGGAAGCAGCCTTTCGGTAACGCTGACGTACAACAAACCCTCGACCAGTTCCTCGGCCTATTTGAACTGGATAGAAATAGAGATTCCTTGCTCGCTGACCATGCACTCTTCCCAGTTTTCTTTCTGCAACCCTGCCACCGTACACGAAGGAAGTGTCACGCAGTTCAACATCGGCGGCGCAGACCAAAGCACACAAGTCTGGGATGTCACGGACCCGGCTGAAGCAGTGCGCTGCAAACTGGCGTTGGGCGGCGGCACGGGGTCCTTTAAGGCGAACACGGACGTGCTGCGCCATTTCGTCGCTTTCGACGGGACACAGTTCCTGACTGTCACGCGCGGCAGTGCCGTAGAGAACCAGAACCTGCACGCCACCGGCGTCGTGGATATGGTCATCGTGACCCATCCCGACTTTCTGTCGCAGGCCAACCGGCTGGCCGACTTCCGGCAGGAGAACGACGGACTCAAGGTGAAAGTGGCAACCATACAGCAGGTTTACAACGAATTTTCAGGCGGATCGCAAGATCCCATCGCCATCCGCGACTATATGAAAATGATCTACGACAAAACATCGGGACAATATCCCAAATACCTCCTGCTGGTAGGGCGTCCCTGCTACGACTACCGGGGACGGGTGAGCGGCACCAAGATCTTTGTGCCCAACTACCAGTACGCTGCATCGGGCAACATCATCTCGGAATACAGCTTCTACGCCAACGACGACACCTTCGGGCTGCTCGACGACGAAGAGGGCGCAAACGCAAGGGGACTGTATGACATTGCCGTAGGGCGTTTCCCATGTTCCACGTTGGCACAGGCCACCACGGCTGTCGACAAAAGCATACGTTATACGGAACGGCGCAATCTGGTTCCGGGAAACAGCACGTCTGTCTCCAATTTCGGCGACTGGCGCAATGTGATGGCTTTCGTGGCCGACGACGAAGACTACAACGACTTCATCAGCAATGCCGACAATTTCACCAAGATTGTTGAGGCCAAGAACAGCAACATCAACTTCGACAAAATATACCTGGACGCCTACCAGCAAGTATCGAATGCCGGCGGGCAGCGCTATCCTGACGTCACCACGGCCATCAACAACCGCATGAACCGCGGCTGCCTGTTCTACACCTACATCGGACACAGCGGCAAAGACGGCTGGACGGCAGAGCGCGTGCTGGAGAACTCCGACATCAACAAATGGACCAACAAGTACAATATGCCGGCTATGCTGACCCTTTCATGCACCTTCGGATTCTATGACCGGCCGGCTGTGTCGCCTGCGGAACTGGCATTCTTCAACAGCAACGGCGGTGTGAGTTCCATCATCACGGCCTCGCGCGAAGCCTGGTCTTCGCCCAACAACTCGTTCGGACGCATCATCTTCAACTATATGTTCGACAAAACAGACAAAGGCAGATATCCGACCATAGGTGAAATCGAAATTGCCGGAAAGAACAACTATGGGGGATCGTCAACCTCGCTCGCGATGTTTGTGCTATTGGGCGACCCCTCCATGCCGCTGGCCATCCCCACCTACCGGATCGTGACCGACTCGGTCAACGGGCAGTCTGTCGGCGACCGGCAAGACACCATCAGGGCACTCTCGCGGGTGACCGTCAGCGGCCGTGTGGTTGACGACCTGGGACAAACCATTGACAATTTCAACGGCACCCTCTTTCCGTCGGTATATGACAAGAAAGTGACCGTGACCACCTTGGCGAACGACCCCTCCAGCCATCCTTTTGACTTTGAGAGCCAGAAAAGTATCCTCTTCAAAGGGAACTGTACCGTCAGCAACGGACATTACACTTTTTCGTTTTATGTCCCCAAAGACATCGACTACAAATTCGGGCAAGGGAAAATGAGCTATTATGCACGCACAGACAATTATGACGCCGCCGGCAACTTCACCGGCTTTATCATCGGCGGTGTGGACTCCGCCGGTGTGACGGACGACAAGGGACCGGAAGTGGAACTCTTCCTCAACGACGAGAACTTTGTGGAAGGCGGCATCACCAACCAGAACCCTGTCTTAATTGCGAAAATAAAGGACAATTACGGCATCAACACCACGGGCAACGGAATCGGGCACGACCTTGTCGCCATCTTGGACGGAGCCTCCGAATCACAAATCGTGCTCAACGACTATTACCAGACTGAAAAGGACAGTTTCAATGTCGGCAAAGTACGCTATGATCTCAGCGACATCCCTGTAGGCAAACACAAGATCATGGTGCGGGCCTGGGACATCAACAACAACCCCACAGAGGCGGAACTCTCTTTTGAAGTAGTGTCTGACGAAACGCTGACACTCAGCCATGTGCTCAACTACCCCAACCCTTTCACCACTCGCACAGCGTTCTTCTTCGAACAGAACCAGAACGGCGGTGAATTTGACATACAGGTTCAGATATACACCATATCGGGCAAATTGCTGAAAACCATCAATACAACACAACTTATCGAAGGCAACAGGTGTGCCGGAATCCCATGGGACGGACTCGATGACTATGGCGACAAGATAGGACGCGGCGTTTACATGTACCGGCTGCGGGTTCGCAACCAGAGCGGCGAAATTGCTGAAAAAACAGAAAAACTGGTCATTCTGTAAAATAATAATCCCATAATGCCGTTAGTCAGTATTTCAGTGCAGATGACGAAGAAGATGATGAATATTAATAATAAAAACAAAAGGAAAATGAAAAAAACATTAACCGTTCTGATTTCGTTAATGATGATGTCGCTGGCCAGCAGCGTTGAGGCCCAAATAAACCCCGGGGTTCTGAGCGGAAGGGAACTGAACACCATTACAACAGCCGTGCCATTCCTGCAGATCGCGCCCGACTCCCGTGCCGGCGGATTGGCAGACATGGGCTGCGCGACCTCTGCCGACGTGAACTCCGTGGCCTACAACCCCGCCAAGACAGTCTTCAACAACGATGTGTTCGGCATCGGGCTCTCTTACAGCCCATGGCTCCACAACCTCGTCAGCGACATCAACCTGCTTTACCTCAGCACTTACTACCGGATTACGGACATGGATGCTGTGGCGTTGTCGCTCCGTTATTTCTCTCTGGGCGAAATCGAGTTCGTTGATGAGACCGGCAACAAAATGAGCGACCAGAAGCCCAACGAGTTCTCCATAGATCTTACCTATTCGCGCAAACTTATCGACCAACTCTCTATCGCCATCACGCCACGCTTCATCTACTCTAATCTTACCGCCAACCAATACGTGGCGGGCGAGGAGACCAAAGCAGGTCTTGCCGGCGCCGCCGACCTCTCGTTCTTCTACGAACAGGACTTTGCAGCAAAAGGCTTGGAAAACAGTACATTGCGTGCAGGCTTGAACATTTCCAACATCGGAAACAAAATGTCATACTCGTCCGGTACGCTCCGCCGCGACTTCCTGCCCACGAACCTCAGGCTGGGCATCGGATACGAGATGGCTTTCGACACCTACAACAAACTCGCCATCACGGGCGAGATCAACAAACTGCTCGTACCGACGAACCCTGTTTACAAAACCGACTCTCTCGGGCGCACCCAATATGATGAAAACAACAATCCCGTCATCCTTTCGGGGCGAAACCCTGATGTGTCGGTGCCGCAAGGCATCTTCCAATCGTTCTACGATGCTCCCGGTGGCATCAAGGAAGAACTGTCCGAAGTGGCATGGGCTCTCGGTGCAGAATACAGTTACCGCGACCTGTTTTTCTTCAGGGCCGGATATTTTCACGAAAGCCAGTACAAGGGCAACCGCCAATTCATGACCGTTGGCGTCGGCATCAAGTACAACATCTTCAACATCGATGTCGCCTACCTCATCACCACCAACGGGCAGAAGCACCCGCTGGCCAATACGCTCCGTTTTTCCCTCTCTTTCAATTTCGCCTCCTTTGACAAAAACGAGATCAAAAACCAGGGCAAGTTAAGATAACGGAATATGGATTTCAGAGTAGGCATTGGTTACGACTCTCACCGGTTTGCCCCCGAACGGCCTTTGGTCATTGGGGGCATTCGCATTCCTTTTGGGTTAGGGCTGAAAGCCCATTCTGACGGCGACGTGCTGATACATGCCATCTGTGACGCATTGCTCGGCGCCGCCGCCCTCAAGGACATCGGAACCCTTTTCCCGGACAACGACACCCGCTTCAAGGATGCGGACAGTGCCATGCTGTTGACCGGCGTGGTAAAACTGCTGACCGGACGCAACTGGCGCATCAACAACCTTGACTGCGTCATCGTGGCGGAACAGCCCAAGATGAAACCCTACATTGACCGTATCACAGAACGGCTCGCGCCGCTGCTGCAGACGGACCCTGCAAACATTTCCGTCAAGGCCAAGACAAACGAGCAGATGGGATTCACGGGAGCGGGTGAAGGCATCGCCGCCGCCGCCGTGGTCTCCATCCTCAAAAACGATTAAATCAATATTTCATGAAGAAACATTTCCTTACAATACTATTATTAAGCATAGCAATGATGCAGACTCAAGCACAGAAAACAGTGGAAGTACAGCCGAACAATGTCGCAGATGACAACCCGCTGCTCACAACCTGGAAAACGCCCTACAACACCCCGCCGTTCAGCAAAATCAAGCCCGAACATTACCTTTCTGCCTTTACGGAAGCCATAAGGCAGGCGCGCCAGGACATCGACAGAATCGTCGGGAACAAGGCAAAGCCTACTTTCGAGAACACGGTACTTGCACTCGAGAGAGCAGGAGAACTGCTCACCCGCACGAGCAGCCTCTTCTTCAACATCCTGGAGTGTGACGGCACGGCGGAAATGCAGGAAATTGCCATAAAGGTACAACCCGAACTTACGGAGTATTCCAATTCCGTCTATCTCAACGAGAAACTGTTTGCCAGAATACAATATGTTTATGACAACGAATACAAGAGACTGAACGGTCCCGAGAAAATGCTCCTTGGCAAGACCTACGATGCGTTTGTCAACCATGGCGCCAACCTTTCCGCCGACGAAAAGGAGGAATACCGCAAAAACGCCATGAAGTTGTCAGAAAAGACCCTTCTTTTCGGACAGAACGTGCTCGCTGCCACTAACGAATGGTATCTGAATGTGGTCAATGCGGGCGAACTGAAAGGACTGCGCGAAAACGAACTGGAACTGGCAGCCAAGAAAGCCCGTCAGAAAGGGGTGGACGGCTATGTCTTCGACCTCTCCTATCCGGACATGAATGCCATAATGACGCATGCCGACAACCGGGAGCTTCGCAAGAAAATGTATATGCACTCTTGTTGCAAGGCATACGGTGGGAATTATGACAATACCGGTGTCATCAAAGACATCCTCACCTGCCGCTTCAACATTGCGCGGCTGCTCGGGTACAAGAACTATGCAGAATACGCCTTGCACGACAGGATGGCCAAGAATACAAAAAGCGTCTATAACCTTTTAGACCAACTTAAGGCGGCATCCTTGCCAAAAGCACGTGAAGAGATGGAACAACTGCAGGCCTTTGCCGCCAGCCAAGGACTGGAAGGCAAAATGGAGCGTTGGGATTTCTCCTATTATGCCGAAAGGCAGAAAGACTCGCTCTTCAAACTCAACACAGACGAACTCCGCCCCTATTTTGAACTCAACAGCGTAATCCGCGGTGTTTTCGCCCTTGCCGACAATCTTTACGGTTTGAGTTTTGAAGAGATGCACGATGTGGATGTATATCATCCTGAAGTGAAAGTCTATAAAGTGATGCGTGGCGAAAAGATGATGGCCGTGCTCTATCTTGACTTCTTCCCTCGCGAAACCAAACGCAGCGGTGCCTGGATGACCTCTTTCCGCGAGCAGTATGTCCTCAATGGCAAAGACATCCGCCCGTTAGTGAGCCTTGTGATGAACTTCACGCCAGCCACAGAGTCCACGCCCTCGCTGCTGTCGTACGATGAGGTCAACACTTTCCTGCACGAGTTCGGGCATGCCCTGCACGGTATGCTCTCCGAGGTGCCTTACCAGTCCATATCCGGCACCAACACACCGAGGGATTTCGTGGAACTGCCCTCCCAAATCAACGAGAACTGGGGCACCGACATCGCTTTCCTGCGCACCTTTGCCAAACATTACCAGACCGGCGAACAGCTGCCGCTCCCCTACATTGCGCAACTGGAGAAAATGCGCAAATATCTGACCGGTTATTATTCTGTCCGCCAGCTCTCGTTCGGATACCTAGACATGATGTGGCATACCACCGCCCCAAACGCCATCAAAGACATCAAAAAGAGCGAACGGTCCATCTTTGACCCTCTGGATGTGATGCCGCCGGTAGAAGAGGCCTGCATGAGCACCTCATTCTCCCATATCTTCTCAGGCGGATACGCCGCAGGATACTACAGTTATAAATGGTCAGAAATGCTGGAAGCCGACGCTTTCTCCGTATTCAAAGAGGAGCGGGCTTCCGCCACCAACTCGAAATCTAAAGACGTGCCAAAGACCACAGTGGGACTCAATCCCCCAAAAACCGTCTCCAATGCAGCGCAGAAGTTCGCTGAATGCATACTTTCCAAAGGCGGGTCTCAAGATGCTATGGAGATGTATGTCAACTTCCGCGGCAAGAAGCCGACCATTGACGCTTTGCTCGAAAAAGCGGGTTTGAAATAATATTGTATTTTTGCCGCCAAATTTTCGGACGATGTTCAGTTTGTATGTTAAGGAGTTAAAGTCTTTTTTCAGTTCCATAATCGGATACATTTTCATCGGAGTATTCTTGATTATAGCGGGGCTTTTCCTGTGGGTGTTCCCGAATGTGGACAATGTCACGGAGGCGGGCCTTGCCGACTTGCAAGGGCTTTTCAACTTGGCCAAGTTCCTCTTCATCTTTCTGGTACCCGCCATCACCATGCGCTCCTTTGCCGAAGAGAAACGCAACGGCACTATGGACCTGCTGCTCACCAAGCCGCTCACAGACATGCAGATTGTGTGGGCCAAGTTCCTATCCTGCCTCACACTGCTGGTCATCGCCCTGCTGCCTACGCTGGTCTATGTAATCACCGTCTATTTCATCGGAAACCCGGTAGGCAACCTCGATATGGGAAGCACTTGGGGCTCTTACCTCGGACTGGTGCTCTTGGGCGCCACGTTCATCGCCATCGGTCTGTTTGCCTCCTCGCTGACCAACAACCAGATTGTTGCATTCATCATCGCCGCCGCGCTCTGCTTCATCCTCTTTTTCGGATTCGCTTTCATCTATTCTTTCGAATCGTTGGGCGCAGTCGGATATTATATCAAATCCATCGGCATCGAGCACCATTATGCCTCAATCAGCAAAGGGGTTGTCGATTCCCGGGATGTCATTTATTTCTGCAGTGTCATATTCGCTTTCCTCTATGCTACGCGTATGGTTCTGCTTGGTCGTAAATGGTAATGCCTCTTGACGATATGAAAATGAAAAATACAGAGAAGGTAATAGAGAAAGCCGGGGGGAACAATGCCTCCGACGGCAACAAACTGTTCCGGAAAAGCGTTGTCCGCAACGCCGTCATCGCCATCCTTGCCATTGTGTTGGTGAATGTGCTGTCGTCGTTCTTCTTCTACCGCATCGACTTGACCCGGGACAACCGCCACTCGCTCTCTCCGGCCACGATAGATCTGCTCAAGAGCCTCGACGACAAAATCTACGTCCGCGTCTATCTTAAAGGCAAAGATATGCCTGCCGACTACCAGTTGTTCGCCAAACAGGTTGAGCAGGTATTGCAGGACTTCCGCAGTTATTCCAAGAACGTCTATTTTGAATTCATCGACCCGCTGGAGGGCAAGTCCGGCGATGAGGTCAATGCCATATTGGGCGAGTTTGTGAAGAAAGGGCTCAGTCCCATCCCCATCAGCCGTGAAGACGGCGGCGGCTACTCCACCTATATGGTCGTGCCCGGTGCAGTCATCACCTACCGCGGCAACGAGTACCCCACCAAACTGCTGGTCTCTGACCCATCGGGGGCTGACTGGATGCAGTATTCCATCGAAGAACTGGAATACAATTTAGTGGCGCCTATCCGCCGCCTTCTCAAGACCCAGAAACCCAATGTTGCATTCCTCGACGGTCATGGCGAACTCGACTTCTGGAACACCTGTTGGACAGGCATTCAGCTGGAACGTTTCTACAACGTCAGCCGCATTGCCCTCAACGGAAAAATCAACGCTCTTCGAGACATCAGCATCACCGACTCCACGACACAGCAACTCAAACTTGGCAAAAACAAGTACGAAGTGCTCATCGTGGCACAGCCTACTCAACCTTTCAGCGAATACGACAAATACATCATCGACCAGTTCATCATGCGCGGCGGCAAAGTGCTGTGGCTCATCGACAACACCACCGCCTCACTCGACAGCCTTCAGTCGCAGCCCGAGTTTTTCGCCACCCCGCGCTCGCTCTACATCAACGACCTGTTCTTCACCTACGGTGTTCGCATCAACCCCAACCTGATACAAGACCTCAGTTGTCTGCCCGTACCGCAGCAAGTCTCTGTAGTAGGTGACCAGCCGCAATTCAAGTTCATGGCTTTCCCTTACAGCCTCAACATTGTCAACTTCGGCGACCATCCCATCGTGCGGAACCTCAAAGCCGTAAAGTCCGACTTTGCCGGCAGCATCGACCTGGTGGGCAAGGAAGACAACCTGACTAAAACCGTGCTGATGACCTCCTCGGAGCGTTCGAAACTGGTACCCACCCCCTCCATCGTGACCCTCAAGGTAGGCATTGCCAAGCCTAACCCGCAAGAGTTCGTATTCCGCAACCTGCCCATTGCCGTGCTCGTCGAGGGCAAGTTCAACTCCGCTTTCAAGGGAATATTGCCCGTAGAGTTCGACACCATCAAAGAACTTGATTTCCGACCCGAAAGCGAATACACCCGCCAGATCTTCGTTTCCGACGGCGACATCATCCGCAATCCGTTCGACCAGAAGCGCAATAGACCCTACCCTGCCGGCTATGACATCTACACTCGCAGAATGTACGACAACACAGAATTCATCGTCAATTGTGTAAACTACCTCTGTGCCGACGACGACCTGCTGCAACTGCGCAACAAGAACTTCCGCATCGGTGCGCTTGACAACGAAAAGATCCGAGGCAAAAAGACCATCCTCGCCACAATCAACATCGGCGTGCCCTTGTTGACAGTTGCCATTTTGGGCATGTCGCTCATCCTCTCACGCCGAATCCGTTACACACGACAAAAATGACTTTTTTAGAAGACAATCGAAATAAAATACATAATATCAAATAGTACAATTAAAAATATCATCAAAAAAAATGAAAAAAGTATTGCTCATTGCATTTGCATGTATGCTGACCGCGATGAACTTCGCTTACGGTCAGAATCAGAAACTGGATCTGTCAAAGCCTATCAATCCGGACCCGAAAGTGAAAATCGGGAAACTGGACAACGGAATGACCTATTACATCCGTCACAACGAGTACCCGAAAAACCGCGTGGAGTTACGTCTTGCCGTAAATGCCGGTTCCAACCAAGAGAACGAGAACCAACGTGGCCTCGCCCACTTCACCGAACACATGGCCTTCAACGGCATTGAGGGCTTCCCCGGCAACACAATGGTGGACGAATTGCAGAAAATGGGTGTCGTATTCGGCGCTGACCTGAATGCATACACCAGTTTTGACGAAACCGTCTATATGATACCTATGCCGCTCGACAACCCCAATAACCTCGATATGGGACTCAAGATTCTCAGAGGATGGGCCAACGGACTGCTTTATGACAACAAAGAAATTGACGATGAACGCGGCGTCATCTCCGAAGAGTACCGTCTCGGCCTGGGCGCCGACGACCGTATGCGCAAAGAGTGGTGGCCGGTGCTGATGAAAGACTCCCGCTATGCTACCCGCATGCCCATCGGACTTATCGAAATCATCCAGGGATTCGAATACCAACTTATCAAAGACTTCTACCGCGACTGGTACCGTCCTGACTTGCAGGCCGTCATCGTAGTCGGCGACATAGACGTTGACAAAGTGGAAGAGAAAATCAAAACCATGTTCGGCAACATCAAACCCGTTGCTAACCCGCGCGTGAAAGAGGACTATCCCATCGGCATGAACAAAGAGCCGCTGGTCGCAGTATGCACCGACAAAGAGGCCTCCGGCAACACCGTAATGCTGATCCGCAAGTTCCCCCATTTTGCCATGAAAACCATCGGCGACTTCCGCAAACAGCTGGTCATCGACCTTTACAACACCATGTTTGACTCCCGTCTTACCGAAATGCAGCAGAACCCGCAGTGTCCGTTCATCGGCGCCAGCGCCGGCTACGGCCAACTGATCGGCTCCACTGACGAATACGCGCTCTACGCTTCCAGCAAAGAGAACAAAATCATCGAAACCATCCGGACCCTGATGAAAGAAGACTACCGTGTGCTTCAATACGGATTCGTGCAGACCGAACTTGACCGTGCCAAGACAGAACTTCTGGACAGCTATGAAAGAGCCGCCAACGAGGTTGACAAGACGGAATCGTCACGTTTTGCAAGCGAATACATCAATCATTTCCTGCACCACGACCCCATCCCGGGTGCCAAACGCAAGTACAACTATGCCCAAAAGTTGCTTGACGACATCACCCTCGAAGAAATCAACGCAATGGCAAAAGAGTGGATTACTGAAGAGAACTTCGTGGCTATCGTAACCGCTCCTGCAAAAGAGGGCGTGAATGTTCCTACCAAAGAGCAGGTGCTCCAAACCATTCAGGATCCTTCTTTGAAGAATGTCTCCGCCTACGTTGACACTTACAAAGACCAGGAAATCGTAGAGAGAGCCTCCCTCACCCCGGGCTCTGTCGTGAAGAGCGAAGACATCCCAGCCATCAACGGCAAACAACTCACCCTCTCCAACGGCATCAAAGTCATCCTCAAACCCACCACATTCAAGAATGACCAGATCCTCTTCTCCGCCATCAGTTTCGGCGGCCTGAGCCTCTGCAAAGAGAACGACCTTCCCAGCGCCAACTTCGCAGCCAACATCATTGACCGCGCCGGCATCGCCGAACTCGACTACAATACGCTGATGAAGAAAATGAAAGGCAAAAGTGTAGGCATCACGCCTTTCATCAACACAGTAAGCGAAGGTTTCACGGGCTCTTCCACCCCTAAAGACCTGGAGTTCTTCTTCCAATACCTCCACGCTTTCTTTACCGCACCCAGAATCGACACCGCAGCCAAAACATTGGTGATGGATGAATCTGCCGAACAGGTAAAGATGCTGAACGCCAATGCAATGTACCGCTTCTTCGGTGCTTTCCTCGATGCTGCACAGTCTTATGACCCATACAAGAAAAACATGCTCAATTTCACACAGGAATACCTTGACCAAGTTGACTTTGACCTTGCCGTCAAGATCTACAAAGAGCGCTTCGCCAACCCCGCAGACTTCACCTTTGTTTTTGTCGGCAACTACGACGAGAAAACCATCACCGACCTCATCAACACATATCTGGGTTCTCTGAAGACCAACACGAACGAGAAAGAGACCTTTGCCAAAGAAGTCTTCAAGACCCCTGCAAAAGGATCCGTACGGGAGAACGTCTATTTTGGTTCCGAACAGCAGGGCTGGATGGGACTCAATTTCAATTCCGAAGCCCCTTACAACACCCGCAACGCTGCCATCTCGAGCATCATCGGCGATGCACTTGACGTTTACCTTGTCCAGATCATCCGCGAAAAGATGGGAGGCGTCTATTCTCCTATGGCTCAAGTAGGTCTTTCCAAATATCCGGAAAGCACGTTCACGGTGATGATTATGCTGGGCTGCGACCCCAGTAAAACCGATGTGCTGACCGAGGCATGCATCAAGATTCTCAAAAACATCCAGAAGAAAGGCATCGACAAGAAAACGCTTGCCAAAGTGAAAAAACAGCTTGTCAGCACCCGCGAGAAGAACATCCAAACCAACAGCTTTTGGCTTTCCTACATCCACGGGGAAGTTTTCTACAACGGCGACTACAACGATGTGAACGGCTACAACGACCTCATCAACTCCATCACCAACAAAGAGATTGTCAGCTTCTTGCAGAGTTACCTCAATCTCGATGTTTACACTCGCGTTGACCTCTATCCTGAAACAGAAAAAAAACAGTAATCCCTTATCATAGCGCTTCGCCGCAGGGCTAAGCGATTCCACGAATGGGTGGCATGCTTGTTCAGCACGTCACCCATTCTTTTTATGAAACTTTCCGCCAATCGCATATTTGTCGATTGGCGCACAAAGAAAATTGGCTATCTTTGCAATTCGTTACAGAAAAATGTACGATCCCTCACAAATGCCTTCGCAATGAGCGAATTTGACTACTACATACAGCAAGGAGAGCCGTCGCAACGCGAGAAAGCGGAAGCGTGGGCAGTGGCCATCGGGCTGCAAGATGTCGATGGTCTGAAGCCGTCGGAATATCTGCTCGAGACGGCGCGCAAACACATCGAGGGCAAAGTTGATTACGAGCAGGCAAAGCAATTAGTCGATTCGTACTACGAAGAATTGCCGACAGAAAAGCAAAATGCCGACACCGAAGAAGCCGACAAAGTTTCGTTGCACATTACACAAGTGCTTTCGGAACGCACATTCAATTTCTCGCCTGCTGAATTGGCCAATATACACCGACGCCTATTCATAGGAGTGCTGCCACACGCTGGAAAATATCGCGATGTGAACATCACCAAACGCGAAAGGGTGCTGAATGGCGATACAGTGTTGTACACTTCGTGCGACGCAATTTCTGCTACATTAGACTATGATTTCGGGCAAGAGCGGAAATTCTCCTATAAAGGATTGAACAAAACCGATATGGTGGCGCATTTCGCACGATTTATCAGCGGAATTTGGCAAATACATCCATTCCGAGAAGGCAACACACGCACTACGGCAGTATTCGCTATCAAATACTTGCGCAAATTGGGCTATCGGGTTACTAATGAACCCTTTGCCGACAACGCCAAATACTTCCGCAACGCCTTGATACGCGCCAACTACCAGAACTACGAAAAGGGAATAGACGAAACGACACACTTTCTCGAACTCTTTCTGCGCAATGTCCTTCTCGGCGAGAATAATGAACTGCGGAAACGCTATGAACATATCGATTGGAAGCGTTTGCCGATTCAGAAACATACCGATAAGCCGATAAATGAGCCGATAAATGAGCCGATAAAAAGAGTGTTTGAATATATCCGCACACACGAAGGCTGTAAACGACAACAAATTGCAGATGCGTTAGGAATGACGCTGATTATGGTGCGTAGAGCTTTGGCGAAACTTTCGGATAAAATCGAGTACAAAGGGAGCAATAAGACAGGAGGGTATTATCTCAAATGAAAAACATCGCCGTCATATTAGCCGGAGGCATTGGCGCACGCATTGGCGAAAATACGCCGAAACAACTGTTGCCGTTAGCCGACGGACGGAGTGTGTTGGAACATTCCGTTGAGGCGTTCGAGCAGGCGGCGTGTATCGACGAGATAGGCATTGTCATGCACAAGGACTATATCGAGCAGGCACAAGAGATAGTGCGCCGCAACGGCTGGCAGAAAGTGGCGTTTGTCGTTGCGGGCGGCAGCGAGCGTTGGGAGTCGAGCGTGAATGCCTTGCGAGAGATAGAACGGCGAAATACGCAACAAAACTCTATCAATGTTTTGCTCCACGATGCGGCGCGCCCCTTTGTGAGCGAGCGGATCATCTCGGATGTCTGCATTGCTCTACAACAACACGAAGCAGTTACGGTAGCCTTCCCCGCCACGGACACAATGTACAGGGTTGCACCGCAAGGGCAGAACGCCACGGGCGACTTAGTTGTACAAGACATTCCTCCCCGTTCAACATTGCTGTGTGCGCAGACCCCGCAAGCCTTTCGCCTAACAACAATAGCCGAAGCCTATCGTCGAGCCTTGCAAGATCCGCCCATGCAAGCCACCGACGACTGCGGCATTGTCCACCGCTACCTGCCCACATTCCCTATCCACATAGTTCCCGGCGATGCTCAAAACCGCAAAATAACCTACAAAGAAGATTTACAATGCAAGAAACCGAACGCATAGAACTCAAACGCGAACTGACACCCGAAAGTGATATTGAAAGAGAGGTGATAGCCTTCCTGAATGCCACAGGTGGCACCATTTATATTGGTATAGACGATAATGGTACACCAGTAGGGGTGAGCGACACCGATGATTGTATGTTGCGGCTGAAAGACCGTATAAAGAACAACATACAGCCATCGGTCATGGGATTGTTTGATATTTCTGTGGAGCAAATAGACGGTTACAATATTGTCAAATTGATTGTTGCTGGTGGATTAGAAAAACCCTACTATAAAACCAAATATGGGCTTACTACAAAAGGTGTCTTTATGCGTATTGGCACATCAACAGAGCCTATGCCGCAAGCGCAGATTGATAAACTATTTTCAACAAGAACTCGCCATTCGTTGGGCAGGATAGTGTCCATACGCCAAGAGTTGAATTTTGAGCAACTGCGCATCTACTATGACGAACACGGCAAACGCTTATCGGATAATTTCCGTCGCACGTTGGAACTGCAGACAGAAGACGGCAGATACAACTATGTGGCATATCTATTAGCAGATGAGAACGGCAACTCAATGAAGGTGGCGAAATACTCCAGTATGGACCGCTGCGACCTGATAGAGAACAACGAGTACGGTTATTGCTCACTCATCAAAGCCACCAAGAGTATTTTGCTGAAACTGGATATTGAAAATCGAGTATCGGCTCGCATTACACCTATGGAGCGTGTCGAAAAACCACTCTGGAACAAGGTCGCATTGCGTGAGGCCGTCATTAACGCTATTGTGCATAACGATTACTCCTTTGAGGTTCCACCAAAATTTGAGATATTTCCCGACCGATTGGAAATCACCTCTATGGGAGAACTGCCAATAGGAATGACGCGCGAAGAGTTTTTCAGTGGTATCTCAATACCACGCAACAAAGAGTTGATGCGCATTTATCGTGATGTAGAATTGGTAGAGTCGTTGGGGTCGGGCATTCCTCGTGTCCTGCAGGCATATGGGCAAGAGTGTTTTCTCTTTACAGAAAACTTCACGCGTATTGTTCTCCCAGCCGACCCAGAGGTGGTAAAAATGCTGGAGGAAGAGGACAACTACCAAGAAAAAAAGAAAGACTATCAAGAAAACTATCAAGAAAAAAAGAAAGACTATCAAGAAAAGGGACAGCCGATAAGTTCCAGCGTAAGAGATAGAATACTACAAATTTTACAAAAAGACAATACGCTTTCCGTTGCAGATATAGCGGATAGGCTATTTGATATTACAGCAAGTGGTGTGCAGTATCATATAAACCAAATGAAGAAACAAGGGTGTCTCCGCCGCATCGGTCCCGACAAAGGCGGGTATTGGGAAATAATCGATAAAGAATAACAGCCACATGGAAAACAAGCAAAATATAATAGTAAAAGACGCTACTATGCGCTCATTGCATAAGGATGGTATGGATTATATTTGTATCACGGATATAGCAAGGCAGAAGAATGGCGCCAATAGGTATTATTGTCTTCAGAAGCGTTACGTATGAACAATATCGGAATTATAGTTCAAGCCCGAATGGGTTCGACAAGAATGTCTGGGAAAATATTGCAACCTTTTGACGGGGACAAAAATATTTTAGACATTTTGTTATCAAACCTGCATAAAGTCAGAGATGCAAAAATAATAGTAGCCACCTCGACGAATCCCGACAATGACCAATTAGAAGATTATCTGTTATCGAAAGGCGAACTGGTCTACCGTGGCTCTGAAATCGATGTCCTTGATCGTTTTATATCGGCAGCCGAGCATTTTGGCCTCGACGGAATTGTGCGCATTTGCTCTGACAATCCTTTTTTGGATTATCATGGCATTGAAGATCTAATAGCGACGGCTGAAAGAACGAATGCTGATTATGTAGGCTTTATGATAGACGGCAAGCCATCTATTAAAACACATTTCGGCTTTTGGGGCGAATATGCCACATTGGATGCATTAAAATGTGCGGAGGAGGCAGGAGGCGCAATGGCGCATGAGCATGTTACGCTTTACCTGTACACGCATCCTGAACAATACCATTGTGAGTGGATAGATTGTCCGGCATTTCTGTCAGGACGTAATGATATTCGTTTAACAATTGATACGCCTCAAGATTTTCGCAACGCTCAAGATGTTTATAAAGCACTCCATGCTCAAAAAAAGGATTTTGACTTGATAGATATCGTAGATTATCTTGACAGAAATCCTGCACTTATCGAATCTATGAAATCAGTTATTCAAAAAAACCAGAAATAATATGGCTAAAACATACATTATTGGAGAAATCGGACAGAATCACAATGGTTCGGTTGATATAGCCAAACTGCTTGTCGAGTTGGTTTCGCGTCCTATTCATGAGGATTTGTTCAATATGGAACTTCCGCCCATGGATGCGGTCAAATTGACCAAACGAGATTTGTCTGAAGAATTATCAGTCTCTCAAATGAACCGCCCTTATGATTCTCCTAATTCTTTTGGTAAAACATACGGAGAACACCGTGCTTTCCTTGAACTTAGTGATGAAGATCATTTCGAAGTTTACAGATTTGCCAAATCTTTGGGCTTGGATTTTGTTGAAACGCTATGCGCAAAAGGTTGTCTTTCGTTATTGAAATTGTTTGTGCCAGACAAACTGAAAGTTGCAAGTCGAGACCTGACCAACCTTCCCTTATTGGCGGCAATGGCGGAAACGAAAATACCTATTATTTTGTCGACTGGCATGGCAGGAAAAAAGGAATTAGATGATGCTTTACAAGTAATAACACAATATCATAGTAATATTTCAATTCTCCATTGTGTATCTCAATATCCTACGCAACCTGACAATCTGAACCTGAACACGATTACATACTTGAAAAAGCATTATGGTCAATATACTATTGGTTTTTCAGACCATACAATAGGCATTTCTGCTCCTGTCGTTGCAGTAGGAATGGGGGCTGAAATTATAGAGAAACATATTACGATTGACAGAAACATGAAAGGTACGGATCAGGCCGGCTCCCTGGGACCAGAAGGCGTACATCGTATGGTTCGAGATATCCGCATTGCAGAGCATTGGTTAGGTGAGGAAAAATTATACATTGACAAAAGTGTCAATGCCTCCAAAACAAAATTGGAGCGTTCTATAGCAACGCGTATAGATTTGCATAAGGGGGATGTTATAGAAGAAAGCATGTTGCATATGTTAAGTCCGGGGGATGGCTTTAAATGGGCACAACTTAATGATGTCGTAGGCAAGTGCGTAATAAAGACCATTCCTGCCAATGAAATTATTTACCCAGACATGATAGAATAAAATATGGATGCAAATTTTGAAATCAAACTGATACTGACAGACATTGACGGGGTTTGGACAGATGGTGGTATGTATTACGACCAAACAGGGAATGAGTGGAAAAAATTTCACACCTATGATAGTGCCGGTGTTTTTTGGGCACATCAAAAAGGTATCCCTGTGGGCATTGTAACGGGAGAGGAAACTGAAATCGTAAGACGGCGAGCCGAGAAATTACAAGTCGACCATTTAATGATGGGCGTTAAGAACAAACTTCAAGTTGTTCAGCAACTTTGTGAACAGTTGGGAATAACGATTCGGGAGGTGGCATATATTGGTGACGATCTGAATGATGTTGAACTGTTAGAAGCCGTCGGTTTTTCTGCAACGCCATCGTCTGCTCCAATTTATGTTCAAAAAAAAGCAAATTGTATTATGAATAAAAAGGGAGGTGAGGGCGTTTTCAGGGAATTTGTGGAATATGTTTTGGACATACATCCATTTTAATCGGCAAACATCAGTATATTTAATTGGTCAGCCGAATCAAATGAGATGCTATTGTTCCTGTTCTTTTTGATGCTATCACCCCCTGTCATTCACAAAACAATATGGTAAGATGAAACATTTGATAATAGTACACAGCCACATAACGTTTTTGGTGGCAAAACAATATGTGGACGATGCACACATAAAAAATGATGATGTGGTTTTTTTCTGCAGCCGTCATTATCTGCCGCCGGTCCAATTTCAGAACGATTATCACTTTCTGTCTTATCCGGATGACATTTTTATGGGTAAATCCTATCGTGTGTTTTCAAAGAATCTGTTTTCAGCATATAAGAACCTTGGGATTTTAGAAAAGACCATAAAGACACTATTCTGTTCTGATGATTTTTTTCTATATACTCCCAATTGTTTTGCAATGGATATTGCAAGTGCAGTTGTTACGATGAAATTGTGCAAAGGGTTTTATCTTCTCGAGGAAGGATCTGGCTCATATAAGTTAGCGAAAGATTTACCTGAATTTGCCTATGGCTGGAAGAAGGCGGTCGTCAAGTTTATTGCCAAACCTTTGTTTTACCGCTTTTATGCTTTGAGGGGTTCGTTCTTTGAAACAGATCATAAAAAATACAGAGGAACGGTAGCGATTTCAAAATTTGCTTTTCCTGAAACAGGCGGAGAACATATCTTGGTTTCCAACCCTTTCATGAAACAATATATTGGCACAATTCCAGATGCCGTCTTGTCTGTAGATGCCTCATTGATTATGTTTTTCACGAGAGATGAGACCGAATACATTTACAGAAAAATAAACGAACATTGCAAACAAAATGGGAATAAAGTTTTGGCATATAAATTCCACCCTGATTACTACACTGATAAGACTTTGATGAACCAATACAGAAATCTGATAAAGAATATTTTTGTCATGAAAACAATCGAACTGTCATCGGATGTTGCCATTGAAAATATTTTGAACACATATCATGTAGATTTTTATTCTGATTTCTCATCAGTTGCTATTTATGCTGATACGATGGGAGTAAATTGTTATAGTTATGCGAATTTGTTAAACAATAAATTCCATAATAAGGAATACGAAAAGGCAATCGCCAAATTTCCTGCTTTCATTCGCAACATATATCAATTTATTTGATATGTAGTTTAAAATCATTGTCCTGTAAACTCAAAATAGCATAAAACACCTGCCTGAAGCCCAGTAAAATACGGACTTCAGGCTTTCCTGCTCCCCCGTTTTGTAACTTTCCAAGTTGAACTTATCTTGAACTTATCATTGCGTCTTTGTTGCTGATGATGATTTGCGTTTTGTGACGGATTGATTTCGAGTGTATTATCTGTGATTATAAAACACAAATCGCAGATTTTCCACATAACATTTGAAGATTTTCCGCTCAACAATCGCAGATTTTTTCTCATACTTTTGAAGATTTTTCTTGCGACATTTGAAGATTTTCCGTACCTTTGCCGCACCAAACGAATAGCGATATGTTAGAACGCAAGCAAAATACGATTCTTCTTGAGCGTTTAGCCGAGCCGCGTAGGACGATACAAGTGGTTGCAGGTCCTCGCCAAGTGGGCAAAACGACTATGGTCAAGCAGGTGCTGAAACAATGTGCCATTCCCTCTTTTCTGTACAATGCAGACGCAGTGGCAGCCGACGATGCCGAGTGGATTGCCAAACGGTGGGAAGAGGTGCGCTCGCAGATTATCTTCAATGCGTATGCCGAAGCCGTGTTGGTGTTCGACGAGATACACAAGATTAACAACTGGAGCGAGCAGGTCAAGCGCGAGTGGGATAACGACACTTTTCGTGATGTGCCTATCAAGGTCGTGCTGTTGGGCTCTTCTCGTCTGTTGCTTAAACGCGGGTTGACAGAATCCTTGGCAGGGCGTTTCGAGATAATCAGCATGGGGCATTGGTCTTATGCCGAGATGCACGAGGCATTTGGTTGGAATATCAATCAGTACATCTATTTCGGTGGTTATCCCGGTAGTGCTGCCTATATTGAGAACGAGATGCGTTGGCGGCGTTTTATGCGTGAGACCATTGTGGCACCTGCTATAGAGAAAGATGTGTTGCAGACGTCCTTTATTTATAAGCCCGCCTTACTAAACCAACTGTTCCATATCGGTTGCGCCTATTCGGGTGAGTTGCTGTCCTATAATAAGATGTTGGGTATGTTGCAAGACGCAGGCAATGCCAGTACATTGGTGAGTTACCTGCAACTGCTTGCCGATAGCAAATTGCTTGTTGGCTTGCAGAAATACGCTGTAGACCAAGCCCGTAAATATAAGTCTATCCCTAAGTTGCAGGTCTACAATAATGCCTTGCTGTCGGCTATGACAGATGGTATGACCTACGAGAAAGCCTTTACCAATCCTACTTTGTGGGGGCAGTGGGTAGAGTCTGCCGTCGGGTGCTTTTTGTTGGATCAGATAGACGAACTCGAGTGCGAGTTGTACTATTGGCGAGAGAATAACGATGAGGTCGATTTTGTGCTTACACGGGCAAACAAGATAGTCGCTATCGAGGTCAAGAGCGGCAGACGACAACACAATCAAGGTCTCTCCGTGTTCGGTGAAAAATTCCACCCGCAGTTCTCTTTGGTAGTCGGTGGCGAGGCAATGTCCGCCGAACAATTCTTCATGGGCGACTTGTCGCGATTATTTTAACCTACTATGTCCAAAATTGCAACTATGCCCTCTGTCCTCATCATAGTCCCCAACTTTCATTATTTTGCCGGGAGCATTAGTCGTGCTTTTGAGCAAGCAGGCTATTCTGTCTATTGCGAGAAGTACGATACGCCTATTCACCCATACACCCGTTGGAATCGTTTGCGCTACAAACTCGGGAACAAAGCAGCACTCCGAGAGCAGTCTCGACTGAACTACAAGGCGCATATTTTGCAGGTATTCCACGACAGGCAGCCCGATTTGGTTTTTATTGTCAATGGCGATATACTTCTGCCGAATGTTGTGCAGACTATGCAACAGACCTCCCGGGTGGCAATATGGCTATTCGATAGCGTACGCCGCATGCCGACTGCATTGTCTAATTTGCGGTTTGCTGTCAAAGTGTTCTGTTATGAGCAGACCGACATAGATTACTTAAAAAGTGACTACCGCATTGAGGCACTTTTCTTGCCGCAAGCAGCCGACACAGCCCTCTACCATCCTCTACCTGTGGCGAAAGATTTGGATATTGTCTTTGCCGGCGACCTTTGGCAATCCCGGAAGCGGAGGCAGTTGATACAAGCCGTTGTTTCTCACTATGCCGACCGGAAGATTCGTGTTTGGGGCATCTACAAGCCTTGGTACAAAGGGCTTTGGCAATACCTCACCCGTGAGCGGCGTGATGTTTATACCAATCGCAACGCCTCTGCCGAGCAACTGAATTTGGACTACAATCGTGCCAAAGTGGTACTGAACATTCACCACGAGCAGCAAAAAGACGGAGCCAATCCCAAAGTGTTCGAGATATGCGCAAGCGGAGCCTACCAAATATGCGATGCCAATCTGTATATTGAATCCCTGTTCCCCGGTGGCGAAGTCGGTCTATACCATAACGAACAAGAACTCTTTTCGCTGATAGATTATGCCTTGACGCACGATATGTCCGCACAAGCACAAGCCGCCCGCGAGCAAATCATAAGTCATCACACCTTCACACAACGAATCGGAACAGTCTTGCAAGCGCCGTATGGTATTTAATCTATCGAAATGTGCCGCCGGGATATTTGCATTTTGTCGAAATGGAAATGGCAGAAACTTGCATTTTATCGAAATAAGCATACCTTTGCAGTCCCAAACAGATAGCGATTATGACCACCCAAGACTTCTTACCTATAGTAGCAGAGCAGCGTGAAGAGTTTCTTTCAGAGGACTTTACTGAAATTATCACCCTTGCGGAGGAAAAACAGATTGACCTCAACAGTAAGTTGGCGCAGGTGGTGATTGGAGTGCGCCGTAGCGGTAAATCAACACTATGTCGCAAGATGTTGCGCGAAGCCAAGGTGACAGCGGCCTATATCAAACGTCTCTTGCATTCCATCGTATACCATGATATCACACAATGCTTTGGGGTTCGCTATCCCGAAACACCAGAAAGGCTGACCACTTATACGGATTCTATTGATGCCTGTTTCGATTACTCGTCGGGGCATCTTGAATATCGTACGGTTCGCTTCGAGACGGAAGTATTAGATATGGACGATATCATCACTCGTGCATTGGATGTAATGGTCTAACAGATAAAAGAACTCGTTTTTTTCTTACTTGTTTTTCAACACAAAAAAAATCATCATGTCAAAAGTATTGTATATCTGGTATAAACGTTCCAAAGGAATCAGGGAGGGTGGAGGAAAATGCAGCCAGCGGAACTTTGATGTTCTTTCAAAATTGACCGGCAACGACAATGTACATTCATACTACATTCACGACGAGTACAAGCGAAAGACTCCTATTGATTATCTTCGCGGTGCTTTCTTCTTTCTATTCCGTTATTATTATGGTCTCACACCTAAACGCGTGCAAGAGATAGCACAACTGGCTGAAGACTATGATATGGTTTTCATCGACCGTAGTCTTTTCGGAATCATTGCCAAACGGTTGAAAGAAAACGGATACAAAGGAGAAATCGTTGTTTTTTTTCACAATGTGGAAAGCCTGTATTTTGCTGCCAAACTGTCTAAAGTGCCCGGACGTAGCATTGTAATACACACGGCCGATACAAATGACCGCTATACTTGTCGTTATGCCGACAAGATCATTGTGCTAAATAAACGTGATGCCCAAATTATTGAGCATCGTTATGGGCGCACGGCCGACATTATCATCCCAATTTCTCTTGCCGACCAATGCAAGAATATTGTTTCTTCTACAGAACTGACACGTCAAAAGCCCCTATGCCTTTTTCTCGGCACCTACTTTCCTCCGAACAACCAAGGCATACTCTGGTTTATTAAACATGTGTTGCCACACGTTAACATCCAGATGCAAGTTGTTGGCAAAGGCATGGCAAAACTAAAGGCAGAATCTCCTCTACTTAAGGATATTGAAGTTGTCAGCGATGCTCCGGACTTGCACCCATATCTTGAGAATGCAGATATTATGGTATTACCCATCTTCTCCGGCAGTGGTATGAAAGTCAAGACCTGCGAGGCACTTATGTATGGTAAGAATATCATTGGTACTCCAGAAGCTTTTGAGGGATACGATGTTGATTACAACAGAATCGGAGGCTGTTGCCATTCTGCACAGGATTTCATCAACTGTCTCAATCTTTTCATCAACCGGCCCCGTCCCCGCTTCAATTCCTATTCCAGACAAATTTATTTGAATAGGTATTCGAATGAAACCGCCGAAAAGATGTTTTGCTCTCTTTTTTAATAAGAATTGTGTTGTATCTACGAGACATTATGACATGCAATTAAAATTATTCCAACAAAGCCTGAACTCACTATGATTATCACCAAAACCCCTTTCCGTATTTCCTTTTTTGGCGGTGGAACGGATATGCCCGCGTTCTTCAACGAACACGGCGGCGCTGTCATCTCTTCCTCTTTCGACAAGTTCTGCTATGTGAATGTGCGGCACATGCCACCCTTTCACCCCTATTTGTCCGAACTGGTGCACAACAAGTTTGAACGGGTCAATGACATTGAAGACATCCAACACCCCTTGATCCGCGAATGTATGCGGCTGCACGACATCCATGAAATTCGGTTGACCTATGAGGGAGACCTTCCCGCACGTACCGGTTTAGGGACAAGCTCTTCCTTTGCGGTCGGCATGCTCAACGCTTTCTGCGCGCTCAAAGGAAAAAGAATGAGTCGCCGGAAACTCGCGGAGGAGGCGATACAAGTAGAACGGGAAATCTTGAAAGAGCATGGCGGCTGGCAAGACCAGATTGCAGCCGCTTTCGGAGGCCTCAACCGTATCGATTTCCACGACAATGATTTCTCCGTCCACCCTATCATCATTCACCCTGAACGCAAATGCGGTCTGGGTGAAAACCTGTTGCTGTTCTACACGGGCATGCAACGTTTCTCGTCTGAAATCCAAGCCGATACGTTTGCAAAACCGATAGACAAAACGAAACAGTTGCTCGACATGTTGGCTTTGGTGGATGAAGCCGAGGCTGTACTGACAAACAAAGATTCCGGACTGAATGAATTTGGACTGTTGCTTGACGCCACTTGGAAAATAAAAAGAGGAACAGGTTCCAAAGTAAGCAATGACTATATTGACGACATTTACGGCACCGCCATAAGAGCCGGGGCTCTCGGCGGAAAGCTTTTAGGTGCAGGAGGCGGCGGTTTTATGCTGTTCTACTGCGAGAAAGACAAACAACCATCACTTGTCCGGGCTCTTGAAAAACTGATGATTGTTCCTTTCAATTTTGAAAATGACGGCGCGCAAGTCCTTTATTACGCGCCCACAGAATATTCCCCAAAGAAAAAAGACAACCTTTAATGAACGACTGTTATGGAACACATTTTAATGAAACATATCGATTTGCTGCTTTCGCGGTATCCGTCGCTTGAAGTTTGCAAAGATGACATTATTGAAACATACTGTTTTCTCGAATCGTCTTACTCCAATGGCGGCAAACTTCTGGTTTGCGGCAATGGCGGATCCGCTGCGGATTCTGAACATATTGTGGGCGAATTGATGAAGGAGTTCAAACGGAAACGCAACATACCCGCCGGGCACGCCGGTGCCTTGGAAGCGATAGACCCCGTGTTAGGGGGCACGCTGGCCAGCCGCCTACAAGGTGCTCTTCCGGCCATTGCCCTCACGGCGCACACGTCCCTTTCGACCGCTTTCATGAATGACAGCGACCCTGCGCTTGTTTTTGCCCAGCAGGTTAACGGATACGGCAATAGAAACGACTGCTTTATGGGCATTTCCACATCGGGCAACAGCCTGAATGTCCTTTATGCGGCAGTCACAGCCAAAGCGTTGGGTTTGAAAGTAATCGGTCTCACCGGACAAAAAGAGAGCAAACTCTCCAAGGTGGCAGACGTCTGCATCAGAGTGCCGGAAACTGAAACCTACAAGATCCAAGAACTCCACCTGCCGGTTTATCATTGTCTATGCTTGATGCTGGAAGAACATTTTTTTGCAAGCTGAAACGAAAGACTCTGATATGGAAATAGTTATTCTTGCCGGCGGTCTCGGAACCCGTTTGCGTTCTGTCGTCAAAGAAGTGCCCAAATGTATGGCACCTGTGGCAGGCAAGCCGTTCCTTTGGTATCTATTGAAATATCTTTCGCGCTTTGACGTCAGCCGGGTCATCCTTTCTGTCGGATACCTTCGCGAAGTCGTCTGCAAATGGATTGAGGAGGTCAAGGATGAGTTCCCGTTTGAGTTCGGCTATGCCATCGAGGATGTCCCTCTTGGCACCGGAGGCGGCATCAGATTGGCGTTAAGCAAAGCTTCAGACAGCGATATCGCGGTACTAAACGGCGACACATTCTTCGATATTGACCTTAACGCCCTGATGGAAGCGCACAAAAGGCTAAATGCCGCCATTACGCTCGCGTTGAAGCCGATGCGCAAATTTGACCGCTATGGCAGTGTTGTTGTTGACTATAATAACAACCGGATCAGGCAGTTCAAAGAAAAAGCGTATTGTGAAGAGGGTTTGATAAACGGAGGCGTTTACATCATCCGCAGACTTGAGCCTATCTTTGACGGACTTCCCGAGAAGTTCTCGTTTGAAGATGCGGTGCTTGAGCCTCAATGCCAATTTGACAAACTCTTTGGCATCATCCAAAACGGGTATTTCATAGACATCGGCATACCAGAGGACTACAGCAGGGCAAATGAAGCGTTCAAGACGTGCAAGCGCGACTATGGTATATGAACGATGTGGTAGTTTCATCGCCCATACATGTATTTTATAACTTTGCAACTTGAATCTATCCTTGCTAAATCGAAATAATGACTTAACAAAACCTTGATTTCAACAATGTAATAACAACTTTTCCAAAAGTTATTTTTAGCCGCAAAACAACCTTTCCAAAAGTTATTTTGGTGTCGTCTGAATAATTGTAGTACCTTTGCGACAAATTTCACAAGAGCAATAAACGCGTACAAATGATTGCAGAACAGGACTTCAACATCATTCAACACCAATCAACGATGCGTGTGGCGGAAGTGGCAACAACGCTCCACCGCTACCTTTACGACCAAATCAATTGGAACAATCGTTTAATTTGCATTCGAGGTGCCCGTGGCGTGGGTAAAACAACGCTGCTGCTGCAACATATCCGCGAACATTTGGGGCCGTCTGACAAGGCTTTATATGTGTCGCTTGACAATATGTGGTTTCAAACTCACCATATTACCGACTTGGCAGATTATTTCTACACCCACGGCGGCACACACATATTCCTCGACGAGATTCATTATCTTACGCATTGGCAGACCATTATAAAAAACATCTACGATCTGTACCCCCGTCTCAACATCGTTTATACAGGTTCTTCCATGCTGCAACTCTCTGCACACGAGGGCGACCTGTCTCGGCGGCAACGTACCTACACATTGCATGGAATGTCTTTTCGTGAGTATTTGCTTTTTGAAAAAATTCCTGTTGGAGAGGCCATTACGCTACAGCAACTATTGTCGAAGCATGAACAGATTGCCGTACCGCTTATTCAAGATCACCGCATATTGTCTTTGTTCTCAGACTATCTGCAACACGGATATTATCCTTTCTTCAAAGAGGAGGGGGACGGCTTCTATGAGCGACTTCAAAGCGTGATACGGCAGATTATAGAGAATGAACTGCCGCAGATAGAGGATGTTGCGTATTCTACCATCAAGAAGATACAGAAAATGCTCGTCATCCTCGCAGAACGTGTACCCTTTACTCCTAAAATGGCTGAAGTGTATCGCGAGTTAGACACTACACGCGATAGCGGACTCAAGATGCTCTACACCCTGCAGAGAGCTGACCTGTTGGCTTTGTTCTCGTCGGAGACTAAGAGCCTTAAGGCACTTGGCAAGCCCGACAAGATTTATTTGGAGAATACCAACTTGATGTATTGCCTGTCAACGCATATCAATATCGGGACGGTTCGTGAAACTTTCTTCTTCAATCAGATGCGTTGCACCCAAGAGGTGTTGCTGCCCAAGCAGGGCGACTTTCTCGTCAACCGCGACTGTCTGTTTGAGGTGGGTGGTGCCAACAAGACTTTCGAACAGATAAAAGACATCCCGAACAGTTACCTTGCCGTTGATGACATCGAGGTGGGTTCGGACCATCGCATCCCGCTGTGGATGTTCGGACTGTTATATTGAAAATTAAACTTGCACAATAGCATTGTGCTGGCAGTGCATTATCTGCGCTTATAATCGAGCCAAGTACATCGGCAATCTGTTGGAATCGGTTGCCAAGAACGACATTCCTAAATCGGAGTATGAGACTGTGTTAGGGGACAACAACGGCCTGCCGCAATAACCTACCGCAGGTCGAGCCGTACCACATTCTCCACATGCTGGGTTTGCGGAAACATATCTACCGGCTGAACTGCCGTCACTTTGTATTTTTCGTTCAATAGGGTAAGGTCGCGGGCCTGCGTGGCCGGGTTGCAGCTCACATAAACTATGCGGGGCACCTCTATCCTCAACAACTGCTCAATCACGTTGGGGTGCATGCCGGCACGCGGAGGGTCAGAAATGATCACATTGGGTATGCCGTGCTTTTTGATGAACTCCGCAGTGAAGATCTTGGCCATATCGCCGACAAGGAACTCCGTGTTTGTGATGCCGTTGCGCTCCGAATTGATGCGTGCATCCGCAACCGCTGTGTCAACATACTCGATGCCTACCACCTTCTTGGCCTGATGCGCGACAAAGTTGGCTATCGTTCCCGTGCCGGTGAAAAGGTCATATACGATATCATCTTTTTGAATGGCAGCAAATTCGCGGGCCGTCTTGTACAAGTTGTATGCCTGTTCGCTGTTGGTCTGGTAAAACGACTTGGGACCTATCTTGAAATGAAGTCCCTCCATCTCTTCCATTATAAAATCCTGTCCTTTAAAAAGATGGAACGGCAAATCGAAGATAGCGTCGTTCATTTTTGTGTTCACCACATAAACCAGCGAAGTAATTTCCGGAAACCGGTCATACAAGGCCTGCATCATCTCTTTGGCGTCATGCGTGGCATCCGTCACCACCAACACCACCATAATGTCGCCTGTGGATGCCGTGCGGATGATGACATTGCGGAGCAGACCGGTCTGTTCGCGAGGGTTGTAAAAAGCCAGTTCGTGCGTGAGAGCATACTCTCGCAAAAAAAGCCGGATTTCGTTGCTAGGCGCAGTCTGCAGCATACAATGCTCAATGTCAAGAACTTTGTCGAACATGCCAGGCACATGGAATCCCAGACAACGCTGCTCAAAAAACACGCCGCTCTCATATTGCTTCAGTTGGTCGTATGGCAGCCATTTCAACGTGGAGAATGTGTATTCCAGCTTGTTGCGGTAATAATACTGTTTTTCGGAACCGGTGATGGGCAAGATTTCAGGAAACTCGAACTTGCCGAGATGTCTGAAATTGTCTTCCACCTGTTTCTGTTTGAAGACCAGTTGTTTCTCATACGAAAGCATTTGCCATTTGCAGCCGCCACAAGCTCCGAAATGAACACAAGGCGGCACCACCCTGTCGGGCGACGGCTTCTTGACAGCCAGCAAGTTGGCTTCGGCATAACCGTGTTTCCGCTTGTAAATCTCCACATCCACTATGTCGCCGGGCACGGCAAACGGAACAAAAATGGTCAGTCCGTCCTGCTTGGCCACCGACTTTCCCTCGGATCCTGCTGAAACGATTTCAAGGTCTTCTATCTCATATCTTTTAAATGCCATTTTGATTTTTTGCGTATTTTATTGAATGTTAACTTCTTTCACTATCTATAAAAGCCCATCTCGTCAAGATACTGGTAAACTTTCTCGGGCAGCATATAGCGCACCGACTGCCGTTGCCGGATGCTCTCGCGTATCATCGTAGCAGAAATCCCCACCACAGGAGCGTCTATCATACGGGCACGGGAAGGCATAGCCGTTGGAGAGAGAGCACTGTCTATTCTTGGATAGACATAGATATCATAATTGTCCAGAATCCACTGATAATTAAGCCATTTGTCTATCGTCCGAAGATTGTCCTCGCCCATAATGAGTGCGAAATCGCGCTGCGGGAACTTCTCTGAAAGCCTTGCCAGCGTATGACACGTATAGGAGGGCTGCGGCATGGAGAACTCTATGTCAGAAGCCTTGAAACGGACATCGTCACCAATCGCCAGGTTCACCATATAGAGGCGCTGCCGGTCGTCGAGCAGAGACGACTTCTTCTTGAGCGGATTACAAGGGGAAACCACGAACCAAACCTCCTGCATGTCAGAATGTTCAACCATATACTCGGCAATGATGAGATGCCCGACATGTATGGGATTGAACGAACCGAAGAAGAGACCTGTCTTGAACATTGATGAAAGCCTTTTTCCAAAGGGCGCAAAAATACAAAAAAGAAGCCATCCGCCCGTTTTTTCCAAATGTAGGCAAACGGGCTCGAATCAGGAATAAATTCGTACTTTTGCAACCTTGAAAAAATATATTTTAACAATGTTAAGGACACACACTTGCGGCGAGTTAACCATCGCCAATGTATCGCAAACGGTAACGCTTTGCGGATGGATACAGAAGATTCGCCATCTTGGCGGTATGATTTTCATAGATTTGCGTGACCGATACGGCATCACCCAGTTGACATTCAACCACGAGGAGAGGCCGCAGCTTTGCGAGCAAATCGAAAAGGCCGGGCGCGAATGGGTAATTCAGGTCACCGGAAAAGTGATTGAACGTTACAGCAAGAACAAGAACCTTCCCACAGGAGACATCGAGATAGACGTGGACAACGTCACCACACTGAACGAATCGGTGACACCCCCATTCACCATTGAGGATGTGTCTGACGGCGGCGACGAACTGCGCATGAGATACCGTTATCTCGACATCCGGAGAAACCCGGTGAAGAACAACCTGATTTTCCGTCACAGATTAGGACTTGAAATACGCAAGTACCTCAGCGAGCATGGTTTCCTTGAGATTGAGACCCCATTCCTGGTCAACAGCACACCCGAGGGTGCGCGCGACTTTTTAGTGCCCTCCCGCATGAACCCGGGCGAGTTCTACGCCCTCCCGCAGTCGCCGCAAACCCTCAAGCAACTGCTGATGATTGCCGGCATGGACCGTTATTTCCAAATCGTGCGCTGCTTCCGCGACGAAGACCTCCGGGCCGACCGCCAGCCGGAGTTCACCCAAATTGACTGCGAAATGTCGTTCGTGGAACAAGAAGACATCCTCAACCTTTTCGAGGGGTTGGTGAAACACATCTTCCATGTATTCAAAGGCATAGAACTTGAAGACATTGAGCGCCTCTCCTGGGCGGACGCTATGAAATACTACGGCTCTGACAAGCCGGACGCCCGTTTCGGCATGCGTTTTGTAGAACTCAACGACTTGCTGCAGCAACGCTCTTTCAAAGTCTTCAATGAAGCCGAACTCATTATCGGAATCAAAGTCGAGGGATGTGGCAACTACTCACGCAAACAGCTTGACGGGCTTACCGAGTTCGTGAAAAGTCCGCAAGTAGGCGCTGCCGGGCTTGTCTATATCCTGTGCAACGCCGACGGCACCTACAAATCCTCCGTTGACAAGTTCTATGACCAAACGGACCTGAAAGCGGTGGCCGACCGTTGCCAAGCCGTTGCCGGCGACCTCATTCTCATCTTGTCCGGCAAGGCGATGAAGACGCGCCAGCAGATGGGCGTGCTGCGTATAGAAATGGGCAACCGTCTCGGTCTTCGGCAGGAAGGCACCTACAAAGTATTGTGGGTCGTTGACTTCCCGTTGCTCGAATGGGACGAAGAGACACAACGCTACTACGCTATGCACCACCCTTTCACAGCGCCAAAGCCAGAGCACGAAGAAATGCTGGAAAGCAATCCCGGTGCGGTGAATGCCAATGCCTACGACCTGGTCATCAACGGGTCCGAAATCGGCGGCGGCTCTATCCGTATCCATAACCCGGAACTCCAAAAGAGGATGTTCAAGGCATTGAACTTCACCGAAGAGCAGGCCCAGAGCCAGTTCGGCTTCCTGATCAACGCTTTCAAGTACGGAGCGCCGCCTCACGGAGGCATCGCATTCGGCTTCGACAGGATGTGCGCCGTGCTGTCAGACTGCGACACCATCCGCGATTTCATCGCGTTTCCCAAGAACAACGCCGGTCGCGACACGATGTTGCCCGCACCGACCCCCATCTCGCAAGCGCAACTTGACGAACTCAACATTGACATAAAAGCTTCACCCGATGGAAAATAAGGAAAACTACAATTCTTTCAGCCTGATTCGTTTCATCTGGAGCCGCCGGAAAGCAATCTTCGCCGTTTGCCTTGCCACATTCATCATTTCTGTCATCTGCGCTCTCCTTATCAAACCCAAGTACAGGTCAACCGCTATCATCTACGCCCCGAGAACGAACTCCGTGGCCAAAATCCTCCTGAACGAAGAGAATTACAACGAACGGCTGGAAATAAAGGCTTACGCCAACGTAGAAGAGACGGAACAGATGATGCAGATTCTCAACGCCCGCGGCATCAAAGACTCACTGATACGCCGGCACGGATTGTTGGAGCATTACGACATCGACACCACCTCAAAAGGCTGGTACACAAAAATCCTGAAAAGACTGGATGAGGAAATCACGGTAAAAAGGACGGACTTCGGAGCCATAAGGATTTCCGTCACAGACCAAGACCCGCAGACAGCCTTTGCCATGACAGAAGACATACTGCACATTCTTGACACCGTCAAGAATAAGGTTGAACACGAGCGCGCCGTTGCCGCATACATCGCACTTAAAAACCAGCTGGATTCCATCACAGAGGAGGTCGACAGAATCGACGACTCCATCCGCATCTGTATGGAACACGGCGTATTCGATGTTGAAAGACAGTCTGAACGGGTGATGCAGCAATATGCCATTGCTGTGGCTCAAGGGAATACGGCCGCAGTTGACCGGCTTTCCAAAGAGCAGGAGAAAATCTCGACTTGGGGACCGCGCCTCTACGCCCTCCAGAACATGCAATACACGTTCCTCAAATACCAGGCCCTCTGCAAACAGAAAATGCTGGATGCCCGGCTCGACATGGAAAATGCCATGCCTGTGAAATTCATCGTCGAGAGCCCCGTAGTGGCCGACAAGAAATGCTACCCCAAAAGGGCAGTCATCGTTCTTTCCTCTACCCTCTCGATGCTTGTACTTTCTGTTCTTGTCTTATTAATGTTCGATAAAATTGAATCCAAAAAGGCTGACAAAACTGAAAGACCTGTGGAATAGACATACCGGCAAGCAGAAGACAGCGCATTTGTTTTTTGTGCTGGCTTTGGTGGCCAATGCTTACGCCATCCTGAAAGAGATACCTGCCATTCCGCTTGTCACAGGAGGTCTTGTGTTGGTCTATCTGCTGATATTCCGGGTTGACCTGCTGATATACTTGATGGCACTCTGCACCCCGTTCTCCATCGAGACTCTGAACGGAGACTTTCAGGTGGGGCTTTCGCTGCCCGCCGAACTCATCATGATCGCACTCACTTTCCTGTTCGTCTGCCGCATCCTGTACGACATACATCTGGACCGCAGAATTGTTACACATCCTGTTTCTATAGCCATATTCATCTATTTAGGCTGGATGCTGTTAACCTGCTTCACAAGTGCCAGACCAGTTGTTTCATTCAAGTTTTTTCTATCAAAAGTTTGGTTCACAACTTCCTGTTACTGGGTCATTGTCCAGTTCATCCGTAAAGACCTGACCTGTGCAGTACGTTATTTCAGCTGCTATGCCATCAGTTTGGCCTTTGTGGTGATCATCACCACCTACAAACATTGGTTGAGCGGTTTCGACAGCCAATATGCCCATTGGGTAATGCGTCCTTTTTACAGTGACCACACCGCATACGGGGCGGTGCTCGCTTTCTTTGTACCCATCACGGCCGGTTTCTTCTTTCTGCCGGGCAACACGACAAAAAGCAAAGTCTTCTATGCCATACTCACCATCATACTGTTTGCCGGACTGTACATCTCCTACAGCCGGGCGGCATGGATCAGTTTTGCGGCAGCCGTTGCCGTTTGGACTGTCTTGACACTACGCATCAAATTGTCGTGGCTGATAGCCGGTGCGGCCGTGCTGAGCACCGTCTTCTATTTCTCGGCCGATGACATCCTGTACAAGATGAGCCGCAACAGCCAAGACGCATCGGGAAATTTGGCCGAGCAGTTGCAGTCCATCTCGAACATCAGCACAGATGCCTCCAACGTAGAACGCCTCAACCGCTGGAACGCGGCCTTTTCCATGATCAAGGAACGCCCCTTGGTAGGCTGGGGACCGGGCACTTACCAGTTCGAGTATGCACCGTTTCAAAAAAGCACCTACAAAACCATCATCACCACCAACTTCGGCGACGGCGGCAATGCCCACAGCGAATACATCGGACCTTGCGCCGAAACCGGCATCCCCGGACTGGTCACCGTTTTGATACTGGCCGGTTGCGTGCTTTATACGGGGTTATACACCTACAACCACACATCAGAAAAAAGAGAGCGGCTGCTGGCGCTCGTCATGACTTTGGCGCTCGTAACCTATTTTATACATGGCTTCCTCAACAACTTCTTAGACACCGACAAACTGTCGCTGCCATTCTGGGGCGCCATTGCCGTAATTACCGTTGCCGGTGTCCGGATGAAAAGCGACAAGCACGAGTCAGGTCTCTCACTACAAAACCTTGATAATGAATCGTAATAATCTATATTTTTCCATTAATTTCGACGTATGTCTCTAACCGCCATTGTATCCGCCATTTTAATGCTGCTGGCCGGCATCGGCATTTTCCTCATCGCCTGCCAGATGATGAGCACAAATCTTGAATCCGCCTCTTCAGACAAACTCAAGGCTCTGTTCGCAAAAGCCTCGAAAAGTAAACTGTTGGGAGTTGGCATCGGGGCGTTAGGGACGGCCGCGATACAGAGCTCGGGAGCCACAACGGTAATGGCCATTGGATTCGTCAATGCGGGCATCATCTCGCTGACGCAGGCTGCCACCATCATCTACGGCGCCAATATCGGCACCACCATAACGGCACAGATTGTCGCTTTAGGCATGTTCGGTGGCGAAGGCATCTCCACCACGGTCATATTCTCCGCCTTTGCCGGCATCGGCGCATTCATATCCCTTTTTGCGAAAAAGGACATCTGGACCAAAATCGGAGGCATCACCACCGGTTTCGGTATGCTGTTTGTCGGGCTATGGCTGATGAGCGAATCCATGTCGGAATTTGCCGCTCTCAACTCTGTCAAAACCTTTCTGGCAGGCATCGGCAATCCTTTGTTGCTCGTGCTGATCGGCGTCATTTTCACCGCCATCATCCAAAGTTCGTCGGTCATGACCTCCATTGCGCTGGCTATGGTCGTCACAAACCTCATCAGCATTGACCAGGGCATCTTTATGACTATGGGATCCAACATCGGCTCGTGTGTCGTGGCCATCATCGCCGGTATGACCTCCGGCCGGAATGCAAAGCGAACTGCCTTGATACATCTGTTTTTCAACATCATAGGAGTCTGCACCTTCCTTTCTGCCGAGGGCATCATCTATCTTTGCACCCAAGGGAAAGTCACCTACGGCACGATGTTCAACTCCATGTTCCCGGGCGTTCCACAAACGCAACTGGCTATGTTTCACACTTTCTTCAATGTCACAACGGTGATATTCATGTTGCCGCTGACCTCCAAGATGGTGAAAGTTGTTTGCCGGATAATCCCGGACGAGATGACCTCCCGCGACCCCAATGCGCCACACCTGTTCTTCATTGATGACAACATGCTGAAAACCCCACCCGTGGCACTCCAGCAAGTAAAATCCGAAATCATGAATATGGCACGCATCGCAATGGAGAACTTCAACCGGTCACTGCACATCATCTGCAAAATGGACTTCTCCGAGTCGAAAGAGTTCGCCCAGAAAGAGAACCTGTTGAACTTCCTCAACACCGCCATCGTCGATTTTGTCATAAAACTCTCCGAAAAGCAGCAGTTGAGCCAACGCGACCACGTTTATCTTTCAACGACATTCCGTACCGTACGCGATTTGGAACGGATCGGCGACTATGCCGAGAACATTGTGGAGTACGCCGAGAGCCTCCGCTACTCCGACAAGAAATTCTCCGACGAGGCTGTTGCTGAAATCAGCAACCTCGGACACCTCATCAACAATCTGTACGGCAAAATTGAAAAGACCTACCGCGACGAAGACTTGACAACCTTGTCTGAAGCCAACATCATCGAAGACACCATCGACGACGTGGCAAAAAACATGGAAGAGTGCCACATCATGCGGCTCGAAAAGGGCATCTGCTCTGCGGAGACCGGGGCTCAGTATCTGTCGCTGACTTCCAATGCGGAACGTGTCGCCGACCATCTGGTTAACGTCGGCAAGACCGTCCGGAGTCTTCAGAAACTGTAACCTTGCTTTTCCGCATTGTCAGTCGTTCAGTTCATGGCATTGGTACGTTTCCGTTTCAAACTCCAGCGTTGCATGGCTGATATTCGCCCCTTTCAGCTCTTGTTTCAGTTCTGCTTTCACTTTCTCCATCTTCTGGATGTCGCGAACCACCACATGGGCGGTAAGGGCATTCTCTGTCGTGCTGATAGCCCAGATATGGAGATGATGCACATCCAGCACCCCGTCGGTGTCAGTGAACAGTGACACTACCTTTTCGTAATCCACTTGAGTGGGAACGCCGTCGAGGGCCAGCCTGAGGCTGTCGCGCAGCAGTTGCCACGTGGCCACAACAATGACCACCGCCACCGCCAACCCTATGAAAGCATCAATGACATACCAGCCGGTAAAATGGATGATAATGCCGGAAAGGACAACCCCGACAGAGACCAGCGCATCTGCCAGCATGTGGAGGAAAGCACCCTTGATGTTCAAGTCATGTTTGCGGTCTTTTATGAAAAGATAGGCTGTGAAGCCGTTGACTGCAACGCCTATGGCAGCCACGACAGAAATGGTCAAGCCCTCAAGCGGTGCGGACTCTATCAATTTGTGAACACTCTCCACAATGATAAACACGACGGCCACGCCGAGAATGATTGCATTAAGCAAGGAAATAAGAACCGTGCTTTTCTTGTACCCGTATGTGAAACGATGGTTGGCATGCGTTTGGGCAAGTCTGTAAGCCAGCATTGCCAACGCAAGACTGACCACATCGGTAAGATTATGCCCTGCATCTGACAGCAGTCCCATTGAGTTAAAGCAAAAGCCCGCAACGGCTTCTGCCAGAACGTAAGCGATGTTCAAGGATATGCCGAGCATAAAAGCCCTGTTCAAGGAAGTTACGGCTTGCGGACGGCCGTGATTGTGTTCGTGGTGATGATGTGATGACATATTAGAGAGTTTTTTACGTTATAGCAGAACAAGCCTTTCTGAAAGGCTGCAAAGAAAACCAAAAACGAGAGATGAAATTATCGCCTGAACCGGTGATTTTTCAACAATAAATCATCAAAAGTGTCAATCGTTGCTTCCGGCGGCTCTGATGTCCTTCACGTTCAGTTGTATGCTCACATTGTTGTTCCACACATTTTCTTCCACGTGGTAAAGCATATCGAAAGCCCTGTTGTCAGCCATGATATCCAATTTATCTTTCTGGTTGAACGCTATAATATCGATAGGATGAACCGATTTGTCGGGATAGAGCACACGTGCTTTCAAATGTTTGTCGCCCACGATGCGCGCAGCGCCTTCGTCAATGACACCGTTCGACTGGAACACCGGTTCCATATTGCCCGGACCGAACGGAGCGAACATTTTCAATTGGTTGAGGAAAACCGAGGTGATTTCGGACAGGTCGAGCGGTAGGTCCACTACAATCTCGGGCATAAACGAAGACTCTTCAAGGTTTTCGTTCACATACTGTTCAAATCGTTCCGTAAACTCCTCAAGGTTCTCTTCTTTCATAGAGAGCCCTGCCGCGAACTTGTGGCCGCCGAAATGTTCCAGCAATTCCGAGCAGGAATCGATGCCGTTATAGATATTGAACTCCTTGACAGACCGGGCAGAACCTGTAATCAAGCCGTCGGATGACTTTGTAAGGACGATAGTAGGTTTATAGAAAACCTCCACCAGCCGCGAAGCCACGATGCCGATGATGCCCTTGAACCAGTTAGGATTGTATATGACTATGCTTTTTCTGTTCACATACTCGTGCGAGGTGCGTATGGTATGGATGGCATTTTCCGTTGCGTTGCGGTCCTGTTCTTTCCGCTGTTCGTTTTGGGTGTTGATTTGTTTGCCTATGGCTGCCGACTTTTCCTCATCTTCGCAGATGAACAAGCGCACCGACTCGCGTCCGCTTTTCATTCTGCCTGCCGCATTTATGCGCGGCCCCACATAGAAAACAAGGTCAGAAATAGAAATCTTACGAGAGAATATCGTCTCCTCTTTGAACGGGTAATGCAGTTTTATGCCTGCCTGTTCGAGGATGGATTTCACGCCCATACGTGGGAACTTGTTGATGATTTCGAGACCGAAATGGGCGAGGATTCTGTTTTCGCCGGTAATTTCGACAATATCCGAAGCAATGCTGATGGCAACGAGATCCATTCTCGACAGCCACAACTGGTCGGGAAGCTTGTATTTCTGGCAATATCCCTGTATGAACTTGAACCCTACGCCGCAGCCCGACAACTCCTTGTAAGGATAGGGGCAGTCTTTACGTTTAGGATCCAGAATGGCCACGGCATCCGGGAGTTCGTCGCCTTCAAGATGATGGTCACACACGACAACATCGATGCCGTACTGCTTGGCTAACGCAACCATATCATTGGCCTTGATACCACAGTCGAGCGTAATGAGCAGGTTGAAATTATTGTTCCGGCAATATTCAATGCCGTTCTGCGACACCCCATAACCCTCCGTATAGCGATCGGGGATATAATACTCGACTTGGTTTTTGTAGTCGGAGCCGATAATCTCGCACAGGAACGAATAGAGCAGCGCTACGGCAGAAGTTCCATCTACGTCATAGTCGCCGTAAATCATAATCTTCTGGTTTTCGATGACCGCTTCGGAAAGTCGCTTTACGGCCTTGTCCATATCTTTCATCAGGAAAGGGTCGTGCAACTTTGAAATGTCAGGATTGAAGAAATCCCGTGCCGCTTCCGGAGTGTCAATGCCACGTTGGATGAGCAATGCGGCCAAAGGCCGCTCTATTGAAAGTTGCCCGGCCAATTTATTGACCGCCGCCGCTTCAGGAATCCTATTTGAAATCCACCGCTTCTTCATTTTTAAAATTGCCGATTGCAAAAATAAAAAAAATGTTTCACAATTGCAAGGAAAAAATTACAATCTCATTTTTTTGTCTATTTCCTCGACAAATGCCTGCATTTTACGGTCTGTTTCGCACAGGTTGTTCACGGTGCGGCAGGCGTGCAGCACCGTCGCATGGTCTTTGTTCCCGCAATGCACACCGATGACGGAGAGGGGCAGTTTGGTATATTTGCGCGCAAAGTACATGCTCAATTGCCGCGCCGTCACGATTTCGCGTTTGCGAGTCTTGGCATTGATTTCATCTATGGAGATTTTGAAATAGTCGCACACCACTTTCTGGATGTACTCCACTGATATCTCCTTGGCGTTGGTTTTCACATATTTGTCCACCATCTCTTTGGCCAGGTCAACCGTGATTTCCTTGTGGTTCAACGAAGCCTGTGCCAGAATTGCGATGATGGCGCCCTCAAGTTCCCGCGTGTTGGAGGTGATGCATAATGCGAGATACTCAATCACCTCCTTCGGGAAATCAATGCCGCTGTTTTCGAGTTTCTTGTTGATGATGGCGATCCTGGTCTTCAGGTCAGGCACCTCCAACTCGGCAATCAGCCCCCACATGAAACGGCTGAGCATACGCTGCTCAAAGCCGGATATCTCTGCGGGCGGTTTGTCGGAAGTCATGATGATCTGTTTTCCCTTCGTGTGCAACGTGTTGAAAATATGGAAGAAGATGTCCTGTGTTTGGGCTTTCTTTCCCGAAAGGAACTGGATGTCCTCGATTATCAGCATATCCAGCGACTGGTAGAACCACTTGAAATCGTTGACATTCTGGTTTTTTGTGGCCTCTACATATTGTTGGAGGAACGTGTCGGTGCTGACATACAGCACTGTTTTGTCCGGGAAGTTGAGTTTGGTCTCCACCCCGATGGCGTTCACGAGGTGTGTTTTGCCGAGCCCCACCTCCGAATAGATGAACAGCGGATTGAAACTGCTTTGGCCCGGTTTCTTGGCTATGCTCATGCCGGCGGCGCGCGCCAACCGGTTGCAGTCGCCCTCAACGTAATTGTCGAAGGTTAGCGTATCGATCAGATTAGTCGCGATTTTGCGTTTTTGGATGCCCGGCAGCACAAACGGATCCGGAATCTCACGATTTGGAGTGCCGTAAACGTCTATCGGCGGCAAGACATCGGGATTGCTGACCGGATCGTAGGACGGAAGCGTGATGGTCTTGTTCTGCGAAGGATCCTTCTGCTTTTCCATGACAACACGGTACTTCAACTTGCCCGTAGGGCCCAACTCTTTCTTGATGACCGTCTTCAAGAGCCTCACATAATTCTGCTCCAAAAACTCGAAATACAGATGACTCGGCAATTGCAAGATCAAGGCATTGTTTTCGATTGCCACGGGCTCTATCGGCGCAAACCAGGTCTGGAAAACCGTATCCGACTCTAAATTGTCGGCGATGATTTTCAGACAGGAATTCCACACCTGTATATAATCTTTTGTCTTTTTCTCCATATTTAAGGTTACGATTTCATATCTCGCTAAAAAAGAAAGGTTTATCTGACGAGATTCGCCCCTTTTTCAGAGCACAAAAATAAACACAAAAAAGTTAAAAAGATATTCCGACCACTCTTGATTATTCTAAAAAAAAGTATATGACAACACCCTCTTTTATTCAACAATCAATACAGAACATCCTTATAATCAGCGTATTTACCAACATCCATCCATAATCTGTCGTCGTGCAGAAATCCCTTTGTCCTGATTTGCTGAATGTTGTGAAGATAGAATGGAGTGAGAGACATTTTCTCGACAGAAGGTATTCGGTTTACAACATGCCGGTTCATCAAATGAATACCGCTGAATGCCAGTTCTATGGGCTGCCGTGGCCGTTTCGGAAGAATTGTTTCGCCGGTTCTCACGTTCTGCCACCCGCACAAGTCGAGGGATTCTTTTTCAAACACAAAATAGCGGGAGGTTTTGCGGCGGCGAACGGCAAGCGTGACATCGGCGTCGCTGCTGACGTGTTGGTACACAAAAGCCCCGAGGTCTATGGTAGAGAGTATGTCCACGTTGTAAAGGAGAAGCAAATCGCTGTCGCGCAGCATCGGCTCGGCGAACTTCAAACCTCCTGCCGTGTCTCTGAGATACGCCCGTTCGTCCGACACCTCAATACGGGCGTCTTTTTCGTGCGTGGCGAGAAATCTGATGATTTGGTCGGGGAAATGGTGTACATTTACGACAATGTGACGGATGCCGGCAGCCACAACCTTGTCGATGGCATGTTCAAGCATTGTCTTCCCCTTGTAACAAACCAAGGCCTTAGGCTTCGTTGCCGTGAGCGGATAGAGCCGCGTGCCAAGTCCTGCCGCAAATATGAATGCAGTTGTCTTCATGTCTTGCTATCTGGAAACGGTTTCTTTGATCATAGGAACGAAGAGGAAATCCCCGAATGTTTCTTCTTCGTATTTGCCGTCATCGATTTTTGTGACCCGTTTCATTGTATGCGATTCATTGCCCACGGGGACCACCAAGACGCCGCCCGGCCTGAGTTGTTGGAGCAAGGCATCGGGTATGTAGGGCGCACCGCAGGTGACTATAATCTTGCTGTACGGGGCAAATTTCGGCCAACCCTGGAATCCGTCGCCGAATGTCAGGGCAATGCGGTTGTCAATCTGTTCGAGCAGCTGTTTGGCACTTCTGTACAACACCTCCTGACGTTCTATCGAATAAACGTATGCACCCATTGCACTCAATATCGCCGCTTGGAATCCGGAACCCGTCCCTATTTCCAGCACTTTGTCACCTTTCTGTATCTTCAGCAATTGCGACTGGAAAGCAACTGTGAACGGATGCGAAATAGTCTGCCCGTTCATCAGTTTCAACGCTTTGTTTTCGTATGCCTTGTCCCAAAGGAAAGATTCCACGAAACGGTGCCGTTCCACTTTGTCAAAGGCATTCAACACATTCTCGTCCGTTATGCCTGATTGGCGCAGTTCTTCAATCAGTCTCTTTTTGGCTCCTAAAAGCAGATAGTTATCGGTCATGAGTTCGGTCTGGGGTTATTGGGGTGCAAAAATAGCAAAAAAGGGGCGGCGTTTTCACGTCCCCCTTTTTGATGTTCAACAATTTTCTCGTCATTTCTTGTAGAATACGAATTTTCCGTCCTCTACCGAGTCCACCATAATGGTACAGTCGCGGTCGATGTCTTCGGCCAGGATTATCTTCGACAGTTCGTTCAGTATCTGTTTCTGTATGACCCTTTTGAGCGGGCGTGCGCCATACACAGGGTCATATCCCAGTTCAAGCAACAAATCTAAAGCGTACTGGCTGAACTCCAACTTTATGTTCCTGGGTGCGAGCAGTTTCTGCAGTTGTGCTATCTGCAAGTCGATGATAGAACGGATTTCGCGTTTTGACAAGGGCTGGAACATCACAATCTCATCTATACGGTTCAAGAATTCAGGGCGGAGGGTTTTCTTGAGCAAGTCTGTGACTTCAGCCTTGGTTCGTTCAAAGACTTCCATGTCGGAATAGTTTGCCCTGTCTGCATAGTTGTCCTGAATGATATTGGAGCCCAGATTTGAGGTCATAATGATGATTGTATTTTTGAAATCGGCCACCCTGCCCTTGTTGTCGGTCAATCTGCCGTCATCCAGCACTTGCAGCAACACATTGAAGACATCGGGGTGTGCTTTTTCGATTTCATCGAAGAGGACGACGGAATAGGGTTTCCGGCGCACTTTCTCAGTCAATTGGCCGCCCTCGTCATATCCGACATATCCCGGGGGCGAGCCTATCAGTCGTGACACCGAATAGGACTCTTGGAACTCGCTCATATCGAATCTTATCATGGCGTCTTCGGTATTGAAAAGGTATTCGGCCAAAGCCTTAGCCAGTTCTGTTTTCCCCACGCCGGTAGTTCCCATAAAGATAAAGGAGCCGATAGGCCGTTTCATATCCTGCAGTCCTGCCCTGCTCCGGCGGATGGCATCCGCCACGGCGCAGATAGCCTCATCCTGCCCTATTACCCTTTTGTGCAGTTCTTCTTCAAGATGCAGCAGTTTCGACTTCTCGCTCTGCATCATCTTGGCTACGGGTATTCCGGTCCAGCGCGCCACTACTTCAGCGATGTCATCGGCGCCCACTTTCTCGTCAATCATGGCGTCATTGCCCTGTAGCGCTTCCAGTTCTTTCTGTAGTTTTGCCATCTGGTCTTCGTCGTTCTTGATGAGCCCATAGCGCAATTCAGCCACCCTGCCGTAGTTGCCTTGGCGTTCCTCGTTGGCAGCCTCAATCTTATAGTTTTCAATTTCGTCCTTGCAATGCTGGATTTTGTTCATTATTTCCTTTTCGCTACGCCATTTTGTAGAGATCACATTGCGTTTTTCCTGCAATTCTGCAATCTTTTTGCTCAGGTCTTCGACTTTTGCCGTATCGTTTTCGCGTTTGATGGCCTCGCGTTCAATCTCGAGTTGGCTGATTTTGTGTTCCACTTCATCCAGTTCTTCCGGAACGGAATTGATTTCGAGTTTCAGCTTTGCCGCTGCCTCATCAATGAGGTCAATGGCCTTGTCTGGAAGGAACCGGTCGCCGATATAGCGCTGCGACAGTTCCACCGCTGCAATGATAGCCTCGTCCAGGATTTTCACTTGATGATGGTTCTCATACCGTTCTTTCAGTCCCCTCAATATGGAGATGGCGGAATACTTGTCAGGTTCGTCAATCAACACAGGTTGGAACCGGCGTTCAAGAGCCTTGTCCTTCTCGAAATACTTCTGGTATTCATTCAGCGTAGTAGCGCCTATGGAGCGGAGTTCGCCGCGTGCCAGTGCCGGCTTCAAGATGTTGGCGGCATCCATAGCCCCCTCGCCGGAAGCGCCTGCGCCCACAAGTGTATGTATTTCATCTATGAAAAGTATGATTTCGCCGTTTGAAGAGACCACCTCATTGATGACGCTCTTGAGCCGCTCTTCGAACTCGCCCTTATACTTGGCGCCTGCAATCAGCGCACCCATATCAAGGGAATACAACTGCTTGGTTTTCAGGTTTTCTGGAATGTCACCGCTAACAAGTCTTTGGGCAAGCCCCTCGGCAATGGCGGTTTTGCCAACGCCCGGCTCGCCAATCAGAATCGGGTTGTTTTTGGTACGCCTCGAGAGAATCTGCAGCACACGTCTGATCTCTTCGTCACGACCTATTACAGGGTCAAGCTTGCCCTGACGGGCCATATCGTTCAAGTTCTTTGCATACTTGTTCAAGGCATTGTAAGTCTCCTCGTTGTTGGCGCTGGTGACCTTGCTGCCTTTATGCAACTCTTCGATAGCGCTTTTGAGTCCTTTTTCGGTCATCCCGGCATCTTTCAGTATCTGCGAAGTTTTGTCGTTGGCGGTAAAGATGCCATAAAGCAGGTGTTCGAGAGAGACAAATTCATCGCCTGAACTCTCACAGAACAGCACCGCTTTTTGCAAAGCCGTCTGTACACTTCCGGCAAGATAGGTCTCTCCGCCCGTAACCTTAGGCAAACGACTGATCTCGCGGTCAACAACCGTGGCTATCGTTTTAGGATTACATTCTTGTTTTTTCAGCAGAAACGGTACTACATTGTCGTCCACGTCAAGCATAGATTTCAGCAAGTGCAGTGTCTCTATCTGCTGGTTCTGATTTCGCATGGCCATCATCTGCGCATTTGAAATCACTTCCTGAGTTTTGATTGTTAGATTATTCGTGTTCATTCTGTTTTTGCTCCTTTCCTTGACGCCTTAAACGTCAAAAATCGGAGGGGAAAAAGCAATAACGTTGCCAAAATAGCAACCACTGACAATTTGTCAGTCTCGCATATCCTAAAAAGGAGAAAAAAAATTATAAACGAGAGTGGTTCCTGTTTGAAAAAAAAAGTGTAATTTTG
>CAVEXN010000005.1:0-112222 GCA_963620035.1 Oscillospiraceae bacterium | reverse complement strand
CCGGCTTGTGCTTCAAATGAGATTTATAAGTGTGGTTTCAAGGCGTTTTTTACTCGTAAAAGGTTGATTGTCAATTATAAACAATTAGAGATTGCCTATTGTTTTGTTTCCAAATCTCGGTGAAATTGTGCTTTCGTAAAACGGTGCGACAAAGATAGCATTTTTCGCGGTCTCTCACACGGCTGCCGCACGAAACAGATTTTAGAACTTAGATTTAGAACTTAGAGGTGTTCCGCGTATTGTCCCGTTTCCCTTTCCGGTCCCGCCCCGTCCTGCCGGAAGCAGTGGAGTTTTTTCCGTACTGCACTAATTTCGATTATTATGCCGAGACACAATAAGTTATGGACAATCTACAATACGTTGTAGAAAATCAGACAATTGTCTATTGATCATTTTGATTTATATATTTTCCTAATAATCAATAGAATGCAAAACAAATATGGAGAACAAGATTATGATCCATTTTGAGACCATGGAAGTCCCCGGCGCACAGGCGGCAAGCACTTGGTCCTAACAAGTGCGGCTTTGCTGCGCAATATTCTCCCGAAAAACTGCTGAAAACAACCCCAAAAAGCAATTGGCGGAAAAAATGTTTCAGTCGTCAATGCAAAACGCCCATGCTGCAATCAGTTGGCCCATTCGTGCGGTAGCCCTAAATAATGTCAACCTTTCGCAAAGACCGGATCTCTTGAATGTCTATTTACAACAGCAATCGAAATTGTAACAAGATAACAGAACAGGAGAAAAACAATGTGCATTCTTTAAAACGACCTTTTCAGAACTGGAAATAGATAAAGGGCTGCAGGTCGGCTGTGACGAACTGGTAGAGCACAAAGACGGCGACAACTGTTGCGATCCCCATCGCCCATACAGGCATCGAGGCGAACCAGAGGCGGTAACGCCTTTTCCAGCGGTCAGGAAGCCAGTGTATGACCATACCTGCCACAAAGAGGGCAAATACGGGCCAGTAGTTCTGCAGTATTTCAGGAATAGCCTCCGGTTTCCAGACACCTCCTATGCTGGCAACCATAGCTTTTGCGGTATTCCAGGCCGTCTCGTTGGCGACGGCAGGGTCAAGGTTGGAGCCGGAACGGAAAAAGAGACGCGTGAATGATATGAACACAAAGGTCATCAGCACGTTCCAGGCGGTATTCATCCACGTCACATCGCACCCCGGGCAGGTACGTGCATAGAGCGCACGCACGATTACCCCGGCAAAGAAGATGCCCGACCATACGGCAGCGATGCGCAATATGGGAAGTTCGAATATTGCGGCAGTGACGACGAACGACACAAAGATGACACCCGACACGATGGCGCGCCAGCCGTGCCTGAAGTGCCGCCATATTTTGTAGGCCAGGATGCCAATGCCGTTTAATCCGCCCCAGATCATGAAATTCCAACTGGCACCGTGCCACAAGCCGCCCAGGAGCATCGTGTTCATCATATTGATATTGGTGCTGATCTTGAGCCTTGCTTTCTTGCTGACCATAGAGACCACGGCCAAAACGACGGCTAACGTTCCGAGCGCCGCAGCCACCGCCACACTTTTGGTGAGCATAATGATGACTCCGGCGATGAAAAGGATGCAGAAGTAGGTCGCAAAGGTGGCGTTGCGGTTTCCGCCCAGCGGGATATACAGATAATCCTGCAGCCAGCGCGACAAGGAAATGTGCCACCGCTTCCAGAAGCCGCCGGGCGTGGTGGCCTTGTAGGGTGAATTGAAGTTGCGGGGCAGATAGAAGCCCATCAGCATTGCCACGCCGATAGCTATGTCGGTATAGCCCGAAAAGTCGGCATAGACCTGCAGCGAATAGATGAACAAGGCAGAAAGATTCTCGAAAGCCGTGTATAGCGAAGGATTGTTGAATACCCTATCCACGAAATTGACAGCCAGATAGTCGCTCATTATCAACTTCTTGGCCATGCCGTTCAGTATCCAGAACAGTGCGATGCCGAACTGCCGTTTTGTCAAAAAGAACTTCTTGTAGAGTTGCGGCACAAACTGGTCGGCGCGAACGATTGGTCCGGCCACCAATGAGGGGAAGAAGCAGACATAGAAGCCGAAGTCGAGCACATTGGAGACGTGGCTGATTTTGCGTTTATATACGTCAACCAGATAGCTGATGTTCTGGAATGTATAAAACGAGATGCCAACGGGCAGCAGGATGCGGGAAGCATCGAAGTAGTTCTTGCCGCTGACATCGTTGGCCCACTGCGCCAGCCAGTTCACCACCTCGTGGCGGCTGCCGACGATGGTGTTATAGGCATCTGTGAAGAAATAGGCATATTTGAAATAGAAGAGTACCAGCAAGTTGACCGCCACACCAGCCACCATCAGAAATTTGCGCGCCCCCGGCCGTCGAGACCGGTCCATAAGGATGCCGAGGAAGTAGTCGAGGAACATGTCGAATATCAGGATCAAGACAAACAGTCCGGAGGTCTTGTAATAGAAAAACACACTGGCAAAGAACAGGAACCCGTTGCGTAGCAGTCTTTTATTGTGAAAGAGTGCGAATACGGCAAATACAAGCGCAAAGAAAGCCCAAAAGTTGAACTGGGTGAAGAGCAGCGGGTACTGTTCGTCAAAGGAGAAGATGTTGGACATGAAAATCTTGAGGTTATTCAGATTCATCAGTGTATTTGCTAAGTTCCTGTATAAAGGCGTTCCAGAACAGGTCGCCCATAAGATTGTAGCCGGCTGCGGTAAAGTGCACGCGGTCTTTCTGTGCCAGCCCTTTGCGCCGCCACGTTTCCATAGAGCCCAACCCGCCCATGACGGCGAACTGGTCCCACACGGCGCCGCCGACATGTTGGGCGATTCGGCACATGGCTTCCTGCACTTCAGGACCGGTCTTGTTGACATAGTAGCGGCCCTTGCGCCCTTTTTTCCAGGTGTCGTTGTTCGTCACGAATATGAAAGCACAGTCCGGGCTTGCCCGGCGCACCTGCTCTGCAAGCCGGATATAGTTCTGCTGAAAGGTAACCGTGTCAAAATCGTTGCCATACGCGTCGTTGACCCCGATGGAAAAAATGACCAAGTCGGGAGCGAGCATACGTATGTCGCGCTCAAAATTGTTGCAACGGAGGTAGGAGGTGACCTGCGCACCGTTCACGCCGAGGGTTGAAAGTGTGATGCCCGGATGCCCGTTGAGCAGCATGATGCCGTGTACGATGAACGTGTCTCCCTTGCTGCACGGAAAATAGAACGTAAAATCTTGTATTTCGCGGTCAAGGCAAAAAAAATAGCGGCCGTTTTCGCCGTCAATGCTGTCCGGGAAATGATAGATGGTGTCCTCTTTTAGAATCGGGTCAATGGGCCAGCCTTTAGTGCAGCCCAGCAATACGACCGTGTCGGCGATAAAGGTGTGGGCGGAGTCATTCATCTTCACGGTTATGGAGTTCAGTCCGTCGGCGGTCCATACGGCTATGCCGCCGGCGCCGAGCGGGAATTTGTGTTCCGCATATACGTTGCGTATCAATTCAAACGGTGCCGCTTTTGTAACCCGGTAGTCGTAGGGATTGTTGCAGCGGCTGGCGGCGGAGTACGGGAACAAAAAACCGCGCGAGGCGGGCTTGAGCCCGAATGTGTCGAGCAAGTGCTTGCGGATGCAGTGCGACATCGTGCCGGCCTGCACGTGCGAGCCTCCGATGTGCAAGATGCGGACATTGCAGCTATGGGTTTTCAACACGTGATCCAACTTGGCGTAGAAACGGGCTATGCCGCTGCTGTCGCCTAAAAACCGCAGACGGTTGACGTCAAAATCGATATAGGTTTCCTGCTCGGGATCAGCCATCGTGTCCATCGGAATAGAATCGAGTGCGAGCGTATCCGTGAACGTCGGAATGGGCGGGATAGAATCCGGCGGCGTGAGGTCTTCTTGCCCCAAGAGCGCGAACGCCCCCGACAAGCAGAGCAGCAACATGACTATTTTGCCGACTCGTTCCATAGCGTATCAAGTTGCTGTTTGTCCATTCCTTGCCGCAGGCGGTAGCAATCGTACATCAAGGCGAACTTGCTTGCCAGCATTTTGCCTACCTTGGCGGCGCCTTTAGGGGTGAAATGTATGTAGTCGGTGCCGGCGAGCCCATTCTGCACCCACGCCACCATAGCGTTTTGGCCGCCCATCACCTCATAGAGGTCCCAATATGCGGCATGGTTGCGAAGCACGGTAGCCCGCAGGCTGTCAATCAACTGCGGCAGCATCGGGTAGGTCTGGAACACCCCGCCACGGCGGGTGCTCATGTCGGAGGGTCCAATGAAGAGAACCGGTGCAGATGGACAGCAGGCATGGATGCGTTTTATCTGATGCTCCACCTGCACGCAATAGTTGTGCAATGCCTTTTCGGTATTGATGGCCGGCACGGAGTTGCCGCCGAACTGCAGAATTATCAGGCCCACGTCAGAAAGGCGGTAGCAACTGCGCAGCAACGTGTCTGTAATCATCGTGAATTGTCCGCCCGAAGAGCCACGGAGCGGAATGTTATCGACAGCCACGCCATAGTTTCCGTCAAGCATTATGCCATAGAGGTCGGCGTTGCCCTTCATCGAGACCTTTAGGGAGGTCAAGGCTGAATCGAGTTGCCAGCAGCAGGTTTGCACGCCGCAGATGCCGTTGGAACAGGTTGCTGAGCCGGGGCCTTTGCGGTTGCGGAGCGTGGCCGAAAAGTGACCGTCGCGGTCGTTGTAGAGAAGCGTCACGCGCGAGAACTGCTTCACGCGGCTGTCGGTTTCACGGTGGCGCGAGGCGTTGGCGCCGAACACGGCGCTGCCCGACAGACGGTAACACTTGGCCATCATGCCATAGTTGCCGCCGCAGCGTTCGCCGTCGCCATAGGAAGAATAGAGCGTCAAGGCACCGGAAGCATACTGGCTCACGGCAAAGGAGGGTATCGTCTGAATGACCGGCACCAGCCCGGGGCCGCCTCCGCCGAACGTTGACTGGAAGAACGTGCGCAGATTGCCGCTGATGCGGTCCATCTCAATCTGGCTATCACCATAGTGCAGCACCCTTATGACCCTACCCTCTTGTTTGGCATTTTCCATAGACTTGAAAGCCGGGTCGAAAAACGACACATCGTTGTCCGGGAGATAAAAGCGGCCCGAGCCCTCCGTGAGGGCTACATGGTACTGTCGTATCGAGTCTTTCAGGCTGTTGAGTTGCTGCAACGCTGCCGAGTCAACCTCATCAACTTGCACCTCAGGGATGGATTGTCCCACCAGCACATCCTCGAAAGAGGGGAACCTCAACTGCACGCCGCCTATCCTCACCCCGTCTTTCGGAAAAAAGACGCACACAGCAGCCAACGCACTAATTACCAATACTATAAATAACAGAATCTTATATGGTTTCATCAACGGACACCCTATTTTTTTGAAGCCGCAAAAGTAGCAAAAAAGTAAGAGGGAAAAACACCGCGAAACGTTCCGATAAGAAGGCAATAAAAAAGCAATGTCATATTGTCTTTCTTCAAAAAAAGAGAGGACTGCCCTTGCGGAACAATCAAAATATCATTACATTTGCCGCATCGTTTTTCTCTTTCTCTTGTCTAACAGACCTCGCAAGAGCAGGAGATGCGGCGGACAACAGAACAATTATCCTTAAACCCCGGAGGTCTAAAAAACGATTATGAAAAAACATCTATTCATCATTGTCGCTTCCCTGATTGCAGCATGCGTCTCGCTCGGCTGCCAGAACGACAGCACGGAAAACATCCCCAACACTAAATCGGCTTCTGGTCAGGATATTCCATCCTACCTGAATGTGGTCAGCGAAATGAAAGCCGGCGGAAGCACAGAAATCAACCTTAATGACACGGATTTGGATTTCAGCGAAATGCTCACCCCGGGCTATAAGGAGTATGCCGTTTTCTACAATGAAAAAGAAAGCCAATATGTCATCCCGGTCCGTTACGACCCTGCCGACGAGGACATCCTGTATGAAGCCTCCGAAGAGTGCGACAAAAAACTGACATCAATCACCACAACAGATAATAACATAACATGTACAAGATATAATTGCTCCGGCTCTGGGAACGGATGTCGTTTAGAAGTTGTTACAACCTCTGACGGACAGGAGACCATCGTTATCATCATTTGCACATAGAAAAACCTCCTATTATGCGAAGCTATCCTTTCTTTTGCATTTTTTTAGCTGTCGTCCTGCTGGCATCCTGCAATGCCAGACAGCAGAACTTTGTCGTTCTGCATGCCGAACAAGAGTTCACAGTGAGAGATCTCGGTTATATGGTCGAATTCCCTGCTTATGACTTCTGCGACAGCAGCGGCCACCTCATCAAAGGACATGTGCGGTCTTCCGACAAAAAGCTAATTGTTTACGACCGCACTGCCGACTGCATCATCGATTCTGTTGACCTCAACATAAGGCGTTTCATGATAGTTTCTAATGCCATCCCTATCAGCAAAGACTCTTTCCTTGTCGCTCTGGACCCCATTTACTACAAAGACTTCTATGATGCCACCATGCTGGTGGTGGACCGCAACAAGAACATACTGGACACCGTCATGCTGGACAAACTGCCCATCCGCACACGCGGCAACCTGATGACAGACAGCCCCGAGCGGCATATCCTTTCCTATTTCATGTTCCCACTCGTTTATAAAAACGGGAAAATATTCACCCCGATGCACAAATGGGAGCATTCTGCATCGCCATCCAAATGTCCTATGGGCTATATTTCTTACCCCGACAAAAACACGCCCAATTTTACAGCACTTCCCGTCTCTTCGCCTTCTGTTTCTAAAGGACATTTTTGGCCTTATCATTATAGACAGCCGCTCGGGTGTTCCTCTGACGACGCACTCTATTTCATGTTCGGGGCCGAACCGGTTGTCTATAGATACGACTACGCAAGTGGTAATTTAAGCAAGAAAAAGTTCTCTTTCACCTCCATTGACAGAAAGATAAAACCTTATCCCACCGGACCAGATCCTAAACAATTCGACCCCTATAAGGCAAGATACGAAGGCATCAAATACAACAAAACGCTTGAACATGTCCTCATCATTGCCAAACCAAGTTGCGACACCGCCGACGGTCCGCTTGCCACCGACCAAGAGAACTTTGTCTATACGTTTATACTGGCTGACAAAGACCTGAACCCGCTCGGCGAAGGCGTCATCCCTGTTGATTACTATCCGAGTTTTATTCCTTACAAAGAGGGATTCCTTTTTTGCAGAAAAGACGCCGAACCCGTCACCTATACTTACTTTACTCTCACCATAGAGAAGCGGGACCGTAACTTCATAAAAGAGCAGGTCAAACGGCAGCGCGACTCCCTCAACAGGATATCCCCAAAGCTTGCTCACAAGGATGCCGTAGCCGCTTATTTGCAGAAGATTACGGGAGAGAACTTCAGCAGACACGCCAACTTCCTGGTCTTCTCTGAATATGCCTGCCCGTCGTGCGGCCCGCTCTACGCCGACTGGCTGGAGAAGAACCGCAGAAGGCTTCTTGACGAAAAGACAGCCGTCATCGTCATCAACCGCAATCCCAAAGAAATCAGCGACTTCTGCCAATCCTTCGGCGGGCAGATGACCAGTGCCGGCGATGCTTTTGACGGCAGCAACATCCCCGTCTATTCCGACACCGACAGAACATTCAGACTCTTTGTTGAATACTGGCTCAACGTGTGGCAGATACAGTACGACAAAGACCGGAACATTGCAATAGACAAAACATTGAACCCAAGAGACTTTTCGGATTAGCAGCCGCCGTTCATTCTCCGCATTCCCTTTCTCTTGTCTAACAGACCTCGCAAGAAAAAGGTTCGGCGGACAACAGAACAATTATCCGTAAACCCCGAGGTCTGAAAAACGATTATGAAAAAACATCTATTCATCATTGTCGCTTCCCTGATATCCGGCAGCATCAACTTCAGTTGCCAAAACAACAGCGACGAAAACAACCTCACTCCCAAGTCCGCAAAAAGTCAAGACTATCCATCCTACCTGAACGTGGTCAGCGAACTGAAAGCCGGCGGAAGCACAGAGATCAACCTTAACGACACGGATATGGATTTCAGCGAAATGCTCACCCCGGGCTATAAGGAGTATACCGTTTTCTACAATGAAAAAGAAAGCCAATATGTCATCCCGGTCCGTTACGACCCTGCCGACGAGGACATCATTGACTTAGCAAAAGGGGAATGTAATCACATATTCTCCAATCAACCGGGACCAAATTCAGGAGAAAGAACCATTACTTGCGCTGGGGAAGGAAATGAATGTCACCTTGAAGTCAGTGTTAACAAGAATGGAATAGTATATGTCCTCATAGTCGTCTGCAAATAAAAAAAAAGTGCCTGAAATGTTTCGATTCTTTTCCACTCAATTCAAATTTATCGGTATTGCCATTTTCTTTCTTTCCTGCAATACAGACCAGCAAAACTTTGTCGTACTGCACAAAGAGTATGTTTTTTCAACCATAACGTCTCCAGGAGAGGGGGTAGGCCATACCTTACGCCATCATATTGATGACAACGGGCATTTCATTTCCGAACGCATTCGCACATCCGACATGCATTATCTCGTGATTGACAACACTTCTGGACGCATAATGGATTCTGTCAGCCTGAACATAAAGCGCTTCGTGAAAATCCATGATATTACCCCTATCAGCAAAGACTCTTTCCTTGTCGCGCTGGACCCCATTTTCTCCAACGACTTCTACGATGCCTCCATGCTTGTAATCGACCGCAACAAGAACATACTCGACACCGTCAGGCTGGACAAGCTGCCCGTCCGCACAAGCGGCAACCTGATGACTGACAGTCCTGAACGCCACTTCCTTTCCTATTTCTGGTTTCCGCTCGTCTATAAAGACGGCAAGATTTTCACCCCGATGCTCAAATGGGAGCATTATGTGTCGCCATCCAAATGTCCGATGGGCTACATCTCCTACCCCGACAAAAAGAATCCGAATTTCACCGCACTTCCTGTAACATCCCCGTCGGCGCACAAAGGACATTTCTGGCCTTATCATTACAAATCGCCGCTCGGATGTTCCTCTGACAACGCACTCTATTTCATGTTCGGGACCGAACCGGTTGTCTATAAATACGACTACGCGATCGGTAATTTGAGCAAGAAAAAGTTCTCTTTCACCTCCATTGACAGAAAAATAAAGCCTTACCGCAAAGGCATCGCCCCTAAACAATACGACCCCTATAAGGCAAGATACGAAGGCATCAAATACAACAAAACGCTTGAGCATGTCCTCATCATTGCCAAACCAAGTTGCGACACCACTGACGGACCGCTTGCCACCGACCAAGAGAACTTCGTATATACCTTTATGCTGGCAGACAAAGACCTGAACCCGCTTGGTGAAGGCATCATTCCTGCTGATTGCTATTTACCGTCAATTATCCCTTACAAAAACGGATTCATTATCAGCAATAAAGACGTAAATAATAGAACTTACACCTACTTCACCTACACCATAGAGAAGCGGAACCGTAACTTCATAAAAGAGCAGGTCAAACGGCAGCGAGACTCCCTCAACAGGATTTCCCCAAAACTTGCGCACAAGGATGCCGTAGCCGCTTATTTGCAGAAGATTACCGGTGACAACTTCAGCCGACACGACAACTTCCTGGTCTTCTCCGAATATGCCTGCCCGTCGTGCGGCCCGCTCTACGCCGACTGGTTGGAGAAGAACAGTAAAAGGCTCCTTGACGAAAAGACAGCCGTCATCGTCATCAGCAGCAATCCCAAAGAAATCAGCGACTTCTGCCAATCTTTCGGCGGGCAGATGACCAGTGCCGGAAGTGCTTTTGACGGCAGCAACATCCCCGTCTATTCCGACACCGACAGAACGTTCAGACTCTTTGTTGAATACTGGCTCAACGTGTGGCAGATACAGTACGACAAAGACAGGAACATTGCCATAGACAAAAACTTGAATCCAAGAGACTTTCAATAGAAAAGGCAGGTTCAAGAACCTGCCTTTTCTATTGAAATGCCGTCCAAAACGGCTAGTCCAATGCGTTATACAGTTCAGTCCAAGTCAAATCTCCGTCACTGTTGACAAAGAACTTGGTTTGTTGCAGCACAACCGTGTCTTGTCCTGTTATACGGCTCAAGGTATAGATGAAATAGTCGTCAGTTTGGAAATACTCCTCCATTTTACTGCTGTGCAGAAGAATTGCAGCCATCGACTCAGTATACTTGAGACTTGCCTTAGAGTCGGCAATCTCGCATTCCAGTCCTTTGAACGACCAGTCGCCGTCCCACATCAGGTTGATGGTCTTGAGCACTGCCTTGACGCTGACTGAATTGTCTGCATGCTCAAAGTGGTATTCCGTCACGGAGGCGTTATAGACTTCCATAACCCTGTTGCATCCTGACAGGAGCAGAGCGCAGCACATTGCCGACAGCAAGAGTAGTTTTTTCATAGTCCTGTTTGCTTACTTTTTGATTACGCCAAGTTCGGTGCCGATTTTGGTGAAAGCGGCGATACATTTGTCGAGGTGTTCACGCTCGTGGGCGGCAGAAATCTGGACACGGATACGGGCCTGGTCTTTCGGAACGACGGGATAATAGAAACCGGTGACGTAGATGCCCTCTTCTTGCAGTTTGGCAGCCATAATCTGTGAGAGTTTTGCATCGTAAAGCATAACGGCGCAGATAGCGGACTCTGTCGGTTTGATATCGAAGCCGGCCTCTTTCATCTTGCCCACGAAATAATCGGTGTTGCTATGCAGTTTGTCCTGCAGTTCATTCGTTGCGGACATGATTTCGAGCATCTTGCAGCCTGCGGCGGCCACCATCGGTGGGATGGAGTTAGAGAACAGGTACGGGCGGGAGCGTTGGCGGAGCATATCGATGATTTCCTTCTTCCCGGTGGTGAAGCCGCCCACGGCGCCGCCGAATGCCTTTCCGAGCGTGCCGGTCAGGATCTCGATCTTGCCGCGGAGGTCATAGCGTTCCGTCACGCCGCGGCCGGTATTGCCGACAACGCCGGCAGAATGTGACTCGTCAACCATAACCATAGCATTGTATTTCTGTGCCAGTTCATAGATTTTGTCGAGTGGGCAGACGTTGCCGTCCATAGAGAACACGCCGTCGGTGACGATGATGCGGAAGCGTTGAGCCTGGGCTGCCTTGAGTTGCTCCTCGAGGTCGGACATGTCAGCGTTTTTGTAGCGGTAACGGACAGCCTTGCAGAGGCGCACGCCGTCGATGATGGAAGCGTGGTTCAGCGCGTCGGAGATGATAGCGTCCTGTTCCGTGAAGAGCGGTTCGAAAACGCCGCCGTTGGCATCGAAGCAGGCAGCATAGAGGATGGTGTCCTCGGTGCCGAAAAAATCGGCGATTCTCTTTTCGAGTTCCTTGTGCAGGTCAGAGCAGCCGCAGATGAAGCGGACAGAGGCCATACCGTAGCCGTGAGTGTCCATGGCTTCCTTGGCGGCTGCGATGAGTTGAGGGTTGTTTGCCAGTCCGAGGTAGTTGTTGGCGCAGAAATTCAGGACCTTGCTGCCATCTTGCAATGTGATTTCGCCGCTTTGTGGAGAGGCGATGATGCGTTCGTTCTTGTACAGGCCGGCATCTTTAATGTCAGCCAATTCCTTCTGAAGATGTTGTTGGAAATTAGAATACATAGTTCTATTTGTATTTTATGTTTAAAATATTATGTCAAACGATTGGCGATGCCAACCGAGCGCAAAAATACAAAAAAGGCATTATGGGCGGGCATTATTTGCGTCCCTCTTTTTTTCTTTTCATCCTCGCCACGGCTTTCCTGTAACGTTCCTGACAGCCTTTGATATACGCTTTTGTAAATTTGGGCGTACCGTAGCGCGCCATACGTTCTTGTATTATATTGGCCTGGTTTTCAAGATATGCCGACGGATGGGCGGGGTCTCGGTGCAGCGGCGAGGGGTAGCAGGCCGTGATGAGTGCAGCTTGATGGGCAGAAAGCTGTCTGGCACTGCAATGGAAATAGTGTTGCGCCGCCGCCTCGACACCATAGATGCCAGGTCCCATTTCGATGACGTTGAGATAGACCTCCATAATGCGCTCCTTAGACCAGAACAGTTCTATAAGGAACGTGTAATACGTTTCGAACCCTTTGCGTACCCAGGAACTCTTGGGCCAGCAGAACACATTCTTGGCGGTCTGCTGCGAGATGGTGCTGCCGCCCCTTTTGCGGACACCGCTCTTGCGTTCGCGCACAACCACGTCAAGCGCAATCACGTCGAAACCGTTGTGTCCGAGAAAATAATTGTCCTCCGAAGCAATGGCCGCTCGCACCATGTCGGGCGAAATGTCTTCAATAGGTTTCCATTCTTTCTCAATCGGGTATCCTTCCTGAACCTTACGGATAACCATCAACGGGGTGACCGGCGGGTTCACCCAACGGAAGAGCGCCGTAAAGAAGACACTGAGCAGGAAACAAACCAGCAGAGCCATTCCCAAGATTTTCCGGAAAGAACGTTGCTTCCCGACTTTCCTTTTCGATTTCCTTGCCATTGTTTTCAGCCGTCATAAAAGAAAAAACTTCTCTCAAAGAGCCTTTGGAGAAGTTTTTCCTATACGTTATCAATAATTATTAACCTCTGCGTTCTTTGATGCGGGCTTTCTTGCCGGTCAGTTTGCGGAAATAGTAGATGCGCGCACGGCGTACAACACCTCTCTTGTTGATGGTAAGACCGGCAATCATCGGGGTTGCGAATGGGAAAATCCTTTCAACGCCAATGCCGCTGGAAATCTTCCTCACCGTAAACGTGCGTGTTGCACCGGAACCGTTAATTTGGAGAACCACTCCCTGGAACTGCTGGATGCGTTCCTTTGAACCTTCCACAATCCTGTAGGATACTGTAATCGTGTCTCCTGCTTTGAATTTAGGGAATTCTTGTTTCGCAATGAAATTATCCTCTACGTACTGAATCAATTCCTGTTTCATCTCTATACTCTTTATTGATTTTTCGTATTTTATTTGAGGCTGCAAAAATACACTTTTTTTGTAATCCTGCAACTGCCTTTTGGATTTTAAAATTCAAAACGTAATTATCTGTTTTTCTCGTTCTTCTCGGCGGCCATCTTGATGACTTCCTCTTGCTTTGCGGCGGGCATAGGCATGTAATTGTAGAACTCCATTGAATAATTCGCGCGTCCCGAGGTGATGTTGCGCAAGGCTGTGGCATAGCCGAACGTTTCCATCAGCGGCACAAAGCCGTCGAGTTTCTGCGATCCTTTACGGAAACGGCGCATGTTCTCAATGCGGCCGCGGCGCTTGTTGAGGTCGCGCGTGACATTGCCGATGAAATCGTCAGGGGTGTTGACCTCGATCTGCATGACAGGTTCCATGATGATAGGTGACGCCTTGCGGAACGCCTGCTTGAAACACTGCGCAGCGCAGAGTTGGAATGCCATATCGCTTGAATCCACTGGATGAAAACTGCCGTCCACCAAGGTGCATTTCACGTCCACTACGGGGTAGCCCGCCACGGGGCTCTTCGCCATCGCCTTGACAAGACCTTTCTCCACAGAGGGTATGTACTCCTTGGGCACGACGCCGCCCTTGGATATGTCCGTGAACTCGAATCCTTTTCCGGGGTTGGGCTCGAAACGGATGACCGTATGGGCGAACTGACCGCGGCCGCCGCTCTGCTTGACATGCTTGTAGGCGAGTTCCACGGGTGCGGTGATGGTCTCGCGGAAAGAAACGGAAGGCTCGCCTACCGTAATGGGCACCTTGAACTCGTCGCGGATGCGCTCGACCAGGATTTCAAGATGCAGTTCGCCCATCCCCGATATGATAGTCTCTTCGGTCTCCTCGTCAAAATGGGAATGGAAAGAGGGATCCTCGTTGCAGAGCTTGGCCAGCACCTCGCCGAGTTTGTCGCGGCTTTTCTTGTCTTCAAGATTTACTTTCATCTCAATGACGGCAGGCGGGACCTGAATGGACTCGAGCAGCACGGGGTTGTTCTCGTCACAGAGCGTATCGCCTGTGCGGGTATATTTCATCCCTACCAGCGCCACGATCTCACCGGCGCCGGCCTCCGTAATCTCCTCGCGTTCCTTGGCCTTGATGCGGAATATGCGCCCCACTCGTTCATTCTTCAGCTTGTTGGTGTTGTAGATGCTCATGCCGCTGCTGATCTTGCCACTGAAAATACGGATAAAGGTCTGCTGACCCACATACGGGTCGTTGATGAGTTTGAATGCCAATGCCGAGAACGGCGCCTTGTCGAACGGCTCTCTGGTGACGCTCTTTACAGGATCGTCGGGGTCGTGCGCCACAACATTGCCCAAGTCAACAGGCGACGGCAGGTAATCGACAACCGCATCGAGCAACTGCTGGATGCCCTTGTTCTTATAGGCGGCGCCGCAAAGCACGGGCGTGACGGCCAGACTTACCGTCGCCTTGCGGATAGCCTTGCGCAGCGTCCCTTCGTCAATCTCCTTTTCTTCCAGATAGAGTGTCGCAATCTCGTCATCGTGGTCGGCAAGTCTTTCGACCATGGATTTCCTGGCTTCGGCGGCGGCGGTCTTAAACTCTGCCGGGATCTCATTCTCGTAGTAGTCTTTCTCGTCAAATGTAAGCGCCTTCATCTTCACGAGGTCAACCATACCTTGGAACTCGTTTTCCGCTCCCATCGGAAGATGTATCGGCATGGCATTGGCGGCAAGATATTTGTCCATCTGGCCGACCACCTCCTGGAAATCCGCTCCGGTGCGGTCCATCTTGTTCACAAACGCAATGCGGGGCACGCTGTACTTCTCTGCCTGGTTCCACACGGTTTCGCTTTGCGGCTCGACTCCTCCGACGGCACAGAACACGGCCACCATACCGTCAATGACCCGCAAAGATCTTTCGACCTCAATGGTGAAATCAACGTGACCGGGCGTATCTATCAAGTTGATCTGGTGATTTTTCCATTGTGCCGTGATGGCTGCCGATGCGATGGTGATGCCCCGTTCCTGTTCCTGCTTCATGAAATCCATCGTGGCTTGTCCGTCGTGTGTCTCCCCCACTTTCCTGTTCACTCCCGTGAAGAAAAGTATTCTTTCTGATACGGTAGTTTTGCCGGCGTCAATGTGTGCGGCAATACCGATGTTGCGTAAATTAGTAATCTGCATGTTTGTTTTTTTGATATAATAACTTCATCCGCCCTGTCTTTCTGTGACACGGCGGATGAAATCCGTTGTAAATAAAGTCTTGTGGTCTGTGTTATACCTATCTCCCCCCCCCGACAACAACTTTACTCTTCGTCCGTAAGACCGAACGCCTGTTTCAGTTCGGCAGGGGCTTCCGTAATGGGCTTGGAGTCAGACGGACGCAAGAAATTAGAGGCTTTCACTTTCTTGCTGGGCGTGATCTTGGTGGCCGTTTGGACAACGGTGACCGACTCTCCGTTGACGTCTTGCTCAATGGCCACGCAAAGCGGGTAGCCTTTCAGTCCGGGGTAGTTGCTGAAGTTGATGTTGTCGCCGGTCATCAGGTCTTCGGTAACCCACAAAGTGGCTTCGCTCTCCTCGTCGGTTTCAAGATTCGTGAATTTGACAATCACTTTCCTGCAGTTGTAATCGAGAATGGTTCTTGTTTCATCCTTGTATTCGAACTCCATCTTGGATGTCTCGAACATCTTCTTCACATCAGCCTCGTCTTTCTCGATATAGTATTTGCCATAGCCGGGAATGTCGATAATGGTGGTCAGCAGCTTGTAGTCGCCGTTGGTGATGTTGACGATGCCTACACCCATGCTGTTGATTACGGTTTTGGTATTGTTGCCCATGACCGTGACCTCAGAGGTGAGTTCTGAAAGTTGCGCTGCAATGTTTGGGTCATCCGTGCCTTCGGCGGTCGTTTCAAAGATAATGGTACCTGCAAAAGGTTTCTGTGCCAGTGCGGAAATCGTACCGAAGAACATCACGACTGCCATCCACAAAAAGATCTGTTTTTTCATCTTGTCTTTATTTTTTGCTTTTTATTTATAAATCGCGGCAAAAATACAAAATTCCGCAAAACACTACACCACCACTTACAAAGGCTTCACGGCTGCCGCACGAAACAGAGTTTAGAGTTTGGAGTTTAGACTTTAGAGGCGTTACGCGTATTGTTCCTTTCCGGTTCCGTCCCGTCCTGCCGGCAGCAGTGGAGTTTTTTTTGCCGAATGGCGAAATGCTCGACAGATGTTTGGTCAGGAAAAAATATTGTGGTCGTATCTTCAACAACAATGAAGTGTTTCAAACAAAAAAAACTACTTTTGCGCCGCACTTGAAAAGAACGTCGCCGAACATGCTACTACACGCAGAATCAACGCCTGATGGAACATTAGACCATAAACCTTTCAAAACAAAATGCAAATGTCTGATTTACCCTACAACGAAAAAGACATCTCTTCCATATTCCAATTCAGCCGAGGATTGATAAATAAATGCTTGCGTGATTTTGCGCCCGATGCGGAAGAGCATAAGGGCAAAGGAAGTTTGGGACAATTGGTAGAAGAGTTGTTCTTTAAGTACGACCTCAATTCTCGCCAAGAAGCAGACTTTGCTTTCGTGAATTATAACTATAGATGATGAATTTTAATCAAGATTCGGACAATGCTGGCAATTGGATGCTGTGCGAGCCAATTGCAAGATATTCAGACACAGTACATCAGCGTGTTAGAGAACTTGGGCTATTTGACAATGTATGCCCGGAAGTTGAGCCAAATGATATTAGGGTGGTAGAGCTGTTTGCTGGTGTCGGTGGCTTTAGAATTGGACTGGAACGTGCTTCTAAGCATTTTAAAACCGTTTGGAGCAACCAATGGGAGCCATCTACTAAACGCCAAGATGCAAGCATCATCTATTGCAGACATTTTGGGGCTGACGGACATTCCAACGAAGACATTGCAACTGTACCTACAGACGAAATTCCAGACAGCGATTTGCTTTGTGGCGGTTTCCCTTGTCAAGACTATTCCGTTGCCACAACTTTACAACGCTCTGGTGGCATTGAGGGAAAGAAAGGTGTGCTTTGGTGGCAAATCTACCGTATTTTGAAAGAAAAGGGTGATAAGCGTCCAAATTATCTGATGTTGGAAAACGTTGACCGTCTTCTCAATTCGCCAGCCAAACAACGCGGGCGCGACTTTGCCATTATTTTGTCTTCTTTGTCAAGCCTCGGTTACATAGTGGAATGGCGCATTGTCAATGCAGCGGATTATGGGATGCCACAACGCCGCCGCCGTACTTATATGGTAGCTTATCGTCAAGGAACACAGTTTGCCACACAATTTGGAAAATTAAGCAACAAGTTCGACTGGATACTCCAAGATGGCATCATGCCACAAGCGTTCAATTGCCAAGAAAAAGACAACAAGATCAAATCTTTCGATATTAGCGAAGACATAGCAGATGTCTCTGACAACTTCAACAAAGGAAAGAAAGAAAGCCCATTTAGAAACTCCGGCGTAATGGCAAACGGCAAAGTTTACACCCTTGACACAATACCAAAGTATGACGGCCCTTGCCTTACGCTCGGCGATGTACTTGTTGATGAGAGGGTTGTACCAAAAGAGTTTTTCATATCTGCGGAAGACTTGCCGAAGTGGGAATACCAGAAAGGCTCGAAGTCGCTAAAGCGCATTAACAAGACCACCGGGTTTGAGTATAATTACAGCGAAGGGGCTATGGCATTCCCCGACCATCTTGACCGTGCTTCAAGAACTGTTATCACGGGCGAAGGTGGTTCGGGGCCTTCACGTTTCAAGCATGTTGTCAAGACTGAAAGCGGTCGTTATCGCCGGCTTGTGCCAGTAGAGTTGGAAAGACTGAATATGTTCCCGGACAACCATACCTTTGGCTCGTCCGACTTGCGCCGTGCGTTCCTTATGGGCAATGCATTGGTCACCGGCATCGTTGAGAACATCGCATTGGTTTTGAAAGAAAGGATGTAACCGGTCGGAATCCGGCTTCATGCTTTCCCGCTGTTTTCTTTGTCGTTCAGGTTCTCCAAAAACTTGCTTTCCAGAGAGGATAGGCGGTTGAGAGTGTGCCCCGAGAAGAGCACGAAGACGACTATCGCCAACGTCACTAAGGCTATCACCCATTTGGTGTATTTGAAAAAGCGCAGCAGTATGAGGAAAACAAAAGACGATGCTATAATGAGGCGCAGCAAAGTCCATACCACCACCACTATCGTGTTTGCCCTATTCCGGTTGACCATATCCGAATACATCCTCACTGTTTTCGGTGTATTCCGCACGATGCCATAGAGAAACGGCACTATGACGATGATGGACACTGCCGTGCAGGCCGTGTCATAAATCCAAGAGGGCAGAAAACTGCCGATGCCTGTCTGTCTCACGAAAGGCCACACATAGTCGAAAAGTAACATCATTATGGCGGTGGAAAGCACAAAGAAGATGATAATACGCGGCAATGTGGCGACGATTATGCTTTTCCAGTTCTTCTTGCCGCTTTTTTTGCCCAGAAGGCTGTAGTCGTCCAGCCGGGCTTTCACTTCCGGGGAGAGTTTCCTGTTCAGGAATGCATAGCATGGTGTGGCGGCCTTGATCCAGTAGGGAGTCGTGAATGTGGTGACCACAGAGACTGCAATGATGACGGGATAGATGTGTTTGGGCATCACCCCCAACGACACGCCGACAGAGGCTATGATGAAGGCAAACTCGCCCACCTGCGCAAGCGTGAAGCCGGTCTTGACCGAGTCTTCCAGCGACGCCCCTGCCACGAGCGCCGCCGACGACGAGACGATGGCTTTTACCACCAGCGTGATAATCACGAGGGAGAGCACCAATTTCCAATACTGCACCAATACCTGCGGGTCTATCATCATGCCTACCGACACGAAGAAGATCGCCCCGAAAAGGTTCTTTATGCCGCCGGTCAACGCTATGATACGCTCGCTTTCAACCGTCTCGGAGAGGATCGAACCGATGACAAAAGCGCCTAATGCCGACGAAAAACCCACCTTGTTTGCTATTATCACCATGCCGAAACACAAGCCAATGGAGATGATGAGCAAGGTCTCGTCGTTGATGTACTTCCTCGATTTCTTGAAAAACGTGGGGATGACATAAATGCCTACCACAAACCAGAGCACCAGGAAAAAGAGCAGTTTCACGATGCTCATGACCATCTCCTTGCCGGCGAACTGCTGACTGGCTGCGGCGGTGGAAAGCAGCACCATAAGCACGACCGCCACAATATCCTGAATAATCAGGACAACCATCGTAAGGTCCACAAACGAATCGTTTTTCACGTTCATGTCCTCAAAGGCCTTGATGATGATAGTCGTGGAAGACATGGCCAACATGCCTCCTAAAAAGACACTCTCGGTTGTGTCCCACCCCATGACATTGCCCAGCAGCAGCCCTACCGCCATCATCGCAACAATCTCCAACAGTGCGGTCACAAAAGCCTTGCTTCCCACAGAGAAGAGTTTCTGGAAGTTGAACTCAAGCCCTAATCCGAACAGCAGGAAGATGATACCTATTTCGGACCACACCTCGATGTTGGCGGTGTCGGCGACTGTCGGGAAGATGTTGAGGTGCGGGCCCACTAGAAAGCCGGCGACTATGTAGCCCAACACCAACGGCTGTTTGAGAAGTTTGAATATGATAGTGAAAACGCCGGCAGAAATCAGTATCAGCGCGAGGTCGGAGACGAGTTTCAGATTTTCATTCATTCTTTTTTGTTATTCCCGAGTTCCATTAAGTAGTTCTCCCATTTCCAGGCAGACTCCATCATGTCGGAGATGGCATAGCGGCAATGCCATCCCAGCAGTTCGTTTGCCCTGCGGCTGTCGCCGTAGATGGCCGGAACATCGCCCGGACGGCGGTCGCCGAGTGTATAGTTCAGTTTTCTTCCCACCACCTGCTCGGCGGCCTTGAGCATCTCCAGTACCGTAACGCCGTTGCCGCTGCCCAGGTTGAACACCTCGCAGGGTGCGCTGTTGCGGTTGTCCGTAAGATAGTCCATCGCCTTGACGTGGGCGGCGGCGATGTCTGAAACATGCAGATAGTCGCGGATGCATGAGCCGTCGCGCGTGTCGTAGTCCGTGCCGAAGACCGTCATCTGCGGCTGAATGCCCACTGCCACACGCATGATGATAGGCACCAAGTTGTTGGGCTTGTCCGGCGACAGTTCGCCGTTAAGTCCGGTAGGATGTGCGCCGACAGGGTTGAAGTAGCGCAAGATCAGCGCTTTCATGTTCGGGTTGGGCACCGTCATGCTTCGGATCATCGCTTCGCCGATCTGTTTGGTATGGGCGTAGGGGCACTCGGCCTCCCCGATAGGGGTGTCTTCGCTCACGGGCAGTTTCTGCACATCTCCATAGACGGAGCATGACGAGGAAAAGAGCAGATTGTCGATATGGAAACGTTGGCACGCCTCCAGCACATTGGCCAGCGCACCGAGATTGTTGCGGTAATACATCAGCGGCTGCTCCACCGACTCGCCCACGGCTTTGTAGGCGGCAAAGTGGATGATGCCCACAATGTCAGGATGCTGCTCCAGCACCTGGAAGAAAGCGTCCTTGTTGCAGATGTCAACCTGAAAGTTCTGAACCCTTACGCCCGTAATGTTCTCAACCCGCTGCATCGTCTCCGGCGTGCTGCGCTCGCAACTGTCAACCGAGAGCACCTCATAATTGCCGCTTTCTACTAATTCAATAATTGTGTGCGAACCGATGTATCCGCATCCTCCGGTAACCAGAACTTTCTTTTTCATTTATCTTTCTATTTTAATTTTCAGTATTCAATGGTAATTTCACCTACGCACTTGCCTTTGTTGGCAAGCTGGTAAATGCGGGTGCCGTTCACTAAAACAGGCTCCGCCAGAAACCTGTGCGTATGCCCTCCGATGATAAGGTCTATGCCCGGCACGCTTTCTGCGACGTTGAGGTCGTTCACCGTTCCTTCCCCAATTCCGAGGTGCGAGAGGCAAACAATGAGGTCGCAATGCTGACGTTTGAGCGTATCGACCATCTGTCTCGCTACCTTTATCGGGTCTATGTAAGTAAGTTCGGCAGCCGTTTCCGGCGACACCAGTCCCTGAAGGTCTGCGGTGAGCCCGAAAACGCCGACGGTCAGGCCGCCGCGACGAAATACGGCAAAAGGTTTGACCACCTTGGCCAGTCTTTTGTCATGAAAAAGATAATTGGCGCACAACGCCGGAAAGTCAGCCTTGCGGAGCCTTTTCGCCAGGGCAGCCGAGCCGTTGTCAAACTCGTGATTGCCGAGGGCGACCGCATCATAGTGCATCGCGTTCATCAGCCGTATCTCCATATAACCCTTGAAGAAGTTGAAATAGGGCGTACCTTGCGAGAAATCGCCGGCATCCAGCAGCAGCAAATCAGGATGGGCGGCACGCTCCTCTCTGATGAAAGCCTCACGGCGAAGGAAGCCGCCGACATTGGTGTCCGCCTTGTAAGTATAGGGCTCAATCTGGCTATGGGTATCGTTGGTGTGCAAAATGGTGAGCGCCTTTGCTTGGGCAAAGGCGGAGAGACTTGCGAGCAAGCATGCACCGAACAAGATGATTGTTCTTTTCAGCATGGGGACTTCTCTGTAGCGGCCGCAAAGATAGCGTTTTTTAGAACGGAAAACTGAAAATGGGAAACGAAAAATACAATTTCCCATTCACAATTTCAACAAAAAACACAAGACAAAGTGTGGGCGCGCCTTTTGGCAACTGACCCAATCTACCTTGCTTCAAGGTAATATTTATCGGTGTTTATCAAGTACACTATGATATCCTGATTCTTTCCGAATTTATGAATGTTTGATTTCACCGTCTCAACAGCAGACTTAGAGATTTTACAAAACATCGTTGTCCAGAAAACAATGACCACACATTTGTCTTTTTGATGGATGTCGTACAAGTCTAAAACACCATTCAACGAAAAATCATGGAGTTTTACGGCAGAGGCAGGAGGGAAACGCTCAAACCTCTCCTCTGTGTTCCAATTAAGGTTTGAAAACAGACCCTTTGCCATACAGTTGATATGATATGAAACCAATGAATCGTTCATAAAATACAATATTTGGACAGGTTGTCCCGAATATGAGTGTTGCCACAAACTGTCTTCACAAATGGTTCTGTATTTTTTGAATGTTGAAAAATCACTCACAACAGGTATTATTGTCAAAACTGTGTCATTTATATCGGAAATGAAATCGTTGTAAACCGTTTCGTCAAAAGTTTTGATACTCCTATATCCATACAACATTCCGCACCCGGACAATGCGATGAATAAGATAATAATTTCTAATCCGATGGCAAACTTTACATATTTCATCTCACGACATCTACGGCTACAACACTTTTTTTAGCATTTTCATCATAATATGAAGCATATATGCCTTCCTTTATCTTAAAATTGTCATTCACGGGTATGTCACAATACACTGGAAGGAATCCGTCATTTGTCAAACCATTGTCTTCTTCAGAATCAGGAACAATAATACATTTTCCTCCATACATGAACATTGACGCATTGGCATCAGCCACACCAATCGGAATAATCAGACAAATGCCAAATGCTCTTTCGCATCCAACAAACCACCTGAATTTTATTTTAAAACGCTTTTTGACAAAATCATTTTCATTCGATACGCTTTGCATGGCTTGAGCACAAATTTCCGAGTAATCTATTACAGCATGTGTTTTAAAGAATTGTTGCTCTTCGTCTGTTTCTACAGATTGGGCAAATTCTTCAAGCGACATTTTGTAAATTGATACGTTTTTTGCGTTCATTTCATTGTTTTCATTGTTTTCATTGCACGAAAACATAGTTACAGCAATTGCCGTTGTAATAAATATGATTATTTTCATAACAACTGTGATTTATAATAATTCTTTTAAATGAATATATTTAGCCAGGCAGGAACTGTTGGCTTCGTTTGTGCGAGTGTACATTTTTAGACAAAAAATCATTTTCATACTGTTTGATTCTGTTCATTATTAAAAACGCCGCAAATGTAACAAAAAAAGAGGGTGCGCCTTTCGGCGCGCCCTCTTACGCTATGAAAAAGTTTTTGGGAACTACCGTTTCGTGAACGGCTTCACGACCGTCCCCTTGTCGGTTATGACACGCACGAAGTACATGCCGGCGGCAAGTTCTTCGGCAGGAAGCACTGCGCTGCTGCCGTTCACCTGCTGCACGCGGAGGGTCTGGCCATATACGTCATACACCTCAACCTTCTCAATCATGCAGCTGTTGTTGACGATGGTCACGTTGCTGCTGGTCGGGTTCGGGTAGAGCTTGGTCTGGTCCAGTACATAGTCCGCAATGCCGTCTGCCAGCGTGCTGAACGTCACGGTGTTGGAGGGCGAGCTGACCGAGTCTCCGCAGACGGCCACCACGTATGCCTCGTAGTTGCTCTCCGGCGCGAGGTCGGTGAGTGCGTACGGCGACGGGGTCGTGGTGCTCACCGTGGTCCAGGCATCCGTGCCCTTCCGGAAATAGACCGTCCAGCTGTCTGGTGTGCCCGTCTGTGTCCACGAGAGGTTTGCGCTGTTGAAGGTGACATCGGAAACCGTAAGGTTGGTGGGAGCATCGCATACCACGCCGGGCTCAGGAGGTGTGGGACCGGGGTCTCCGCCCGTGGTATCGACGCAGGAAACCTGCAAGGCAAAGCCGGAATACTGCATGCTGCCGTCAGAATAGACATAGAGCGTAATAGAGCCCGTGGTAGAGGTACACTCCGGTATCGTGCCTGAATAAATGCCTTCTGTCGTATAGAGCTGCGCTCCCGTATTGTCTGTTCCGTCATAGATGACCAGATAGTCACAGCACGATTCGAATGTGAAGTTACCGATGCCCTGCACCTTGACCACGTTGCCCGGGGTGGCGGGATTGATGACAAGTGTACCGTTGCAGTTGGACGAATAGTTGCCATCAGCGCCGCCGTCATCGTAAATGATGCCGTCACACATCGTAATCGTGGCCGTACCCGTAGCCGGCATGTTGTAGCTGCCAGGGGTGGCGGAGACTGGGCCTCTCCAGCCGCTGCTTTCGCCGCTGCCGCAGTCGGCCTGCACGTAGAAGTCATATGCCGTTGCGGACAGGCCCGACAAGGTAAACGGGTTGGTAGTGGCTGCTACCGTAGTGCCGGTGCCTTGCGTGAAGCCCTGCGGTCCGTACTCGATGTTCCAGGCCGTGGCCGTGCCCGTTTCAGTCCAACTCAAGTCAACGGAGGTGCTGGTCACATTGGAAACTTCCAGCGTGCCGGGTCGCGGACAAACAGGGATAGTTTCAAGATAAACATCGTCGATGCTCATATAATAACCTGAATAGGCACCGGGTGTGAACTTGAAAGCGATGAAACTGTTGCCTGCTCCAGTTGCCGGCACACTGCTGAACACCTGTTCCACTTCGGTAAGCGTGGTTATCTGCGGACAAGTATAGAGCGAAACGAAAGTGCTTGCATCCGTAAGGCTGGTCACATAACCGACCTCAAGCGTGCCGTTTGAGGTGCCGGTTCCTTCATTGCGGTACTTGAAAGTCAACTGCAGCGTGTTGATGTCCACGTTGAATGTCGGCAGAACAGCATACATCGGACTACCTGATCCCAGTTTGACAAAGAGGCAATTGCCGGTTGATGCGTAACTTGAATAGGAGGAGATGAATGCCTGCTGATAGGTTGAACTTGTTTGTGCAAGGTTCAGGAATGTCCAGCAGGACGGCATTTCGCAATTCGGATATCCGGACGGTGTTGACGAACTTGTAGAGATTGCGCCACTGTAGCTGTTGAAATCCTCCGTATAAGGGATGCTGAGAATACCGCATTCGGTTCTGAAAAAAGCGTAAACATAGCTGCTCTCGTCGCCGCTTCCGCAAACAGAGCGCATTCTGACCTGATACGGCGTGTTTGATGTCAAGCCCGTGAGCTGTACCGAGAATCCGGACGGGTTGGGCACGGATGTCCAAGTGGAGTCTCCTTGCATGGTGTAATCCATCTCCCAAGCCGTCTCCTGGTAGCCGGCAACCCAAGCGATGTCTGCGGTAGTTTCACCCACTGCGGCAACATACATATTGGGGGCGATGCAGGTCACGCTGCTGTCGCAGTCGCCGCCGAAGCGCACGTTGTTACGTGTCGTAGATGAGTTTCCGGAAGAAGGGACGGAAGAGGTGGTGTATTGTGTGTTATCGTTATAAATATATCTTGAGCATCCAGAATGACCGGTATGGGATCTGAACGAATTGGAAGATTCGTAGGAACCGGTCTGGTCGATCACAATCAGCGCCAGATTGTCTGTTCCGTTGTATTGGAACGGCGTAGAGAAATTGAATGTGTTCCAGCCTGTCGTGAAATTGGTCTGTCCGGAATACACCAATTGGGCGGTTGAAGCGGGCAACCAACTTGACGGAGCACTCTCGGTGGTGCTCATCAGATAAATCTGGATATCACGGTTGGCCGCTCCCACGGAGGTCACATCAAAGGACACGGAGCGCAAAGTGGCTGCACCGTTCAACTCGGAGGCGAGGAATATCTGCTGCGTGTATGAGTAACAGTAAAAACTGTATGACGGGAAATAAGAAGTTGTATTCGTTCCCGTTCCTACCTCAATGTTACCGCCGGCAAGACACTGTGTTGTGAACGTAGCCGTCTCGTAAGCACTCTCACTGTCTTCGCAGTTGGTCTTGACGCGGACCTTGTAGGGTGTAGTCGGTTCAAGTCCGCTGAGGAGATAAGAAGTTCCTGTAATGCTGCTGCTGGCCACAATCCAGTTGTCGTTGTCGTCATTGACGGCATACTCCAAAGTATAGTTGGAAACCGTGCCCAAAGAGCCTGCCGACCAGGAGATGCGTGCTGAAGACCCCGCAACATCGCTCACTTCAATGTTGCGCACCGGCGAACATTGCGGCATCAGTTTGAGCACTACGTCGTCAATGTAACCGGCGTGGGAAGCATACAATGTGGTAGGCAAATCGACCTTGAAAGCAATGTATTGTCCGCCGCCGAGATAGTTGTTGAAGTTCACTTCATAGTACGAATATGTTGTCGTATTAGCAGTAACCGTAGTTACGGGTACAAACGTGGAAGAATCTGCGGGGTCCGACATTACACCTATCTGAATGTTGAACGGATAACTTGAAGATTTGCTTTTCGCCATAAAACTGAGCTGCAGGGTGTTGATCGGAAGTTGCAGCGTGTCAATTTCCGGCATAATTGCATACAAATCAGAATAGTAGGAATAGGAGGACATATAAGAATAGAAATACAAAGCATTGGGGCCGGAATAAGCGTTAGAAGAGGCATGAACCAGCGGATAAGCATCGTTGCTTGTACTGTAGTTGATGTGCGACCAGCAGGACGGCGACACGTTGCCGCTGGAGGTGTTGGTGGCGCCTTGATAACTGTCGAAGTTCTCGGTGTAAGGAAGTTCCGTGAGGGCAGCGCAGCCGCTACGGAAAGTGTAACGTTTCCACGTGCTCTGGTCGGAACCGGAACAGGCAGCTTGGACGTATATGTCATAAAGCGTGTTGGGGGTGAGTTGATCCACCGTGGCGCTGTTTTCGCTCACCGATACGGAAGCGTCCGTTTCTGTATCCACCGTGCCGGCAGGCCCTATGATGTAGTTCCAGGATGTCTCGCTGCCGCCCGGCACCCAGGTGATGGTGGCATCGTATGCCGTGATTTCGGTGGCGGAGATGTTGCCTACGTGCATACAAGTAGGAATGCTGCCCACATAGATGTCGTCGAGATAGATGCTGTTGGAGTACCATGCCGGTATGCGGAACGCCACATACCGTCCGTTGCCCGTATAGCCTCTGGAAAGCACTTCTCCCTCTTCCCAGATGTTTACTGCGGACGGGGTGAAACTGCCTATAGGAACAAATGTGGATTGGTCAGCCGGATCAGACATGATGCCGACCTGTATGAAATAGGAATCGGAAGTCTTTCTGGCAGCGAACATAATCTGCAGGTCATCCATAGCGATGTTGTCATTCAGACGCGGAGAGATGAAATAGGCATACAGGCTGCTGGAAGAGCAGTTGAAGTATAGGGATGTGGAACCGGAGTAAGCGCTTGAGGTACTAACGCTCGGAGTGGCCGAAGTGGTGTTGTAGAGACGTGACCAGCATCCTGGGATTCCGCTGGCAACGGCATCAAAGTTCTCGAGAAGCGGAAGGTCAACGGCCTCACATGGGGTATGGGCGGTGGCATAGGCCCAAAGGCTGCTGTCGCCGGCGGCACAGAGTGCCTGCAGACGCACCTCATAGTCAACATCCGTATCAAGGTTGTCGATAATGGCGGGAGATGCAGAGACTGTTCCCATACTCGTCCAGTCGGTCTCACCGGCAGCACGGTACTCAAGATTCCAGGAAGACTCGCTTCCGTTAGAGACCCAGTCCACGGTGATGGCATCAGACTCTTCTCCGGAGACATAAACCATCGGGACAGGACACGATTGCGGTGACACCTGCAGACATTTGAAGAACTTAACGTCGTTCCGGGAGGTAATATAACTGCCGGGACCCGGATTTGCAGGGTCGAAGTTCTGTGAATCACTGTTTCGACATAGTGTCATATAGCCTGCTGTGCTATGAGTGTTAAAAGTATAGGAACTGCTGTTGTAATCGTTGGAGTTGTCATCCACAATCAGCACAAGGTTGTCAGAACCGTTGTATGAGAAGTAGTTGTCAAACTCAAACGTGTTCCAGCCCTGTGAGCAGTTCAGCGGACCTTCATATACCAGCGTGGCCTCTGAAATCGGTGTCCAGTCGTTGGTGCTGTTGAAAGTGCTGCGAGTACGGTGGGCAAGGTAAATCTGCACATTGTTCTTGTCGGTCATAGGCGAAGAATAACTGTATTCAAAAGCAATAGCCGTAAGAACCGTAGGCGTATGGGCAGGATCTATCTCGTCGGCGGTGAAGATCTGCTGCGAATAGGTGTATCTGTAGAAATTGTTGACCGGAATCTGGTAAGAGGTACCGGTGCTAGTGCCTGTAATCTCATTTGCAACGGTGTCCGGTTGCGTACATTCAACAAAACTCAACGTAGTGAACTGTGTGGTCAGCGTGTCGGCAGAGCCTTCAGCGCAGTTTGAATAGAGTTTCACCTGATACTGTGTGCCTTGGGTCAAGCCGGTAAGCATATAGGAGTTGTCCTGCATAGGCACGGTGACCATCTGCTGTCCGACCTCGCCATATTCGAGACTATACCCTTGTGCACCGTAGAGGGCTTCTGTCCAGGATATAGTGGCTGCTGTACCCGTCACGTTTGAGACGGTCAGATCGGAAGGAGGAAGGCAAGATGGGACATAGTCCACCTTTACGTTCTTCAATAACACATAGTTAGTTACAGAAGGAACGCCAGGGGCATAAAAAGCAAGATAGACAGGCTGCGTGTAAGATTGTGTCAGCGTGATGTACTCCTGCTGGAACACATTTGTCGCAGCTATGTCGGATGGATAATAAGACTTCAGGATTGTCAGCGTATTAAGGTCTGACGGGTCTGTCATGATGCCCACATCGAGGCGGCCATACGTAGTAGAGCTTTTTGCGATTTCAAAACTGAGCGCCAAAGTATTCTCTGCATAGTTGGAGAGGTCAAGAGCCTGCGAAGCGGCCAAAGAGTAGTAAGTATCGTAAGAATAGAGGTACAGTTGATAGTTGTTGTTGATGTAAGGGTACTGCGTAGAAGTGTAGTTGGTCATACGGCTCCAGCAGAACGGGAAGGTCTGTTCGCCGCCCGTGCCGTAGCCGCGGAAGTTCTCCGTATAAGGAACGCCGGTATGAGGGTCGCAGAGCGTCCTGAAGGAAACCTTCACCCAACCGCTCTGGTCGGTGCCGGAGCATACCGTTCTCACATAGACATCATAGTCGGTATTGTCCTGAAGGGTTGTGAACGTATATGTCGTGTCAAAAACCGGAACTGACGTGCCGCTGCTGACGGCATAGCCGGAGGGAACAGCCACCACTTCCCAACTGTTGTCGCTTTCAGAATGTCTGCTCCAGGAAAGCGTGACACCCGAGGAAGTTATATCGGACAGTCGTGTACGGACCGGTTTGTAGCAAGAAGGCTCGGGACCGAAGCAGAACTTCATGTTGCTGCGTTTGTAAGTCAACGTGCCGCTTGTGCCGAGATTGTAAATGCTGAACGGCGAACCGTCTTGCTGGGCATAAAGTGTCTGGCGGACATCCGTGGTATGGGTATAGAACCTTGTCTGATAGCCAATGTATGTGCCGTTGTTGTTCAGGATGGCTACGACCACATTGCTGCTGCCGTCCCACTCGAAATACTGGTCAAAGTCAACCGTCACATTGTTGGAGTCGGCATTGGTGCAATAGATTGAGCCGTTAAAGACCTCGGTGAGTTCACCGGCCGGAATCCAGGAGTTGTTGTTGGCAAACGCCGAATCGGAGACATTGGCCATATAGATGGTCACATTGTTCCAGGTATAAGGCACATTGTGGAAATACTGGAACGTAATGGAAGCGACAGTGCCGCTCTGCGCGCCTATTTCAGAGGCCGTATAGATCTGCTGGCTATAGGAATAATTATAGTAGCAGGCCATCGGGAGATAGTTCACCTCATCGGTGCCGTTGCCCACCATCGGGTATGAGCAGTTCGGCTGTGTCGGAACCGTGAGGCAGTATGGTGAGGCGTCTGAAGTTGCAGTGCCGCAGATAGACTGCACCGTATAGCAGTGCTGCTGGCCGGCCACAACGGCGGTGTCGAGGTAAGAATGGGTGCCTATCGGAGCGGTGTTCAACTGCACGTTGTCACGGAACACATTAAATCCCGTAATGCTGCATGCGTCGATGAAATGGCATTGAAGGAAAAGTCCAGGCGTCGGTTCTCCCGATATATTCCAGGTGTCCCATACGGTAGTTGAGTCGAGGATGCCGAGGTTGGTGTATCCGTCAATGGTATTGTCATAGCCGAAGCCGAAAGGGTAAATCGTAGATGTTGTTGCAATCTGGAAAGATACTAGAAGTTCGTCCGACCCGGTGACAATCAGCGAGGAGGACAGCATAATCTCATTGACCGTCCCTGCGGAAATGTCAGCGGAGGAAATCTGTTGTGTGTGGACCAGCGTTCCGCCCGAATAGACGGTATCTCCGACCATATAGCCGCCCGAGTAGATATTGAGCGTATAGTCTATGGCCACAACAGGGAAAAAAGAGACCGAGCGGAGCCGCTTGCCGGAAAAACGCTGCATCGTGTCTGCAGGGTAGCGGACACCTAAGGAGTATTGCCGGATGCCGGCACCAAGGGAGCCGGTTCTCACAACGCCGTAATCGAGTGTCGTCGGATTGTTCAGCAACGGGGACCGCCAAGAGACCTTGGCCTTTCGCCACGTCGCACTTGCTTGCACGTCTGTCGGTGCATCGCATTGCGCCACCGCCACTAAAGAGGTCAGGAACAGCGCAATGGCAGATAGTAAAATCTTTTTCATAAGCACTATTTGTTTAATTGATATTAGAGAATGACTGTGTTGTCGGAGTACAAGTAAAGAACGAGTCCGATGAGCGGGCAGCAAGTATTCTTCTCCGTTGAGTGCTGAAAGAGCGTAGTGAGTGAGGGGTAGAGTGTGTTTTAGTTTTGCTCAAAAAGAACGCAGCAAATATAATTTTTTTCCGACACGTTTGCAAGAAAAATTATCAACAATGTTTCATAACACTATTTTTTTTAGTTTTGCAGCCGTTTCAAGACATAATAAGTTACTGAAACAGAAACGTTTTTACCAATCATCAAAATCATTTCCGATCGAAACAACAACAAAGAACATATGACAGACGACAAGAAAATCATCTTCTCAATGGTGAATGTCAGCAAGACATTTCCGCCACAGAAACAGGTTTTAAAGAACATTTACCTCTCCTTTTTCTACGGGGCCAAGATCGGCGTGCTGGGTCTCAACGGCGCGGGCAAATCCTCGCTGCTGAAGATCATCGCCGGCCTCGACCACGACTATCAGGGTGAGGTGGTATTCTCGCCCGGCTACTCGGTAGGCTACCTGCCGCAAGAGCCCATGCTTGACGACGCACTGACCGTGAAGGAGACCGTGATGCAGGGCGTGCAGAAGATCGTGGATATCCTCAAGGAGTACGAAGCGGTAAACATGAAGTTCGCCGAGCCTATGGGCGACGACGAGATGAACAGTCTCATCGAGCGGCAGGGCGAACTCACCGAACTGATTGACCAGTACGATGCCTGGGAACTGGACTCCAGGCTTGACCGCGCCATGGACGCTCTGCGCTGTCCCGACGGTGACACGCCGGTGAGGAACCTCTCGGGCGGAGAGCGGCGCCGCGTGGCCCTGTGCCGCCTGCTGCTCACCGAACCTGACATCCTGCTGCTGGACGAGCCCACCAACCATCTGGACGCCGAGTCCGTGGAATGGCTCGAGACACACCTGCAGCAATACAAGGGCACCGTCATCGCCGTCACGCACGACCGCTACTTCCTCGACCATGTGGCGGGCTGGATCCTGGAACTCGACCGCGGCGAGGGCATCCCTTGGCAGGGCAACTACTCCTCGTGGCTGGAACAGAAATCGAACCGGCTGGCTATGGAAGCCAAGCAGGAGAGCAAGCGCATGAAAACCCTGGAGCGAGAACTCGAATGGGTGCGCATGGCACCTAAGGCTCGGCACGCCAAGTCAAAAGCCCGTCTCAACGCCTACGACAAACTGCTTAACGAGACCGTGAAAGAGAAAGAGGAGACCCTGCAGATATTCATCCCCAACGGCCCGCGGCTGGGCAACAGGGTCATTGAGGCACAACATGTGCGCAAGGCTTTCGGCGAAAAACTGCTGTTTGACGACCTCTGCTTCAACCTGCCGCCCAACGGCATCGTGGGGGTCATCGGCCCCAACGGCGCCGGAAAGACCACCCTGTTCCGCCTCATCATGGGGCTGGAGCAGCCCGACAGCGGCGAGTTCCACGTGGGTGAGACCGTCAAGATCGGCTACATCGACCAGCAGCACAAGGTCATCGACCCTGAAAAGAGCGTTTGGGAGATCGTCTCCGGAGGCCAAGAGCAGATCTTGATGGGCGGGCGGCTCATCAACTCACGCGCATACCTGTCGCGCTTCAACTTCAGCGGCACCGAACAGAACAAGAATGCCGGCGTGCTCTCCGGCGGCGAACGCAACCGCCTGCACCTGGCCCTCACCCTCAAGTCGGAAGCCAACGTGCTGCTGCTCGACGAGCCCACCAACGACATTGACGTCAACACTTTGCGGGCCTTGGAGGAGGGGCTCGACAACTTTGCGGGCTGCGCCGTGGTCATCTCGCACGACCGCTGGTTCCTCGACCGCATCTGCACCCATATCCTCGCATTCGAGGGTGACTCGCAGGTCTATTTCTTCGAGGGCGGCTACACCGAGTATGAAGAGAACAAGAAGAAGAGGCTCGGCAACGTGACTCCGAAACGGATACGGTACAAGAAAATCACCATCATATAGGCAACTGCAACAAGGTGCGGGGCTGTCTCCCGCACCTTGTTTTTCTTTTAAATGCAAGTGGTTGAACAAAAAGAAAAAAAGTGTATTTTTGCACGCCCTAAAAATAGGGTATAATACGTAATAAATAAAAAGTTTAACAAATCAAATTGTATGCCTACAATTCAACAATTAGTAAGAAAAGGAAGACAGAGGCTTACTTCACAGAGTAAGTCGAGGGCATTGGACGCCTGTCCGCAAAAACGCGGCGTTTGCTTGAGGGTTTACACCACGACCCCGAAAAAACCTAATTCAGCCATGCGTAAAGTGGCGAGGGTAAGAATGACCAACGGCAAGGAGGTCAATGCCTACATCCCGGGCGAAGGACACAATCTGCAGGAGCACTCCATCGTGCTGGTGCGCGGAGGCCGTGTCAAGGACCTTCCGGGTGTGAGATACCACATTGTCAGGGGCGCGCTCGACTCCGCCGGCGTTGACGGCCGTCTGCAGGGACGTTCCAAATACGGCGCCAAGAGACCCAAAAAGAAATAACCGAAAAAACATCCCAAAGAACAGTAAATTGAACGCCGGGATTGGCGATTCAAGAGTAAATTAAAACATTGAAGATACAAGAACATGAGAAATTCACATGCAAAAAAAAGGATCATTCTTCCGGATCCGAAGTATAACGACGAATTGGTAACGAAATTCGTCAACAACATTATGTTGAAAGGCAAGAAAAACCTTGCTTTCGAGATTTTCTACAAGGCTATCGACATCGTCTCCGAGAAGACGAACGAGAACGGTCTCGAAGTGTGGAAAAAAGCCCTGGAAAACGTAACCCCGAGCGTTGAGGTCAAGAGCAAGCGCGTCGGCGGAACCACCCTCCCCGTCCCTGAGGAGATCAAGCCGGGCAGAAAGCAGTCGGTAGGCATGAAGAACCTTATTTCCTACGCACGCAAACGCCATGAACAGACGATGGCCGACAAGCTTGCCCAGGAAATCATGGCCGCTTACAAGTCAGAAGGCGCAGCATTCAAGAAGAAAGAGGAAATCCACAGGATGGCAGAAGCAAACAAGGCTTTCGCCCACATGCGCATGTAAACGGCAACTTCCGGAATTCATACAATATATTATATAGTAACACTCGACACGGTAAAGGGAACGACAAATGGCTGAAGATCTCCTGCATATTCGCAACATCGGCATCATGGCCCACATTGATGCGGGAAAGACTACGACCACGGAGCGTATTCTCTTCTATACCGGAAAGAACTACAAGATTGGAGAGGTTGACGAGGGCACGGCCACCATGGACTGGATGGTACAGGAGCAGGAACGCGGCATAACGATCACCAGCGCCGCCACCACCGTGACATGGAACTGCCGCAACGAAGCCTGCAAGGTCAACATCATCGACACGCCGGGGCATGTCGATTTCACCGTAGAGGTGGAGCGCTCCCTGCGCATCCTCGACGGTGCCGTGGCCATCTTCTGCGCCGTAGGAGGCGTGGAAGCACAGTCGGAAACCGTCTGGCACCAGGCCGACAGGTACAACGTCGCCCGTATCTGCTACGTCAACAAGATGGACAGGTCAGGCGCCAACTTCTACGCCGTGGTGGAACAAATCCGCGAGAAACTCAAAGCCTCGCCGATGCCTGTCCAAATTCCAATCGGGGAAGAAGATTCGTTCAGCGGTGTCATCGACCTGCTGGAGATGAAAGCCTACCGCTGGGATGAGGAGAACCAAGGCACCACCTATCAAGAGGTTGAAATACCCGCAGAACTGGCAGACGAGGCCGTCAAGTACCGCAACCTGATGCTCGAAACGCTTGCAGAACAGGACGAGCAGTTGATGGAACGCTACTTCGAGGACGCTGACGGCATCACCCCCGAAGAACTGATCCCCGTCATCCGGAAAGCCACCATCGAACGCAAGATCCAACCTGTGCTGTGCGGCTCCTCGTTCAAGAACAAGGGCGTGCAACGGCTGCTGGACGCTGTCGTGATGTACCTGCCCTCCCCTGCGGACATGCCCGCCATCACCGGGATCAACCCTAAAACGGATGCAGAAGAGACCCGCAAGGCCGACGAGAACGAACCGTTCGCCGCACTCGCCTTCAAGATCGCAACCGACCCGTTCGTAGGCAAACTCACCTTCATCAAAGTCTATTCCGGAAAACTCAACAGCGGAGAGACTGTCTATAATGCCAACAACGGCAAGAGGGAACGTGTGTCGAAGATCATGCAGATGCACTCCAACAAGCAACTCCAGCTTGAAGCCGTCTCCGCAGGCAACATCGTGGCATTAGTAGGCATGAAGGAGATCCGCACCGGCGACAGCCTCACCGATGACAAGCATCCCATCATCCTCGAACAAATCGTCTTCCCCGAACCGGTAATCCAAATTGCCGTCGAACCCAAGACGAAAGACGACGAGGAAAAGATGATGCTGGCACTGGCAAAGCTGTCGGACGAGGACCCCACCTTCGTCGTCAACAACGACAACGATCAGGGACAGACCCTCATCAGCGGCATGGGCGAACTTCATCTTGACATCCTGCTCGACCGTCTGAAACGTGAGTTCAACGTGGAATGCAACCATGGGAAGCCGCGCGTGACATATAAGGAGGCTCTCAAAGACCCTGTACGCCACCACACTGTCTATAAACGACAGAACGGCGGCAGGGGGTCGTTCGCAGACCTCGAGTTTGAGATGGCTCCACTGACGGGCAACGGGAAAGGACTAGTGTTCAAGAGCGAAGTGAAAGGCGGCAACGTCCCGAGAGAGTATCTGGCCGGTGCAGAAAAAGGCTTCAGGACAGCCATGCTGAACGGCAAATACGGCTTCCCCATTGAAGCCATGACCGTCACCGCAATCGATGGTTCTATTCATCCCGTGGATTCGGACGCGCTTGCGTTTGAGATCTGCGCCAAGATTGGCTTCAGAGACGCACTCAAGAAGATTGACACCGCCATTCTGGAACCTGTCATGAAAGTCGAAATCACAACACCTGACGAGTACATCGGCAACGTGACCGGCGACCTGAACCGCCGCCGCTCCGTGCTTGAACAGATTGACGCCAAAGTGGGCTACCAAGTGATTACGGCGCAAGTGCCGCTGGCCGAGATGTTCGGCTACGTGACAACCCTGCGCTCTATGAGCCAAGGACGCGCCACTTTCAATATGGAGTTCGTCAAATACGCGGAAGTGCCCGCCGACGTGAAAGAGTATATTATGACAACCGGAAGATTCATTCTTTAAAAGAGAAACAAAGCAAAAACATATTACGTAATAATTAAAAAACAAACAAAAGTGAGTCACAGAATTAGAATTAAATTAAAATCATTCGATCATACGCTGGTTGACAAGTCTGCCGAAAAAATCGTCAAGACAGTAAACGGCGTAAAGGATGACAAGGTTGTTTTGGTCGGTCCCATTCCGTTGCCGACGCACACCAAGATTTTCACCGTAAACCGTTCCACCTTCGTAAACAAGAAGTCCAGGGAACAGTTCCAGCTTTCCACCTACAAGAGACTGCTGGACATTTACGGCACCACAACGAAAACCATCGATGCTTTGATGAAGCTCGAACTTCCGAGCGGCGTTGATGTAGAAATCAAGGTGTGATGAAGAACTCTGCCGGCGGGGATGTCGTATGTCATCCCTGCCGGCATTCCGGGGCGTTAGCTCAGTTGGCTAGAGTGTCTGACTGGCAGTCAGGAGGTCACGGGTCCGACTCCCGTACGCTCCACTGAAACATCAATTTGCTTGCCGTCGTATATGCCGGCAAGTTTTTTTGCCTATAAAGGCGCAACAAAACAGAACCCGATTATGGAAAAACGCTTTTGGAACGAATATCAGAAAGACATCGCCGATGACCACTTTTTTTACGAAAGGAGTTGCATCCGCCAGACATTCTTTCCAGGGTCAGAGGCCGCTTTCCTCAACATCCTACGCAACGATTTGGGGAAAGACATTTACGACTCCTCACATCAGCATACCTGCACGGGCATAGGCTACCACGCAGACGTTGTGCCTTTCGAGACCACTATGACCGTAGTGGCGCGGCTATTCTCTTTGATGACCGAGCGCGGGTATGAGAACTACGTCCCGTCGTGCGTCACTTCGTTCGGGGTCATCACAGAAATAGTGGAGAAATGGGCGGAGAAACCGGAGTTGCTGGAGCAGGCGCGGCAGTATCTCAAACAGGCCACCGGCCGAACTTTCAACCTCCCCAAAAACGTCGCCCATCCCTCCGACATCATCTACAAGTTCCGGAACGACCTGAAAGAGAAGATGAAGCACCGGCTCGTGAACCGCTATACGGGCAAGCCGCTGCGCGTGGTAGAGCACATCGGCTGCCACTATGCCAAGATTTTCCCTAAACACGGCGTCGGCAAAGCAGAGTTCCCTTACGTGCTTGCCGGCATGATTGAAACATGGGGCGGTGAGGTGGTCGATTATCCTGAACGGCGGCATTGCTGCGGCTTCGGATTCAGGCAGTACCTCGTGCAGGAAAACAGAGGCTATTCGGTAGCCAATTCCAAGAAGAAATTCGAGTCCATGGAACCCTACGAGCCCGATTTCATCGTGGCCAACTGTCCCGGCTGCGCCATGTTTCTCGACAAATGGCAATACACCATCGCTGAAATGGAACACAAGACATACGACAAGGAGGGCTACGGGATACCCGTGCTCACCTACGAAGAGATGACAGGGCTGCTGCTCGGATACAACCCATGGCGACTCGGGCTGCAAATGCACCAGATTCAGTGCGAAAGCCTGCTCAACAAAATCGGCATCCCCTACGACCCTGACACTAAATACACCGGCATCTCCGGGAAGTTGCTTGCTTTCCCCGACCGCCCGTCCAACCTTAAAGTATAAACGCCTTCCAGAGAAAAAACTCAAACAAGAACCCGAAATAATAAAAACAGCAAAATGGCAAATATCGCAGTAATCGGAGCCGGACCTGCCGGCATAGAAGCCGCTTCTGTCCTGGCACAGAAGCACCAAGTCACCATCTTCGAGCGTTCCGTCACCGGTCTCGACAACCTGCGCGACAAGGCTTTGCTGTTTCCTGACTTCCGGGCTGCGACCGAACTGGTTTCATTGTTGAGTGACAAAACCAAAAACGCGAACATCAAGATTCATTTCGGCACCCCCATCGTGAACATGGACTTTGAAAACGGCGAGTGGAGGCTCACCGACGGGCAAGGGCATCATCACACGTACCGCCATGTGCTGCTGGCCACGGGTTACGATGTCTTTGATGCACGGCTGAAAGAAGAACTGGGCTACGGCATCTACAACGGCGTCATCACCTCGTTGGAACTCGAACGCATGATCGGAGAAAACAAAGTACTGAACAACATCGGAGAAAAACCGAAGCAAGTCTCCTTCCTGCAATGCGTCGGCTCTCGCGACGAGAAAACGGGCAACCACTACTGCTCCAAGATATGCTGCGTTACCGCCGTGAAGCAGGCCATCGAAGTGAAACGCATGCTGCCCGACACAGACGTTTACATCTTCTATATGGATCTCAGGATGTGGGGGCAAGGTTTTGAGGAGATGTACCGCACCGCCCAAGAGACCTACGGCATCAACTTCGTTCGCGGGCGCATCTCCGAGGCGGCCTCGACCTACGACAACCGGATACAGCTGAAAGCCGAAGACACGCTGATGGGGCTGCCCCTCACGATGAACACCGACCTGCTGGTGTTGATGGTGGGTATGTGCGCCTCTGACGGAACCCGCACATTGACAAAAAGTGCCGGAATCCAAGGACTTTACGGTTTCGCCGACAGTAGGTCACCACACCTTGAGGACAACCTCACCGCCCGCGATGGGCTTTTCGTGGCAGGCTCATGCAAACGACCGATGAGCCTCAGCGACACCATACAGGACGCCCGCTCTGCCGCCGCAGTGATGCTTCAACGCATCAACGACTGAAAAAAACAGTCGCCGAATCGGAAAAAATGTAATCATAATGCAATATTTTTTTTCCGCATCACCCCACTTATTTCTTATCTTTGCCACGTCATTATGAATGTGACGTGAACATTCGTATGTCTTGTTTAACCTCATGATTTGAAAACCCACAACAATGAGTTACATAGAATTCGACAAATCAGACCTTGTAAACCTGAACTATTCCACTCAGCGCGAACTGTTGCGCTGTAGCCGTACAGGGTCATTTGCCACCACCACGCTTGCGGGGCTGAACACCCGGAAATACCACGGACTGTTCATCGTTCCGCAAGACGACATCGACCACGAGCGACACGTCTTGGTATCTTGCCTGAACGAGACCATCGTAATCAACAATATGGACTTCCACCTCAGCATCCACGAATACAAAGGTGGATTCATTGACCCGAAAGGGAATAAATACCTTCAGAAATTCACCGCAGACCCTGTGCCCACCTACCTGTACCGCGTCGGCAAGTTCAACTTCACCAAAGAAATCCTCTTCCTGAACAATGCAGACCGTCTGATACTGAAATACACGATTCTTGACCATTTCGAGTCTGCATCCATACAGTTCCAGCCTTTGCTGGCGTTCCGCAGCATACACCGCCTCACCCATGCCAACAACGAAGTGAACGCCGGCTTCAGAAGTGCAGAAAACGGAGTCGGCTTCTGTCTATACGACCGTTACACGCCCGTCTATCTGCAAAGTTCCGCCCCGGCGCAGTACGAGCATTGCCCCGACTGGTTCCACAACATCGAGTATGCCGAAGAGATCCGGCGCGGTTATGACGGACACGAAGACCTTTTTGCCCCGGGAGTGCTGACCGCCGACCTGCAAGGAAACACCCTTTACGTCTCCATCGGCACGGAGCCGACGAGTCCGGCAGACCTGGAGGGGCTTTACAACGAAGAGCTCGGAAAACACACCGCCCGTTCTTCCTATTTCAGTTGCCTCCGCAATGCCGCCGAACAGTTCATCGTGAAAAGGAACGGCAAGACGGAAATCATTGCGGGCTATCCATGGTTCGGCAGATGGGGGCGCGACACCTTCATCGCCCTGCCCGGTCTCACACTCGCCCTCGACAACCCCGCACTCTGCAAGGAAATCATAGACGATATGGTACAGGAGTTGAACTGCGGACTGTTTCCCAACATCGGCGGCAACGGCACAACGGCGGCCTACAATTCTGTAGATGCCCCACTGTGGTTTTTCCGCACGCTCCAGCTCTATGCCGAATACACCCACACGCAACGCAGCATCTGGAACGAGTACGGCACGATTATGGAAAGTATCCTCAACGCATACCGGCAGGGCACGCTCAACAACATCCGAAGGCTCGACAACGGACTCATCTATGCCGGTGGCGATGGACTGGCGCTCACCTGGATGGACGCCATTGTCAACGGCCGCCCTGTAACCCCGCGCACCGGCTGCCAAGTCGAAATCAATGCGCTATGGTACAACGCCGTGAAGTTCAGCATAGAGGTGGCACATCTGGCCAAAGACAACCGATTTGTGAAAGAATGGGAACATATCATACACGACTTCCCGACTGTATTCAAAGACACTTTCTGGTCGAAGGACATGGGCTATCTTGCCGACTATGTGGACAACGACTACAAGAACTTCCAGACACGACCCAACATGATGATTGTGGCATCGCTGCCATACACCCCGATAAGCGAGAAGATACGCCAACTTGTACTGAAACGCACCTGCGAGGAACTGCTCACCGACAAAGGCATCCGCTCGCTCTCCCCGAAAGACCCCGACTACAAGGGGCACTATTCGGGCAACCAGGCCGAGCGCGACTCCGCCTACCATCAGGGCACCTGCTGGATCTGGCTGCTCTACCCGTTCACAGACGGCATGCTGGCGGTTTACCGCAAGTCGGCGCTTCCCGTACTGCAACGGCTGCTGTACAACTTCGACGGGTGTATGAAAACCTACGGCATATCCACCATTTCGGAAATCACAGACGGCGACCCTCCGCACAAGCCCAACGGCTGCATCTCGCAGGCCTGGAGCGTGGCCGCACTCCTTTATATGAAATGGCGGATTGAACACTTCAACAAATAAGACGCTTATTGAAAACAACATGGAACTATACATCAGTGAAATTAGGCATTTGACATGAAAATATTGATGTTCGGGTGGGAATTTCCGCCACATATTTCAGGAGGTCTGGGAACGGCCTGCTACGGCCTCACCAAAGGCTTGGCACAGAACGGTGTGCAAGTCACATTTGTCATGCCCAAAGCCTCAGGCATGGAAGACGAGCGGTATGTCAAGATTGTCAATGCCAGCAGCATTGAAGTTGACCCCCGCCACGCTGCTTTCTTCGCCGACGACAAATGCACCTCCTTTATACAGTTCAACTCCACGATGATACCGTACGTCGGAATGGACGACTACTTCAATGTCGTGAACCAGATTGAAAGCGGGATGCTCACCGAAACATCCGGAGAGAGGCGCAGGTACGTTTTCAACGGCGGATATGGCAGCAACCTTATGGAAGAGGTGGACCGCTATGCGGAAATTGCCGCCGAAATTGCGCACAATGAGGACTTTGACATCATCCATGCCCACGACTGGCTGACCTACAAGGCCGGCATAGCCGCCAAGCGCGTGAGCGGGAAACCTTTAGTCGTACACATCCATGCAACCGAAATCGACCGTTCGGGCGAGAACAACCGCAACGAATACATCTACAACCTCGAGCGCGATGGCATGATGGCCGCCGATGCCGTATGTGCCGTCAGCGACCTTACCCGGAACATAGTCATCGAACGCTACGGCATCCCCTCCGACAAAGTCTATACGCTCCACAATGCCGTAACCCCGAACCGCGAACAGATCCGACACCGCAAGACCGTGCCAGAAAAGATTGTCACATTCTTCGGCCGGGTCACATTCCAAAAAGGGCCCGACTACTTCGTGGAGACGGCGAGGCGCGTGCTGGAGAAAGACCCGGACGTGCGCTTCGTGCTGGCCGGCGACGGCGACATGATGCAGCACGTCATCCTCCGCGTGGCGGAACTCGGCATCTCCGACCGTTTCCACTTCACAGGATTCCTGCGCGGCGATGACATCGACACCCTCTTCGGAATGAGCGACGTGTATGTCATGCCCTCCATCTCGGAGCCGTTCGGCATATCGCCCCTCGAGGCCATGCAGGCCGGCATCCCCGTGGTCATATCCAAACAGTCGGGCGTGGCCGAAGTTCTGCAATATGCCGTCAAGGTAGACTTCTGGGACATCGACGCCACCGCCGACGCCATCTACGGAATACTGCACTACCCCGCCCTTGCCGACATGCTCAGCAGCAAAGGCCTTGAAGAGGTCCACAACCTAAAATGGGAAAACGCAGCCAAAAAACTGAAAGTAATTTATGAAAAATTGACGCACTATGAATAGAATTTGCTTCCATTTCCAGATCAGCCAACCCTACCGGCTCAGAACATACCGGTTTTTCGACATAAACCAAAACCACGACTATTTCGACAATTACCAGAACCAGTATATGGCGCGACGCCTTGCCGACCGGTGCTATCTGCCCGCCAACAAGATGATGCTCGACCTCATACGGCAGAACCCGGGCAAATTCAAGCTCAGTTTCAGCATCTCCGGCAGTTCGATTATGCTCTTCCGGAACTACTGCCCGGAGGTCATCGACAGTTTCAAGGAACTGTTGGCCACAGGAAGCGTTGAGATCACAGGCAGCACCTACACGCACAGCCTTGCCTCGCTGCACGGCAAAGAGGCTTTTGTGGAACAGGTGCTACGACAGGAGGCACTGCTGCAGGAGACCTTCGCCGTCAAGCCGACATCTTTCTGCAACACCGAAATCATCTATTCAGACGAGATCGGCGAATGGCTCGGTGACATGGGATACCGCGTCATACTCACTGAAGGCGCACGGCACATCCTTGGCTGGAAAAGCCCGCTCTTCCTATACTGCAACCCTTACCAAACAGATGTCAGGCTGCTGCTGCGCTCCTACCGCCTCTGCGACGACATCACGCTGCGCTTCTGCGACACCACCTGGAACCAGTACCCACTGACCGCCGACAAATACATCGGTTTCCTCGACTACAGCAACGCCCATTGCGACAACCCTCTCATCAACCTGTTTTGGGATTATGAAACCATCGGGGAGTACCACACTGAAGAAACGGGCATATTTGACTTTTTCCGCACACTCATAGAACGCCTCTCCAAAAACGAGAACTATACTTTCATCACGCCTGAAGAGGCCTGTAAACTTGACCTTGACCTCGCCACGATGCATGCGCCTTGGCCCATATCATGCTCCGGAGAAGAGAAAGACACCAACGAGTGGTTAGGCAACGAACTGCAACAGGAGGCATTCCGGCAGCTTTTCAAATTGGAAGAACTCTACAACAAGTCCGGCGATCAGGACGCCAGACTTTGCTGGCTTCGCCTTCAGGCCGCCGACCATTTCAATTTCATGAGTTCGAGATGGATCGGGCACAAGTCCGTGAAACGAAACTTCGACGTTTACCCGTCACCCTATCAGGCGTTCATCAACTATATGAATGTGCTGAATGACGTGAAAATACGATTGCAGAAATAGCCGGTCCGCCGACCCGGATGGGAACTGGCCGCTAATTCATATCCCAGCAGAGGGAAACGATACTCTTCCACGAGAGATGTAACCTGTCGGCGATTTCCTTGCTGCACAGATAGCCGGCAAAGGCATATACACTCTGCATCAGCGCAGGCTCTTTCTGTAACGTGAACTTCATCATGTTGCTGAACACAAGACACTCTATCCATGGGAGCAAAAATGCCGAGAAGGCGATACATAGCGCTTTTGGCGAAAGCGTTTCCGACAAAATCCTTTCGGTGATTGAAATGCCCTTGTCATCCTTGATCTTGCACATCGCCATTGCCGTGATACCTTTTTCATTCATCATCCTGACCGTTTCGGCATCAATACCGTCATCCACCCAATTAGAAAATAGGACTTGACCCTCTTTAAGCCGGGCTATGTCTTCTGCCGTAAAAGGAGAGAACTTGACCAGCAACTTGGCCGCCTCGGCAAGGCGAAACAAGTCATCCTCAAAGCGAACGCCGGAATCGGCATACTCCATATCCGTATAGGGTGAACCTTCAGAAAAGCCGCGCTGCATAAGCACGAGGACATTATGCTCCACCAAAGTTCTGACCGATTCCGGGGTGATGATTGCAAAATCGGCCGCCGGTGTTTTGTCCTTGACAAAAGCGACCGCACATTTGCGGACAGGAAAATCAACAATGACTTGCTTCTCTTGCGTGCCGGGCAACTTGTCCTCCAAAATCAATCCGTCAGAACTCATAGATACCTGATGATAACATCTTTCAGAAAATAATTATCCGCTTTGTTTCGTCAACACGTTCAATCGTAACCCGAACATACTCATCGGGCAAGAGCGGCTGCACTTTCTCTGTCCATTCGATGAAACAATAGTTGCCGCTATAGACGTACTCCTCAAAGCCGATGCGAACCGCATCATCAGGACCGTCAATCCGGTAAAAGTCGAAATGATACACGGGCTCTTTCGGTGTCCAATATTCATTCACGATGGCGAATGTGGGTGACGATGTCATGCCATCAACCCCAAGGTACGCACACATCTCCTTGATCAGGGTGGTTTTGCCTGCCCCCATTTCACCATAAAACCCGAAGACACGCTCCTGCGGGTAAGCTTCGAGAACGGCCTTCGCCACCTGTTTCAACTCTTTTTCTTCAGCAATGATACTCTGCATGGCTTTTCAGGACATAATGGTTTTTGAATGATACTTTATCAGCAACTCCATCGGCGACTCGACGATGGTCTTGACATGGCAATTCTCGTCTTCGGCGGCCGCTTGCACCACCTCCCGGAAATTGTACGCCACCGATCCGGAAAGCATCCATGGCAGCGTTTCGCTCTCTTCATAGCAGACTTTTTGCAAGGCGAAAAACCGACGGAAACTCTCCGATGCCATCTGATGCACAAACGGATTGTCGAGATGTTGAGAAACGAACGGCGCCAAAGAGGAAAAGAAAAGGTTTGGTGACGGCTCTCTGTAGATGCGCCGTACAGCCTTGTCGAATGAAAGGTTGTATTGTTTGCGCAGTTCGGCAGATAAACTTGCGGGAAGTTCATTCCGCATAAAGGCCGTCACAAGTTGCTTGCCCAGATGGGTTCCGCTGCCCTCGTCGCCGAGCATATAGCCTAACGAGGGGGCGAGCGCCACGATAGAACGGCCGTCGAACTGGCAAGTGGCGGCGCCAGTGCCCAATATAGCAACAACAGAAGACCTATTGTTGCTGAGGGCGCGGCAGACCGCCAACAGGTCTGAACAAACGGAAACGACGGCCTCGGGGTAAAAATCCTGCAGCAGGCAGCCTATCCGTCCTGCATTCTCCGCCGAGGCACATCCTGCACCATAATAATGGACATGCGACACGTGCGCCCCCTTGTTCTGTTTTGTAAATGAAGATACAACTTCGTTTATCGTCTCGTCGGAGCAATAGTTAGGATTGATGCCTGAACCCTTGCAAGTGCAGACGACTGAACTGCCATCGACAAGCGCAAAGGCAGTTTTTGTGGCACCGGCATCAATAATCAATGTGGAAGACATCGTCGCGTATTATTGGTTTTGTTCGTCGCCGAGGAGCATGCGACGTGATATGTTGGCGGGGTTGTGCCGTTTGTACTCTGAGGCAAGGTATCGCTTAATGAGCGTATGGTCGCGCAAGGAATCGTCTCCGTTGAAAAACCGTGCAAAAATCCGGTCTGCCTCAAAGTAGTCAGGGACACCCAACTGGTCGCAGTCGCTCTTGCTGATACCGAGCCCATCCACAGGAGTCGCATCGATACACGATTGCAGTGCATACCGTTGCTGTGGGTTCTCTTCGGCAAGCAGGAACGTGGAAAGCGCGTAAACTTCCGTTTTCCATAGATGCTGGATAGGAGCATAGTCGCCCACATCGCCATGGAGGGTCCAGAAGCCCGTGAGATATTCAGTGTAATTGTCTGTAGAAATCACCATGCCGTGGTAAAGCTGCGCCAGGTCATACAGCACCAACATCCGCATACGGGCTTTGAGGTTGCCCTGACGCATCTTGGAGAGATGGGAATCGTCGAGGGCTATCAGCATTTTGCGGTTTTCCGAATATGGTCCTGCAAGGTCAAGATGGCAGAAATCGTGGCAGAAAGCCTTCCCGACCGCGACGGAACGGGCGATTTCGTCCTCGTGGTTCGTTTCAATGGTAATAGAACGTCCGATCAGGGGTATCTGGCGCGCTTCGCACACAGGTTTCAGCAGGGCGGCACACAAAGCACTGTCGATGCCGCCGGAAATACCCAAAACCAAAGATTTAAGGTTGCTTTTCTCAATATACTGATCCATAATGCGTCGGATGCGGACCGCCAAACCGTTCATGGTCTCCTCTCCGGAGAGAAAAGGGAAATAGGAAGATCCCGGTATCGTCATATCACAAAGCAATTAATCGTTGTCAAATGAAGAACGGCAAAAATACAAAAAAAACTGTTGGGTTGTAAAAATTGCACACGCCCTCTTCTGTGCGTCAAAAAAAGCTCTCAACAGACGTTTTTCATCCATCTGAAATTACCGCAGCATCCGCATTTTCACCATCCGGGAAAGACGGATTGCATTTTTATGGGCAATCCGTGTTTGTTTTTTTCTATTTTTGCAGCCAATTTAAATCAATCGGATTCCGAAATGAAAACCAAGTACATCGACCTCATCTCACAAACCTACGAATTTCCGCAGGAGGAGTTCAACGTAGAAGACAACGAACTGCTTTTCAACGAAGTTCCCCTTATGGACATCATCAAGCAGTATGGAACGCCGCTCAAAATCACCTATCTGCCAAAGATAACGCAAAACATCCAAAAGGCAAAAAGGTGGTTCAACGTGGCCATTGCCAAATCAGACTACAAAGGCAGTTATCATTATTGTTACTGCACCAAGAGTTCGCATTTTGAGTTTGTGCTTTCAGAAGTTCTGAAAAACGATGTGCATTTAGAGACCTCGTCGGCATTCGACCTGAACCTGATAGAGACCTTGCACGACAGCGGCCAGTTCCAGAAAGACAACTATATCATCTGCAACGGGTTCAAGCGTCAGCCATACATTGACAACATCTCGGCAATGCTGGAAAAGGGCTTTGTGAACACCATACCCGTACTGGACAGCAAGAAAGAGTTTGACTTGTTGGACAAGAACATCCAGACCAAATGCAACATCGGGATTCGGATTGCCGCCGAAGAGGAGCCGCGCTTCGAGTTCTACACCTCGCGCCTCGGCATCCGCTACAACGACATATTGCCATTTTATCAGGAGAAAATAAAGAACAACCCAAAGTTCGATCTCAAGATGCTGCATTTCTTCATCAACACGGGCATCAACGACACGGCATATTACTGGAACGAGCTCACCAAGTGCGTAAATCTGTACTGCGACCTCAAGAAGATTTCGCCCGAGCTCGACTCGCTAAACATAGGTGGCGGCTTCCCCATCAAGAATTCCCTCTCATTTGAGTACGACTATGAATACATGGCCGAAGAAATCGTGTCGCAGATCAAGCAGATATGCAACCGCGAGGGCGTGGAAGAGCCGGATATCTTCACGGAGTTCGGTTCATTCACCGTCGGCGAGGCCAGCGGCGTCCTCTTCTCCGTGCTTCAGCAGAAACGGCAGAACGACCGCGAGTTGTGGAACATGATCGACAGTTCGTTTATGACCACCCTGCCCGACTCGTGGGCCATCAACCAGCAGTTCATCATTCTGGCCATCAACCACTGGGACCGCGAATACGAGCGCGTCTTCTTAGGCGGGCTCACATGCGACAGCCACGACTATTACAACTCTGAGGCACACCTCAACGCCGTGTTCCTGCCCCGCATCGTTTCTGAAGAGTATCCGTACGAAGACACCGACGAAATCCAGTACATCGGTCTCTTCAACACCGGCGCCTATCAGGAAGCGCTCGGAGGCTACGGCGGAATACAACATTGCATGACACCTGCTCCCAAACACATCATCATCTTCCGCGACGAAGAGGGCGAAATATGCACCAAATTGTTCGCTAAAGAACAGAGTTACAAGTCAATGCTCAAAATTTTAGGATACTGACAAACCATTCGTTTTTTTTTATACTTTTGCGGCCGGGTAAGTCTTGTACGATCTGCTCCCTACTAACTCCCCCAGGGTAGGAATACAGCAAGGGCATGTAGGTTGTAGCGATGCGATGCAAGTAGCTTACCCTTTTTTGTTGTAACTATGATTCTTAAAATATACCCGGAGAACCCGAACCAGCGTACCATCGACAAAGTGGTACAATGTCTGCACAACGGCGGCATCGTCGTTTATCCCACTGACACCATCTACGGCATCGGCTGCGACATCTTCAAGCAGAAAAGCGTAGAGAGAATTACGGAACTGCTGGGCGGAAAAAAGAAAAAGAACTCTATGACCTTCATCTGCTCCGACTTGAGTCATCTTTCCGACTTTGCCAAGCCCATCTCCAACTCCTTGTTCAAGACGATGAAAAAAGTACTGCCCGGCCCTTATACGTTTATTTTAGAGGCCAACAACAACGTGCCCAAACTGCTTCAGAGCACCAAAAAGACCGTGGGCGTGCGTGTGCCTGACAACAACATCATCCTGGAGATTGTTCGGCAACTGGGGCATCCCATCTTGTCCGCCTCCATCAAAGACGACGACGAAATCATCGAATACACTACCGACCCCGAACTCATACACGAGCGCTACGGAGAAACGGTGGACATCGTCATTGACGGCGGCTACGGCGGCAACGTGCCCTCTACCGTCATCGACTGCACCGGCGACACACTGCAAGTGGTGCGTGAAGGCAAAGGCGATGTCTCGACACTGGGCGCCTGATGGCTGATGAGGATTATTACGAGTATGGGATTGGGACTTATTATTCCAAATTCCTCATTCAGACACAGAAGAGAAAGGCGTATAAACAAGGCGCGCAAAAGATGAAACGAAACGCGACACGACATAACCGACACAACAATAAATACCGCAAGCAATGAAAAACAATTTCTACCCCTTAATCGTACTGCTTAGTTTTCTCGGCTGTGGCAATGTGTTTGCCCAGGACATTTTCTTCTCCAAAGAGTCTTTTACCAGTTCGGGTATGACTTTGCCCTATCGCAAAGCGGCCATTCCAGGCAACGATTCCGAAGCCTCACTCGTCATCTACCTGCATGGTGGTTCCAGCAAAGGCAATGACAACGAAACGCAAATGCAGGAACCGGGCGTCAGTGCCATCAGCACTTGGCTTTCGGAGAACAACCGCAAAGCCATCATGCTTGTCCCTCAATGTCCCGAAGACAAATCTTGGGTGGGTACTACACAGAATGTTCTTGTCAGTCTGTTGCAGGATTATATAAACCGAGGTGTGGCAGATGCCGACAAGGTTTACATCTTGGGCGGATCGATGGGAGGAACCGGCACTTGGAACATGTTGTCAAATCATCCTGACATGTTTGCGGCGGCAATGCCGGTTGCCGGAAATCCCACAGGTCTGAATGCAGAAGCCGTATCAAAAACGCCACTCTATATTGTGATGGGCACTGCCGACAGGCTGATGAGAATATCCAATGTAGAAACATTTCTGACAAACATGGACAACTTCAACGCCGAATATATGTTCGATATAGAAGAAGGATGGACCCATGAAGATGTATGCAAGAGAAGTTATACCGATGAGCGTCTCGATTGGGTATTCGAGCACACGAAAGAACCATCGACAGGCGTTGCAAGTCTTTGTTATGATGAAGATGAAAATGAAATCATACAGACCATTTGGTTCTCCATCTCCGGACAAAGGCTGAAGTCGGCACCTGTACAAAGAGGTGTTTACATCAAGACATCCATATACAGGGACGGAAATATTGTATCAGAGAAAATATGTCACATAAGATAAGAACAGCGGTAGGTTTTTTCAGTTTTCCGGCTTCAGTTTTCCGGCTTTGCTTAATGCCAGCAAGGCGGCGAACACAAGGATGCCGTTCACGATAAGCAGTTCGTAGCCGAACTTATATCCGGACATCCATCGCACCGAGTTGTGTTGCAGCAAATAGCACAATGCAGGTATTGCCACGGAAATCACGGGTATCATAAAACGCCGTTTCTCCGGAATTTCACGTTTGGTGAAGATGCCGAACGCAAAGAGTCCGAGCAGCGGACCGTAGGTATAAGACGCTACCATGAATATAATACGGATAAGTGCGTCGTTGTGATGGCTTGAAGCCACGATGATGACCGTCAGGAAGAGTGCGGAGATGACAAGATGCACCACGCGGCGTACTACAGTCTGACGTTGCAGGTCAGGATATCGTTTCTCTATTTTGAGGATGTCGTAACAAACCGTGGTGGTAAGTGCGGTGAAAGTGCCGTCAGCGGAGGAAAACCCGGCCGAGATCAGCCCGAATATGAACACCAGCGCGCCTGCTTTGCCCAAATAATTGAATGCTATCTCGGGATAGATGCGGTCGGTAGGCATTGAGGCGATGTCGATGCCTTGGTTCTGCGCAAACACGAGCAACATACCGCCCAACATCAGAAACAAGATGTTGACAACCACTAAGATAGAGGTGAATGAGAACATATTACGCTGCGCATCTTTCAGAGTCTTGCACGACAGGTTCTTCTGCATCATATCCTGGTCGAGCCCTGTCATAGCAATGGTGATGAACATTCCGCCGAATATCTGTTTGAGGAAATAACTGTTGTTGCGCCAGTCGGTGTTGAAGACGGTGCGGCAATCGGTGCCGTCCTTGCCGGCGGTGGCCATCTGCTGCCAGATGTCGGTGAACGAACCGCCTATATGCTTGAACAGAAATACAATGGTAATCACCAACGCAGCAATGAGGAAAGTAGTCTGCAACAAATCGGTCCACACCACAGTCTTGAGTCCGCCCCTGAACGTATAGAGCAGGATGATGGCAATCATAACTACAGACGTGAGCCATATCGGGACATTCCAGCCGTCGAAGACAAACACCTGCAAAACAAAGATGACCAAGTACATACGAAGTGCAGAACCTAACAGTCTCGATATGAAAAAGAGCACGGATCCCGTCTTGTGCGCCTCGTTGCCTATACGCTGCCCGAGGTACTCGTATATGGAAGTGACATTGGTGTGGTAATAGAGCGGCAGCAACAGTCCGGCAATCAGAATATAACCGAGTATATAGCCGATGACAACCCCAAAGTATGTGAACTGCGTGGTGTAAACATCGCCGGGCACCGACATGAACGTGACGCCGGAGAGCGAACTGCCGATCATGCCGTAGGCCACCACAAACCACGGCGACTTGCGGTTGCCCGTGAAGTAGGTGCGGTTGTCGGCCTTGCGCGAGGTGATTCCAGTGATGACAAAAAGCAGTATGACGTAAAGAACGAAAAAAACGAAGATAAACGTATGCATCAGGTCTGTCTGTTTCAGTAAAAAAGTCGGTATTATTTCACGCCCGGTTTGCCGAGGAGCACGAACATGTTATGCTTGTATGCCTCCACACCCGGCTGGTCAAAGGGATTGACACCGAGCATATAGCCGCTGATGGCGCAGCTCATCTCGAAGAAATAGATCAGTTGTCCCAATGTAAACTCGCTGATTTCCGGCAGCGTGATGGAGAGATTAGGAGTTTTGCCGTCGAGGTGCGCCTGCGCCGTGCCTTGTTGGGCTATGCGGCAAATATCATATAACGAGCGGTGTTGCAGATAGTTGAGTCCGTCAACATCTTGCGGGTCATAGGGAATGGCGACGCTCGTCTGCGGTTTTTCGGCGGTCAGCATTGTCTCAAAAAGCTGCCGGCTGCCCTCCTGTATATATTGTCCGAGCGAATGGAGGTCGGTAGAGAATATTGCTCCGGCGGGGAATATGCCTTTTTGTTCCTTTCCCTCACTTTCGCCGAAGAGTTGTTTGAACCATTCGATAAAATAGTAAAGTTTAGGCTCAAAGGAGGTCATCAGTTCGATTTTGTAGCCAGCCTGGTAGAGCAGATAGCGCAACAATGCGTACTGCATTGCCGGGTTGCTGTCGAAATTGGGATTATCCAGCAATTGCTGTCTCATTTCGGCCGCGCCCTGCAAGAGTTTGCGTATGGAGAAACCCGCGATGGCTATCGGCAGCAGGCCTACGGGCGTGAGCACAGAATAGCGTCCGCCCACATTGTCGGGGATGACGAAACGGGCGTAGCCCTCTTGGTCGGCGATAGACTTGAGTGCGCCGCGGGTGCGGTCGGTGATAGCCACAATACGGCGGCGGGCATCCTCCTTGCCGTACTTGCACTCGCAATGCTCCTTAAGGATGCGGAAAGCGATGGCCGGTTCGGTAGTCGTGCCCGACTTGGAAACGACAACCAGCGCATAGTCACGCATGTCGAGCACCTCGAGCAAGTCGTGGAGATAGTCCTCGCTCATATTGTTTCCGGCATACAGGATCTGCGGCGACTTCTCCTCCATCAAAGGTCGGAAAGAGTGCTGCAATGCCTCAATCACGGCGCGTGCCCCTAAATAGGAGCCGCCGATTCCGATGACCACCACTGCCTCTGCGACAGCGGCGAGACTTTCGGCACAATGCTCAATGTTATCGATTTCCATTTCAGACACCTCGGCGGGAAGATCCAGCCAGCCAAGGAAGTCGTTACCAAGTCCGGTCTTGCAGACTGCTTTTTGGTATGCAGCCTCCGCTTGAGAGGCATTTTCTTTCATTTTTGCCTGTGGCACGGCAAACAACACATTTTGATAATCCAGTTTCATAGCCAATAAATCTTAAAGCCGGGGTGACCGGCAAACGGCTGCAAATATACAAAAAAACAGGCAAACTTACCGCATGGTCCTACGGCGGACCTTGTTCCCCCGCTTTATTACTGTCCAAGTTGAACTTATGTAAGTCCTCACATTATGCGCATAATAAACGCTTCGCTTTTTTTATTACTTTTGCCGCTCTTAAAAAAATAATGTTAATGAAGAAACATCTGCTTTTTATTCTCCTTTGCACAGCCGTAACTTGCTGTCTGGCTCAAGACAAGAAAATCACAATCGACGAAATCTGGAACCTTTACGCTTTCTATCCCCGAGGGGTGGCCGGCTACACCGCCATGCCCGCCAGTGACGACTACACCGTAGTGAAGCGCGGCGGCATCGACCGCTACAGTTTTGCCAGCGGCGACAGGCTTGGCACGCTGGTCAGCAATGAAGAGTTGGAAAGTCTCAGCCACGGCCGCGTGACGATGGGCAACCTCGACTACTATTCTTTCTCAAGCGACGAGAAGCGGATGTTGCTTGCCGTAGAAATGGAAAGCATCTGGCGACGCTCCACCCTCGCCTTCTATTACGTCTATGATTTTGAAAAGAAAACGCTGACGATGGTGTCTGACACGACGGAAAAGCTGCACTTCGCCGAACTCTCCGAAGACGGTCAGTATGCGCTTTTTGCCAAAGGATGCGACCTCTACGTGCAGGACATGGCCACCGGCACTGTCATCCGCATCACCCGGGACGGGCAGGAGAATGCCATCCTCAACGGCTATGCCGACTGGGTTTATGAAGAAGAACTGGACATGTCGCAGGCGGCATCGTGGTCGCCCGACGGCACAAAGATCGCCTTCCTCCGCTTCGACGAGCGCCGCGTCAAAGAGTACAATTTCGCCCTCTACGACAGCCTTTATCCCACTGACTTCAAATACAAGTACCCCAAGGCCGGCGAAGACAACTCGCTGGTGGATGTCTTTGTCTATGACTTGGCAGACGGTGCGCTCACCAGAATTGACCTCGGCGACAACAGCAACTGCTACTTCCCGCGCGTCTATTGGCTTCCGAACAGCCGCGATGCCGTAGTGCTCAAACTCAACCGCCACCAGAACCGGCTCGACTTCATCCGCTACAACACCCTCACGGGGCAACAAGACATTGTCTATACCGACCTGAACGAGAAATGGCTCGACGTCACCGACGATTACTACTTCCTCAAAGACAGCAAGAGCATGATTGTCACCTCCGAGCGCGACGGCTTCAACCATATCTACAAAGTCACCTTTGGCGGCGACATCAAGCAGCTCACCTCCGGCAACTGGGAAGTGAACAAAATACAATACGTCAACGAAGACAAGCAGCAGATCTACTTCCTCTCCAACGAAAGCAATGTGCTGAACCGCGACCTTTACCTCGTCAACTTCGACGGCAAGAAGAAAAAGATGATAAGCAGCGGCGACGGGTGGAACAGCACCGACTTCAGTCCTAACGGCCACTTCTACCGCAATGTCTATTCCTCACTCAACGTGCTGCCGCAATACACCATCCGCAACGCGGCCGGCAAGGAACTTCGCGTGCTCAACGACAACAAGGGCGTGCAGAAGACTATGGACGACTACGGCTTCGCCAAACGCGAGATCATCCGCTTCACCACGGCCGAAGGCGTGGAACTTTACGGCTGGATGCTGAAACCCGCCGACTTTGACCCGTCCAAGAAATACCCGGTCATGATGAACTGCTATGGCGGTCCCGGCAGCCAGCAGGTGATGAACGCCTACTCGGGTGCGCAAGACCTGGCTTTCTACCAGATGCTCGCCCAGCATGGATACATCTCCGTATGCGTGGACGGCCGCGGTACCGCCACCCGGGGCGACGCATTCAAGAAAGTGATATACCAGCAAATGGGCAAATACGAAGCCATCGACCAGATTGCCGCCGCCAACTGGCTGAAAACGCTTCCTTACGTAGATGGCAGTCGCATCGGCATCTGGGGCTGGAGTTTCGGCGGCTACCTCTCCGCCCTCTCCCTTTTCCGGGGCGACGGTGCTTTCAAGATGGCCATCTCCGTGGCGCCCGTCACCAACTGGCGATACTATGACAACATCTACACAGAACGCTTCATGAGAACCCCACAGGAGAACCCCGACGGCTACGACCTCAACTCCCCTACCACCTATGCAAACAAGATGCATGGCAAATTCCTGCTCATCCACGGCACCGCCGATGACAACGTACACTTCCAGAACGCCATGGAACTGGTGAAAGCCCTCAACGAGGCAGAAGTCGAATACGACCAGTTCTTTTTCCCTAACAAGAACCATTTCATCATGGGCGGCAACACCCGCGCCTACCTCTACAGGAAACTGGCCAAATATATCCTGAACAACCTGTAAAAACGCAAATTCCGGGCGGCGGGCAAAACCGCACCCTCTAACCCCATAATTCGCCATCAATATGAAAAGATTTCTACTGATTCCCCTATTTTGTGCCCTGTTAGGGTTCGTCCGCGCCGACGGAGGCATGTGGCTGCCCCTTTTCCTGCAGTACAACGAAACTGAAATGCAGCAATTAGGCTTCCGGCTGACCGCCGAAGACGTTTACAGCGTCAACCACCACAGTATGAAAGACGCCATCGTGCTCTTCGGCGGAGGCTGCACAGCAGAACTCATCTCCGACCAAGGGCTGCTGCTCACAAACCACCATTGCGGCTATTCCTACGTCCAGTCACACAGCACTATGGAACACAACTACCTGCAGAACGGCTTCTGGGCCAAGAACAAGTCCGAAGAGATTCCGATGGAGGGCCTTACAGTCACCTTCCTCGTCTATATGCAGGACGTGACTGAAGCGGTGCTCCGCAACGTGACCGATGACATGGACGAAATCGAACGGCAGCTAAGCATCAGGCAGAACATAGCAGCAGAGACCAAGAAAGCCACCGACGGCAACGGCTACAGCGCCTCCATCAAACCGTTCTACTACGGCAACCAATATTTTATGTTCGTGACCGAAACATACCGCGACGTCCGACTCGTGGGCGTGCCGCCTGAAAGCATCGGCAAGTTCGGTGGCGACAGCGACAACTGGATGTGGCCGCGTCACACGGGCGACTTCTCCCTCTACCGCATCTACACCGCCCCGGACGGCAAACCCGCCGACTACTCCGCCGACAACATCCCGATGAAGCCCAAGAAATACTTCCCCGTCTCCATCAAAGGCATCGAAGAGAACGACTTCACCTTAGTGTTCGGATATCCGGGCAGCACCCGCCAGTTTCTGCTCTCCGACGGCGTCAACATCACCGCCAACATCCAGAACCCCATTGCCATCGATGCGCGCACCATACGCCTCGAAGCCATGAAACGGCAGATGAACCTCGACCCGCGCATGCGCCTGATGTATTCCGCCAAGGCCAACAGCATCTCCAACGGCTGGAAAAAATGGCAGGGCGAAACCAAAGGCATCCGCGAATGTCGCGTCATCGAAAAGAAACAGCAAACCGAGAAAGAGTTCCAGCAGTGGACGGAACAGGACGCCACCCGCAAACAGCAGTACGGCGCCCTCATCGCCGACATGAAAGAACTGTACAAAGACATCGCCGACCAGACCGAAGCCGTCACTTTCGTCTCCGAATGTGTTTTCGGTCCCGAAATCATGCTGAATCTGGTGCGGCACTATTACAACAACCTCGCCGAGCCGCTTGCCAAAGGCAATGAAATCGCACTCGAGACGGCACGTGCCAATGTGCAGCAAAAAAACGCTTCGTTCCATGACGGCTACAGTCTCCCCATCGACCGCGAATGTTTCATAGAACTCTTCACCTATTATTTCACAAAAGAGAAGCCTGAACTCATCCCTGCCGAACTGCACCAGTACATCCAGGATGAAAACACGGTGCGCCAGCGTATGACACAACTTTGGGATGCCCAAGCCACAACCGCCCCCTACTTTACTGACAGTTACAGATTTGTACGCTTTGTGCAGGAGGCTTCGCCCAAGCAGATCGCCAAGAGTGCCAACTCCGAACTGCTGCGCATCTACAAGGCCGTCTTCGACAACTATGTGAAGACCTATACGGAACTGAGTGACAACACCGACAGACTCAACACCCTTTACCGTAAATATGTGAAAGCCCTGATGGAGAAAGACACCGCCAAGGTGTTCTATCCGGATGCCAACCTCACCATGCGGGTCACCTACGGCCAGGTGAAAGGCTTTGAGCCGGCAGACGGCATCTGGTACGAATACTACACCACCCTCGACGGCATCATGGAAAAAGAGAGCCCTGACGTTTACGACTACCATGTTGACCCGAAGCTCAAGCAATTGTGGCAAAACAAAGACTACGGCCGCTATGCCGACAAAGAAGGCAAAATGCCCGTGGCCTTCATTGCGGGCAACCACACCACCGGCGGCAACTCCGGCAGCCCGGTCATCAACGCTGACGGCCAACTCATCGGTGTCAACTTCGACCGCGTTTGGGAAGGCACCATGAGCGACCTCTATTACGATGCCAGCCGCTGCCGCAACATCAGCCTCGACACACGCTATTTCCTGTTCATCGTGGACAAATTCGCCGGCGCGCACAACCTGATCGAAGAAATGGACATCATCGAATAACGGCACCGTAGTATGATCTCGTTCGAAAACATCGACAAGTTCGACAAGCAATACGACTTCTACATGAACTTCCTGTGCATTCTGCACAACCACATCTATTACCGCCATTTTTACATCCTCGACAAGGAGAACATACCGCCCAAAGGACAACCTACCATCGTCATCGCCAACCACCAGAACGGTTTGATGGATGCCATGGCCATCTTGCACACCATGTTCAAAGACCGACGGCAGCCTGTCTTCATCGCGCGCGGCGACATCTTCAAGAAAGACAAGGTGGCCCGCATCCTGCGTTTCCTCAAGATCCTGCCGACATTCAGGACCCGTGACGGCAGTTACAGCGACGTGCGAAGCAACTTGGCCATCTACAACCGCGCCGCCCGCGTGCTGCGCAACGGGGGCACACTGGTCATCTTCCCCGAGGCCACACACCAGCACGGCCACTATATGAACACCTTCAAGAAAGGGTTCTGCCGTATCGCCTTTGCTGCCGAAGAACTCAACGACTTCAAATTGGGACTTCAGATTCTGCCACTCAACATACACTATTCCAACTACTTCTCGTTTCACAGCGACCTGATGGTCACCGTAGGCAAGCCTTTCACCATCGAGGATTTCTTCGACACCTACAAAGAGAACCACGACCGGGGCTACCATGCCCTCAACGAAAAGGCGCGTGCCCGCGTCAAAGAACTCACCCCAGACATAGACATCCCCGAGTACTACAACGAGATTGAGGCACTCACGCAAATGATGAGCGGCCCGCTGCTCCGTAGCAAAGGACTGCGTCCCAACTACCTGCCGCACCAGAAAGACGCCGCCATGACCATCATCGCCCGCATAAAACTGCTGCAGTCTGACCATAACGACACTTTCACGCAACTTATGATGCAAACGCGCGAGTATCTGGCACTGCTCAAACAGTTGGGATTACAAAACTGGATCGTAAACCGGAAACTCTCTTTTTTCAGGCTGCTTTGGCGCATATTGCTTATGGTCGTGTCGTTGCCGCTCTTTGTGTTCGGCTATGTTAACAACCTCATCCCGGAGTGCATCACGCGCCGGCTCACCAACCGCATCAAAGACCCTATGCTGCACTCCTCTTTCCAGTATGTCATCGGGACCATCATCGCATTCCCCATCTTCTATCTCATCATATTCGGGGTAGTATGGGCTGTCAGCAAGCACTTCCTGATTGCGGTTGCGTATCTGCTTGCCATGTTCGGCACCGAGTTCTTCTCACACTACTACAAAATAGCCCTCAAAAAGCTCTGCGACTACTTCAAGGCGCAGCGGCACAAACACTCGGCCGAGTACCGGAGACTTTGCGAACTCAACCGGGAAATTACCGAAACGATGGAAAAAGCCGTGATGTAAGAGTTTCCACAAAAACTTGCCCATGACAATCGGTATCGTCATGGCTTGCCTCAACGCCCTGTTCCTGTCAAGGCGTCTGTTGTCTTGTTTTCATCCTCGGCTTTTCTTTTGCCTACATGATCTTTTCCCGCACAGGAGGAACACCTTTCCTCCTGGCGTTCGCCACAGCAGATAGCAATCTCCCGTGCCGGACAAACGGCATAATTGGCGGAATTGTCTGTTGTTTAATCCTTCCGCCCCATTCAATCCCCATTTTGGTTGCTTCAGCCGGCTTGGTTGCCGCCGCATCCCGGAAAAATGCGTACCTTTGCGCCGTCTAAAAAAAACAGAGAAACACTTATGGTAAAACCATCTATTCCCAAAGGAACCCGCGACTTCACGCCCGTCGAGATGATGAGGCGGAACTATATCTTCGACACCATCCGTTCTGTATTCCACCGCCATGCCTACCTTCCCATAGAGACCCCGGCCATGGAGAAACTCACCACCCTGATGGGCAAATACGGCGAAGAGGGCGACCGCCTATTGTTCAAGGTCCTGAACTCCGGTGACTTCACACACAACGTTGACTTCGGAGAGCCCGGACTCACCGCCAGCCGGCTGGCATCCAAACTGTGCGAAAAAGGACTGCGCTATGACCTCACCGTGCCGTTCGCGCGCTTTGTAGTGCAGCACCAGCACGAACTCACCTTCCCATTCAAGAGGTACCAGATGCAGCCCGTATGGCGCGCCGACAGGCCGCAGAAAGGACGGTACCGCGAGTTCTACCAGTGTGACGCCGACATCATCGGCAGCACCTCCCTTCTCAACGAGGCGGAACTCATTGAAATCACCGACGAAATCTTCCACCGTTTCGGTATCGCCGTAACCATAAAAGTCAACAACCGCAAAATCCTCTCCGGCATTGCCGAAGTCATCGGCGAGGCCGACCGCGTCACAGACCTTTGCGTTGCTATGGACAAGCTGGACAAAATCGGGCAAGACGAGGTGTGCCGCGAGATGGAAGAGCGCGGCATCAGCCGCGACGCCATCGACAAGCTGTCGCCTGTGTTCTCATTCTGCCAATACAACAACGACGAGAAGTTGGATAAACTCAAAGAACTCCTCGCTGGCAGCGAAACCGGAATGAAAGGAATCGAAGAACTGTCAACCGTTCTTGGCTACGCCAAGGACATGGCCCTGCATGCCTCGCTGGAGGTTGACATCACACTTGCGCGGGGGCTCAACTACTACACCGGCGCCATCTTCGAAGTCAAGGCCCGCGATGCCGCCATGGGGAGCATCTCCGGCGGAGGGCGCTACGACAACCTCACCGGCATCTTCGGACTCAAGAACATGTCGGGCGTAGGCATCTCCTACGGCGCAGAACGCATATACGACGTGCTGGACGAACTCGGGCTCTTCCCCGCCGGCATCCAGAACCCCGTGGATGCGCTGTTTCTGAACTTCGGCGGCGAAGAGGAGCACTATGCCCTGAAAGGACTGCGCACTCTGAGAGGACACGGACTGTCGGCCGAAATATACCCCGACAATGTCAAAATCGGCAAGCAGATGACCTATGCCAATGCCAAACACATACCCTTTGTGGTCATTGCCGGAGAAGACGAACGCACCAAGGGCATCTATACGCTCAAGAACATGACTGACGGCACCCAGCAGGGAATGACCCTTGACGGCCTTGCACAACACATCACAGCACACCGGGACTGCGGACAGTAACCACCTGAGACGACAGCGACAATGGACATGACTGAACCTTCCCCGAAAAAGAAAAAGCCGGTTTCAAGAACGGCACGCACATTCTGGATCGCCCTCCGCAAATACACGCAGTTGAGGGATGACACCGACTATCCGATGACGGTGGAGTCCATCTCCAAAAGCGTGGAATTCCGCGGCGTGAACGTCTGGGTTCTCTTCTTCGCCATCATTGTGGCCTCGGTAGGACTGAACGTGAACTCCACGGCGGTCATCATCGGCGCGATGCTCATTTCCCCGCTGATGGGCCCCATCAACGGCATAGGGCTCGCCGTCGGCATCCTCGACGAAGACCTGTTGCGAAAGTCGCTCAAGAACCTTGTCGTGATGGTGCTGATCAGCCTCACGGCATCCACCCTCTACTTTCTGATATCCCCCATCAGCGACGCACAGTCGGAGTTGTTGGCACGTACCCGGCCAACCATCTTCGACGTGTTCATCGCCTTTTTCGGCGGACTGGCAGGCATCGTCGCCACCTCACGGAAGTCGCAGCAGTTCACCGTCATTTCAGGCGTGGCGATAGCCACCGCCCTGATGCCGCCGCTCTGTACCGCCGGCTTCGGCATTGCCACGGGCCAGATCGGCTATTTCCTCGGCGCATTCTACCTCTTCTTCATCAACTCCTTCTTCATCGCCCTCGCCACATTCCTGATGGTCCGTTTCCTCGGCTTCCCTAAAAAGATATTCTCCGATTCCAAACGCAAACGAAAAGAAAAGCGGCTTGTCACCGTATTCACCGTCATCGTGCTGGTGCCGAGCATCTTTCTGGCCATCGATGTGGTCAGAGAGTCGGCATTCAACACACAAAGCATACGGTTCGTGAACGACATACAAGACAATGCGCTGATGCAGAACACGCAAATCATAAAATGGAACCGCGAATACCATCCACGCAGCCAGACCATAGAACTCTCCCTTGTCGGGAAGACGCTCTCCAACGAGAGCCTCGATAAGATGCAAAACATCGTCCGCGACAAATACGGACTCAAAAACACTAGACTCATAGTCCGGCAGACCGGAGAGACCATCGACATCGCCCAACAGAACGAGATCATCGAGAATCTGATTCAGAAAAAAGACAACGTCATCCAGCAGCAGGACTCCACCATACGCGCGTTGGAGACGCAGATCAGCAAAATCACCGGCACCGGAGCCAAAGCCAAACAGATTGCGCAGGAAATACAGGTCCAGTATCCCGGGATTGAGGAGATGGCCATCGCGAGCATGGAATACTACAATCCGAAGACGATGGAACACCGCACAATACCCACCATTTACATCCGCTGGGAAAACGGTGCCGGCGGTGCCGCAAAAGAGAAGAAACTTGCCGAATGGCTGAAAGTGCGGCTTCAACTTGAAGAACTGAGAGTCATTCATTAAGCCGTGAAGGACATCATTTTCATTCAGCAGCCAATTCTCATTTTTTGTACTTTTGCACGCTTTTTTGAAAAAAATGTATAACAACTAATTAAAATAATTGCGATGAAAAGAATACTGGTTATTGGAGCTTGCGGACAGATCGGTTCGGAACTGACCCCTGCCCTGCGCAAACAATACGGCACTGACAACGTTGTCGCCGCCGACATGATTTACCCGCTGAAAGGAGAATTGGCAGAAGCCGGCCCTTCGTGCAAGATCGATGCCACCAACGCCCAAGAGATAGCAGATGCCGTCAGGAAACACAAGATTGACGCCATCTACAATCTGGCCGCAATCCTCTCCGCAAAGGCCGAGGCCAACCCTATGTTAGGATGGAACGTTGGCATAGGAGCACTGCTCAACTGCCTTGAAGTGTCGCGAGAGATGGGCTGCGCCCTCTTCACGCCCAGTTCCATCGGCTCGTTCGGCCCTGAGACCCCGCGCGACATGACCCCGCAAGACACCATCCAGCGTCCCAAGACCATCTACGGCGTGACGAAAGTCACGGGCGAGTTGCTGAGCGACTACTACTTCAAGCGTTTCGGCGTGGACACCCGTTCGGTACGCTTCCCCGGACTGATCTCCAACGTGACACTGCCGGGCGGCGGCACCACCGACTACGCCGTCGAGATATACTACGCCGCTGTCAAGGGTGAGAAATTCACCTGCCCCATCGCAAAAGGCACATTCATGGACATGATGTATATGCCGGACGCCCTCAAGGCTGCCATGGATCTTATGGAAGCAGACCCGTCAAGGCTCATCCACCGCAACTCATTCAACATCACGGCAATGAGTTTTGAACCAGAGATGATTTACAACGAAATCAAAAAGCACATCCCAAGTTTCGAGATGGAGTACGAACATGACGAGCTGCGCCAAGGCATTGCCGACTCCTGGCCTAACCGTATGGATGACAGCTGCGCCCGCAAGGAATGGGGATTCAAACCCTCCTTTGACCTGGCTTCCATGACAGAAGATATGCTCCAGGTCTTGAAAGAACGTTACAAATAAGATTAAAAAATAATAAAGTTGATATGATATATTTAGACAATTCCGCCACATCATTCCCGAAGCCGAAGGAGGTTTATGACTTTATGGACACGTTCTACCGCATCCATGGCGTAAGTCCCGGCCGTGCAGGGTATGATGCCGGCATCGAAACCGGCGAACTGCTCACCGACACCCGCCGTATGTTGACAAAACTCTTCAACGGCGGAAAAGACGAGCGCCGCCTGACGTTCAGCTACAACGCAACCGACTCGTTAAACATCCTGATACAAGGACTTGCAAAGCAGGGCGGTCATGTCATCACCACTATGCTTGAGCACAACTCGGTGCTGCGCCCCCTGTACTGCCTCGAACAGCAGGGCATGATTGAAGTCACCTATCTGCCTTTTGACGAGGCCGGCTACGTGGACCCTGACGACTTCAGGAAAGCCATCCGTCCCAACACCAACCTTGTCGTGTGCAGCCAGTGTTCCAATGTCATCGGAACTGTGCAACCCATCAAAGAGATTGGGAAAGTGTGCAAGGAGAACGGCTTGACATTCATCGTGGACGGCAGCCAAGGCGCCGGTGCGGTGAAGATGGATATGCTGGACTATGGTGTTGACGCCTATGCCTTTACGGGGCACAAATGCCTGATGGGCCCTACGGGCATCGGAGGTTCCTACGTTTGCGAGGGCGTTGAGGTGCGTCAGACCCGCTTCGGCGGCACGGGCGTACGATCGGCAGTCCGCACACACCTCGAGGAGTATCCTTACCGCCTCGAAGCCGGCACCATGAACATGCTTGGCATCAGCGGACTCTACCGCGGCGTGAAATGGATCACGGAAAAAGGCATCGAAAACATCCATGAGCAGGAGATGAAGCTCTGGAAGCGTCTCCGCGACGGCGTGCGCGACATCGACGGCGTCACCCTCTATTGCGCCACTTCCACAGAAAACCAGAACCCGGTGCTGTCGCTCAACGTCCGCGGCTTTGCCGCGCTGGATGTCGGCACTATGCTGGATGTGGACTATGACATTGCCTGCCGTACCGGCCTGCAATGCGCCCCGCTGGTGCATGAACGCCTCGGCACGCTGCCCATCGACGGCACAGTCCGCTTGAGCATCGGCGCCTTCAACACCGAAGAGGAGATTGACACTTGCATCAACGCCATCAAGGAAATTGCTGCCCTGAAAAATTAGCATCCATTGTTCGACAACAAAAAATGGCTCGGGCATCTTGCCGTGTTGACGGTTTACGTCATCTTCGGCATCAACCCGAACTGTTCTGAAGCCATCATACCGGAATACATCTCTCCGGAAGTCTTTACCGCTGTGCGCATGTTGTTTGGCACGGCGGTTTTTTGGCTTTTGTCGCCGTTGGCACGTCACGAAAAGCCAGACAAGAAGGAGATGCTGCTGCTGGTAGCCGGAGCGGTGTCGCTATCGGGCACGCTCATTGCATTTGGCGAAGCATTCAAATACACCTCGCCGTGCTACGTGTCGCTGGTTTCCGCCACCAGTCCGCTGTGGGTTATGTTGCTGGCCGCCCTCTTCCTGAAAGAGCCCGTATCCACCCGCAAGTCGCTGGGCGTGGCCGTCGGGATCGCCGGTGCGTTGGTCATGGTGGTCTTCTCGTGGAACAAAGACGCCAACGCATCGCCCGCCGGATTGCTGCTCTGTTTCGTCAACATCCTCTTTTATGCGGCATATCTGCTCATCACCCGCAGCATCTCCAAAAAGTACAGTCCCGTAACCCTAATGAAATGGATGTTCCTGTTCGGCTCTTTCATCTGTCTGCCGCCCGCGCTTGTGTCGCTGTCGGCGCACGGCTGCATCTTGATCAGCGGCGGCGCACCCATATCGGCGTTCCTCAACCTTTTTACCATTCTCATCTTCGCCACCGTGGTCAGCTATTTCCTGCTGCCCGTGTCGCTGCGCTACCTGCGCCCCACTACCGTGAGCATGTACAGCAACCTGCAGCCCGTCGTCACCGCCTGTGTCGCCATATTCTTCGGGCAGGACATCTTCACCTGGAACAAGCCCGTGGCGTTGCTGCTCATCATCTGCGGCGTCTATCTGGTCACCACCAGCCGCGCCAAAGCCTGAATGCGTGTTTTGTTTTTTACCCCGTTTTTCCTTTTGAATACGCATGACACCTGTCAGAACTCAAGTCTAAAGTCTGTTTCGTGCGGTGGCCGTGGTTGTTTCGTAAGTCTGATATGAAATTCATTGCTACTGCAAAAGGATTACTAACAATTGATATGGCTGTGTAGTACAAATGAACTGTTCAAAATACTATGGCTGAATATCAGATATTTGCGTCAATACGCCCCGTAAAATTCCATCGAATTCTGTTGACAGGGGCCAAAGTTTGGTTATTATTGAATATGTAGCACGGGACATTTTCTATTCTGTGACACCAGCTCTCCAATCCTCGTTCAGCCATTGTCTTTGCTCTGCCCAAAAATCAGCAGCTTTTTTTGCATGTTCCGCAAAAGTACCGAAATCAATATCCAATGGATAAATACGGTCGTTTTGTTCTTTCTCAGAAATAGCATACATTCCATGCCAACCATTTGTCTTGAATTCTTCAGAACCACCGTTTACCATATGTTGGAATTTTGGCAATTTCAAGAAATCTCCATCCAAAACAAAAACTACGCTCCAGAAATAGGACTGCATTGCATGAATGGATGGCTCTCTGTCACGTGTGACTCTATCTCTTACACTCGTCTTTGCCTGTACACATCCAAAGCTAAATTTCTTCCCGTCTTTATTTAAGATACAGTACAAGTCGAAGATGTTGCCTTTAATCTGCTCCTTTAACCAACTTATATCTCTTGGCTGATTATTTATTTCTCCTGCTTTTATCAGAGTGTTCAGGTCTCTTTGCAGTATTACTTCAATTTCTTCAGAGTTCAAAGCAAGAGTTGCTAACTCTTTGGACCATTTCTTCAAAAGCGTGACCGCTAGATTTCTTCCAACTCTGGTCGGCGCTTATTACTTTGCTGATAATGTTTGCATCAGATATACCAGATTTCTTGTAAAGATGAACTCTATATATGTCAGCCCATAATTCTTTTACAGGAGCATCCTCGAATTGTTTTAAGCTGTCTATAATAGCAACTCGAATTGCAGACTTTTGAGCTTCCTTATCAACTTCGTCTTTCTTTTTATCTGAAGCCTTGTCTCCTTTCTCGCTAATTAAAGAGTCGAAACATCTCTGATATTCCGTTTCATAAGCGTTAAGGCAATAACTGAAATAATCTTGTGATTTATTCTTCATTTGTCTCATTGTCAAAAATTTGAATTATTTTCTTTCCCCAAGCGTATGCCAATAGAGGAGGTACGGCATCACCTATTTGTTCATATTTATCTTGAACGGTTCTGTCAATATGTGGAACTATGTATGGACCACCGACAAAATTGTATGAGTCGGGAAAAGACTGAAGCCGTGCACATTCTCTAACAGTCAATGCTCGGTCATATATGGGGTGAACAAATTCATCCAAACAGTGGCTTGTAACTGTTGGACTCTGTTCATCCAGCTTTAGGCGATAATTCCGCTTGATAAACATCTTCTTTGGTAGGATTCGTTGCTCTTGCATTTGAATACGTTCTTCTCCTTGGTATCTGTCAAAAAGTGATTTCAGACTTTCACCTGGTTTTAGAAGCGCAAATCTAGCCAATGTGCAGGCTCTATGTTTCATCGGAAGATGGTTCGTTATCTTGTTTGAGGGCAAGTCTTCTCTTTTCCAAAATTTATCATTCTTCAAAAGTTTGCTGTATTCGGATTCTTCACCTGTGTATAGAGTTTCTTCTTTCCCGGAATTAGCGATAACATTTGGCAGACCGACAAAGGCATCCTTTATATACGCTGGCGGCAGACCTTCTGTAGGATAAGACAATTTCCAATTCGGGAAACGGCAAGCCAAAATGAAGAATCTGTTTCTCTTCTGCGGAACGCCGAATTTCGTTGCGTCAAGGACTATTTCTATCATATTGCCGTAGCCGGCCTCATTTAGCTCCTCTTTCAGTTGGTCTACAATAAGTTTGGAAGATTCTTTGGAAACCTTCTTGGATGTTATTGCAGGCACATTCTCGAACAGTATCATCTTTGCATTGCTTATTTTTGCAATGCGTATTCCTTCACGATAAAGTACCTGCCTGTCATCATAAAATGACCGGGATGTATTCCCTGCCGTCGAAAAAGTTTCACAAGGCATACCCGATGTAACCAAATCAACTCCGCCCTTTGGTATAAATGGGAGAATTTGCCCAGAAATCACATTCCTTATATCAGACTGGACAACATTAACTTCAGGATGGTTTGCTTTATATGTGTCACAACAACTTTGTATATATTCAATTGCCACCAATGTTTGTATTCCGGCAGCATGCAACCCTGTACAAATACCTCCAGGGCCAGCAAAACAATCTATATGTGTTATTGTTTTTGACATAAAAATCACTCAATTATTTCGTTTATTAATTCTTTGGGATTCATAGAAAGTATTTTCGCAATTTCGGACAATTGTTATAGGGGACGGTTATTTCCTGTTTTGGATCCATCGGCTAGTTGTAATGTCCGATTTGACTATTTGTTCAGCCAACCAACGATTGGTCTTATTCTGTTCAGCTAAGACAACACGAGGCTTGTTTAAAGAGTTCACAATCATAACTATTATTTTCTTGCAAAGATAGCATAAAAAAATAAATGTTTTCTCCCCCGTTTTATAACTTTCCAAGTTGAACTTATCGTCTGTTACGTGGGGTAGTCCCATGGCAATGCCGCAATTATATTTTTACCAATATTTAATTTTTAAGTTGGTTAGTTTAATTATTTTTGTATTTTTGCACCGCTTTTACAACCATCCGGGCTGCACTGCCGCCCGGGACAAAAAAAACAAAACACATAACGAACCACGGAACATGAAAAAAGAAATCCCACTGCTCTTTTTGCTGTGCGTCTTGACATTCACCGCATCTGCACAGCTCGAATCTCCCACAATCAGATTCCAAGCCACTGCCACACCGGCACGCTGTCAGGCCGACGGTGCGATTTGCTGCAGCCTGCTTGATACAGCAGGGCTCGGTCTCGAACAGATACGCTACAGTTACATTCCCCTCACGGGCATTGATTCTATAGTGGAGACAAGCCTCGCCTGCGTCTCGCATCTGCGGCCGGGCAATTATAAAATAATTGTGTCCGCCCTCTGCCCAACCGGACTTCCGGGCGAAGACGCATACACCGTCCTTTCAGACACCCTCGAGGAAATCGTCGTGACGAGCGACTATGTTGTCCCGGGCAACGGTATGCTCTACAACATCTTCTCCGCGGCGATGCCTTATGGCATCGTGCCCGCCCTTCCTTGCCGCCCGACGGGGAAAGCGCAAGTCAAGATTGAAGGCGGAACATTCCCGTACACCCTGGACATCTGGTCCATCTCCGGCACGGACACGCTGTTCCTGAAAACCGTAACCTTCAATTCGCACCAGCATCAAGGCGACGACCCGCTCCGTTATGATTTCCGCGACTATTACACCATCGACAGTCTGCCCCAAGGCGCATACAAAATCCTCTGCCATGACGGGTGCAATTATTATATGCCCGCCCTTTTCTTCTCTGTCCCCAAAGTGAAATACGGCATTTACGATGAGAGTTTCCTGCTCCGCAACAGTTCCGGCATCCCGGAAAGCCGCAACATCGTAACGTTCAAAAGATCCGCGCTCAAAACCGAATTCGTCCGGCACACCGACGACTACTACCGGCTTCTTGCGCCGCAAGACATGCCGTTCTCCTACCGTTTCATCAACCCGACCTACAGCGAGGCACAAGACACCACCCTTTGGAAAACTTTTCCTGACAACAGTTCAGCCGCCCTTTTCTTCCACGACACCGTAGCGGGCGTATCTGATTACGGAGGTCTCTATTTCAAGAGGATCATCCTGCAAGTGAAGCCGCCCTGCGAAGACACACTGTTCTCGTTCCCATTTGTCATCTACCCTCAGGCCTCCAATTTCGGCAGCATATCCAGACGTTACGAGAACATTCAATCATCTTCTTGGGAATACCTGCAATGCGGGTATCTGGTCGGGGAAAACTCTTACAAACTCGTGGCCTGCGGCATCACTTGTTGGCACGCCACCAACGATTGTCTGGCCGAGGACAGCATCGGATGCAAAACACCACAGGGCTACAGTCGGACAGATAGTGTCATAGGTCGCCTTTGGGAAGAAGACAGGCACAGTTACATAACATTTCCGCTAAAATACTTGGCCGTCAACATAAGTGCAGACAGCGTCATTTCATCCGGCATCCTGAGTGGAACTAATTACAACTGGTTTCACACCCTGCTGGACAGCATAGAGCTCGACGGCGACACCGTAGCCATAGAAATCACCGACGCCGGCGACCTTCCGTTGTTGACCACCCTTGTCAAATATGTCAAACTGACGCACGTTCGCACTTCAGCCTACTACCGCAGATACGTGTGGAACGCACGGGAAGAAGAGAGCGACACATTATGTCCCGGAAGCGCACACAGCATCGGCGTTTTCCAAAGATACGGCGCTGAAGGCCGACTATACGGAAGCAGCCAGTTGCGGTACTCCTACGAGGGCGACACCGTCAGGCTGATCGGCAGCCCGGACGGCGACAAGTACAATTTCACCGCCTATTTCGAGCAAGATACGCTAAGAGTGTTCAAAGAACGGGCCGACAACCACGCCCGGATCAGCAGGCACACATTCAAGGTAGACAAATACTACTTGTATCCGGGCGTTCTGCTCACCGACACCAATCTCGCATACGGCACCTACACTTGGGAAATATCCCATGCATGCGACTCCATCGACACGCTTGTGTTTGAGCGGGTCAGTCCGTTGCCGGAGATTGAAGAACCTGCCGAATACCGCTTCGACACCTCCTGCACACAACTGAAGATCATCCCGGTGAAAGGGGCGCTGCGACTGGAGGGCGCACCTGCCGAGACCTACTTCCAGATATTCCCCGACGACCGGTGTCACCACACCCCGTCGGCGGCACGGCTAGGCGACACGCTATCGGCCGGAGTGCCTGGATTATACCGCATCGGCATGTACGCCCTTCCGAAAGGAAAAGCCTCAATGCTTCCATACAATCCTTGCTTTGTGACGGATACCGTCATCGAATGGGGCGGCAACACCATTGAACTCGATTACCTCTACGGGCACATCTGTTCTGAAGACGACCATACAGGATTCGTGCGTGCCAAGGGCAAAAACGGTCTGCGCCCCTACCTCTACACACTGTACGACGCACCCGGCGGCACAGGCGTCATTTTGGGAACCAACAGCACGGGGATTTTCGACAATGTGCCCCTTCGTTATGCGCAACGGGTTTCAGTGGAGATGACTGACTGCTGCCAGGCACATTTCATCTCCGACCTCACCATCGGCAATATGGAGAAAGTGCGGAAAGGGTGGACGAACCGGGAACTCAACGAAGTCACATTGGGAATCAGTGACACATTCCGGCTGTACGGCCTGTCGCTCGGTGACGTGTCCTATCATTGGCACGGCCCGAACGGCTTTTCTGTCTTTGCGCAAAATGCCGTCCTACCCTTGGACGGTCTCGGCTGTGCCGGCACATACTACATCGACATCGACGGTGCCGGGTGCGGCACGTTGCGCGACAGCATTGTGCTCCATGTGGTGGATCATCCGTGCCCGGACGCCATCGACTTTGACGGCAACATTTACGCTGCGGCGCGCATTGACGGACTGTGCTGGACTAAGAAAAACCTACGCTCCATACACTACAGCGACGGCCGTCCCATCCCGAACCCTTCAGCCTATCTGTCAGAACTTTTCAACGAAACTGAAATCGTTTCCATCTTCGGGATGCTATACGACTGGAACAGTGCCGCAGACACGGCAGGGGGCGGCATAAGACTGCCATCCGGACACATACAGGGGGCATGTCCTGAAGGGTGGTATCTGCCAAAGCCTGCACAGTATGAGAGCCTTGCCCTTCATGGTGCAGCGGCTCTGCGTTCGGGTCAGTATTGGATAAACGGCAGCGGCGGCCACAACAGCACAGGATTTTCCGCCTTGCCGTCAGGCTTCTACAACGGTGCGACAAGGCGCTACGAGAACCTGCTCGGCGAAGCCTATTTCTGGTCCGCCGAAGGAATGGGGGACAGCAGCAGCATTCCATACCTGCACTACCTTTCCTATTATTGCGAGGAGCTCAGTAACAGGGCGATGCCTGTCGGCAATTCCTATTCTATACGCTGCATTCTGAATGAAAGAAACAGGCAGAAATAAAAACGCAGGACCGCAGGAATGCCGCGCCCATCCTATTGATAAATTTCCTATTTTTGCCGCTTAATTTTCAACAAGTACAACTAAACTGAAGAAAGTGACAACAACAACCATTCTTTATGCAGCGATTATCATCGGCCTTATCGGGCTCATATCTGCAGTCATTCTGCATTATGTATCGAAAATCTTCAAGGTAGAGGAAGATCCGCGCATTGACGAAGTGCAGGCATGTCTTCCCGGCGCCAACTGCGGCGGCTGCGGCTTTGCCGGCTGCCGGGCCATGGCAGAAGCCATGGTGAAAAGCAAGGACTTTAGCATTGCTTATTGTCCGGGCGGCAACTACGACAAGATTGGTGAAATTTTAGGGCTCAAGGCAGAAGTCCGGAACCCGCAAGTATGCGTAGTGCGCTGCAACGGCACCTGCGAGAACGCCCCGACAAAGACCCACTACGATTCCGCATGGTCGTGCGCCTTTGCAAACACCGTGTTCGCCGGTGAAAACGGCTGTCCTTTCGGCTGTCTCGGCTGCGGCGACTGCGTGGGTGCATGCCAATATGACGCAATCCACATAAACCCCGAAACGCACCTTCCGGAAGTAAATGAGGAACATTGTATCGGCTGCAAGGCCTGTGCGAGAGCCTGTCCGCGCGGAATCCTCGAGATACGCGACAAAGGGCGCAACAACCGACGCGTATTTGTGTCTTGCAACAACAAGGAAAAGGGCGCCGTCGCCCGCAAGAACTGCTCCGCGGCGTGCATCGGATGCGGAAAGTGTGCCAAGGTCTGTCCTTTCGAGGCCATCACCGTGACCGACAACCTGGCCTACATCGACTATACCAAATGCAAGGCCTGCCGAAAATGCGTGGCCGAATGTCCTACCGGCGCCATCCATGCCGTCAACTTCCCGGCATCCAAAGAACCCGCACAAGCCTAAACCATATTAACCCGACAATTTCATGAACCGTATGGAATCAGCAAACATCAAAGAACTCGAAGCAGACATCGCCAACGAACTTAAAATAGTCAAGAAACTGAAACGCAAGACTTTCCAACTCGGCGGAGTACACCCGGAATCCAACAAGTTCGCCCACGCCGCAGATGTCGAGACATTCCCGCTCCCCGACCAGGCCGTGGTTTTCATGGGGCAGCACCTCGGGACGCCCGCCACGCCGATTGTGAAAAAAGGCGACAAGGTGAAAGTGGGGCAGCTCATCGGGGAGGCGCAGACATTCATGTGCGCCAACATTCACGCTCCCATTTCCGGCACTGTGAACCGCATTGACATGATTGCGGACATCAGCGGCTACAAAAAACCGGCCGTCGTCATTGACCGGGAAGGCGACGAATGGGAGGAGGACATCGACACCACGCCGGACATCATCTGCGAAATAAAACTGAACAAAGAGGAAATCATCGCCAGGATGAAAGATCGCGGCATCGTAGGTCTTGGCGGCGCATGTTTCCCCACCCATATCAAATATATGCTCAAGCCCGATCAGAAATGCGAATACCTGATTGTGAACGCCGCGGAATGTGAACCCTACATTTCCACCGACAACCGCGTCATTCTGGAGCGGGCTGAACAGTGCATGGTCGGCATCGAAATTGCCCTTATCGCATCCGGCGCATCCAAGGCCATCATCGGCATCGAAGACAACAAGCCAGAAGCCATCGCCAAATTGCTGAAAACAGCCAGGCGATATACGAACATCGAGATACAGCCCTTGAAAATCAAGTATCCGCAAGGTGCCGAAAAACAACTCATCAAGGCCATCACCGGACGCAGCGTCCCCAACGGGGCTCTCCCCATTTCTGTCGGCTGCATCGTCAACAACATCACAACGATGTATGTACTTTATCAGGCAGTTCAGAAAAACAAACCGATTGTACAGGCCTACACGACAATTTCCGGGAAGTCACTGCCGAAAGAGCAATGCAAGATTTTCCGGCTTCGACTTGGCACGCCGGTTCGTGACGTGCTGGACGCCGTAGGCATCCCGGAAGACACCGGCAAGATCATCTCCGGCGGCCCGATGATGGGCAAGGCCATTTCCAACCTCGACGGCTATGTGGTGAAAGGAATGTCCAGCCTTCTGTTCATGAACTCGAAAGAAAGCGTGCGCAATCCTGCCAGCCCCTGCATCCGCTGCGGAAAGTGCGTCGCTGCTTGCCCGATGGGGCTTCAGCCGTTTTTGCTGCACGCCTATTCGGACCTGAAACGTTACGACGACTGCGAGAAGTTCGGCATCATGAACTGCATCGAATGTGGAAGTTGCTCGTTCTCATGCCCGGCAAACCGGCCAATTGTAGATATGATTAGAGTTGGGAAAGCCAAAACCGGCGCAATCATCCGATCAAGGAAGGCCTAACGGATATGAACATAGCACTCTTTGCAGCCGTACCCGAAGAGGTCGGCGTCTTGCACGACATCGTGAACTTTACCGGAATAGGACGCGAAAACGCCACACGGAGCATGCTTTCCTTTATGGACAGGCATCGCGACAAGGATTTCATGGTTCTCAACATAGGCTCTGCGGGAGCCTATGATATCGCCCCCGGCACGTTGTTGTCGGTACGGGAAATCCTCTCCGCCGGTTCCAAATTCAATGCCGACAAGATGATTCCCGACTCGCTCGGATCTGCAGCGGATTTAGCGTTGAAAAAAGCCACACTCTACTCTTCCGACAGTTTTGTCTCCCCACTCGTGTTCACGGGAGAATATCTTGACGGCTTGCGACATACCGTTGACTGCTTCGATATGGAATCCTCCGCCCTCTTCTCCATTGCAACACATTTCGGCAAAAAATATGTGTCGTACAAGGTCGTTTCTGACAACCTTGACGTGACACTCGAAGTTTGGAAAGAGCGCATCAACCGGCTTTCGGTCGTATTAGTGTCTCATTTACAGACTGTTTTCAGCGAAATAGAAAAAAAGGAAACCATATCGTTTTTGTTGTAGATGGATAACGGAAAAAGTGTATCTTTGCAACCGTTTCCTTGAGATAGGGAAGGAGAGATGGCCGAGTGGTCGAAGGCGCACGCCTGGAGAGCGTGTAGGTGCCAAAAGCGCCTCCTGGGTTCGAATCCCAGTCTCTCCGCAAAAGATGTTCTTTAACATTCGATCTGTTAGCTCAGTTGGTTTAGAGCGCTTGCTTGACAGGCAAGAGGTCACAAGTTCAAATCTTGTACAGATCACCAATCCCCTCCACACGAGGGGTTTTTCATTGCAACTGATCTGTTAGCTCAGTTGGTTTAGAGCGCTTGCTTGACAGGCAAGAGGTCACAAGTTCAAATCTTGTACAGATCACATTCAGGGAGCAAGGCGCTTTCAATTCAGAATTGAAAGCGCCTTGCTTTTTATTGCTGCCCCGCAATTTCTTTCCATCTAAGTTCTAAACTCTAAACTCAGTAGCCCCCTCGCGTTCAAAGTCGCGCATTTGCTTGAGCTGTATCAACTTGGTCGCAAAACCGACACCCAATGCCACAGCCGCCAGCAAAGCAAGAGATACGAGAACGTGGCAATGCAGGAATCGATGGCACACGGCCGTCACAACTGCCAGCAGCACCGCAAACAGTCCGCACGACAGCCACGGCAACGTCCGGATCGGCAATCTCAACGCCTTGACTGCAAGCACTGTCTCTACAATACATACGACCAACTGCGTACATAAGCTCGCCACGGCAGCGCCGCACGCCTCAATTCTCGGAATGAGCAGCAGGTTGATGCCTACGTTCACCGCGATACCGACTGCCGCGGTAATGTTCAGCGCTTTCATATTGCCGTTTGCAGTCAACAATGTGCCGAAAAGATAGATGAAAGATATGGGCACAATGCTGAAAAGCAATACGGAGAACACCTGCACACCATCCTCAATATGACTATGATAGAGCAGCTCTATGAGCGGCTGACGGTAGGCAAACAGTATCGTGACTGCACTGCAACAGAACACAAAGAGCAAAGAAAAGGAGGTCCTGATTGTAGGAATCAGTTTCTCTTTTCGGGCTATCATCCTGGAAAACAACGGCAACAATATGACAGAGAAGAGATACGCCACCATCACCAAGGCATCAAGCAGCCGGAATGCAGAAGCATAGACGCCCGCCTGCACTGCGGCTGCATTTTCAGGCAACATCCGCTCTATCATAACCGAATCGATACGGTAATAGCACGACATCAGCAACGTGAGCGTGGCGAACGGCAGACTGCTGCGCAATACTATTTTGAAAAAGGTACAGTCCCAGCAAAGCCGGCGGAAACGAGTGCAGGACAAAACGATAAGCGATGCCGCAAGTATGGCCAGCACGTACGCCGCCGTTTGGCAATAAACGAACCATTCGATGCGGAACGGCTGTTTCAAGACATTGCCCCACAGCAGGATGCCGCAAAACAATATCATCAGCAAGCGGTCCAGCACCGACAGCACACTGTCGGTCTTGAACATCATAAGCGCCGAGACATTCGAGCGCAAGTACAGCATAAAGGCGTTCAGGAACTGGTTCATGGCCGTCCAGAAGAGCAATTTCAACTGTAGACCCCGATACCCCACGACCAATGCAAACGCAAACACGACAATCATATAGACCGCCCCGAGCAGAAACCGCAGGGTGACAATGCCCGACAACTGCTTCTCCTGCAGTTGCGCCTGACGGGCAACACTGCAGTTGTTATAGTTAGTGGTGCCCATGTCGAGCAGCATATTGAAAAGGTAGGTGAAATTGAACAGAGCAAAATACATGCCGTAATCGGCCGCACCTACCCTGTTCTGCACCCCGATATCGATACCGAACAGCCAGAACGGCTTGATCAGCAGATTCAGGAACAGGAGGATGCAAAGGTTAAAGACAAAGTCTTTCTGTTTCATATATTATGCCGGCGCATGGTCAACAGACGATGTTGATGATGCGCTTAGGGACAAATACTATTTTCTTGGGAGGTGCGCCGTTGAGCCAACGCTGCACCTCAGGATGGGCAAGCAGCACCGGTTCCACGTCAGCGGCAACGGCATCCATAGGAAACGAGAGTTTGAGCCTCATCTTGCCGTTTATGGAAACAGGATACGTGAACTCCGTTTCGTGCAGATAAGCCTCATCATACGTCGGGAAATCAGCCAGCAGCACGGAGGTGTCGTGACCTAAGAGCGACCAAAGTTCTTCGGTGACATGAGGTGCGTATGCCGACAAAAGCACGCAGAGCGGCTCTATAATCTTACGCTTGCAACAACGCAGTTCCGTCAACTCGTTCGTGCAGATCATAAAGGCGCTGACAGCAGTGTTGAAAGAGAACTTTTCGTTGTCCTCCTCAATTTTCTTGATGGTCTTATGCAAAACCTTGTACTCCTCGCGCGAAGGCTCCTCCTCCGATATGCACCATTCGCCGTTTTTGCCGGTAAAGAGTTTCCAGAACTTGCGGATAAAGCGCGCCACTCCCTCAATGCCATTGGTGTCCCAAGGCTTGGCCATCTCAACAGGACCGAGGAACATCTCGTACATCCGCAACGTGTCGGCCCCGTACTTTTCGATAAGGTCGTCCGGATTCTGCACATTATATTTAGACTTTGACATCTTTTCCACCTCCCAGCCGCAGACATACTGGCCGTTTTCCAACTCGAATTCCGCATCTGCAAAATCGGGCATCCACTTCCTGAATGCCACCGTGTCTAATATATCATTGTGTACTAAATTGACATCCACATGGATAGGGGTGACGTCGTATTTGTTTTTCAGTCCGTATGAGACGTACCTGTCAGTGCCGACAATGCGATAGACGAAATTGGAGCGTCCCTGTATCATGCCCTGGTTGATGAGTTTCCTGAAAGGTTCCTCCTCGCAACTCAAACCAATATCAAACAGAAACTTGTTCCAGAATCTGGAATAGATGAGGTGTCCTGTAGCATGTTCTGCACCTCCCACGTACAAGTCGACATTGCGCCAATACCGGACGGCTTCTTGCGAAAAGTAGGCCTTGTCGTTATGCGGGTCCATATAGCGCAAGTAATATCCTGACGAGCCGGCGAATCCGGGCATTGTGTTGTATTCCATCCGATAACCTTTGTAGGTCCAGTCTTTGGCGCGGGCCAGTGGCGGCTCGCCAGTCTCTGTCGGCTGAAACCGGTCGATTTCAGGCAACGTCACAGGCAGTTCGTCTTCGGGGATGGTATAGGGCAAGCCGTCTTTGTAATACACGGGGAAAGGTTCGCCCCAATAGCGCTGGCGGCTGAAGATAGCGTCGCGGAGCCGGTAGTTCACGGTGCCGTAGCCTATGCCCATTTCCTTAACCTTGCTGACGACAGCCTTGCCGGCCTCTTTGACGGTCATTCCGTCCAGAAAACCGGAATTGATGCAGGTGCCCTCTTTGGTTTCGAATGCCTCCTGGGAGATGTCGCCACCTGCTACGACCTGCCGTATGGGGAGGTTGAAATGCTTGGCAAAGGCATAGTCGCGACTGTCGTGGGCGGGAACAGCCATCAGGGCGCCAGTGCCGTATCCCTGCAGCACGTATGCCGATACCCATACCGGAACTTTTTCTCCGGTGAAAGGATTCACAGCATACGAACCCGTGAACACGCCGGTAACCTTATGCCCGTCACTCTGCCGTTCCGTCTCAGATCGGTTTCGCGCCCATTTCACATACGCCGACACCTCGTCGCGCTGTTCGGGCGTAGTCAACTGTTGTATCAACCCGTGCTCCGGACAGAGTGTCATGAAAGAGACTCCGAATATCGTGTCCGGGCGGGTGGTGAAGATGTCGATGGTTTGTCCGTCGTGTCCGGCAATGCCGAAGCGGATGAGCGCTCCTTCGCTGCGTCCTATCCAATTGCGTTGTATCTCTTTCAGGGAGTCCGTCCAGTCCACATTCTCGAGACCCTTGAGCAGCCTTTCAGCGTATGCCGACACCCGCAGTATCCACTGCTTCATCAGTTTGCGTTCTACCGGATAGCCGCCGCGCACCGACAGTCCGTTCACGACTTCGTCGTTGGCCAACACCGTGCCAAGTCCTGCGCACCAGTTCACCCAGCTGTCTGCCAAGTAGGCAAGTCTGTAGTTCATCAGCATGGTCTGCTGTTCCGTCTCGCTCATGCCGTTCCACTCTGCAGCCGTAAACGTCATCGGCACCGTGCAGGCAACGTCAAGACCTTGCGTGCCTTGTTTGGAAAACACCTCCTTCAGTTCCTCAATAGGACGTGCCTGGTCTGCCTGATAACAATAATAACTGTTGAAGAGTTGTATGAACGTCCATTGTGTCCATTTGTAGTATTCGGGGTCGCAAGTCTTGAACTCCCTGTCCCAGTCGTAGCAAAAACCTATCTTGTCGAGTTGTTCGCGATAGCGTTTCGCATTGATTTCCGTTGTGACGGACGGATGTTGTCCGGTCTGGATGGCATATTGTTCGGCCGGCAGACCAAAGGCGTCATAGCCCATCGGATGCAGCACATTAAATCCTTTCTGGCGTTTGTAACGCGAATATATGTCCGAGGCTATATATCCGAGCGGATGTCCCACATGAAGACCTGCCCCTGAGGGATAAGGAAACATATCCAACACATAATATTTGGGCCTGGAACGGTCAATTTCAGTTTTGTAGATTTTAGCGTCTTTCCATCTCTTTTGCCATTTGGCTTCAATTTCACGATAGTTGTAGTCCATGCTTCTATTACGTTACGGATTGATATAATGAATCTGTTTTTCTGTTATTTTCTGACAATGACCTTACGGGTGTCGACAGTTGTGCCGTTCTCGTCGAGGATGCGGAGCGTATAGACTCCCGCCGCAAATCGGGTGCAGTCAATCTGCATCTTGTCTTGCGGGACCTGCGACACGAACACGCATCTTCCGGTATTGTCCAGCATCTGCACCTGTGCCGCCATTGAGACCGCTTTCTCAAAGCGTATGTTCAGGGACTGGCTCACGGGATTCGGGTATGCCAGAATCTGCGTTTCGTTGACAAACTCGTCGATGCCCACATTGCAGCTTATGTTGAGTTTGGCCTCTTTGTATCCGCACGAATTGAGCGCCTTTACGGCCAGTTCTCCCCGTCCTGAAGTCTGGACATCCAAGAATACGCTGTTGACCGAACTGGTAGAGAGTGTCCAATGCGGGTTAGAGATGCTCCATTCAAATACGGTGGCATTCTCCACATCTGGCAAGTAGTAATAATAGTTGCCGTAACTGCCGATTAAATCTTGTCCTTGAATAGTGCCGTTGATGACCGGGAGCGGCTTCACGGTGAGGGTGAGCGACAAAATGCTGTCGCAACCGTGTATGCTCTGCAGACTGTCGGTAAAAAGGAACACGCCGGCTTCGTCCTGTACAGGTATGTCGAAACCGTTCAGGTGATATTCTTCTCCCTGACAGATTTCTGCCGTATAATGGTTCTGGTATCTCGGATTGACGGTGACCATAGTGTGTGCTGTATTGACACACCCATAGACATTGGTCACTGTAACATAGTAGTCTGCGGTTTCTGTCGGTGTCACGGTAATGGTCCGTCTGGTCTCCCCGGTGTTCCACCTGTATTGTGCTGCTTCCGTGACCGTCAGCGTGCCTGATTCGCCTGCGCAGACATCGGTGTTGCCTGAGATTACCGCTTGCGGCATCGGCAATGCTGTCACGGCGAAAGTTGTATCGGAAATGCAGCCGTAGGTGTTATAAGCCGTCACGGAATAGGTGCCGGCCTCGTTGATGGTTACCGTATTCTGTTGTGACCCGGTGCTCCACAGGTAACTGTCGCCGCCGTCAGCCGTCAGGGTCGTGGTTGCATTGTCGCAGAGCGAGAAAACACCGGAGACGGAAAGCATTGGCGTTGGGTGAACCGTCACTGAAGCAGAGGCATAACCCACGCATCCGGCCGCGGAGGAGACCTCAACGATATAACTGCCGCTCCGGGTCACTGTAATGCTGTTGGAGGTTGAGCCGTCGCCCCAGCGATAAGCAACACCGCCGATAGCGGTCAGTATAGCCGTATCGCCGCGGCATATTTCCGTCAAGCCATTGATCTGCACATTTTCCAACGCTTCCACATTCACCGTTTTAGACACCATAGACGAGCATCCGTTCTCTGCATAGCCTGTCACCGTATAGACGGTGGTTTGTGCCGGCATGGTCAGTATTTCGTTCCCTGACTCTCCCGTGCTCCACACGTAGCGTATTGCGCCGTTGGCCGTCAGGGTGTCTCGCTCGCCCGAACAGATGAAAGACTTGCCGGTCACATTAACGACAGGCGATTCCAGAGCAGTCACCATGACAGAGGTACTGTTCTGGCAGCCGTTGGAATTGGTTGCGGTGACGGAATAAATGCCGGCCTCACTCACGTTTACAGTTCTCGTGTTAGCACCGGTTGACCAAAGATATTCGGAAGCGCCCGAAGCCGTCAAAGCGGCATAGCCGCCCGAGCAGAACGAGGGCGTGCCCGAGATGTGAACGGATGGTATCACTTTCACGGTCACTGTTTCTGAAGTGCTTGCCCGACAGCCATACTGGTCGGTTGCAGTCACTGTATAGACAAGGGTTGAATTTGGGTTCACGGATATCCTGCTGCCTGACGTGCCGTCTGACCACACATAAGACACGCCGCCCGTCGCGGTGAGCACCGTGCCGCTCCCTTGACAGATGGAGGTGTTGCCGGCTATCTGCGGCTCGGGCAGCGGATGCACCTGCACACTCGCCGTGGCCGTGCTGCTGCACCCCGCACCGTTCAGGGCAGTCACCCGGTAGGTCCCCGTGACGCTGACGCTTATGTTGCTGTTCGTATCGCCCGTGCCCCAAACATAACGGCACGGAACATCTGCATTGGCGGTGAGCTGCGTCACGGCACCGGAACAGATGGAAAGATTTCCCGTGATGGACAGGTGTGGGGCTTCCACAACCGTCAGTTCCACATCTGTCGATGCCTGACAGCCATCTGCGTTGGTGGCCGTCACTGTATATGTTCCCGCCTCGTCAACGGTGATGTTGCTTGTCACGGTTCCGTTTGACCACTGATAGGAGACACCGCCCGTGGCCGTCAATGTTGACAATGCGCCGGCACAGAACGACCGGTTCCCGGAGACTCGCACAATAGGCAGACCTTTCACCGTCACTGTCGTTGACTTGCCGGCCTTGCAGCCGTACCGGTCGGTAGCGGTCACGGAATAGACGCTGCTGGCGTTTGGCGTCACGGCGATATGACTGTCAACAGAGCCGTCTGACCACACATAAGACACGCCGCCCGTCGCGGTGAGCACCGTGCCGCTCCCTTGACAGATGGAGGTGTTGCCGGCTATCTGCGGCTCGGGCAGCGGATGCACCTGCACACTCGCCGTGGCCGTGCTGCTGCACCCCGCACCGTTCAGGGCAGTCACCCGGTAGGTCCCCGTGACGCTGACGCTTATGTTGCTGTTCGTATCGCCCGTGCCCCAGACATAACGGCACGGAACATCTGCATTGGCGGTGAGCTGCGTCACGTCACCGGAACAGATGGAAAGATTTCCCGTGATGGACACATTTGGCACTTCATTGACAGATAATTTAGTGCCAAGTTCCATTTTGCAGCCGTTTGTGTTCGTGACTGTGACGGTATAATCGCCGGCGATGCCCGTTTCGATCTGGCTCGTACTTCTGCCGTTAGACCAGCGATATACATACCCTGAACCGCCGGAAACCGTCAATGTGGCAGTCTGTCCGCTGCATATCGTCGTATGTTCGGTTATGGATGCTACGGGGAGTGGCATGGTGGAGAGTTCGAGCGTGCCAGACCCTGAACATCCGCCCTCGTTGTAAACCGTCACCGAATAGATGCCGGCCGTTGTAGCCGAAATGGTGCGGGTCGTCATGCCGTTGTTCCATAAGAAGCGGACGCCGTTGCTGGCCGTGAGGTTGATGGTGTCGCCGCGGCATATTGAAGCGCTGCCGTTGACCATGCTGTTAATATAGACCGAGGGGGATGCGATGGCAGTAAGGGTTGCGGTGGCAGTAGCAGAACAGTTGTTGTTGTCCACAACAGTGACCATATAATAACTGATTCCGGCATCGGGCTGCACCGTGATGGCTTGGGTGGACTGACCGCTAGACCAGGAGAACGTACGCCCTGTGGAGCAGTCCGCATACAAGGTGGCGTTGTTGCCCACGCAAACCGACGACGGGGCCAATATGCTGACCACCGGACTCGGGTTGACAATGATGGATTCTGACATCACCGCCGAACAGCCGTTTGCCGCTGTGACCTTGACGGTATAGACCCCCTCCTCCCTCACGTTAATGGTATTGGTGGTCGCGCCCGTGTTCCATTCATAGCGGGAGGCTATGGGCGTGCCCACGGAGGAGGCCCGGAGCGTCACGCTCCCGCCCTGGCAAATCACCTGACTTCCATAAACATACGATATCGTTGGCGTCGGTATGGGCAACTCTCTCACAATAACCTCCCGATAGGTACTGCAGCCCAAGGCATTGGTGGCATAAACCCGGTATGTGCCCTCTACCGACACAACCAGCGTGTCGCCGACGGTGCCATCGTCCCACCTGTATGTGTTGGCAGAGTCGCCTTGAACACGCAAAGTGACCGTACTTCCCTGGCAATAGGTATAGCGTTCCGCTATCGAGGCGCGCACGTCGCTGTATGTTAGTTCAACTGAAGCCGTTGACTTGCACCCTTTGCTGTCGGTGCCTGTAACCATATAGACTCCCGGAGTGGATACCGTAATCGATGTCTGTGTAGATCCATTGCTCCAAATGTAGGTTTCAGCCCCCGAGAGCGAGACGGTGGTGGATTCCTCACGGCAAAAAGCGGTCTGCCCCGATATGACAATGACGGGCAACGGGTTCACCTTAAGGACAATGCTTGCAGTGTCTTTGCAGCCATGTTCGTTAGTTGCAACGACGGTATAGACCCCGTCGTCCTTGGCATATATGCTGTCTGTCTGCTCGCCTGTGGACCACTCGTAAGAAACGCCCCCCGTGGCCTTGAACAGCACGCTGTCTCCCTCGCAAATCTCCAGCGGACTGCCGGTGATGAATGCGACAGGCAACGGATGGACGGAGACGGCTATGGTGTCGCTGCTGTAACAGTGTGTCAACGAGTCGGCAGCCGTGACCGTAAATATCGTGTCCGTGGTCGGAGATACCTGTATGCGGGCTGACGAGTCGCCCGTGCTCCAGCGATAAGACAACCCGTCGGGCAAGGCAAGCTCAATCCGGTCGCCAATGCACATCTGTGTGTCGCCCTCGATGTTGACCGCAGGGTTCAAGGCATCAGAAACCACAACGGAATCTTTGGCCAAGCATCCATCGGCGGACACCGTCAGGGAATAGGTCCCTGCCGTGTCAACAACGATGGACAGGCTGTCTGACCCCGTGCTCCACCGGTAGGTGCAAGAGGGACAGGAGTCGGTATAGAGAATTGTAGAGTCTCCGGAACATAGATACGGATTGCCGTGGATGACCGGAGCCGGGGTCTGAATGACGAAAAGGCGCAGAAAATAGATCGAGTCGCAGCCGTCAACCAATGACGGAACCGTAAATGAATAGGTTTTTGTTTCATAAAGTGCCGAATCTCGTTCAATATATGGCAATTCGTGCGAACATAAAGTCACTGCCCTGGTAATGATGGTATCTTGTGTCCTGAGACGAACGACAACCGTACTGTCGCACCCCGTCTCAACAGTCTGGTAACGGAATGTATAGTCGCCTGGCGACGACAGGCTGCTGTCGCCAAATACAAACGGAAGGTTGAGACGATAGACACAATAGTGCAGCGTGTCGGGTTCTATCACGACGGTGTCGCATGGGTCAACGTCACTTTCTACAGTAGGATTGTCTGCCTGGGCGACGGTTTTGAGCGGATTTACGCACAAAAAAAAGAAGAGCGTCAGTATGAAGAGCGCAGTTCCCGAAAATCGATATGTTTTCATAAAATATACTATTTATTCAATGTATTCACAAAAGTCGCAAAAATAGCATTTTTATTCCACGTGGCAGCATTTTTGTATTTTTGCAGCAAATTTGAAAAATGTTCCATCGTCTCGGAAGACATAATGTCATTCAGGTCATCGCGCTTGTTTTGCTCATAGGCTGGGCCGCATATTCCATTGTCATGGGTCTCACGGTTTGTCCTGCCGACGGCCAGCCAGTGCTGTACCGGTCACTCGTGTCATTCTGGAGCGCGAGGCCGGTTTATGGGATAATCTCCGCCATCCTTATGCTGTTAGTGGAGACCTGGCTCATCTGGCGTTTCTATTACACAAGCAAGTTTTCCGAAAACCGGAACCTTATGCCTACGCTGTTTTTCCTCCTGCTGTTAAACATCGGGGGTTTTGCATGTAATTTAGGACCTGCCCACATCACCACTCTCTTCTTGACCATCATCATCTTCTTCAATTCCAAAGTGCAAACGGAAAAAGGAGTCGTCAACAACCGGATTTTCACCTCCGGCATCCTCACGGGTGTTGCCTCGCTCATTGACCCTGCCGCCATCGGCATCCTGCTTTTCATGACGATGTCGCTCATAGCTCACCACTACTATTCCAAAGGAAAAAAAATCACCATTTTCTTTGTCGGTTTACTGTTTGTCTATATCTACCTTTTCAGTATCTATTTCTTCCTCGGTCGAGTCCCCGAACTGCCGGAATCGTTCCGGAATCTCCGCTTTTTTGATTTGTTCCACAATTTCAAAGAGTTACGTTTGCAAGACTACATCTTTGCCGGTTATCTGGTTTCCAGTATGCTGTTCATCGGCATCCGGCTCAAACTCTATTACGACAACAAAGCCATTATGCTGCGCCGCCATCTGGTCTCCCTGAACATCCTTATGTTCGTCACCGCCTCCATGATCCTGCTCTCCGGACTTGATTTTCGCAACTGCCTGATTTATATGACCGCTCCGATTGCTCTTTTTTTCGGCATTCTCACAACACAGAAGAGCAGGTTTGCTTTCCACGACCTGCTGATTATTGCTTTTTACGCTCTGCTGCTATGGGTTTGAAACCGCATTTTTCCGACGACTTCCTGATTGAGTGCGGCTGCGATGAAGTGGGGCGAGGCTGCTTGGCCGGTCCCGTTTGTGCCGCCGCCGTCATCCTGCCACACGACTATAGCAACGAGGAGATCAAGGACTCCAAGAAACTCACCGCTTCCGGGCGGCTCAGGCTGCGCAAGGTCATCGAGCGCGACGCCACCGCCTTTGCCATAGCGGAGGTCTCGGAAAAGACAATCGATGAAATCAACATCCTAAACGCCTCTTTCCTCTGCATGAACGAGGCCGTGGGTATGCTCTCCCTAAAACCGCAACTGCTGCTCATCGACGGAAACCGTTTCAACGACCGCTGGCATATCCCCTACCATTGCATCGTGAAAGGCGACGGGACTTACCTCTCCATTGCCGCCGCCGCCATTCTGGCCAAGACTTACCGTGATGCTCTGATGGAACGGCTCGATGCGGAATATCCCGTCTATGACTGGAAACACAACAAGGGCTATCCATCTCCGAAACATATCGCCGCTTTACGGCAATACGGTCCCAGCCCCTACCACCGCAAGAGTTTCCATCTCAAAAGCCAACTCAAACTTGACCTTGACGTTTAGTCTATCCGGTTGATGTGCATCATCTTCCCAATTTCCTTGTCCGACTTGCCTAACATTTTGATGTATTCTGACAATTGCGCAGACAATGGGTCGTCTGGATAACGGTTTATGAAGTCATGGTACTCGTTTTCTGCACTTGAGCAGTCGTCCAGTATGTCGTCGTAAATGATGCCGCGTTGGTAATAACAATAGCGGGCGTTTTCAGAATCGGGATAGTTTTTCTGGTACAGGTTGAATATATAGAGCGCTTTTTTGGCATATTCGGCGGTCTGAATGCGGTCCTTTGCGGCCTTGGCGAGAATCATACTACCGATTCCGGCACGGTAAAGCATCTTTTCGGAGATTTCGTCTTTGGGATAGGCTTCGGAAAAAGAGACGGCCTTCGCAATGAAGCGCGCGAACATTGCCGTGTCGATGCGCCCCTCGTTGTAATAGACCGAATCGGCCATATTGTACAGTTCCACAATCTCTTTCTGCCGGTTTCCAAGCTTGCGGCTCTCACCATTGGCGGCGCGCTGATGGCAACCCGCCGCCAACAGAACGGCAGCAAACAACATTGTCAGTATAAGATGACGACCTTTCATCAAAAGCCTCCTTATTTGTGGACCGTTTTGTAAGATGCCCTGAACTTGCCCTGCGCTATGTCGTTGAGTTGACGCTTGATGACCATCTTTTTTATGGGCGAGAGGCGGTCGGTGAAGACCTTGCCGTCGAGATGGTCATACTCATGCTGGATGATGCGGGCCACCAGACCGTCAAACTCCTCGTCATGGAACTTTCCCTCTTCATCGTAGAACTCTATACGTATCTGCGACTTGCGCGTCACGTCCTCATTCAGGTCGGGAAGGCTGAGGCAACCCTCACCGAACACGAAATCGTCGCCCCTCTCCTCCGTGATGACCGGGTTGATGAACGCTCCCTTATAGATACGGACATCCGGGAACGCCTCCTTGAAAGGATCGGAATCTATGACAAAAAGGCGGATGGAACGCCCTATCTGCGGAGCGGCAAGCCCCACACCATTGGCATTGTACATCGTTTCAAACATGTCTGCCACCAGCGGCTTCCAATCTGTGTTTTCAACATCCACGACTTCAGCCGTCTTTCTCAATACCGGCTCGCCGTAAACATAAATGGGTAATTTCATTGATCTTCTTTATTTCTTTGTTTTATTATTTCCTGCTGTTCCATATAAGACTGCAGAATGATTGTTGCGCTGATTTTATCGACCAATGCCTTGTTCTGACGCTCTTTTTTCCCGAGTCCCACATCAATCATCGTCTGGAATGCCAGCCTTGAAGTGAAACGCTCGTCCATACGTGCAATCGTAGTGCCCGGCGATATTGTTGGCAACGCTTTGCGAAGCCTGTTGACAAACGGCTCTATGAAACGTGCGGAGTCCGAGGGCGTATTGTCCATCTTGCGGGGCTCGCCTACTACGACAACATCTACCTCCTCTTGCTGGAGATAGTCTTTCAGAAAATCAAAGGCTTTGGCTACCGGTATGGTATCCAGTGCATTGGCGCAAATCTGCAATTTGTCGGTCACGGCAAAGCCTACACGTTTCTGTCCATAGTCAATGGCCAATATTCGTCCCATATTTTTTAATGAGGCGCAAAAATACAAAAAAGGTAACTACTCAGGCACGTCCGCCACACGATACAGATTTTAGATTTCAGATCTTAGATCTTAGTATTTAGAGGCGCTACACCTAATTCCTCATTCAATAATTGTCATCTGAACTCTTTCATGTAAACTCTAAATTCTGAAAAAAGGCTTTACGCCTGTCGTTCATTCTTCACATCATACATCTTTCATCATAAGTCCTAAGTCCTATCTGGCATTGTGCGCCGGATGAAAAAAAGTCTTACGTCAGTCCACGGCTTGTACAAACAGGCCGTCGAGCCAGCCGGCGATGGCGTCGAGTACTGAGGGGATGATGGTTTCTTCAATTTCGCCGTACTCCTTGGGGCTGCCGGTCCTGCACGGCTGCAGCAGATGGTTGGCATCGGGCACCGTCACGAAGCGGTGTCGGCTGTTTTTGGGCAAATATTTGGCAAAGAGGGCATTGTTTGCCACAGCATCCACCTGCAAGTCTTTTGCGCCGCCGAGGGTCAACACGGGGCATTTCACCTTTTTGATGTACTGTTTGGGTTGGAGGCGAAAAAGGGCGAAGAACCAGGGCGAACACATCTGCTGTACTGTCGTTCTTTTCCGTTCGTCGGTAAAGCCGTAGCGTTGCTGCTGTTCGGGCGTCAGCCGAGCCTGCTGGCATTCCCAGACCCTGCCAAGGGTCTTGGCAGCATCGGCAGCATTTCCCGCCTTCGCGAAAGAGCGGTAAAGAGCGTCGGACAATGCCACAGAGTTGTCAATCTCTTCAGGGGTGAGCGTGCCCTCCACCTCAGCGACAACCCTGATTTGGTACAGGAGCACTTCAGGCAAAGTTTGCGCCACGCCGCCGAGGGACACGATGAACGCCACACGCCGGTCGCGCGAGGCGGCAATCTCCGCCACAATGCTGCCCTCGCTGTGCCCTAACAGTCCGATCGGGACTCCTTGCAGGTCAAGGCGGCGGGCAAACGTGTCTATAATCATGGACACGCCGTCTGCAAAGTCGAAAGTCGTGCTGCGGGCGAACACGGCAGCGGGATAGTCGTCGTAACGGAACACGGCATAGCCCCGGCGCGTCAGCATGTCGGCCAGCACCTTGAACGGCTTGTGCCCGAAGAGGCTCTCGTCCCGGTCCTGCCATCCTGAACCGGAAATCATAACCACCAGAGCCTTGGGGCTCTGCATGGGCATCGTAAGCGTGCCGCTGATGAGGTCATACCGTCCACGTCTCTCCTTGAGCCGCACCTCCTCTTCCCGATAAGGATAGGGCGGCTGCGGGGTCTGCGGACGACGAAACACCTTGCGCTCGAACCCGCGGGCCAAAGTCAACGGAAACGACTTGCCTTGTTTGAAAGCACCCTCTATTCGCTGCCCGTCCGCAGACAACCGCCCCACGAAAGAGGCGTTTATGGACGGCGCCTTCCAAGAGAGGCTGCTGTCAGCGAAGCTGATGCCGCCAACAGGGATATCGAGGGCATACTGGTCAGGGCTGTCCAGCACGAGGTTGAGCGTGTCGCCTTGCTGCCGCACAAACATCCCGAGCGTCAAAGAGTCTCCTTCCCTGACATGCAGCATGCCTTGCCAATAGCCCGCAATGTTCTGCGCAGCACTCGGCAATGCCGAGGACAGCGTTAAAGTCGCCAACAAGAGCCACAAAAATGTCCGAACATTATTCTTCATCTTTCCTTTCACAAAAATCAGACGAAACCTCCGCCCACAGATGCGCAAGGGAGGGATAGGAATCCTGCAGTTTCCCTGCCACGTCGGAAGCGGGGATCCAGTCTGCCTGCGTAATATCCTCTTCAGTCTGCGGCACGAGAGGCTGACTGGCGGCATGCATCGCAAACCAATGGGTGACTTTGAGTATCGGCTCTCCCCGCAATGTGTACGTATGGTAGGTCTCGGGCAAGGCGTGGCCGAGTTCCAAGGCGTGGACGCCCGTCTCTTCCGAAACCTCGCGGAGGGCGGTCTGCGCATACTGCTCACCCGGCTCTGTCTTTCCCTTGGGGAAATCCCAGCAGCCGAGCCTGAAAATCATCAGTATCCGGTTCTGTTCGTCGGCAACGATTCCGCCCGCGGCGTGGACGAGGCGGAAATCTCGGGCGAAACGTTCAAACGAAGTTTGCGAATCGAGTGCCACGGCGCGGCTGTTCTGGAAGACAATCATAGCGGCAGGTTTATAAACGGCCGCAAAGATACAACAATCTCCGCTTCCTATTCCTGCATTTTCGACATGTCGCGGAGTAGGTGGCGCAGTTCGTTGATGAGTTCCTGTGCTTCCTGGATGATGTTGAGGTAGAGCAACGCCACGTTGAGGTTGTCGCCCCCCTGCTGCACGCGCTTCATCTGGCGGTCGCGGATGGCCAGGATGTAGTCCTTGCGCTCTTTAAGGATGCCGCGCAATTCGTCAAGGCCAGTATAGTCGCCCGTCTTTATCACATCGATGGTCTCATCCATTGAGAAGAGCACCTTGGCCTTCACCTCTTCAAGTTCAGCAAAGTATTTTTCCTCCAGCGGGGTGAAACTGTTGTCGATGTGCTCTTTGACAGGCTCGCAGATACGGCGCAACGAGTAGAGGATTTCCTCGACACAGTTATAGGAGAGATGAAACCAGGTGTTCACCCTCATCATCCTTTTGTTCTTCGACATCTGTATGGCCTTTATCTCCTTTCTTTTCAGGATTTTCATCTTGATTTTGCGGTCTTTGGAGTCGGCGATGACCTGCCTCAGGGCGATGATGTCCTCTTTGATGAAGCCGTCAATGGTTTTTGTGAATGCCGTGCGAGAGAACTCCACGAGTCCGGAGATGCTTTGGCGGATATGTCCCAGCACGATGTCCGAATACTCCTCTTCGTCGGTGCAGTCGCGGAGCGTTTCGAGTAGCGAGTCTTCGGGTTCTGTTTTCCTGTCGGAGAGCATCTTGACGAATATGAAGGCGGCGAGGCAGATGACGAGAAGCATAGCGACGACGCCGCCGAAGCGGCATATCAGCGTGATGATGAAGCTGAGCAGGAAGGCGGCCAGTGCCGTGAAGAGCCAGCCGCCGATGACCGAGAATACGCCCGTGACGCGGTAAACGGCGCTGTCGCGCCCCCAGGCCTTGTCGGCGAGCGACGATCCCATAGCCACCATAAAGGCCACATAGGTAGTTGAAAGCGGCAGTTTGAGCGAAGTGCCCAAAGCTATGAGCAAGCCGGCGAGCACGATGTTGACAGAACCTCGCACCAGGTCGAAAGCGGCAGCCTCGCCGGGGTCGCACATCGAGGTGTCGAACCGCTTGTGCAGCCAGTTCTTGAAACGCTCGGGCAGGATGCGCCGGAACGTGTTGGCCGATGCGAGACTTTTGCGCACAATGACGCGCGCCACCGCCGACGAGCCGAACATCTCGGTGTTGGTGTCCTGCGACGAAAGCCCGATGGATGTCTGCAATACCTTCTTCGACTTTTTGGAGGTGATGAGCGAGAAAACCATCACGGCGCCGGCAATGACCAGCACATAAACAGGTGTGCCGGCCGGAGCGTTCAAGGCTCCCATGGTATATTGGTCAATCGGCACGGTGGCATTGTGGGCAAAGTCCTGATAGGTGCTGAGCCCTGCCAGCGGGATCCCGATGAAGTTCACAAGGTCGTTGCCCGCAAAGGCCATGGCCAAGGCAAAGGTGCCCACCATTATGATGACTTTGAAAACATTGACTTTCAGGAAATAGAGTATCTGCGACAACCCCGAGAAGAATACAAAACTGAAAATCAGCAGAAGCAAGGTGTGCGACTTTATCCAACCCGAAACGGCAGGCGTCATGAAAGCGGCATCGCTGAGTCCCTTGATGAGCACGAAATAGATTATAGTAGTAATGGAGAGGCCTCCGAAGACGCCGATTTTCCATTTCAGGTTTTTCTTGTAGTTGAAGGTGAACAGCAGTCGCGCCAAATGCTGCACCACGACGCCGAATACGAATGCGACGGCCACGGAGAGAAAGATGCCGAGAATCATCGTCAATGCCTTGTCGGTGTTGAGTAGTGCGGCAAAGGGGACATCACTGCCGCCAAGGCCGGCCTTGACGATAGCCATGGCGGTGGCGCCGCCGATGAGTTCGAACACCATCGACACCGTTGTGGAGGTGGGCATGCCCATGAAGTTGAAGATGTTGAGCAGCACGATGTCGGCAATCATCACCGACAGGAAAATGGTCAGCACCTCGCTGGCGGTGAAATACTGGGGATGCAACACGCCGTTGCGCGTGATTTCCATCATACCGTTGCTCGAGACGGCCCCGAACAGAATGCCTAACGACGCCACTATAAAGATGACCTTCATAGAGGCTGCTTTCGCCCCGACGGCAGAACCCAGGAAGTTGACAGCATCGTTGCTTACACCTACATTCAGGTCCACCAGCGCAAGCAGCAGGAGGACGATGACGACAATGAGAAAGACAATCTCCATATCTTGATACCTGTAAGAAAAAAACGGTGCAAAAGTCTTCTTTTTGGAGACACCGGAAGAGGGGCGGAAACGAATTAACCAAAAGTTAACGGAATATGCTATCTTTGCGCCATGATTCCGAAAGAGACGATTTTAGTGGTTGAAGACGAGGCCGACATCCGCGAGATCCTCGCCTTCAACCTTGAGAATGCCGGCTATACGGTACTGGCGGCGGGCTCTGCCGAGCAGGCGTTGAAGACGCTCGCCACCCCTCCGGACCTGATCCTGCTTGACGTGATGCTGCCCGGCATGTCGGGCTTCGAAATGGCGGAACAGCTGCGCCGCAACAACATCGGCACGCCCGTGATTTTCCTCACGGCCCTCAGCGACGAGGCAGATCTGGTGCGTGGATTTGCCGCCGGCGGCGACGACTATATCAGCAAACCTTTCTCCTTGGTGGAGGTGCTTGCGCGCGTGAAAGCGGTGCTGAAACGCTGCCCGCATTCCCCCCGCAACGTCTTCCGCCACGGCCCGCTCACCATCGACTATGACGCGCGGCAGGTACACATCGACAATGTCCCCATAGAGATGCCCAAAAAAGAGTACGACCTCCTCTGCCTGCTCGCCGCCAACCCCAACACCTACTTCTCGCGCCAACAGCTGCTGGCGCAATTGTGGAAAGAGACCCCCTTTGTTCTCGAACGGACCGTGGACGTACACATTGCCCGCATCCGCAACCGCCTCGGAAAACACCGCAACCTCATCCACAACAAAACCGGCTTCGGCTATTGCCTCGACACCGGCGACATCCCCACAACGCCATGAAAAAATACAACAAACCCCTACTCTACTGCTTCCTCTTCATCGCCTGCCTGCTCTTCATCGCCATCATTGCCGTGGAGGTCAACAGCGAACACAACTACAAGCGCGCCATCCTGCAGTCGCGCCTCGACAGCTACGCCGACATGATTGACGTGGCGGACGATTTCGGACGGGTACGCGGCTTCCTGCCCGCCGACCTGCGCGTGACGATCATGACCCCCTCGGGACAGGTGTTCTTCGACTCTCACGAGACCTCCGCCACTCTCGACAACCACCGCCAACGCCCCGAAGTGACCGACTGCCTCGAAGACGGCAGCGGCTATGCCTCCCGCTACTCCTCTACCGACGGAGCAAGATACCTATACTACGCCAAGATGTTTGACGACAAAATCGTGCGCGTGGCCCTGCCCTTTGAGGTGAACGCCCGACTGTACTTCCACCCCGACTGGCGAGCGCTCATTACCATATCCTCCCTGTTTGCCGTCACCGTAGTGGTCATTCTCGTCATTTTCGTCTTTTACGACCGCAAGAAAAACTCGGAACAGAAAAAGAAGATACGGGTGCTGAAACAACAGATGACCGGCAACATCTCGCACGAACTGAAAACGCCCGTGAGCAGCATCCGGGGCTACCTCGAAACCGTCATCAACACCCCCGGATTGGCTCCCGACAAGCGGGACGCCTTTGTGAGGCAGTCGTACCTGCAAAGCGTAAGACTTTCGGAACTCATACGCGACATCTCCCTCGTAAACAAGTTGGAAGAGGTGCCTGAACAGTTCCCCCTTGAGCAACTCGACCTGCACCAGATCGCCGACGAGATCGCCGACGAGTTTGCCGGCGTGTTGGCGCGCAACGGCCAACATTTCGAGAACCGGCTCCCCTCCCCGACACCCTACTACGGCAACCGCGCGCTGCTCTATGCCGTGCTGCGCAACCTGGTGGAGAACTCGGTCAAACATGCGGGCAACGGCACGCTGCTCTGCATAGAACCTACGGAGAGCAACGCCAAGTTTCTGCGCTTCGTCTATTACGACACCGGCTGCGGTGTACCGCCCGAAAGCATTGACCGGATTTTCGAACGCTTTTTCCGCGCCAAAAGCACACGCGGACAGGAGAACGACGGTTCCGGACTCGGCCTCTCTATCGTGCGCAACGCCGTCATCTTCCACAAAGGCACCGTGCGCGCACGAAACCGCGAACAAGGCGGCCTCGCTTTCACCGTATCCCTGTCCAACAAACCAAACGGCTGAACGGGAAAGACGTTTCTCGCCCCACACACAATCCCCGTGCTGACGCAAGACTTATGATGGAAGATGGTACGACTTGCGTAACGCTAAAGTCTTAGTTCTTAGGATATAAGTCTATTAAATCGAAATATAAAGGCAGTTCATATAAAAGGCTGGCGTTTTGACACGAATTGTTTTCCAACGCCAATATCAACGTATTACCGTCATCCAGCGAGTAGATTTTCCCGTTGAGTTCTTTGAAATGGTCCTGAACAAACGTTTTCATACTGACACAAGGCTTTGGCTTCAGCGTGTGGAACTCGTACTTGTCGGTCAAAATCTTATTGATCTCATCGTGGAACTTACTGCGCATCACTTTCTTGGCCGCTTCACACTCGTTTGCGTCGTTGCATCCGTATAGTTGGATAAGGTAACGGAGGTTAATCTTGAAATGGGCAAGAAACATCGTGTCGCGGTCAAAAAGGCGGTTCTCAAAATGCTCCCACCAGATTACACCTTTGCCAGCAAACTCCATGATTTCGCTTTTGGTATCTTCAGACAAATCCGTCATCTCTGATTCCTCAACTTCATTGTCTTTAAACAACGCTATGCCGTGCCCATTGGAGTCATCAACATTCCCGTTGACATCCAGATAAGCAGACAGGAAGAAATTGGGGATGATATTGTAGCCTTCCGTCCAATCATCACGCATTTTAACATCTTTCCAAAATTCTTCCGAGACATTGCTTTCCGCTTTGAAACGCATTGCCTGGGCATACTTGTGCTGTTTATATACATTGTAGGTTTCGTCTTTGCCGTCCTCGTTAACCAAAAGGTGCTTGGCATTTGTGTTATAATACTTTGAGTCAATCATATAAAAAGCATCACCCATAATGTCAATAGGGGCTATGTCTTTATACAGATGGTCGATTCTGCTTTTGTCGGGCAAATTTTTGCCGCCAGCGAGCAAGGTTTTGCCTTCTCTCTTGTCCCCGACCAGCGTATCGACAATCGCCTCAAAGAGGGTGTGGAACGAACTTGCCAGCACCGTTTCTGGGGTGGTATTGCGGGCGTGGCTGCCTTTGTCGAAGAAATCGTAGCAGAGTTGCCACAGCTGCAGCGATTTGTCTGAGAAGTACTTGTATTTGATCTGGTTGAGGCGGAGGCAGCCGTAACAGGTGTCGCCGTCGGCTTCCATATAGCGTTTTATCTCCTCGGCATCAAGCCGCGGGAAGTTGAAGTTGAGGTTCACGGGCTTGCCGTAGGTCTCGCTGATGTAGTTGAGGATGGAGTAATAGAGGATGAGCAGTTCCTCGTTGAAGTTGACCTTGCGCTTACGGTTTACGGGGTTGAGATAGACTGGGAGGGCATCTTGGATGATGGCGCGTGCGCGGCTGATAGTGCGTGTCCAGTTGATTTTGTTGTAGCCCGAGTGCAGGTTCTTGACAATGAAGAGCAGAAAGGTCTCATTCTCGCAGTTGAACTTGAGGAGCGAGAGGATGGCGCCAAGATAATCGTCGGTTCTGGTTGCGCTTTGCGGTGCGCTGTCCTCCGCAACATTGAGTTCCCTCGTTGATTTTGCGCCCGGATTCTCCTTTTTGAACCGTTTTATAGCCTCATAGATTTCGACAGAGAAATCGAAAAGGAACTCCGAAGCCGACGGCTCCAACTTTTTAGGATCATAATCCAAAAGTTCTTCCGGACACTTGCCAAAGACTTTATCATTGTCATCCAACACCACCTTGGGCAGCACAAACACCACATCTTTCAGCGTTTTGCTGTAGAAATAGCCCACCATATTAAAGGCGACCGTCTCGGTTTTGAAACTGTGCGACGGCTTCTTCTCCTTCTTTTCGCCACCTTCGTCTGTTCCCTGCTGCTCCTCATCGGAGTCTGCCGTCTCTTCTATCCCCTCGAAAAGATTGTTCAAGGCCGCCCTCAATTGTTTATCATCATACTCCTTGCCGAACAATCGTTTGCTCAGTTCTCCTTTGGGATAGTGGTATTTTTCTATGAGAATGTGCATTAAAAGGTGTTTATCTGTTGTTTGGTTTTTTTGTCATAAATCTCTCCTGTGCAAGAAACACCTAATGCTTTTGTTATTTTTTCAATGTTTTTAATTATAGCTTCAGTTGATAAACTCGAATAAATCCATACAGAACCAGAATTACTACCACCAACATTCTGTATTTGACTATATCTGGATTTAAGGGACTCCTGTAGATTGGTTTCTGTCAGTTGTTGATTCTTAGACTTTATTTTGCTTATGATACTCTTCATGGATTCGTATCCTTTCTTTCCTATCATATCTTCTAAAACTCTTATATAAACCCATTTTGCAGCATCGGTCTTTTCGCTATTGTATGTTTTGCCATCAATTGTTATCACAATGCTTTTTCCCGGACTCTTTTTCCATTTTGGTGATCCATTGACTTCAGTTACTGTTTCAGAATGAACTTCGTCCTTCCCTTTTCCTTTGTCTTTCCCCTCTTCTTTCAATGCATTCACTCCCAAATTGTCCAAAAAATCTTTTATATTCTTTTTATTCATATTGTTGGTATTGATGGTTAATCATTAAAAGAAATCTGCGAACCGCATTCCCTTTTCTATATCCTTCTCATCTGCAGCTTTTTCTTCAACTTTTTTCTTGAACGGGTTGTTGTTGGAGCCGGCATCTTTAAACACATCGTTCCAAAGGTAGAAGAGCACCTTGTTGACGAACATGTCTTCATCGATGATGCCGCCTGAAGGATTGCAGAAGAAGTAGCCCAGCTGCTTGTCCTCCGAGCGGGTAACCTTATAGATGCACTCATTGATTTTTTGCAGAAAGTCCCACCAATCGTAACAAGTGCCGTCTTCAAGTCGAATCTTAAAGTCTTTTTCTTTCGGTTTCTTTATCTTCATATACTTCCAATCCCAGCGGCGCTTAAAGGCGGAGTCTATCGGAAAGAGGCTCTGGTCGCTGGTGTTCATCGTACACCAGATGTAAAGGTTGGGCGGCAAACACATCGTAGAGCCATCGAGCACATTTTGCTCAAAAGCAGTCTTTTTAGCAAGTTTCGTTCTAAGTTCCTCAAACTCCTTTCTAAGTTCTTCGGCAATATCCTCATCCGTGGTAATCGGATATGTGGAGAAGCCCTCTTGGTTGCGGTCGAGCAGCTGGAAAATGTCGCCGAAAATCTCGGCGCAGTTACCGCGGTTTATCTCCTCTATGATTAAGTAAAATCTTTTATCGTCATTTTCTTCGAAATACTTACGCCACGCCTTCACATAGGCCTTGAGGAACGCCTGCTGCACAAACTTATAGACGATTCTTTCTTCCCGAGCCTGTCCGACAGATTTCCCGCCAGACTTATATACCGGAAATTCTTGGTAATCTGCGCCCAATGCCGGTCTTTCAATCATCACTTTACCTTGTGTCTCCATCTTCGGCTTGTAGCAGCCCACAAAGGTGGAATAGTCGCTGGCAGGATGAAAGGTAGTGCGGATATAGTCAATGTCTTCTTTCAAACTTGAATCATCATCGATGAGCGTTTTAATGTCGTTCGACTTGCCCGTACCCGGCGCGCCATACCAAATCTGCTGCCGCGAGAATCCTTCGCGCATTTGTTGACGAAAAGAATATCTACAATTAGGGCATTCTTTGGCATCTGCACAAACAGATTCGTTACAATTAGGGCATTTTTCTTGCGGTGCTTTCTTTGCCCCCTGTGTGTTAGCTAAAATATGATTTTGATTGCCGTTCCCAGACCTGTTTGATTCTTGCGTTTCCACCCCAGCAGTCTGTTCTGAATTCTGAATTTGAGCATCCTTATTTTCTTCTGTTCCCATCATTAAAAATTTTTGTTAATAAAAAGGAGAATATTGATGTCGCAAAGATAACGAAAAAACAATCATTTCACTACCCCCCCCCATTTTTGTAAATACTTGTATATCTGTATTTTATAGCGATTATATTTAAAAATATGACAACTCCGAATCTGAAATCAGCCCCACCTCAGGCAGATTTTCGGATTGTTTTCGGACTTTTTCTCACCCCACGCACAATCCCCGTGCTGACGCAAGACTTATGATGGAAGATGGTACGACTTGCGTAACGCTCTAAATTCTAAATTCTAAATTCTCTTTCGTGCAGTAGACGTGTTAAGTCTAAGCCCGCAAGGGCTTGTGGGCGGACTTTTTGTTACCTTTGCGGCGGTTTTCCCAAGCGGGAGCCCAATACTGTGTTTTCATAATATTATAGTACCATGTCGCCGTTTTTGATGATACTTGTAGCCGCCCTGTTTATAGGGATTGTCCTGTTTGCATTCCCCAATGCGGTGTGGCTTTTGTGGTGGATGGTTGCCGCCATTGCGCACAGCCCTAAGCCCGACTATGCCCCGTTTGGCTACACAGCGCTCGGGTTGGCAGTGGCAGCCTGGCTGGTGTTGGGCTACGGCTTCTTTATAGGACGCTTTCGCTATGAGGTGAAGACGTTTGAGTACCGCCATCCCGACCTCCCTGAGGCCTTCGACGGCTACCGCATTGTGCAGATCAGCGACTTGCATCTCTCCACCTACCACGACCGCCCTGCCGCACTGCAACGCATTGTTGCGGCGGTGAATGCCCAACACCCCGACCTCATCTGCTTCACAGGCGACCTTGTAACGATGGGCACGGCCGAAGCACGTCCCTTTGTCCCCATTCTGCAACAACTCCACGCCACCAACGGCATTGCCAGCGTGCTGGGCAACCACGACCTGATGATATACACTCGCCTCACCGAGGAAGAACGCGCCCACGAGACGGAACGGCTCGCCCATCTGGAGCAAGACACCCTGGGCTGGCAGCTGCTACGCAACCGCCATATCACCATCAGCCGCAACGGGCAGACCATAACGGTTGCCGGAGTTGACAACTGCTCGTGCGGCAACGAGGGTTTCCGCTCCGTATGCTGCGGCGACCTTGAACAGGCATTGGCCCGAAGCAGCGGCTTTTGCATCCTGCTCTCGCACGACCCCACCCACTGGCGCGCCGAGGTCATCCCCACCACCGACGTTCCCCTCACCCTGAGCGGCCATACCCACGCCGGGCAAGTAAGGCTGTTTGGCAAAACACTCGCCGACAGAACCTTCCGCGAGTCTGCGGGCTGGTACCACCAAGGAGCACAGTCGCTCTATGTGAACACGGGCATCGGATGCACCCTGCCCCTCCGAATCAACTGCCCCTCCGAAATCACTGTCATCACCCTGAAAAAGGACAGTTAGCCGTAAGACTTCTTTCACCCAACGCTCAAGGCCCGGGCAGACTTACGAACTATGATGGAAGATGGAACAACACGCGTAACGCTCTAAACTCTAAATTCTACATTCTAAATTCTCTTTCGTTCGGCAGCCATGGGAAATACGAGCGGTGGACCTTGCCGAAAAACAAAAACATCTATCTTTGCGGCCTGTTTTTTAAAGGCACTACGATTATGATTCTCGAGAAAATAAACGGTCCCCAGGACATCAAGAAACTGACCTGCCAGGAGTTGCCTGTGCTGGTCGGCGAGGTGCGCCACCACCTCATACAGAAGGTAAGCGAACACGGCGGCCATGTGGGTCCCAACCTGGGCATGGTGGAGGCCACCATAGCATTGCACTATGTGTTCAACTCGCCCGACGACAAGATTGTGTTTGACGTGTCGCACCAGAGTTACCCGCACAAAATCCTCACGGGACGCAAAGAGGCCTTTATGGACTCCGCCCGCTATGATGAGGTGTCCGGCTACAGCGAACCCTCTGAAAGCGAACACGACCATTTTGTCATCGGACACACCTCCACCAGCATCAGCCTGGCCTGCGGACTGGTAAAAGGGCGCAACCTGCTGCATGGCACCGAGCGCATCATTGCCGTTATCGGCGACGGGTCGTTGAGCGGCGGCGAAGCCCTGGAGGGGCTGAACGTGGCCGGCGCCGAGTTGCAAGGCAACTTCATCATCGTAGTGAACGACAACCAGATGTCGATTGCCGAAAACCACGGCGGCCTCTACAAGAACCTGCAACTGCTGCGTGAGACCAACGGGCAGGCCGAGTGCAACCTGTTTCGCGCCATGGGGCTCGACTACCTCTACGTGGACGATGGCAACAACATCGGCGCGCTCATCGCCGCCTTTGAACAGGTGAAAGACTGTGACCACCCCATCGTAGTACACATCAACACCCTGAAAGGCAAAGGGCTGCCATTTGCCGAACAGGATAAAGAGCGTTGGCACTGGAGCGTGCCGTTTGACCTGACTACCGGCAAGCCCAAGGCTGAGGGCGGCGGCAAGAGTTACGAGTCTCTAACCGCCGAGCATCTGCTGGAACTGATGCCCGAGCACCCCGGACTCTTTGCTGTCACCTCCGGCACGCCTGCCGTGTTCGGGTTCAGCAAGTCGCGTCGCCAGCGCGCCGGCGACCGCTTCATTGACGTCGGCATTGCGGAGGAGACTGCCGTGGCACTCGCTTCCGGGGCCGCCAAGCGCGGCGCCAAACCCGTATGGGGCGTTTACAGCACCTTTGTGCAGCGCACCTACGACCAGTTGCAGCAAGACCTCTGCATCAACAACAGCCCGGCCCTGGTTTTAGTGTTCTGGGGCGGCATAGAAAGTATGAACGACGTGACGCACACTTGCCTTTACGACATCCCCTTGTTGATGAACATTCCCAACCTCATCTATCTTGCGCCCACCTGCCGCGAGGAGTACTTTGCCATGATGGACTGGGCCATCGCCTATCGCGAGCATCCCGTAGCCATACGTGTGCCCGTCAACGGGGTCATTGAGCGCGGGCTGTCGCTGCCGGCTGATATGGACTGGTCGCTGCCGGCATACGAAACGGCGCACAGCGGCAGCCGTGTGGCCATTCTCGGACTCGGTGCCTATTTCCAACTCGGCGACAACGTGCGTAGCGCCCTATCCGACCATGGCATTGATGCCACATTGGTAAACCCGCGCATCATCACCGCACTCGACACCAAGACCCTTGAGGCACTGAAACAGCACCACGCCCTCGTTGTCACCCTCGAAGACGGGCAGACAGATGGCGGCTGGGGAGAGAAAATAGCCCGCTACTACGGCGACAGCAGCATGCGCGTGCTGGTACGCGGAGAACGCAAGCAGTTTGAAGACCGCTATGACGTGCCCGAACTGCTCGCCGCCAACCGCCTCACCGTGCCACAGTTGGTGGAAGACATCCTTGCCGCACTGCCATAGCCGACGGAGCAATAAACAAAGAGGGGCGGCAGGTGAACCTGTCGCCCCTCTTTTGCCTTTAGCATCTTTTTTCGCTCCACAACGCCCGTAGCTTACTGTATTTGCGGAAAGTGCCCCAAGCGTTGACCTTGCAGACGATAAAGCCATAGCGTCCGTCAAGGAAGCCCTGCTTGAAAAAATAGTCACGGATAAAACGCCAAACAGTATGCGTCCACATTTTTATAAAAGAAAACCGCTTGCCGCTTGAAAAAGCCTCCGCCGCCCCGAGGGCGGCATACTTGTCGGTGCGGGCATAATGGTCGCCGACGGTGTAATAAGAATAGTGTGCCAAGTTTCCGTGCAACTTCTCCACCGTCGTGCCGGGCGTGAGGACAAGCGTCTCATGCACCTGTCCCTCCCAATGTGCCGATTGTCGGTTGAAGATGCGGACCTTGTCATCGGGATACCAGCCGCAATGGTGAATCCAATGGCCGCAATAGTTGGTCAGCCGGTTCATAGCATAGACCGTGTTCGGAGTGTCGTGCTCTTTTATGCGCAGGATGGAGGCGCGCAGCTCGTCTGTCACCGCCTCGTCCGCATCTATCGAAAACAAGAGGTCGTAAGTGGCCTGTCCGTTGGCAAAGTTCTTCTGTTCGGAAAAGCCGCACCAGGGATGCTCGATCAGCCGGACACCATAAGAAGCGCAGATGCCGGGCGTGGCATCCGTGGAGCCGGAGTCGACTACCAGCACCTCATCAGCGAGGCCTTGCAGAGAGGCAAGACATCGCGGAAGGTTGGCTTCTTCGTTCTTCGCTATTATGACGGCTGAAAGTTTTTGCATAGTCCTGAAAAAAAACGTTCAGTCGATGAGCCACTCAAGCGTGTTCACCCCGTCTTTAACGGCGAAATTCATGCCCACTTTCACCACGGGTTTCCCCTTCAGTTTGAAGGCGTCTGCATAGCGCCGGACGTCAATCTGATCCAGGGCCTCCTGCGCCGGTCTGTTGAACTTCAGCTCCATCACATAGACCGCCGTGGCCGTCTCCAGCGTGATGTCTATACGGCCTTTGGCGGTATGCTGCTCCACCTGGATGCGGTAGCTGGTGAGCAGGGCGAACATGATGTAGAGAGTCTGCTGCCAGTGCCCCTCGAAATTGGTGTTGTCGCAGTAGGGCACCGTTTCCAGAAAATCGGCAAGCAGCAGCAGGGCTGCGTCCATGTCGCCCCGCTTGATCAGTGCAGACATGTCGCCCATCACTACCCTACCGTTGTCCACCTCTGATTCCAGATAGCCGGGGAGTAAACTGTCAAACAGTCCGACGGAAATCTCCCTGTTGGGGATGTCGAGCGTGTAAATGTCCACCTCCGGGTCATAGTCCTTGATGGTGAGGTAGCCGCTCTGGTATAGCAAAGGGGTCAGAGAAGTCATCGTTTCCGTGGCGGCGTCGAATGAAGAAAGCTTTGCCTTCGTCTTCCCCAGTTGAGATGGCCGTACACGAAACTTGCGCATCATGTTGATGAGATACGTGGGAGTGCCCGACCCGAACCAGTAGGCGTTCATCTTGCCGTCGGCGAAGCAGTTGAGTAGGCTGAATGGGTTGAACACGTCGGGAGAGGGCCAACAGAAATGATAGCCGTCGTAGTGGTTCATCAACTCCTGGATGGTCTCCTCCCTCGTCAGTTTCAGCTTGCTTGCCAGGTCGTCGATGTCTCCGCTCATCTGTGTGAGCAACTCCTCCTTGGTGATGCCGCAGATGCCGGCGTAAGGCTCGTCCATGCTCACATTCTTGATGTTGTTCAGCTCGCTGAAGATGCTCAGCTGCGAAAACTTCGTGATGCCGGTCAGGAACACGAAGCGCAGGTAGGGTTCGGCGGCCTTGAGCGGGCTGTAGAAAATGCGCATCACGTTGCGCAGCGCCCCGAGGTTCTCCTCCTCGTGGACCACGTCGAGCAAAGGCGCGTCATACTCGTCGATGAGGATCACCACCTTTTTGCCTGTATTGCGGTGAACGTTCTCCATCAGGTCAGCAAAACGGTTGTTCACGTCCGGCTTGCTGCTCCTGCAGTCAAACTTGACTTCCTGCTTCTCTATGATGTTCAGCAGATACCTGTTCAGCTGTTCCTTGTCCAAATGCTTGCCCTGGCTCATGTCGAAATGCAGCACAGGGTATTGCTCCCACTCCTTCTCCAGCCCCTCGATGGCGAGCCCCTTGAACAGGTCGTCACGCCCCTCAAAGTAACTCTTGAACGTGGAGACCAGCAGCGACTTGCCGAAACGCCGCGGGCGGCTCAAAAAGAAGTACTTGCCGCTCGTGTGCGTGATGTGATAGACGTACGCCGTCTTGTCGACGTAAAGGTTGTCGAGACGGCGTATCTCCTCAAACGTCTGTATGCCTATGGGGTATAATCTTCGTGCCATAATGTCTGTTTCAATAGCGGTTGCAAATGTACGCTATTTTACCGAAACTGCAAAAAAATGTTGAACTTATCAAACGGGAAAAGTTGGGTTAAAACCTTTTTCGTCCATTCCTCGGGCTGACATAAGGCTTGTGCGCCGGACGAAAAAACTCACATATCCTCAAGCGACAGGCAGCGGAGAACTTTCCTGTACTTGCCCAGACGACTTTCTTTGCGGGCAAAGAACTCTGCTTTTTCATTCAGCAGGTTCGCGTCATACTTGTCCGGATTCCTTTTAACCTCGATGATGTCCACGCTCTTGTCGTCGGCACTCACCGCCACGATGTCAATTTCGCCCTGCTGGTGGTTGCCCTTCGAGTCTGTGTAGCCCTTCGGATCCCACCAACTGCCTATTGTGCGGTACTCCAGCGACTCGGCGAGCCTTGCTCGGAAATACCGTTCAAGCGTGTCGCCTGAATAGGTCGGGTAGTCGTCTGACATCACCTTCGCAAGCAGCGGATACTGGCCGATTTCTATCATCGACTCGTTCTTCTCGATATAGCGGAACCAGAAACGCAGGAAGATGTCGCTGATTTCATAGCGAACGGTCTGGCTGTTCTTCCCGGCCCAGATCGGGCGCTTCTTAGATATAAGATTGTAGGTCTCCCCCAGTTTCGCGAGCTGGCCTCCGATGCTCTTCTCGCCGAGATATGCGGAAATGTCCGCCTGCGTGTTATGTCCTTCAGCAATCTACTCAAGCACAGAGAAATAGGTTCCGTACTTCTTCCCGAACTCCTGAATGAGAAGCTTACGCCCCTCCTCAATGAACGGAGAATCCGCATTGCAGATGAACGCTATCATCTTCTCACGCGTCAGTGCTCTGGTGTCCACAAAGAGTTCGATGTACTTCGGGACTCCGCCCGTGTAGGTGTAAAGCGCCAGGAGGTCATCCTTGGTGTATTCCGGAGCGTACTCGGTCATGATCTCATTCAACACCGACGGTGAGAACGGCTGCAATTTGATGGTCTTGTCGTCCCTGCCGTACAGAGGCTCCTTTTTGTCCCTGAAGAGCTTGGTCATCAGCGAATACACCGAGCCGCTGACAATGAGGTGTACGTGCGTGTTCTGGCGGTAGCGGTCCCAGATATCTTGAATGTCCGAAAATACAGACGGGTTGACATCGCCGAAATTCTGGAACTCGTCGATGGCTACGGTGAACGGCCGGTGACTGCCTTCCTGCATTAGGATGGAGAAGATGTCCCTGAACGCCCTCACGCTTTCCGGCACAAACAGGCCGAGCTTCGAGCGGATCTCCGCGGCAAAGCCGCCGCACAGCACCGCCTCGTTTTTCTTGCCGACGAAGAAATAGAGGTACGGTTCCCCGTCCATAGCCTTGTCGATAAGGGTAGTTTTGCCGATTCGTCTGCGGCCAGTCACCACGGTCAGCATAGCGTGGTTGTCCTCTGACCTCTTCTTCATCTCCTGAAGTTCCGAGATTTGCTGTGTCCTGTCGAAAAATTTCATACCATGTAAATTAAACGGCGGTAAATTTTACCGCCGTTGCAAAGATAGAAAAGAAATTGATTCAAACGAAACTGCCGCTCACAGCTACCTCACGAATTTAGAATTTAGATGCGTTACACATATTGCCATCCGCAATTCCTCATTCCTAATTCCTCATTCAATTATTGTTACGTCAGCCCTGGGATTGACATACTCACTTTCAGTTCATTATTACAAAAAATGGCGAAAACCCAACAATAATGCCGGATTTCCGCCACGTCATGTCAACAAAAAACGTAAAACTCAAGACAGAAAACCTATTTCTGCTCGCTGCCGTCTTCGCCGTAGCGGCCGTCCTTGGCTTCCATAATAACGGTAGGTTCAAACACCTCAACACTGTGCCATGCCCCTTTCGGAATCTGGCATCCGTAATTGCCAAGAGCAGGGCAAAGGTGAATTCGCTCCGTCTCCGTGCCATTGTCATCATAGAATATCTCATCCATAGAGCCAACGATAACCACAACACTCTCAGACGATTTCGTGTGTCGATGTATCGGCATTTGCGTACCCGGCAGCAGCGCATTGAGCATCCTTTGGCTGCCGTCGTCCGGCGAGGTGCGGAGGTCGCAGTTCTGCCGCAGGCGCGGGTTAACGGCGGCCTGGGCGAAAAGGCTTTCAATAAGTTCTTTATCTATTGTCATATCTTTGCTTTTTTGTTAAGTGATTCCAAATATTCCGCGTAAAGGTGGTAGTACTTCTTCATAAAACAGCAGATATGCTGTAGACAGCGCCACCAACGCAGCCACGAGATAATTCCAGTGCCATGCAACGAGCGACATTCCAGAGACCGAAGCCAGTGCAGGACACCTGGATCACCCGACCGCCATATTACCACTCTGAAGTCCTCTTCTTGATGATATTCTGGTATCTTAATTCCCTTGCCTTTACACTGGTTCACAATATCCTCCGTTCCGGTTCCGACCTTTTCGACGTATCCAACCCAAAACTTCGGATCTGCTATAAGAGGATTTGCAGGAATAGACTTGTGAGGACCGAAAAGTTTTTGCACAGTCAATCCATAAGGGAGTTGTCCAGGATTCCAAACCTCCAGACGATTCCGGAACAACATCACCTGTACACTGCCGTTGCTTGTATGGTCACGATGGCAAACGGCATTGACAACGGCTTCCCTCACAGCATCACGAGGAAGTTCATATTCAGTAGGAATTGCTGCTGATTCTCCGTCTGCACGAGTGCCTGTCCGATTGTCTATACGGCTCATAACGAATGCCGTTGCCTGATCGATCATCTCAAACACGGTTCTGCGATATATCTGATAACTCGGCAAAGGCTTCTCCACTACCTCTCCTTAGAACTGTACGCATTTAACCTCAGATGTGACAAAAAAACGTTGAGGGTATTTTCCAAACAGCAATATCGCGGCATTCGCAATACGTCCATGTTCGTCCATTAAAGAGAGTTGTGTCAGCAACTTGACCGACGAAGAATCTTTCGGAAGTTGAAATTCGCGTTTTTCACGGGCCGCACGGATGAACTCTCTCATTTTTTCATCATCAGGATCGTTCAAGGTTGCGTCAGTATCAAAAGCCGCATCAAAAGGTTGCCAATGGATGTAAGACTTTTCTTCAAGATATCTGACAAGAGAGGCATATACTGATGTCCTCAATCCTTCTGCATCCACAAAAGTTTTCCGGACAATTTCACGCTCTACTTTACGAATGAGGGCACTTTCCTTAGGGTGTGCCGGACGAAAAAAGTCTCAAGTCAACTTTGGCTCCTGTCAACAACGCATCCTGTCTGCACTAACACACCAATACACCTGCCGCAAAAAAATGACGGAACCGATTGGCTTCGTCAAACGACATCTCAACTTGAGGTGCTATCAGCAGCTCCTAAAATTGTCGAGGGGAGAGATGGCCAACAACCGATAACATCGACATCACTTAGAAGCCGATGATGATTAAGGTTGTATGCCGAATTTTTTTCGGAGTTTTTCGAGTTGTTTGAAGGCGGTGTTGATGAGATAATAGCCCCCCTTCCTGTCGATCTCGTATGGCATTGCCACGTCAAATCGAGTTATTAACTATACAGACAAAGAACAATTCCCGTAACATTTCAACTTGCTACTGGCATTCCATGCGCTAACATTCACCACGAAGACATTCTTCAGAATCGGCTTCACCCATTTTGTTTGCTCTGGGATTCCTTTAGGTATCAACCCTGAGATAATATCTTTCAGACGAAGAACCAGCGCTGTATCACAGCCTTCCACCACGCAAATAAAAATAACCGGTTTATTCATTTTGTCCTCCGCATAACAATAAAGGAATGTGTCGAAATACTTTTGGCGCAAGTCACGGGCAATTCTTTTAACTGTAGCTTTGACACGTTTACCATCATCATCAGAAAGTGGGCATTTCGTTTTTATCAGTTGTTTGTCATCACACAAAGGGCAACGGAATTCCATTCCGCCATACAAGGGAAGATAATTCTTAAGTTCTATGAATAGATACTCATCGGGAAACTCAGCTATGACATCAACAGACTTCATCATATTCCTGATGCCATTATGCATTGCGCTGTCAAAAACAAATGCATTCTGCACCTTGTTGTTGAAATCAAAAACAAACCCATCTGTTTCCACTTGCATTGCCATAGACTAATCCTCCCAATCATCGCCTATAGAGCGCATCAATAGATCGTCGAAAGTATCATTGATGACATTATGGTTTATCTCGCCCAGAGTGGAAGCCGTCTGACAATTCACGCTCTCATTTTCTATAAATAGCGCATGATAAGCCACCTTATCTCTTTTAGGATCTGTACCCAGTTCAAATTCTTTCAATAAAACATAATCATGAGTGGCGATGAATACCTGTGTTCCCATACGCTGCAATTCAAGAAGAATCTTCACCACTTCTTTTGCCAGTTTCGGATTCAAATTAGCCTCCGGTTCATCCCAGAAAAGAATGCTGTCAGAAGAAATGCTCTCATTCTGTATCAAAGAATATAACAACCCCAGTTTACGATAGCCTTCTGCCAGCAGGGGAAATTCCAGTTTTCCGTGAGAATTCCTCAGATAGAACTTCTCATCTTTCTTCTCCACCTTTCCATCTATAACACGTTGTATCCTATCCAAGAGCGTAGACTTTTCTTTCGAAGGATGCCCTTTTGTCGGAGGCAAAAGGGCCAAAGATATGATGTCGGCATAAATGGATTCAAAAAAAAGTTCACGCTTTTCATAGAGAGATTTAAATCCGGGGCTGTTCGCCAGCATATCCTTTACCGGTATATATACCACATTGTACCTTCGGTCTCGACTCCAAACTCTGCTGTTCACCGTTTGAGACCTCCCAAGCGAAGTCAGTTCATAACGCAAGGAGCGCTCCACTCCGTCTCCATCATTCCTGAAAACAACAAACGAGCCTTTTCCTCTTCCTGCTGACCTTTTCACAAGACGAGATAGCGAATCCGGCATAAACAACCCCAGAAGTGTCTGATCCATATTCTTTTCTACTCGACTATCGGCTTGCTGCATTGCCCCGTAAAGAAGTTTCAGCAGATGTGTTTTTCCCGTCCCGTTTGCCCCAATCAGAACATTGATGCCCGCCGACAACGTAACAGCCAAATTGTCGAACGCAGTAAATCGCTCTAATTTAATCTCCTTCAGCATGGTCCTCATTACTTTAAGGGACTTCTGTCTTTATCCTTTCCGCACCCGTCTATCGACTTGTCTGACGACCGGCAAGACAGGCATTCCGACCCTCTGAACCTTGTGAAGTCCTTTAGCCAAAATCCAAAGAAACCGGAGTGCAAAGGTAATGATTTTACTTTTATTCGCCGCACGGAAGCCGCATTTTTCCGGGAAACGGAGAAAGGGTTCAAGACGTTTTTCGTCCGGCGCGAGACCAGCGAGGACTTTAGACTTATGAACGGGAAAACGGAAAAATAAGCATGACGCAGATTGCATCATACTCACAAGAATGTTGCGAAACATATTCACATTCAAGTTTACCTTCCGAGTCATTACTGTATTTTCTTTTTGCTGCGGTTTCATCTTTTCCAATATTACAATAGAGCATGGATGGAACAGTAGGAATTGCTTTAGCCGAGCGAGCCCAAGAATATGTCTGAATATATTTTGTCAGTCTTAAATGCCCCATAGTTCAACCTGTGCATTGTCGAATCTGTTCAAAGAATAGCCTCACCGCCATCACTTTTCAAGTCCCATCACCTCGCAAAGCCTGTCCATCAGCATCTTCTTGTCGAAATTCTGATGGCAATACTCTCTGCCTCGTCGTCCCATCTCCGCAAGCTCGGAAGGAGGCATCACCTTCAGACTCCGAATCGCATCGACAAGCCCAGCGGCATCACCAGCCTCAACTGCTACTCCGCATCTTGAGTCCTTGATGAGAGCATTCCCTTCTCCGCTAATCATTCCCACTATCGGCTTCCCAGCCGCCATGTAGGCCTGAATCTTCGCCGGAGCGGTGAGCCGGAACAATTCATTGTCGCACAGCGAAACCAGCATCACATCAGCCGCCTTGAAGAACGACGGCATAACCTCAGCAGAAAAACGTCCCAGAGCCACAATCCTGTTCGCCAAGCCCCTTTCCGCAATCCGCTGATTGAGCCAGCCCTTCTTTCGGCCGTCGCCGACAATCACGAACTTAATCCCCTCATCGTCTCCCAACATTTCAGCCGCCTCGGCGATATGGTCGAAATCCTGAGACTCCCCCACATTGCCCGCAAACATCACCTTGAAGCCTTCCGGCAACGCAGGAATCGTCGTCTCAGAAGAAGAATTACCCGAGAACACATCCTCCGCCCAATTCGGGAAATAAACAATCTTGTCCGCAAAATCCCCACGAGAAGTGATGCATTTCTCAAATCCTCGAGAACTTATCAGAATCTTGTCGGAAGCCTTGAACATCTGAAGCGCGATGTTTCCGAAATATCCGAGTATCAACTTATTGTTGATATGCCCGCCATACTTGAGGCTCTCCGGCCACATATCCAGCACCCAGCAGTAGAGAGGCTTCCCCGTCAGCCGCTTGAACCAGATTCCCGGCAGCGCCATATTCACCGGCGAAGTCTGCTGCACAAAGCATACATCATACTTATGGCGAATAAGATGAAAGAACAGGAACACAGATGCATTGAAACCGTAAGAAAGGAAATTCAGCAGGAGCATCACCTTACTTCCATTCCCACGCGGAACAATCGGAACCCGGATAACCCTGACCCCATCTACGACTTCCCTGCTGCGTTTAAAAAGCCCATATCCGTCGAAGAACTTTCCCTTGGGGTAGTTGGGAATTCCCGTCACCACGGTCACATCATACCCCCTCCGTGCCCAGTCATCCGCAATATCATTACCCCGAAAAAACTCCGGAGTAAAATGCTGTGATATAAATAGTATTCTATGCATTTGTGATGGTTGAATTTGCGGGGGCTCACATTCGTAAGCCTCCGATAAAAGACGACCTGGTTTTCTGATTTTTAAGTTGGGACAAGTTGGCCCAAGTTGTTTCAAGTTGGAACGGGTTGATTTTAGTTGGATAATATTGCCCACTTGTCGGACAAGAGATCGCATAACGCCCCACGGTTGTTCCCGTTACCATGGATACAAACCTGGACATCCTCCATCCACTCACGTGGATCTTTTCCCACGGCCTTGCAGGTATCAACCAGAGAATAGACGATAGTGGCACGGATGGCAATAGAGATGAACATAGTCATCCCCGACTCCAGAACCACCGCCATAACCCCCAGCTTCCTCGAGATCCTGTAAGACTCCGCCCAGTCGAAATCCGAAAAACCGCAGAAAACTGAGGAATTCAACGGCCGCCGAGTCACAAACGACGACAATATGCTTTGAAATACTATTTTGGTTATTTTCATTTGGATAATAGTCTCACTTACTTGATCATCTCAATATAGTTGACAGGCTGAGCAAGGACTGATACGCCCTCGGGGGTCTTGCCGGTGCGGAAGACTGTCTTCCAGAAATCTGGGTTCTTCTTTCCGGAGAAATGGGTGCCGGCCATTGAACGGTCTTTCCATAGCGGCAGGTTGTAGAGATTGTAAATGAATTTTTGAAGATTGGCCCAGATCTGGTTCGGGAATTTCGTCTGGAACGGGCTCGTCTCTTTGTAGTCCATTATCCCAGTGTTAACAAAAAACATCTTTATTACCTGGAGCAGATATGGGACCCACGCATAAACAATCTCCTCCTTGCTCATACGGTAGGCAATCAGCTGAGCATCAGTTATGTCTGTATCCTTTTGCTCGAGGATTTTATTCTCTATTCGGTTTACTCCGATTTCCGGATTGAATTTACCCCCATAGAGCGTGTCGGAGATGAGAGAGAGCAGTTTTGAAATCTGAGCAATTTCCAGTTCTCTTGGATTCGTCCCGTCTTCTGCCCCGGCATTTATATTCGTCGTCAATATCAGCTTGCTGTCGATGAACGACGACAGGAATACCTTGTCGTAGGCACTGTGGGAAATCGGGAGCGATTTGCCCTTGCCTTCGAAATCAATAAAATCCTTCATCCTGTTGTCCGGGGAATAGGTTATGGCACTCTTCACGGCGTCAATGATGTACTTCTTGATATTTTCACCCTTGAAATATTCGCAAAGCATCTGTTCCGAGAATGAGAAATCATCTGCCGCAAAGCCGTAGTCATCCTGGTATTTCTTGACCCTTTCCTGGTAGAGAGTGTTGTTCAGTTGCCTCATTATCGCCTTGTCGAAAGCAATCTGTCTTAACTTGCTCCCGGCATTGGCGTTAGTCTCCGTCAAGCGATTGACATCCGGGGCGATGAACAGCCTCAGGAGGAGCTTGCGTTGCCCGAGAAGAATCTGAGCGACAGCCTTGTGCTGGCCGTCAAACACTTTTATTTTCCCGCCATCGAGTCGGGCGAGAGTCAAATGAAGCTGCGGGTTTTTCTTATAGAACTCCTTGACCAGCAAGTTGATACTACTGTTGATTCCGCGAGGATTGATGATTTCGTCGTGGTAGAGATATTCCAAAGGGATCTCGACAAAGGCCGTTTTCTCTCCAGAGAGCGCATCAGTGAAAATAAGACTCCGGTAAACGGTGACATCCCCAAGTTCATTGAACGAGTACAGCAGTTCTTCCCCTATGACTTTGTAGGAGAAGTCATAGCGCGAGCCACCCTCCGAGAGCAAAAGATCCTTAAGAGAAGCCGCGCGCTTTTCATCTGTGTTGACCTTGTCCTGAATAGTCTTCAGATGCGCTAGAGCCCTTGCAACTTGCAGATTGGCATCCTGCTTGGATTTGTTGCAAGCTTCGTGAGTCAGGGCGAAATTAGACTTGTCGTCCCGTCCCCGTGAGGCAAGAGGAACGATGTGGTCAATGTTGGTCGTCTGGACAGCAAGGTCTATTTCCTTTCCGCAGATGAAGCACCTGCCGTGCTGGATGCTATGCAGTTTCAGAGTAAGGGTGGCATATTCTTCCTTTGACAGTTTGGACAAGAATTTTGATGACATAGTTTGGTGGTTTATAGAGTTTATAATTGTGGGAACCTCTATTATTAAGGGAACCTCTATTATTAACTTTTTTACACCTCACCTTCAGACTATGCGAGGTTCGTTAAACATAAATCTGAAAACAAGACGTTGCAAAATTACATGTTTTTTCTTTCGGAACGCCTTTGTTTTGGTTTCATTATAGTTTTTTTTTGGGGGGGGGGTAACACCCTGACATTCAGTTTGTTGTGTGTATCAATTGATTCCAAGTCTTATTATTTGCTCGTAACGGTTCATGTTGTAAACGAGGTTAGTCAAGGTGTTTCCGGCTGCGTTTCG